>NZ_QKLI01000001.1:0-583087 GCF_003224255.1 Curtobacterium sp. MCBD17_030 | reverse complement strand
AGATGTGTATAAGAGACAGGGGCCGGCTCGGGCGGGTCCTCGTCCGGCGGGTCGGGCCAGGGCGGCGGTCCGACCGTCGTCCCCGGCACCGACGGCCCCTCGACCGACCCGGACCCGGCGGCCCCGGTCGACGTGCCGACGAAGACCGAGGTCCTCGCCCAGCAGTCCCGCTGGTACGGCCTCTACACGGCGCAGTCGCCCTTCAACTGGGCCGAGTACGACGAGGTGTCCCAGCAGGTCGGCAGGTCGACGAACATGGTCGGCTACTTCCAGGGCTTCGACCAGGACTTCAACGCGGGTGCCGTGCAGCGATCGTGGACCAACGGCCGCGTGCCGCTGCTCACCTGGGAGACCCGGCCGGCGACCACCGGCAACGACCAGAAGTACGTCCCCGGGTACGCGAACGCCGACATCACCGGGGGAGCGTTCGACGACTACCTGACGAAGTACGCCGACGCGCTCAAGGCGAACGGACAGCCCGTGGTGATCCGTCTCGACCATGAGATGAACGGCAGTTGGTACAACTGGTCCGACGGCACCGCCCAGCAGAACGCGCCGGGCTCGTTCGTCGCGATGTGGAAGCACGTGCACGACGTGTTCGAGCGTGCGGGTGCGAACGACTACGTCATCTGGAACTGGGCTCCGACCCGCATCGACGCCCTGGGCAACCCGAAGTACCAGACCGTCGACTACATGCAGGCGTACTACCCGGGCGACGACTACGTGGACTGGGTCGGCATGAGCGGGTACTACCGCAAGGCCGCTGAGTCGCCGACCTTCGCCACCACCTTCGGTGCGACGCTCGACCAGATCCGGCAGATCGCGCCCGACAAGCGCATCCTGCTCAGCGAGATCGGCGCGACCGAGACCGGCTCCGCCGTGTCGAACGGGCAGAAGTCGCAGTGGATCGACTCGCTGTTCGACGCCCTCGCGGACCCCGCCAACTCGGACGTCATCGGCTTCGCGTACTTCAGCGAGACCGCCACCACGATCGTCGACGGTGCCCGCACCACCAACGACTGGCGACTCAACTCCCGTGCCGACAGCCTGGCGGCGTTCGTCGCCGGCATCGCCCGCACCGACATCGACTACGACCTGCAGGAGGTCAAGAAGTGACCGCATCGAAGAAGTCCGCCGACACCCGACCCGCACCGGTCATCAGCGTCATCGGCACCGGGTACCTCGGTGCCACGCATGCCGCCGCCATGGCCGAGATGGGCTTCGAGACCATCGGCGTGGACGTCGACCCCGCGAAGCTCGCCGCGCTCTCCGCCGGCCAGGTGCCGTTCTACGAGCCCGGACTCCCCGAGCTCATCACGAAGCACGTCGCCAGCGGGAAGCTCCGGTTCACGGCCTCGATCGCCGAAGCGGTCGCTGCGGCGGACGTGCACTTCGTCTGCGTCGGGACCCCGCAGAAGGCCGGGTCGCACGCGGCGAACCTGTCCTTCGTGGAGAACGCCACCCGCGGCGTCGCCGAGAACCTGACCCACCCGGGACTCATCGTCGGCAAGTCGACCGTCCCGGTCGGCACCGCCGCACGGCTCCGCGGGATCGTCAGTGAGTTCACGCCCGCCGGCATCGACGCAGAGCTCATCTGGAACCCCGAGTTCCTCCGGGAGGGCAAGGCCGTCGAGGACACGCTGCACCCGGACCGCCTGGTGTGGGGCGGTGCGTCGGACGCTGCCGACGCCGTGATCCGCGAGGTCTACGCCGCCCCGATCAGCGAGGGCACCCCGGTCATCACCACCGACCTCGCCACCGCCGAGCTCGTCAAGGTCAGCGCCAACGCGTTCCTCGCCACGAAGATCTCGTTCATCAACGCGATCTCCGAGATGTGTGCGATCGCCGGGGCCGACGTGACGACCCTCGCCGACGCACTCGGCCACGACGCCCGTATCGGCCGGAAGTTCCTCAATGCCGGGCTCGGCTTCGGCGGCGGATGCCTACCGAAGGACATCCGAGCCCTCATGCACCGGGCGAACGAGATCGGTGCCGGCCGGGTCGTCGGCCTCATGCAGCAGGTCGACGAGATCAACATGGGCCAGCGCCAGCGGGTCATCGACATGGCGATCGAGTCCACCGGGGGATCGGTCCTCAACCGTCGCATCGCCGTGGTCGGGGCAGCGTTCAAGCCACTGACCGACGACGTCCGTGACTCCCCGGCGCTCAACGTGGCCGCCGCGCTGCACCTCCGTGGCGCGCAGGTGACGCTCTGGGACCCGGAGGCGATGGAGACCGCCCGCCGGTCGTTCCCGACGCTCACCTACGCCACGTCGATGACCGAGGCGATCGAGGGCGCGGACCTGGTCCTCGTCCTCACGGAGTGGGACGAGGTCGTCGACGCCGACCCCGTCGCCCTCGCGGCCGTCGTCGGCCAGCGCGTCGTGATCGACGCGCGCAACTGCCTCCCGACGGGCCGCTGGGTCGGGGCGGGGTGGACCGTCCGATCCCTGGGACGGCCCACCCCTGTCACGGGTGCTTCCGCGAGCGTCGCCGCGGGCACGGTCGACGCGCTGGCCACCAGCCGCTGATCGTCCCCGGAGCGGGGCCCGTGCCGTCGGCACGGGCCCCGTTCTCGTGCGTCGGCCGCCGCGCCGGGGCCGCGGTACAGTGCGCGAAAGCGACAGATCTGCACCGGAATCCGGTGGTGATCTGTCGCCTTCGCGTCCCAACCTGCGGGACCTGCTCCGGATCCGCTGACCTGACCTGACCGGCCTGGAGGCCCGGTGCCGGTCCGCCGGGCCGCCGCCGGGCCTCCGGCCACCATCTGTCGCTCCCGCGGAGGGGACGGCACACGAAGGGCCCCGCACCTGACCGGTGCGGGGCCCTTCGTGGTGGAGCGTGGAGCGTCAGACGCCGAAGTACAGCTCGTACTCGAACGGGTGCGGACGCTGCGCCATCGGGAGGATCTCCTTCTCGCGCTTGTAGTCGATCCAGGTCTGGATCAGGTCCTCGGTGAAGACGTTGCCCTTGAGGAGGAACTCGTGGTCCGCCTCGAGCGCGTCCAGCGCGGCGCCGAGCGATGCCGGCACCTGCGGGATGTTCTTCGCCTCCTCCGGGGGGAGCTCGTACAGGTCCTTGTCGACCGGCTCGTGCGGCTCGATGCGGTTCTGGATGCCGTCGAGGCCCGCCATCAGCTGCACCGCGAAGGCCAGGTACGGGTTGCCGGAGGCGTCGGGCGCGCGGAACTCGATGCGCTTGGCCTTCGGGTTCGTGCCGGTGATCGGGATTCGGATGGACGCCGATCGGTTGCCCGCCGAGTAGACGAGGTTCACCGGGGCCTCGAAGCCCGGGATCAGTCGGTGGTACGAGTTGATCGTCGGGTTCGTGAACGCCAGCACGGCCGGGGCGTGCTTGAGCAGGCCACCGATGTACCACCGGGCCAGGTCGGACAGGCCGCCGTAGCCGTTCTCGTCGTAGAACAGCGGGGTGCCGTCGGACCACAGCGACTGGTGTGTGTGCATGCCCGAGCCGTTGTCGCCGAAGAGCGGCTTCGGCATGAAGGTCGCGACCTTGCCCCACTGCTCGGCCGTGTTCTTCACGATGTACTTGAACTTCAGGATGTCGTCCGCGGCGTGGACCAGCGTGTCGAACTTGTAGTTGATCTCCTGCTGGCCACCGGTGCCCACCTCGTGGTGCGCACGCTCGAGCTCGAGGCCCGCGTCGATCAGCTTGAGGGAGATGTCGTCGCGGAGGTCGGCGGTCTTGTCGACCGGCGACACCGGGAAGTAGCCGCCCTTGTACGGGGTCTTGTTGGCGAGGTTGCCGCCCTCTTCTTCGCGACCGGTGTTCCAGGCGCCCTCTTCGGAGTCGACCGAGAAGAACGCCTCGTTCTGCGTCACGGAGTAGCGGACGTCGTCGAAGATGTAGAACTCGGCCTCGGGGGCGAAGAACGCGGTGTCCGCGATGCCCGTCGAGGCGAGGTACTTCTCGGCCTTCTTCGCGACCTGGCGCGGGTCACGGCCGTAGATCTCGCCGTTGCGCGGGTTGTAGATGTCGAACACCATGATCAGCGTGCGCTCCGCACGGAACGGGTCCACGTACGCGGTCGTCACGTCGGGGATGAGCTGCATGTCCGACTCGTGGATCGACGCGAAGCCGCGGATCGAGGAGCCGTCGAAGAGCTGACCGACGGCGAAGAAGTCCTCGTCGACCGTTGATGCGGGGATGTTGAAGTGCTGCTGGACCCCGGGGAGGTCCGTGAACCGGATGTCGAGGAACTTGACGTCCGTGTCCTTGATGAAGGCAAGCACCTCGGAGGAATCGCTGAACATACGAGTCGGTCTCCTGTGGGGTTGGGTGGTGTCGAGGGAACCAGGAGGCACCCTCCGACGAGGCTATTGACCTGGAGTTTCCCGGACGTGACTGGGTTGTTTCCAGCGTGTTACGTGCCGGGGGAACGCCTACGCTGAGCACATGGCCCGCTCCACTCTGCCCTCCTCGCCCGCTCCCGGTCCCGGGCGCACCGAATGGCCGGGCAAGATCCTCGGACTGCCGGAGTCGGGGCCACGCAGCATGGGGTCGTTCGGACGTCGGTTCCTGGGCCTCGTCATCGACTGGGCACTCGCGTCGCTGATCTCGCTGGTGATCGGGACCTACGGTGCGGCGGGCAACTTCGTGACGCTCGGCATCTTCGCGGCACTGCAGGTCGTCTTCATCGCGCTGCTGTCCGGGTCCTTCGGGCACGTCTGCGTCGGGCTGCGGGTCGTCCCGGTCCGCGGCGGCTACGTCGGCGTGTGGCGGCCGATCGTCCGGACGGTCCTGCTCTGCATCGTCGTCCCGGTGCTCATCCACGCGAAGGACGGCCGGGCGTTGCACGACGCGGTCGCCGGGACGGTGCTCGTCCGCCGCTGAGGCCTGGTCGGCCCGGTCGGCCTGGTCGGCCCGGTCGGCCTGGTCGGCCTGGCAGACCCCGTCGGGCCCGGTCGTCTCGGAGCATGGCGGTCCGCTGCCGGGCAGCCTGCTGCTCGTCCGCCGAGGTCCTACGACCTGCCGCTGCTCGTCCGCCGAGGTCGCACGACCTGCCGCCTCATTGCCCGCAGATCAGCACCTCGTGCGACCTCGATCCGACCAGCACGCCGCAACGACACGACGCCCCCGACCCCGAAGGGTCGAGGGCGTCGTGGCACGCGGGGGGAGCGACGTGTCAGCGCGGCCGCCCGGCACGGACCCGGGTCGGGTCGATGCCCTTCGGGATCGCCGCGGCCGGACCGTGCGTGAGGGAGTCGAGACGGTTCGACACCGCCAGGACCTCGTTGCGGTTCAGCGCCTTCTTGTACCTGTTCATCGCACGCGGCAGCTTGTGGAGCGTGACCTGGCCGTCCGCGTCACCGACGTTGACGACGTGGATCGGGACGTTCGGCACGATACGGGCCACCTTGCGACGCTCTTCCTCGACCTGACGATTCAGGTTCGTGACCGGACCCTCGGTGATGAGGACGACACCCGGCGTCCCGACGGCGCGGTAGACCGCCGCCTGCGACCGACCGTGGACGGCGACGGGCATCTCGCTCGAGCGCCACTGCCGTCGCAGGGAGTTCGACAGGACGGCGCCGACGGCACCGGGCTGGCCCTCGATCTGCGAGTAAGCGGCCCGTTCGGCGAGACGGCCGAGCACGATCAGGAACAGCAGCACGCCGAGCAGGACGCCGGCGATGATCCAGAGCGTCATCGCGAGCCAGTTCTGACCCGGGATGAGCAGCGCCGCCAGGACGCCGACCACGACCGGTCCGAGGAACGCGAGGGCGAACCACCAGACGGAGCTGGGGTCGGCCCGACGGGTCATGGTGAAGACCTGGTACATCTGCTTGAGACGACCGGGCTCCTTCGCCGGGGAGCTTGAGGAACTGCTGCGTGCCATGCCGACAAGGATACGGCCTGGCACGTCGATCGTGGACCGTCCGACGCCAGGCTGTGGGCGAACAGCGTTGTCCACAGGTCGCTGATCCGGCCGGGAGGCCTGCCCCGCCCCCGCCACGATGGTCGCCATGGAACCGTGGGAACAGATCGACCTCTGTTGGCGAGCCCCGGAGCCCGCCGACGACTTCGCCGAGTGGCTCGCCGACCGCAGCACCGTGACGCACGACCACCTGGTGGGAGTCGCTGAGATCGGGCGCGACGAGACCGGCGCCCTGGTCGCGCGGGCATCTGCGCCGGTGGGGCTCGCACTGCCCGCGGCACTGGACCGGATCGGGTCACCGACGGCTGGTGTCGCCGTGACGCTGACGCTCCCACTGCTCGAGCTCGCCCTCCTGGCCGACGCCGGCGCGGTCCTGCTCGGTCGTGCCGGCATCGACGACGTCTTGGTCGACGACGCCGGTGCCGTCGTGCTGGTCGACCGACCGCCCGGAACCACCGATCGCTCCGGGCCCGGTGTCGTCTCGGGTGTCGAGGCGCTGGTCCTCGCCGTGCGTGCCGTCTGGGAACGCGTCGATCCGCGTGAGGTCTGCCACGACGAGGTCGACCAGGCGTGCTCGGCTGCCCGCCGGGACGGCGGAGCGGCGCTCCTCGCGCTCGACCGCGTGATCCGTGCCGCTGCCCCGCCGAGGCCGGTGCGTTGGGATCCACCGCCGATGACCTTCGCGTTCGATGTGGATCCGAGAGTGCCAGGGCCTGCGGCACCGCACTCGGCCGTCGGACGACTCCTGCAGTCGGGGCGCGGACTCCTGCGGTCCGGGCTGCCCGTCGGATCGCACCGGTTCGGCGTGCGCCGGCTGGCCACCGGACTGGTCGTCGTGGTCGGTGTCGTCGTGGCCGGGGCGTGGGGTGCGAGATGAACGTCGCCTGGCGCGGGAACGACGGCGGCCCCGCCTCCCACCGGGGGAGACGGGGCCGCCGTCGAACTCGCCGGCTACCGAGCGACCAGTAGCCGAGGACTCAGTAGCTCAGGACTCAGTAGCCCAGGATTCAGTAGCCCAGGACTCAGTAGCCCAGGTTGGGGCCGAAGTTGCCCTCTTCCAGACGGTTCTTCACGGCCACCAGGTACCGGGAGGCGTCGGCGCCGTCGATGATCCGGTGGTCGTAGGAGAGCGCCAGGTAGACGAACGAGCGGATGGCGATGGCTTCCTGCCCGTCGACCTGCACGACCGCCGGGCGCTTCGTCACGATGCCCGTGCCGAGGATCGCCGACTGCGGCAGGAAGACCACCGGGGTGTCGAACAACGCGCCGCGGGAACCGGTGTTCGTCAGCGTGAAGGTGCCACCGGCGAGCTCGTCGGGCTTGAGCTGGTTGTTGCGCGTGCGCTCCGCCAGGTCCGCGATCGACTGCGAGAACTGGGCGAGGTCGAGCGACGCCGCGTCCTTGATCACCGGGGTGAGCAGACCTCGCTCGGTGTCCACCGCGATCGAGACGTTCTCGGTCTCCGGGTAGACGATCTCGTCGCCGTCCACCGTCGAGTTGATCTTCGGGTGGGCCTTGAGCGCCTCGGACGCCGCCAGGGCGAAGAAGGGCATGAAGGAGAGCTTCGCACCCGTCTTCTCGAGGAACTCAGCCTTGTGGGCGTCACGGAACTGCGCGACCTTGGTCACGTCGACCTCGACGACGCTGGTGAGCTGTGCGGTCGAGGTCATCGACTGCACGGCACGCTCGGCGACGACCTTGCGCAGGCGGGTCATCTTCTCGCGCGTCCCGCGGAGCGGCGAGACCTCTGCGACGAACGGCCCGGACTGTGCCGGAGCCGCCGAGCCCGAGGCGGACGGTGCCGGGGCGGCCGCAGCAGCGGAGGCCGAGGCGAGCACGTCCTCCTTGCGGATGCGTCCACCGACGCCGGTGCCGGTCACGGTGGACAGATCGACACCCTGCTCGTTCGCGAGCTTGCGCACCAGCGGGGTGACGTACCCCGAGGCCGCACCGTTGGCGGTCGGGTTCGGGACCTCCGCGGACGGGGTCGACGACGGCGCAGCGGCTGCGGGGGCCGCAGCCGGAGCGGGTGCTGCCTTGGCGGGGGCGGGGACGGCTGCGGGCGGGGCAGCTGCGGGCGGCGGGACCGGGGCAGCCTGCGGGACCGGCGAGGCGGCCGGCGGCGCCGACGGTGCCTGCGGAGCCGCGGGCTGGGTCTGGCCGGACGGAGTCGGCTCGGGCTCGGCGGGCTCCGGGGCCTTCGCCTCGGTGTCCTGCTCCGTGCTCGGCGCGGTCTCGGGCTCGGTGTCCTCGGCGACCGCCTCGGTCTGGCTGTCGGTCGACTCGGACCCACCCTGGTCGGAGGAGTCGCCGCCGCCGGCTCCGTCGCCGATCTTGACGAGGGCGGTGCCGACCTCGACGGTCTCGTCCTCCTGGACGAGGATCTCCTCGATGACGCCGGCGATCGGCGACGGGATCTCGGTGTCGACCTTGTCGGTGGAGACCTCGAGCAGCGGCTCGTCGACCTCGATCCGGTCACCGACGTTCTTCAGCCATCGGGTGACCGTACCCTCGGTGACGCTCTCCCCGAGCGCCGGGAGGTTGACGGATTCGCTCATCGGGTGGACTCCTTCTCGCAGGCGTGGTTCTGGGTTGTGGTGTTCGTGGTGCGCACGACGGTGCTGCTCACAGCGCGTGGAGCGGCTTGCCCGCGAGGTGCAGGAAGGCTTCGCCGAGGGCTTCGTTCTGCGTCGGGTGCGCGTGCACGAGCGGCGCGACGTCCTCCGGGTGTGCTTCCCAGTTGACGGCGAGCTGTGCTTCTCCGATGAGCTCGCCGACGCGGGCGCCGATCATGCTGACGCCGACGACGGGGCCGTCGATGACCCGCACGACCTTGACCGCGCCGGACGTCCCGATGATGTGGCTCCTGCCGTTGCCGGCGAGGTTGTACTCGTACGTGTCGACCTTGTCGGCGCCGTACTGCTCTTCGGCCTTCGACTGCGAGAGACCGACCGAGGCGACCTCGGGGTCGGAGTAGGTGACCTTCGGGATGTTGTTGTCCGAGATGACGACCGGGTTGAGACCGGCGATCTCCTCGGCGACGAAGATGCCCTGCTGGAAGCCGCGGTGGGCGAGCTGCAGACCGGGGACGATGTCACCGACGGCGTAGACGTTCGGCAGGTTGGTGGCGAGCCGCTCGTTCGTCGTGACGAACCCGCGGTCCATGGCCACACCGACCTCGTCGTAGCCGACGTTCTGCGTGAGCGGGCCACGGCCGACGGCGACCAGGAGGACGTCGCCGTCGTAGGTCTTGCCGTTCTCGAGCGTCACGACGACGCCGTTCTCGTGCTGGTCGACGTGGTCGAACCGGACACCCAGAGAGAAGTCGATGCCGCGCTTGCGGAACGCGCGCTCGAGCTGCTTGGACATCGACTCGTCCTCGGCCGGGATCAGGTGCGGCAGGCCCTCGACGATCGTGACCTCGGCCCCGAACGACTTCCACACGCTGGCGAACTCGACGCCGATGACGCCACCACCGAGGATGACGACCTTGTTCGGGACGTAGTCCATGCGGAGGGCGGTCTCCGAGGTGATGACCCGGCCGCCGATCTCGAGACCGGGCAGCGACTTCGAGTACGAACCGGTGGCGAGCACGACGTTGCGACCGGTGACGGTCTGGTCACCGACCTGCACGGTGTTCTGCGAGGTCAGACGGCCCCAGCCCTCGACGACGGTGATCCCTCGCGCCTTGATGAGACCCTGGAGGCCCTTGTACTTCGAGTTGATGACGCCCTGCTGGTACTCGATGACCTTCGGCACGTCCACGCCGGCGAACTCGGCGACGACGCCGTACTTCTCGGCGTCACGGGTGGCGTCGGCGACCTCGGCCGAGTGCAGCAGTGCCTTCGTCGGGATGCAGCCGCGGTGCAGGCACGTCCCTCCGAGCTTGTCGCCCTCGATGAGCGCGACGCTCATCCCGAGTTCAGCGGCTCGGAGCGCTGCGGCGTAACCGCCGCTGCCGCCACCGAGGACCACGACGTCGTAAGTCTGTTCCGTCACCTGGTGCAACTCCCTCGTGCGTGTCGGGGGCGGCTTCGTGTCTCTTGGACGCCGTCCCGGTGGACACCGCGCGGCGGCGTCCGGCGGTCGGACCGTCTGTACCGGTCCCGTCCCGTCAGTTCCGGCGGGGGAGCGCGCGCGGACGCGGCGGCCCCGCCGGAACCCAACCTACTACTTGGACTGCAGGTCTTCTGCGAGTGCGACCAGGGTGCGGACCATCACACCGGTCGCGCCCTTGCCGAGCCAGCCGTACCCCGCGCCGCGGTTCTCCGACGGTCCGGCGATGTCGAGGTGCGCCCACGGGATCGTGGTGCCCTCGGCGGTCTGCCCGACGAAGCGCTCCAGGAACTTCGCGGCGAGCAGCATGCCGCCCGCGGTCTGTCCGACGGTGGCGTTCACCATGTCGGCGACGTCGCTGCTGAGACGGCCGTCGAGCTCCTCCGGCAACGGCATCGGCCAGATCGGCTCCGCGACCGCGTCGGCGAGCGCACGGACCTGTGTGACCAGGTCGTCGCTGCCCATCAGGCCGGTCGTGCGGTCTCCGAGGGCGACCATCTGCGCTCCGGTGAGGGTGGCGATGTCGACGATCGCGTCGGGCTGCTCGAGCGACGCGGCGGCCATGCCGTCACCGAGGACGAGTCGGCCCTCGGCGTCGGTGTTGGTGACCTCGACGGTCTTGCCGTTCTTCAACGTCAGGACGTCACCCGGGCGGATGGCCGACCCGGACGGCATGTTCTCGGCGAGGCAGAGCCAGGCGGTGACCTTCGTGTCGAGGCCCAGGCGAGCAGCCGCGACCGTCGCTGCGAGGACCGTCGCCGCACCGGTCATGTCGGTCTTCATACCGAGCATCGACGCTGCCGGCTTGAGGGACAGCCCGCCGGAGTCGAACGTGATGCCCTTGCCGACGAGCGCGAGGTGCTTGGTCGCGCCGGCCGGCTCGTACCGGACGACGACGAGTCGCGGCGGACGGACCGACCCCTGGCCGACGCCCGCGATCCCGCCGAAGCCCTGTTCGGCGAGAGCGGTCTCGTCGAGGACCTCGACGGTGAGGGGCAGTCCCTCGGCGATCGATCCCGCGACGTCGGCGACGTCGGACGGACCGAGGTCCCCGGCGGCGGTGTTCACCATGTCGCGGACCAGGGCCGCGGCGTCGGCGACAATCGCCGGGCGCACGGTGGCGTCGGCGCTGACAGAGGCCGGAGCGACGACCGTGATGCGCTGGTCACCACGGGTCGGGCCCGTGGTGCCGGCGCCCTTGTGTCGCGTGAACGAGTAGGCGCCGAGTGCGGCGCCCTCGAGTGCCGCGGCGACGGCGGAGTCGTCCTCCGTGGGCAGGGCCAGGGCGATGGCGGCGACGTGCGGCAGCTGGCGCACGGCGCTGCCGGCGGCGGTGCGGACGGCAGCCGGTCCGGTCGCACTGCCGAGACCGATGAGGGCGATGCCCGCGGCGGCGACGCCGACGGACGCCCCGCCTGGGATCCGGACGAGCTGGTCCTTCGCACCGGTCGCTCCGACCGCGGCGAGGTCGAGATCGGCGAGTCCGTCGACGGGGCCCGTGGCGGACGGCACGAGGGTGGCCGGGGCGCCGTCGGTGCCCGGGCGTACGCCCAGCACGAGGACGTCGGCGTCGACGGAGGAGGGGGACGAGGAAGAGGTGGAGAGCGTCGGTCGGACCATGCGATCAGCCTACTGACGGCCCACTGACGGCCCACCGACGGGCGGTGGACGGGCCTCCCGTCGGCCGGATGACGGGAGGCTCTGCACCTGTTCGCTGTCGGCGTCGCCGCCCGACCATGTGGCGTCGGCGGCCCCGCCTAGCATTGACCCGATGAACCACCCCGAGGACCTCTACACGCTCGACGTCTCCGCCCCGACGGTGCCTGCCGGGCTGCACCTCGTCGCTGCCCTGACGGGCTTCGCGGACGCGGGCTCGGCGGTGGCGCAGATCACGGCGTCGATCACCGGCTCGCTCGAGACCCAACTCGTGGCCGAGTTCGACCCGGACATCCTGCTCGACTGGCGCGCCCGTCGTCCGGTGATCACGTTCGAGCACGACCACATCACGGCCGTCGAGCCGCCGCGGCTGACGTTGCACCTCGTCCGTGACGAGCTCGGGCAGCCCTTCCTCTTCCTGTCAGGCTACGAGCCGGACTTCCAGTGGAACCGGTTCGTCCAGGCGGTCGTCGACCTGGCCGAGGACCTGCAGGTCGCCGACACGACGTGGGTCCAGGCGATCCCGATGCCGGTGCCGCACACGCGGTCGATCGGCGTCACGGTGTCCGGCACCCGTGCTGACCTCGTCGAGTCGATGAGCGTCTGGAAGCCCGAGACCCAGGCGCCGGCGAACGTCCTGCACCTGGTCGAGCACCGTCTGGCGGGGCTCGGACAGCAGGTCACCGGCCTGGTGCTGCTCGTCCCGCACTACCTCTCCGACACGGAGTTCCCGGACGCCGCGGTCGCGGCGCTCTCGGGCATCTCGGCCGCCACGGGTCTGATCTTCCCGACGGACGCGCTGCGTGAAGAGGGGCGCGAGTTCCTGGCGCGCGTGGCCGAACAGGTCGCGGGCAACGCCGAGCTGCAGCGCCTGGTCAGCACGCTCGAGCAGCGGCACGACACGTACATGGAGGGCAACCCGGTCGCATCGCCGCTCACCGGGGCGGACGGGCAGGTGCCGACCGCGGACTCGATCGCCGCGGAGCTCGAGCGGTTCCTGGCGGACCGCCGCAGCGCAGCTGAGGACGACTGACCGCAGAGCCTCCACCCGCGCGGGTACCCGTCGGCCGCTCGCTAGCCTGGTCGGGTGAACTCCCGCCGAGCCTTCGTCGTCTGGGGCGTCGCCGTCCTGGCCTACGTCCTGGCGGTCATGCAGCGGTCGTCCCTGGGGGTCTCCGGGGTGGACGCGCAGGACCGCTTCGCCGTGTCCGCTGCCGTCCTGTCCACACTCGCGGTCGTGCAGATCGCGGTGTACGCGGGGCTGCAGATCCCGGTGGGCATCGCCCTCGACCGGGTGGGACCACGTCGCCTGGTGCTCCTCGGTGCCCTGCTGCTGACGATCGGCCAGGCCGTCGTCGCGCTGTCGCCGACGATCGGGCCGGCGATCGTCGGGCGGGTGCTCGTCGGTGCCGGCGACGCCATGACGTTCATCTCGGTGATGCGTCTGCTGCCGATGTGGTTCAGCGGGTCCCTCCTGCCGCAGATCTCGCAGTGGACGGGCAACCTCGGGCAGGTCGGACAGATCGTCTCGGCGTTCCCGTTCGCCCTGCTCCTGCACACCGTCGGGTGGGACGCGGCGTTCGGGTTCGCGGCGATCGCCAGTGCCGTGGGGCTCGTCCTGGCGGCGGTGTTCGTGCGCGCGGGTCCGGTCGTGGTGCGCACCGACACGATCCCGCTCCCGCACTCGTGGGGCGCCGCGTTCCACACCTTCGGCCACGCCCTCCGCCGGCCAGGCACACAGCTCGGCTTCTGGTCGCACTACGTGACGCAGTCCTCCGGCACGGTGTTCAGCCTGCTCTGGGGCGTCCCGATGCTCCGCGGTCTGGGCTACTCGGCGACCGAGGCAGCCACTTTCCTCACCGTGATCGTCGTCGTCGGGTTCGTCGCCGGCCCGGTCCTCGGCCTGCTCTGCGCGCGGTTCCCGATGCGGCGTTCCAACCTGGTGCTCGGCATCGTCGCCGCGCTCGGTGTGGTGTGGACGGCGGTGTTGCTCTGGCCGGGCCAGCCGCCGACGTGGGTCCTCGTCCTGCTGGTCGTGGCGATGGGGGTCGGCGGGCCGGGCTCCCTCATCGGGTTCGACTTCGCCCGGTCCTTCAACCCGGTCGGCTCACTCGGGTCCGCGAACGGCGTGGTGAACGTCGGCGGGTTCCTCGCGGCCTTCGTGATGATGTTCGCGATCGGGTCGCTGCTCGACGTGCTCGCGGCGGCGTCCGGCACCGACACGTTCGCCTGGCAGAACTTCCGCGTCGCGATGACCGTCCAGTACGTGGTCGTCGGGTTCGGAGTGGTGATGCTGCTCCTGGCACGCCGTCGGACGCGGGCACGGCTGCACGCGGAGGACGGAATACGGGTGGCTCCACTGTGGGTTGCACTCGTTGCACGGTTCCGGAAAGGACGCGTGCAATAATGATCACGGACCCTTTCGGGTTCCCCGCGTTCAGCGTCGGGGGACTTGACATGGGTCCTAGTGCTGCCCGGAACGGTAGGACCAGACGACGCGGGGTACCGCGGCGGTGGCCCTGGGCGGCGAGGGAAGGCCACGACCCCAGGAACGTGGCACGACGAGGAAGGTGATCGCATGGCTGCCCGGAGCACGACGGTCGATCCCACGAAGGACACCACGCCCGACGGCGTCGTGGCGGAAGACGCCACGGACACGACGGAGGGCACGGCCGCGCCGAAGAAGCGCGCCACCAGGACCACCGCCGCCGCCAAGAAGGCCGCCCCGAAGAAGGCGGCTCCGAAGAAGGCGAGTGGCAAGAAGGCCGCCGCCTCGGAGGACGACGAAGAGGGCGCCGAGGACGAGACGCCGGTCGAGGTGGCCGAGGACGCCACCGAGACGACCGACGACGCGACCGAGGACTCGGACGACGACTCGGCTGCGAAGCCCGCGACGGACACCGCCGCGGTCGCCGCCGGCGCGCTCGTCATCTCACAGACCGACGACGACGAAGCGCCGGTCTACTCGACGACCATCACGGGTGCCACCGCCGACCCGGTGAAGGACTACCTCAAGCAGATCGGCAAGGTCGCGCTGCTCAACGCCGAGCAAGAGGTCGAGCTCGCGATGCGCATCGAGGCCGGCCTGTTCGCCGAGGACAAGCTGCAGCACTCGACGGGGCTGTCGAAGCCGGCCGAGCGCGAGCTGCGCTGGGTCGCCCGCGACGGTCAGCGCGCGAAGTCGCACCTGCTCGGTGCGAACCTCCGACTGGTCGTCTCGCTCGCGAAGCGCTACACGGGCCGTGGGATGCAGTTCCTCGACCTCATCCAGGAGGGCAACCTGGGCCTGATCCGTGCCGTCGAGAAGTTCGACTACACCAAGGGCTTCAAGTTCTCGACCTACGCGACCTGGTGGATCCGTCAGGCCATCACCCGCGCGATGGCCGACCAGGCCCGCACCATCCGCATCCCGGTGCACATGGTCGAGGTCATCAACAAGCTGGCCCGTGTCCAGCGGCAGATGCTGCAGGACCTCGGTCGCGAGCCCACGCCCGAAGAGCTCGCCCGAGAACTCGACATGACGCCCGAGAAGGTCGTCGAGGTCCAGAAGTACGGTCGCGAACCGATCTCCCTGCACACCCCGCTCGGTGAAGACGGCGACTCCGAGTTCGGTGACCTCATCGAGGACACCGAAGCGGTCGTCCCGGCCGACGCGGTGGGCTTCACGATGCTGCAGAAGCAGCTCGAGAGCCTGCTCGACTCCCTCTCCGAGCGCGAGGCCGGCGTGATCCGGATGCGTTTCGGCCTGGGCGACGGCCAGCCGAAGACCCTCGACCAGATCGGCGACACGTTCGGCGTCACGCGTGAGCGCATCCGCCAGATCGAGTCGAAGACGATGGCGAAGCTCCGCCACCCGTCCCGGTCGCAGTCGCTCCGCGACTACCTCGAGTAGGCCGACCGGTGCGTTTCGTGGTCCCGATCCTGGTCGGGCGGATCCTCCGTGCCCTCGCGCGAGCGCGGGGCGGCGGGTCCGCCTACCCGGGCTACATCGTCCTCAAGCTGGTGCCGGACTTCCTGCAGCACGTGACGCGGCAGTTCCCCAACGGTGTCGTCTTCGTGCTGGGGTCGAACGGCAAGTCGACGACGACCCACATGATCTCGGAGATCGTGCGGGCGCACGGTCTGCGGGTCTTCACGAACCCGTCCGGTGCCAACCTGCCGCAGGGCATCGCGTCGGCCCTGCTTTCCCAGGTCTCGCTTGGCGGCAAGCTCAAGGCGGACATCGGGATCCTCGAGGTCGACGAGGCCTTCGCCGTCGAACTCGCCGGCATCCTGTCGCCGTCCACGGTGACGATGCTCAACGTCCAGGTCGACCAGCTCTACCGGTTCTTCGAGACCGAGCGGGTCGCGACGATGATGCTCGACACGGCCGCGCTGTCGACCGCGAACGTCATCACGAACCACGACGACCAGTTCCTCGACGCCTACCTGGCCGTCGACGGGCAACGGGTCCTGCGGTTCGGCGCGAGCACCGAGGTGGTCGCTGCCGCCCCGAACGGCCTGCAGAACGCCGACGACTTCGTCGCCGCTGCTGACCGGGCACGGACGACCGCCGACGCCGAGGTCGTGGCCTTCACCGGGGACGGCGCCACCATCGCGTTCGCGGGTTCCGAGATCCCGGTCCGCCTGCCGGCCCGCGGCCTCCACTACGCGGTGGACGCCGCCGCTGCCGCTGCGACGGCCAGTGCCGCACTGGGCGACCAGTTCCGTCCGGCCGCCGTCACCAAGGCGTTCGAGCGGATGAAGCCGGCCTACGGTCGTGGCGAGCGACTGCCGATCGCCGGTGAGTCCGCCGAGTTCACGATGTTCAAGAACGCCGCGAGCCTGCAGCTCAACCTCGACGCCCTGCCGGCGCACCCGGAGCAGGTCCTCATGGCGATCGACGAGGGCACGCCCGACATCTCCTGGATCTACGACATCGACTTTTCGAAGCTCGACCACGTCGACGTCGTCTCGGGCGACAAGGCCTGGCAGATCGCGATCGCCCTCGAGCACACCGGTGTCCGCATCGGTCGTGTCGAGCCTGACGTCGAGTCGGCGATCCGGCACATGCAGGGCCTCGGCGCCACGACGACGGGCACGAAGAACTTCATCGTCAACTACGAGATCATGATGATCGCCCGGAAGGCCCTCGGCCACCCGGACATGGAGAAGACCGCATGACGGCCGATCGCCTGACCATCCTGCACGTCTACCCGCGGCAGATGGGGGTGTCGGGGGACCGCGGCAACGTCGCAGCCCTCGTCCGTCGCGCCGCCACCGCCGACATCGTCACCGAGGTCGTCGAGTACGCCCCGGGCGACGAGTTGCCCTCGGCGGCCGACGTGGTGGTGGTGGGCAACGGACCGCTCAGCGCGATGCGCTCGCTCGGTACGGACGTCACCCGGGTCGGTCCGGTCCTGCGCGACTTCGCGACCGCCGGGGTGCCGGTGGTGGCGGTCGGCGGCGGGTTCGACCTCGCCACGAACCAGGTCGTCCCGACCGACGGCGCCCCGATCGACGGCTTCGGCGTGTTCGACGCCCGAGCCGTTCGTGGGGCAGAGCGCCGTGTGAACTACCTCGTCCTGGAGTCGCGGTACCCGCTGCTGCCGGGAGCGTCGACCCGGCTGGCCGGCTTCGAGGACCACGCTGCACGCATCGAGCTCGCCGACGGCGTCTCGCCGTTCGCGGACGTCGTCTCCGGTGGGGGCAACCAGGCCGGTTCGCCGGTCGAGGGTGCCGTCACCGGCAACTCGTTCGGCACGCACACGCAGGGGCCGATCCTGCCGCTCAACCCGCAGCTGACCGACGCCGTGCTCGCCGCGGCGACGGCCCGACTCGGCCGCGACTACAAGCCGGACCCGGGTCGGACGGCGACGATCGACGAGTACGCACGTGAAGCCCGCGCCACGATCGACCGGTACGTCGACAAGGCGTTCAAGCGCATCGCGTAGCCGGTGGTCGACGGCGGCCGCCTGGAGGCCCGGCATCGGTGCGGGAGACCGGGGCCGGGCCTCCAGGCGGTTTCGTCCGTCACATGACGGATGCCAGGACGACGACGGGCCCGGATCCATGTGGATCCGGGCCCGTCGTGTGGTGCGTCGCGCTTACTTCGACTCGTGGAGTCGGCTGCTCTCGTCGTGCCACTCGATCGCGGTGGCGGCGAGCTTGTCCTTGAACTCAGCTCCGTGGTGGGCGCAGAAGAACAGTTCGCCGCTCGCCATGGTGGCTCGGATGTACGCCTGCGCTCCGCAGCTGTCACACCGGTCGGCAGCGGTGAGCTGGTGGTTGCTGACTTCGTCGATGGAGAGGTCCTGCACGGTCTGGGTCATTGCTGTGCTCCTCACGGATTGCAGGTGGTGCTTCTTGGTTGCACCATCTCAACACGTCCTGCCTGGATGTGCGGCATCCGGGGCGCCCATTTCGCTCAGCGCGGACCGATCATCCCCAGTACGAGTGTCGGGACGGCTGCGGAGCTGTTCGTGCTGCACCGCACGGCGCAGGCGGCGCGCCCGCGCCCGACGTTGCGCCGGTCGCTCGACGAGCAGACTGGACAGGTACCCCAAGCCGAGAGTCGACAGGATCTGCAGGATCAACAGGAGTGGGAACGGCAGCACCGGACCGAGTGCGAGGCAGGTGAGTTGTTGCACGGGCCAGGCGTAGACGTAGAAGCCGTACGAGGCGTCGAACCGTGACCCGAACCGATGCAGGGGTACTGCCGTGCTGAGCGGGAGCAGCAGGATGATGAACGGGAGCGGAGCGATGTCCGCACTCGTCCCGGTCACGACCGACGCCGCGATCACCGTGAGCAGCGGCATGACCGTGACTGCCGAGACACGGATCGCGCCGGCCCAGAAGTATGCGACGGCACCCGCTGCGAACGCGACACAGACGTCGATGGCAGAACCGAGGCCGGGGTACTCGATGATCCCGAGGGTGTTCGGGAGCGCCGCGATCGTCGCGACGGCGAGGGCGACGACCGAGGTCACGCGTCGGACCCGTACCGGGACCAGCGAGAAGGCGACAGCGACCACGACGTAGCAGGCGGCCTCCCAGAAGAGCGTCCACAGTGAGCCGTTCCAGATGCCTTCGTACGGCACGCCGACCAGGGTGTCGTCGATGCCCTCCTGCAGGAACCTCGGCGGGTAGAGCGGCGCGTTGTGGAGGACGTACCGGACGGCACTCGACGGGTCCCACCTCGCGTCGGGTTCGTAGCCGACCGAGATCGGGGCGAAGACGAAGGCGGTGACGAGGAGGGTGGCGAACAGTCCGGGGAGGATGCGAGCCGCGCGGGCCTCGGCGAAGTCGAGCATCGACCGCGTGTTGTCGCGACTCCGGCAGATGAGGTACCCCGACACGGTGAAGAAACCCATCACCCCCCAACGTCCCACGGTCATCCCGCCGAGCTCGGGCTCGGCGGACACCCCGGTCATCCCCACCGCATGCGACACGAGCACCAGTCCGGCGAACAGCAGTCGGGCGGCGTTCAAGGAGTTCGCGGCTGGGTCGAAGGTCGAGGCAAGCGTCCGCGGCGCCCGTGGCGGTTCCATACTGAAGTACTACATGATCTCCGCTTCTGCTGGTGAGCCATGTGTATTTCGCCCGCGCCTCCGTGCCGTGTCGGACATGCTCGGTACGCTCGTCAGGTGAGCTCCGACTACTCCGCACGGCATCTCTCCGTCCTCGAAGGACTCGAGGCGGTCCGGAAGCGTCCCGGCATGTACATCGGCTCGACGGACTCCCGCGGCCTGATGCACTGCCTGTGGGAGGTCATCGACAACTCGGTTGACGAAGCCCTCGCGGGGCACGGTGACGAGATCGGTGTCACGTTGCACGCGGACGGGTCGGTCGAGGTCTCCGACGTCGCTCGTGGCATCCCCGTCGACGTCGAACCGAAGACCGGCCTGACCGGGGTGGAGGTCGTGTTCACGAAGCTGCACGCCGGCGGCAAGTTCGGCTCGGGGTCGTACGCGGCCTCCGGCGGGTTGCACGGGGTCGGTGCCTCCGTCGTGAACGCGCTGTCGGAGCGCCTCGACGTCGAGGTCGACCGGGGCGGCAAGACCTACGCCATGTCGTTCCACCGTGGGGAGCCCGGCATCTTCGACGACGCGCAGGGCATCGGGCCTGACGCGCCGTTCGCGCCGTTCACCTCGGGCAGCGAACTCCGGGTCATCGGCAAGGTGAAGAAGGGCGTCACCGGCACCCGGGTGCGGTACTGGGCGGACCGGCAGATCTTCACGAAGGACGCCGCGTTCAGCACCGGCGACCTGGTGAACCGGGCACGTCAGACGGCGTTCCTGGTCCCCGGACTCGGGTTGACCATCACCGATGCCCGCCCCGCCTCGATGTCGGCCGCCGCGGAACGAGCCGCGCTGGCGGCGCCGCCCCTGGACGGCGAGCCGAGCGCCCGCGTGGAGCAGGGCCCGGTCGTCGAGCGCTTCCGCTACGAGGGCGGCATCGGCGAGTTCGTCGAGCACCTGGCGGTCGACGGCGCGAAGACCGACGTCTGGCGCATCCAGGGTTCCGGCACCTTCAAGGAGACCGTGCCGATGCTCGACGACAAGGGCCACATGGTCTCCACCGAGGTCGAGCGCACCTGTGAAGTCGACGTCGCTCTGCGGTGGGGCGACGGCTACGAGACGATGTTCCGCAGCTTCGTCAACATCATCGCCACGCCGAAGGGCGGGACGCACCAGACGGGTTTCGAAGCAGGTCTGGTCAAGGCGGTCCGCACCCAGGTCGAGGCGAACGCCCGCAAGCTGAAGGTCGGTCAGGACAAGCTCGAGAAGGACGATGTGCTCGCCGGTCTCACCGCCGTGCTGACCGTCCGGCTGCCCGAGCCGCAGTTCGAGGGACAGACCAAGGAGATCCTCGGCACGCCGGCGGTCCGACGCATCGTCGACTCGGTCGTGTCGAAGCGGATGACCGAGATCCTCACCTCGACGCAGCGCACCGAGAAGGCACAGGCAGCCGGACTCCTCGAGAAGGTCGTCGCCGAGATGAAGACGCGCATCTCGGCCCGTGCGCACAAGGAGACGCAACGCCGCAAGAACGCGCTCGAGAACTCCTCGCTGCCGACGAAGCTCGCGGACTGCCGGTCGAACGACGTCGAGGGCACCGAGCTGTTCATCGTCGAGGGTGACTCGGCCCTGGGTACCGCGAAGCTCGCCCGGAACAGCGAGTACCAGGCGCTCCTGCCGATCCGCGGCAAGATCCTCAACGTGCAGAAGGCGTCCGTGTCGGACATGCTCTCGAACGTCGAGTGCGCGTCGATCATCCAGGTGATCGGCGCCGGGTCCGGGCGCACGTTCGAGCTCGACCAGGCCCGGTACGGCAAGGTCATCATCATGTCCGACGCAGACGTCGACGGCGCCCACATCCGCACGCTCCTGTTGACGCTGTTCTTCCGCTACATGCGTCCGATGATCGAGCAGGGTCGGGTGTTCGCCGCAGTGCCACCGCTGCACCGGGTCGTCGTGGTGAACCGTGGCAAGCCGAACGACACGCTCTACACGTACTCCGAGCAGGAGCTCACGACGCTGCTGAAGAAGCTCGAGCGGTCGAACAAGAAGTACCTCGAGCCGATCCAGCGGTACAAGGGGCTGGGCGAGATGGACGCCGACCAGCTGGCCGAGACGACGATGGACCGTGCGCACCGGACGCTCCGTCGGGTGAACGTGTCGGACGCGGAGTCGGCGGCGAAGGTGTTCGAGCTGCTCATGGGCAACGACGTCGCGCCGCGCAAGGAGTTCATCCTGGCGGGCGAGGGACTGGACCGCGAGCGCATCGACGCCTGACCGGTGACGTCGAGACGCCGCCATGACGTCGAGACGCCGCCACGATGTCGGGACGCCGCCGAATCCGGCGGCGTCTCGCAGTCACGGCGGCGTCTCGCGGAGACGAAGGCGTGTCAGACCTCGCCCGGGGTCCCATCGACCGCGGCGGCGCTGCCACCGATGGTGACGACCTCGGCGTCGAGCGGACTGCCCGACCCGTCGCGCTTCGACAGCCAGTCCGGCAGGGTCCGGGCAGCACCGTCCGAGCCGACCGCATGCGGCGGCGCGACGCCGGCCCAGGCGACGGTGAGGCCGTCCTCGCCCTTGAGGAACGCGTGTGCCCGGATGCCCTGGGTGCCACGGCCCTTCGCCGGGAACTCGGTCAGGGCGGACACCTTGGCGCGACCGGCGTCGGTGCCCGGCAGGGCGCTCGAGGTGGTGGAGACGGTGGCGACGACGGTGTCCTCGGTGAGGGCGACGGAGCCGAACCAGACCACGGTGGCACCACCGGCGAGGGACACGCCCGCGACGCCGCCGGCCGGGAGGCCCTGCGGTCGGACTGCGGCGGCCGGGAACCGGAGCAGCTGGGCGTTCGAGGTGATGAACACCAGGTCGTCCGACTCGGGTGCCTGGGTGGCGCCGACGACGTGGTCGCCCGGCTTCAGCCCGATGGCGGGGAAGTCCGGCTTGTCGGGCCAGGCCGCCGGCACGACGCGCTTGACGATGCCCTGCGCGGTGCCGATGGCGACCGAGTCCGCGACGGACGCGTCGAGCGACACGAGGGCGACCACCGTCTCGCTCTTCGGGACACCGAGGTACTCGCTGACCCGGACTCCGGCATCGAGTCGCACCGACGCGGGCGGGACGGCCGGGACGTCCACGGGGGAGAACCGCACGACACGCCCGGTCGAGGTGAGCGCGCCGACCTGCCCGCGGACGGTGCTGACGACGGCGGAGCGCACGGCGTCGTGCTTCGAGCGCTTCGGCACGTGCACGATGCCGGACTCCGCTGCGGGGATGTCGACACGGACGAGTCGTCCGGTCGTCGAGAGCAGCACGCGGCAGGGGGCGTCGGCGACCTGGAGCGACTCCGGGTCCACCGTGGCCTTCCGACCACCGCGGACGGGCGCGTCGGCCTCGGTGAGCAGGGTGCGGCGGGGCGTGGCGAACTCCTCGGACACCGCGGTCAGCTCGGTCGCGACCTGGGCGCGCAGCCGTTCGTCGGACGCGAGCAGTTCCTCGAGCGCGGCGATGTCGGCGAGCAGCTGGTCGCGTTCGCCCTCGAGCTCCATGCGCGAGAACTTCGTCAGACGGCGCAGACGGAGCTCGAGGATGTACTCGGCCTGCACCTCGGACAGGTCGAAGACGTCGCGGAGCCGGTTCCGTGCGGCTTCGGAGTCGTCGGAGGTGCGGATGACCTGGATGACCTCGTCGATGTCGAGGATCGCGATGAGCAACCCCTCGACCAGGTGCAGGCGCTCACGACGTCGGGCCAGCCGGTACTGGGAGCGCCGGGTGACCACGGACAGGCGGTGCTTGACGTAGACGTCGAGCAGGTCGCGGAGCCCGAGTGTGCGGGGCGAGCCGTCGACCAGGGCGACGTTGTTGATCCCGAAGTTCTCTTCGAGCGGCGTGTGCTTGTAGAGCTGTTCGAGGACGGCCGTCGGGTTGAAGCCGGACTTGATGCCGATGACGAGCCGGAGGCCGTGGTTGCGGTCGGTCAGGTCGTTGACGTCCGAGATGCCGACGAGCTTCTTCGACTGCACCCCGTCCTTGATCTTCTCGATGACCCGCTCGGGCCCGACCAGGTAGGGCAGCTCGGTGACGACCAGCCCGGACTTGCGCGGGGTGAGGTTCTCGACCGAGACCTTCGCCCGGGTCCGGAAGGTCCCGCGTCCGGTCGCGTAGGCGTCGCGGACCCCGGAGAGCCCGACGATGGTCCCGCCGGAGGGCAGGTCCGGACCGGGGACGAACTCCATGAGCTCCTCGAGCGTGGCCCGCGGGTGCATGAGCAGGTGCTTCGCGGCCTCGACGACCTCGCCGAGGTTGTGCGGCGCCATGTTCGTCGCCATGCCGACCGCGATGCCGGAGGCGCCGTTGACGAGCAGGTTCGGGAAGGCCGCTGGCAGCACGCTCGGCTGCATGATCTGGTTGTCGTAGTTGGGCACGAAGTCGACGACGTCCTCGCCGAGCCCCTCCGTCATCGCCATCGACGGTTCGGCCAGGCGCGCCTCGGTGTACCGGGCAGCAGCCGGGCCGTCGTCGAGGGAGCCGAAGTTGCCGTGTCCGTCGATCAGCGGCACGCGCATGGTGAA
The DNA here is from genome assembly GCF_003224255.1 of Curtobacterium sp. MCBD17_030. NCBI lineage: Bacteria > Bacillati > Actinomycetota > Actinomycetes > Micrococcales > Microbacteriaceae > Curtobacterium > Curtobacterium sp. MCBD17_030. Next base: position 559,406 of record NZ_QKLI01000001.1, on the reverse strand, counting down.
CGGCTGCGCGAGCCGGACGAGCGCGTCGTAGATCGCGCCGTCGCCGTGCGGGTGCAGCTTCCCCATCACCTCACCGGTGACGCGGGCGCTCTTCACGTGGCCGCGGTCCGGCCGCAGGCCCATCTCCGCCATCTGGTAGAGGATGCGGCGCTGCACGGGCTTCAGGCCGTCACGGGCGTCCGGGAGCGCGCGTGAGTAGATGACCGAGTACGCGTACTCCAGGAAGGAGCCCTGCATCTCCTCCGAGACGTCGACGTCCTCGATGCGCTCACCGTCGGGCAGTCCGACGACGTCCGTGCGTGCCATGGCACCTTCCTGCCGACCCAGCTCGATCTGGAAGACTCTGGGGGTGGGAACAAGCGTACCGACGGCCCCCGACGCCGTTGTGAACCTCGCCGACGTGCTGCCGAGTTGCCTCGTCGCGCTGGGCGCCGCCGACGAGGCCTGGTTGCGGGACACCGGCCGGGAGGCCCGGATCACCCTCCGTCCCGCCCGTTCCGCGATCGTCGTGCTGGTCGACGGCCTCGGCGCGAACGCCCTCGCGGCACGGGCCGGTCACGCGCGCTTCCTCACCGCGACGAAGAAGCGCCTGCGCAGCGGCTTCCCGACGACGACCGCCGCGGCGCTGACGACGCTCACGACCGGCCGGCCACCCGGTGCGCACGGTGTCGTCGGGTACAGCGGGTGGAACCCGGACGAGTCGCGGGTGATGAACCTGCTCAGTGGGTGGGACACCGAGGTCCCCGCGGGGTGGCTGCGCTGCGAGACGGTGTTCACCGCGGCGTCGGACCTCGGTGTGGACCCGGTCGTCGTCGCCCCGAGCCGCTACCGGTCCTCGGGCATGACGGCGAACGTCCTCGGTGGTGCGCGCTTCGTGGCCGGCGACACGATCCCGGCCCGCATCGACGCCGCGCTCGACGCGACCGCGACCGGGCAGCAGATCGTCTACCTCTACATCCCGGAGCTCGACTCGATCGGGCACAAGCACGGCTGGCAGTCCGACCGGTGGACCGCGGCGCTCGAGCTCGTGGACGCCGAGCTGTCCCGCCTCGCCGACCGCATCGCGCCCGACGTCGGGGTGCTCGTCACCGCGGACCACGGCGTGCTCGACGTGCCGCCGCACGCGAACGTCCCGATGGACCCGGAACTCCTGGTGGACGTCGTCGGCGTGGCGGGCGACCCGCGCTGCCGTCAGCTGACCGTTGCGCCGGGAACGGACGTGCCGGCGCTCGTCGAGGCGTTCCGGGCGTCGCTGGGCAAGCGTGCGGTGGTCGCCAGCCGGGCAGAGGCCGTGGCCGCCGGGTGGTTCGGGCCGGTCGACCCAGAGGTCCTGCCGCGGATCGGCGACGTGTTGCTCGTCGCGAAGGGGTCGTGGGCGTTCAACGACGACCGCGGGGTCCCGGAGGGCACGGAGCCCGGCCGGATGATCGGCCAGCACGGGGCGATGAGTGACGACGAACTGCTCGTCCCGCTGCGCCTGGCCGGCGCGTTCGCCCAGTAGCCCGCGCGCTGACGGACTGGAGCGCTGATCGACCGGGGCCCGGGCGGTCCGGACGCCGCAACCGACGGGGCCGGCACGGACCGAGGCCGGGACGGACAGGAGGCCCGCCCACGGACGCGGGACGGGCCTCCTGACCGGTCGGTCGGCAGGACGGGTCAGACGGTGTCGTCGTCCGGGCGGGTGCCGAAGACGATCTCGTCCCAGCTGGGCATGGCGCGACGGTTGCGCTTGCGGCGGTCGGACCGGCCGTCGGCGTCCGGGGCGGCCGTGGGGCGGGCCTCCGGCTGCGGGGCAGTGTCCGAGTCGTCGACGGGCGACACGGGCAGGTCGACGACGCCGACCGAGGTGCCGCGCGGGGCGTCCTGCTGGTCCGGGAAGGTCGCGGCTTCGCGCTCACCCCGGCGGCGGCGGAGGGCCTCCAGCAGGTCGGCGGTCTCGTTGCCGGGCGCGCGCTCCTCGACGTACGAGGTGCCGATGCGGGGGAGCGGCGGGCGCAGTGCGGTGCGCTCGACGGCTTCGGGGGCTGTGGGCTCCTCGGCGGCTGCGGCCTCCTCGACGTGGAAGGCGCCGGAGTCGAAGCGGGTGCCGTCCTCGTCCTGACGCTCGTACTCGACGGCGCGGAGACGCGGCGCGATGCCCTCGTCCTCGGTGTGCGACAGGCGGTGCGCGTCGCCGTTGTCCGGCACGAGCGTTGCGGTCTTCGGGTCGAAGCGCCACTGGGCGTCGTGCTCGACCTCGGCAGCGGTGTACCGGACCTGGACCTGCCAGCCGTTCTCGACGTGCTTCCAGCTCGACCAGGCGATGTCGGTGGCGTCCCCGGCCTCCAGGCGGGCCGTGATGGCTTCGCCGAAGGTGTCCGGCGACGCGTCGTCGACCGGGGTCACGCTGACCCGGCGGGCGGCGTCGAGCACGAACGCGCGCTCGGCGAGGACCGGACCCTCGAACCGGCGGACGTAGTCGACCTCGACGCCGAGGGACGCGGCGACGTCGGCGGCGTCGGAACCGCTGCGGATGCGCGCCTGCACGTCCTTCGGTGACACGCGCTTCTGCGGCCCGGAGTCGGGGTTCGCCTGCCGGACCTGGCCCGGGAGGGACGCGGTGACGGGTAGCCGGAACTCGGTCCCGCCGTCGGTCGCCAGGAGGAGTGACCCGGATTCGACTCCGATGACTCTCACGTCTTGCATGGTTCCGCCTTCCGCTGCCTGCGTACGGTCGTGCGTCGTACCCGAGGAGTATGCAGGCCGCTGCAGCACTTTCCGCGCAGGCGCACGGCGTGCCGTGCGTCTCGTCCCCGGCTTCGGGAATGGTCGGGATGCGCGCCGGGTTGCACGGCCAGGACGCACCGCTCGAGTACTCGGTTTGCACTCGGACGGGCCGTGGTGCAAACTGTCGCCGCCGAATCCGGCGACGACCTCTCGATACGAGAAATGGATGGGCATGGCCACCGATTACGACGCCCCCCGGAAGACCGACGACAACTCCGACTCGGAGTCGATCGAGGCCCTCAAGGAGCGCGTCCCCGACAAGATGTCGGGAGTCGTCGACGACGATTCTGACAACCCGGGCAGCTTCGAGCTCGCGGGCCAGGACCTCAGCGACGTCGACCTCGACGTCGTCGTCCTGCCCCCGCAGGTCGACGAGTTCACCTGTGTCGAGTGCTTCCTGGTGAAGCACCGCTCGCAGCTCGACCACGAGACGAAGCTCGGCCCCGTGTGCATGGAGTGCGCAGCACTCTGACGCACCGACCGAGCGCAGAACGGCCCGCATCCTCCTGGATGCGGGCCGTTCTGCGTGTGGGGTCCCGCGTCAGGCCGGTTCGGTCCGGTTCGTCCGCTCGGCGCCGGTCGTCAGGGCCCGGGTGACGGCCTCCGGGTCACGGACGCTCACCAGCCAGTACGGGGTGGGGTCGGCGGCGTCCCGGACCTCCACCTTGACGACGCCGTGCACGTAGCCGCGGAACAGGGTCCAGGCGCGGGCGTCGAGTTCCGGTCCACGCTGGCTGGTCGCGGCCGCACCGGTGAAGCCGGCGACCTCGCCGACGACCGAGCGGGGCAGATGGGCCCGGCCGGCGTGGAACTCGGTGTCCGTCACCTCGATGACAGGTGCGAGAGCCCACAGGAGCACGAGCACAGCGAGCTCCATGCCGATGGCCACGGCGACCCCGGCCGTCGCGCTGATGGGGAGGAAGACGAGCAGGCTCGCGGGGATGACGAGCGCCGTCGCCAGGTACAGGGCGGGCGGAGCCCACAGTCGTTCGCGGTACACGGTCACCCCTCCATTCGACCACGAGCCGCTGCGTGCTCCGAGCAGGTCACGGATCGGTCACGGTCTGCACTACCCTCGACTCGTGACCGAAGCAGTCGACGTCCTCTGGACCGGCAACGCCGCTCCCGCCTTCGCCAAGCCCGGCGACGCCGGAGCGGACCTCGTGTCGGCCGAGTCCTTCGTGCTCGCGCCCGGGGAACGCCGCCTGGTCGGCACCGGGCTGGCGATCGCCCTGCCGGACCAGCACGTCGGCTTCGTCGTGCCCCGCAGCGGTCTGGCCGCGAAGCACGGCATCACCATCGTGAACGCACCCGGCACGATCGACTCGGGGTACCGCGGCGAAGTGAAGGTCGCGTTGCTCAACACGGACGCCACGGAGCCGTACGAGGTCCGGGTCGGCGACCGGATCGCACAGCTGATCGTCATGCCGGTGCCCCGCGTGACGTTCACGCAGGTCGCCGAGCTGCCGCAGAGCGCTCGCGGCCAGGGCGGGTTCGGGTCGTCGGGCTACGGTGACCGGACCGGTCACGAGGTGTCCTCCGTCGTCGTCGGCGCCGGACAGGACGCCGATCGGAACGACGGAGCGGTGACGCCCGTCGACATGCACGAGCAGGGTCTGGAAGGGACGCGGTCATGAGGATCGGACGACGCAAGCGCGACGAGGTCGAGGTCGCCGAGGCCGTGGTGGACGACGTCGAGGTCGCCGGGCCCTCGCCCGAGATCGAGCTCGCGGACGACGCCGACGCGGGCTTCGACGAGGTCCTGGCCACCGAGTCGACCGACAAGTCGGCTCCGCTGGACCGTGGCGACAACGGTCCCCTCGACGAGACCGAGGCGAACCTGGTCCGTCCGTACGTCGACCTCGGCGGCGTGAAGATCCTGCCGCGCGAGGGTCTGCACCTCCGTCTCGAGGTCGAAGAGGACTCGCAGCGTGTGGTCGCCGTCGGCCTGGACTACGACGAGTCGACCCTGCAGGTGCAGCCGTTCGCCGCGCCGCGCTCGACCGGCCTCTGGCACGAGATCCGTGCGCAGATCGCCGAGCAGATCCAGCAGCAGGGCGGTGTCGTCACGGAGGTCGACGGCCCGTTCGGTCCGGAACTCCGCGCGCAGGTGCCCGTCGTGGGCGGCGCTGGCGTCACCGACGGGGTCCGAGCGGCCCGCTTCGTCGGGGTCGACGGCCCGCGCTGGTTCCTCCGTGGGGTCATCGCCGGCAAGGCCGCCGAGCAGCCCGAGGACGCCGCCGACATCGAGGAGCTCTTCCGCAGCGTCGTCGTCGTTCGTGGAACGACCCCGATGCCGCCGCGCGACCTCATCCCGCTGCACATGCCGAAGTCGACCCAGTCGACCATCTGACGCGGCTGCGGCCGACCCCGACGAACCAGCCTGGAGGCCCGGTGACGGACCACGACGACCGCTCCCGTCCCGACGGGGTCACCCCGACCACCGGCTCCGCCGCGTCGGATCCCTTCGTCGAGGAGCGCGCTGAGCCGCTGTCACTGCAGGCCCAGCTGCGGGACGCGGTGCGCAACGCCGGCATCGGTCAGGTCGCCCCGGGCGAGGCGCCGTCCGGCAAGGCCCTGCTGACCGCGGTCGGGGGTGTCCGCGGGCTCGCCGAGTCGGTGCTGCCGGGCTTCGCCTTCCTGATCGTCTACGCGATCACGAAGGAGGTCGTGCCGAGCGTCGTCGTCCCGGTCGCGATCGGGCTCGTCTTCGTGGTGCTCCGGCTGCTCCAGCGGCAGTCGATCATGATGTCCTTCGCGGGCATCTTCGGCGTCGCGATCTCGGCGGGCCTCGCCCTGCTGACGGGTCGGGCCGAGAGCAACTTCATCCCCGGCATCGTCATCAACGCCGTCTTCCTGGCGGTCATCCTCGTCACGCTGGCGATCCGTCGGCCACTGATCGGCCTGGTCGTCGGGCTGCTCGTGCCGGGCGACGACGACGGTCACGACTGGCGGGACGACCCGGCGAAGCGTCGCGTCCTGACCGTCGCGACCTGGATGTGGGCCGGGCTCTTCGCCTTCCGGCTCGCGTTCGAGATCCCGCTCTGGCTGGCGGCGCAGGTCGAGCTGCTCGCCGGCATCAAGCTGATCACCGGCGTCCCGCTCTACGCAGCCCTGCTCTGGGTGACGTGGCTGCTCGTCCGGGCCGTCTTCGTCCGGGACGAACCCGCCGCGGTGTAGAGTTGTCTCGACGTCAAGAGACTTTCCTCCGGGCACGACGGAGTCCCCGGGTTTAGGTTCACCTTGCTGGTGGGACGTCCCGCGGCCCGCGAGGATGAGGGCACACCGATCAACCCAGGAGGCGGCACAGTGGCTGCAGTCAACAGCTTCGGATCGAAGGACACGCTCTCGGTCGGGGGTGTCGACTACGCCATCCACCGGATCGACGCCGTGCCCGGGCACGAGAAGCTCCCGTACAGCCTCAAGGTGCTGCTCGAGAACCTCCTGCGCACCGAGGACGGCGCGAACGTCACCGAAGGCCAGATCCGCGCCCTCGGCTCGTGGAAGCCGGAGGCCGATCCGGACACCGAGATCCAGTTCTCCCCGGCCCGCGTGGTCATGCAGGACTTCACCGGTGTCCCGTGCATCGTCGACCTCGCCACCATGCGCGAGGCGATGGCCGAGATCGGCGGCGACCCGAACAAGATCAACCCGCTGTCCCCGGCCGAGATGGTCATCGACCACTCGGTGATCGCGGACCTCTTCGGCAGCTCCGACGCCCTGCAGCGCAACACCGACCTCGAGTACGAGCGGAACGGGGAGCGCTACCAGTTCCTCCGATGGGGCCAGACGGCGTTCGAGGACTTCAAGGTCGTCCCGCCGGGCACCGGCATCGTCCACCAGGTGAACATCGAGTACCTGGCGAAGGTCACCTACACGCGTGACTTCGACGGCGAGACCTACGCCTACCCGGACACCCTCGTCGGCACCGACTCGCACACCACGATGGTCAACGGCCTCGGCGTGCTGGGCTGGGGCGTCGGCGGCATCGAGGCCGAGGCGGCGATGCTCGGTCAGCCGGTCTCCATGCTCATCCCGAAGGTCGTCGGCTTCAAGCTCTCGGGTGCGATCCCCGCCGGTGTGACCGCGACCGACGTGGTGCTCACGATCACTGAGCAGCTCCGCAAGCACGGTGTGGTCGGCAAGTTCGTCGAGTTCTACGGCGAGGGTGTCGGCGCGGTGCCGCTCGCGAACCGCGCGACCATCGGCAACATGAGCCCCGAGTTCGGCTCGACGGCCGCGATCTTCCCGGTCGACGACGTCACGCTCGACTACCTGCGGCTGACCGGTCGCGACGAGGCGCAGATCGCCCTGGTCGAGGCTTACTCGAAGACGCAGGGTCTGTGGCACGACCCCTCGGTCGAGCCGGCGTACTCGGAGTACCTCGAGCTCGACCTCTCGACGGTCGTCCCCTCGATCTCCGGCCCGAAGCGCCCGCAGGACCGCATCGTCCTGTCCGAGGCGAAGGACCAGTTCGAGGTCGACCTCGCCAACTACGCGAGCATCGAGCACACCGAAGAGGACAAGGCCGTCGCGGACACGTTCCCGGCGTCCGACCCGGTCGCCGCTGCCCCCGGTGACGAGCACGCCGTCGACGACCTGCAGGACGCTCCGGCGTCCGAGGTCCCGGTCCACGCGTCCAGTGCGCCCGGCACGGTCTCGAAGCCGACCTCGGTCGCGATCGCCGAAGGTGACCCCTTCACGATCGACCACGGTGCCGTCGCGATCGCCGCGATCACGTCGTGCACCAACACGTCGAACCCGTCGGTGATGATGGCCGCGGGCATCCTCGCGCGCAACGCGTCGAAGAAGGGCCTGAAGGCCAAGCCGTGGGTCAAGACCACCCTCGCGCCGGGCTCCAAGGTCGTCACGGACTACTACGAGAAGGCCGGTCTGACGACCTACCTCGAGGACCTCGGCTTCTACACGGTCGGCTACGGCTGCACCACCTGCATCGGCAACTCGGGCCCGCTGCCCGAGGAGATCTCGCAGGCCGTGCAGGACAACGACCTCGCCGTGACCGCGGTGCTCTCGGGCAACCGCAACTTCGAGGGTCGCATCAACCCGGACGTGAAGATGAACTACCTGGCGTCCCCGCCGCTGGTCATCGCGTACGCCCTCGCCGGCTCGATGCACTTCGACTTCGACACCGACGCGCTCGGTACCGACACCGAAGGCAACGACGTCTTCCTCAAGGACATCTGGCCCGACACGGCCGAGGTCCAGCAGGTCATCGACTCGTCGATCGACACCGAGATGTTCACCCACGAGTACGGCTCCGTGTTCGAGGGCGACGACCGGTGGAAGAACCTGCCGACCCCGACCGGTGACACGTTCGAGTGGGACGCGCAGTCGACCTACGTGCGGAAGCCCCCGTACTTCGAGGGCATGACGATGACGCCCGACGCCGTGTCGGACATCTCCGGTGCCCGCGTGCTCGCCAAGCTCGGCGACTCGGTCACGACCGACCACATCTCCCCGGCCGGATCGATCAAGGCCGACAGCCCGGCGGGCAAGTACCTCGCCGAGCACGGCGTCGACCGCAAGGACTTCAACTCCTACGGCTCGCGCCGCGGCAACCACGAGGTGATGATCCGCGGCACGTTCGCGAACATCCGACTCCGCAACCAGCTCCTGGACGGCGTCGAGGGTGGCTACACCCGCGACTTCACCACGCCCGACGGTGCGCAGTCGTTCATCTACGACGCGTCCGAGCACTACCAGGCGCAGGGCACCCCGCTCGTCGTCCTGGGCGGCAAGGAGTACGGCTCCGGTTCCTCCCGTGACTGGGCGGCGAAGGGCACGAGCCTCCTGGGCGTCAAGGCGGTCATCACCGAGAGCTTCGAGCGGATCCACCGGTCGAACCTCATCGGCATGGGCGTCGTCCCGCTGCAGTTCCCGGCGGGGGAGTCGATCGAGTCCCTCGGGCTCGACGGCACCGAGTCCATCTCGATCTCCGGTCTGACCGCGCTCAACGAGGGCACCACGCCGAAGACCGTGCACGTCACGGCGGAGCCGACCGAGCACTCGCCCGCCGGCAAGCAGCCGATCGAGTTCGACGCGGTCGTCCGCATCGACACCCCGGGCGAGGCCGACTACTACCGCAACGGCGGCATCCTGCAGTACGTCCTCCGTTCGCTCGTCTGACCCCTTCCGCAAAACGCAACCTGGGCGGCTCCCCGCAGCGGTACTCCGTTGCGGGGAGCCGCTCTCGTTGCGTTTCGCGGAGGACGGGAGGCGCGTGGCGGGCTGCCACCGCGCCTCCAGTCCGTCCGCTGGTCGCGCGCATAGAGTGGGCCGACCGCCGTACGAAAGGAGCGCCCGTGAGCCTGCTCGCCAGCATCACGTCGCCGCGCGACCTGAAGCGTCTCTCCGACGCGCAGATGACCGACCTCGCCGCGGAGATCCGCACCTTCCTGGTCGCCGAGGTCGCCAAGACCGGCGGGCACCTCGGGCCGAACCTGGGCGTCGTCGAGCTGACCCTCGCCATGCACCGGGTCTTCGACTCGCCGCACGACCCGTTCGTCTTCGACACCGGTCACCAGTCGTACGTGCACAAGCTCGTCACCGGCCGGCAGGACTTCTCGCGTCTGCGGGAGCGTGGGGGCATCGCCGGCTACCCGCAGCGGAGCGAGTCGGAGCACGACATCGTCGAGTCGTCGCACGCGTCCTCGTCGCTGTCCTGGGCGGACGGCATCTCCCGTGCCTTCCAGCAGACCGGGCAGTCCGGCCGCACGGTCGTCGCCGTGGTCGGGGACGGCGCCCTCACGGGTGGCATGACGTGGGAGGCGCTCAACAACATCTCGGACCAGAACGACCGCCGACTGGTGATCGTGGTCAACGACAACGGCCGCTCCTACGCGCCGACGATCGGCGGGATGGCCCGCTTCCTCAGCTCCGTCCGGACCCGTCGCGAGTACCGCACCCTGTACGAGAAGAGCCGGGCCGCAGCCGACCACTTCGGTGCGCCCGGACGGGCGGTGTACCGCGGGCTCCGCGGCGGGCTGCACGGTTTCCTGTCGCGCTTCACCAACAACGAGGCGCTGTACTCGAACCTCGACATCAAGTACGTCGGACCCGTCGACGGGCACGACCAGCAGGCGATGGAGGCGGCGCTCCGGCAGGCGAAGGGCTACGGCTCGCCCGTCATCGTGCACGCGATCACCGAGAAGGGCCACGGCTTCGAGCCCGCCCTCCGCGACCAGGCGGACCAGTTCCACGCCGTCGGGCACATCGACCCGGAGACGGGCGAGTCGCTCGACAAGGCCTCGGGTCCGTCGTGGACCTCCGTCTTCGCCGCGACGCTCGCCGAGGTCGGCCACGAGGACCCGCGGATCATGGCCATCACCGCCGCGATGCTCCGTCCGACCGGACTGCACCTGTTCCAGCAGGCGCACCCGGACCGGGTCATCGACGTCGGCATCGCCGAGCAGCATGCCGTCACCACGGCCGCAGGGCTGGCGTACGGGGGACTCCACCCCGTCGTGGCGCTCTACGCGACGTTCCTCAACCGGGCGTTCGACCAGGTGCTCATGGACGTCGCCCTGCACCGGGCCGGCGTCACCTTCGTGCTCGACCGTGCCGGCATCACCGGCCCCGACGGGCCCTCGCACCACGGCATGTGGGACCTGGCGCTGCTGCAGGTCGTCCCCGGCATCCGGATCGCCGCCCCGCGCGACGCCATCACCCTGCGTGAGGAGTTCCGGGAGGCCGTGGCGGTCGATGACGCGCCGACGGTCCTCCGGTGGTCCAAGGGTCAGGTCGGGCCGGACATCCCCGCACTCCGACGGCTCGGCGACGGTGTCGACGTGCTGCACGAGCCCACCTCGGCCGAGGACGTCCTGATCGTGGCCGTCGGGTCGATGGTGCCGACGGCGCTCGAGGCCGCCGCGCTGCTCGAGGCGCAGGGCATCGGTGTGACCGTCGTCGACCCGCGCTGGGTGGTGCCCATCCCGGCGTCGCTCATCGACCTGTCCCGCGACCACCGGTTGGTCATCACGATCGAGGACGGCGTCCGTGTCGGTGGTGTCGGGACCCGGCTGCGGCAGGACCTCCGCGCTGCCGGGGTCGACACCGGCGTCAACGAGCTCGGGCTGCCGGACGCGTTCATCGACCACGCCAGCCGGAGTCAGATCCTCAGCGATGCGGGGCTGACCGCGCAGGCGATCACCCGCGACGTCATCGACCAGGTCGTCGGCACGAAGGTGCCCCAGGCGAAGCCGGCGCGGTCGCGGGAGTCCGCCGAGCGCTGACGCCCGTCGCGCCCGGTGCACTTCGGCGTCGCACAACAGGAACCGCCCCGAACCACGGGATCCCGTGGTTCGGGGCGGTTCCTGTTGTGCGGAGCCAGTCAGCGCCGTGCGCCGGGCAGCGCCGTGCGGGCTAGCGGGAGGCGGGGCCGACGATCGGCGGCTCGTGGAACGTGCCGCCGAAGACGCGCTCGGACGCACCGGAGCGGTCGAGGTACGGGCTGATGCCACCGGCCTGGAACGGGTAGCCCGCGCCGAGGATCAGCCCGAGGTCGATCTCCTCGACGTGCTGGACGACCCCGTTCTCGAGCATGCGGTGCACCTCGTCGGCCAGGGCGTCCTCGAACCGGCGCTGCATCTCGGCAGCGTCGACCGGCTTCGCGTCCTTCTTCGCCGGTGCGACGAGCTTCACGGCAGCGGGGTCGTACCCGCTCGCGTTGCCCTTCTTGTCGCGGGTGAGGATCGTGCCGTGCTCCGCGATCCGCTTCAGCCCGTCGCCCGGGTAGAAGCGCTCCGGCCACGCAGCGTGGTGCGAGTCGAGCACGTGCGCACCGACCGGCAGACCGACGAGCTCGAGCAGTTCGAACGGTGACATCGGCAGGCCCAGGGGAGCGGCACCGTCGGCGACGATCTCGAACGAGGTGCCCTCCTCGACGCCACGCATCGCTTCACCGAGGACGCGTGCGAGGACCCGGTTGACGACGAAGCCCGGCTGGTCGGCCGTGACGATGGCGGTCTTCTTCAGCGTCTTCGCGACGGCGAGGGCGGTGGCGACGGCCTCGTCGGAGGTCTTCGCCGCCCGCACGACCTCGAGCAGCGGCATCACCGCGACCGGGTTGAAGAAGTGGAAGCCGACCAGGCGTTCCGGGTTCGTCAGCACCGAGGCCATCTCGTCGACGGAGAGCGACGAGGTGTTCGTGGCGAGGATCGCGTCCGGAGCGATGACCTGCTCGATCTTGCGGAACACGTCCTGCTTGACGCTCATCTCCTCGAACACGGCCTCGATCACCCAGTCGGCGTCGGCGAAGGCGTCGTAGGACACCGAACCGCTGACGAGTGCGGTGATGCGGTTGGCGTCGTCCTGCGAGACCCGGCCCTTGGCGAGCATCTCGTCGACGGACTGGCGGATCCGGGCGACACCGGCGTCGACGCGCTCCTGCGAGACGTCGGTGATGACGACCGGCACGCCGAGACGACGGGCGAAGAGCAGCGCGAACTGGGACGCCATGAGTCCGGCGCCGAGGACGCCCACCTTGGTGATCTTCTTCGCGTCGACGCCCTCGGGAGCGCCGACCGGACGCTTCGCCCGCTTCTGCACGAGGTCGAACGCGTACATCGACGCGGCGAACTGGTCCCCGGCGAGCAGGTCGGCCAGGGCGTCGTCCTCACCGGCGAAGCGCTCCTCCAACGATCCGCTACGAGCGGCGGCGACGAGGTCGAGCGCGCGGAACGGTGACTTCGGCACGGTGCCGATCTTCGACGCGACCTGTCCACGGGCGACCTTGACGACGGTGCCCCAGGCGGCCTTCTCGATCAGTCCGGGCTCGTTCTTGCGGACGACCTTCGTGCGGCCGGACACGACGCCGTCGGCCCAGGCGACCGCGGACGGCAGGAACGTCACCGAGGGGATCAGCACATCGCCGATGCCGAGGTCGACCGCGGCCGGGCCGTCCATCAGGCGGTTGTTCTTCAGCGGGTTCTCGACGATGACCCGCAGGGCCTTCTCCGGACCGATGAGCCGGGGGAGCAGGGTCGCACCACCCCATCCCGGGATGATCCCGAGGAAGACCTCGGGCAGCCCGATGCCCTGGGCAGCGGACGAGAACACGCGGTAGGTGCAGTGCAGCGCGACCTCGAGCCCGCCGCCGAGCGCGATGCCGTTGACGAACGCGAACGACGGCACACCGAGCTCGCTGAACTTCCGGAGCGTCGCGTGGCCGAGCACGCCGAGCTCGTGTGCGACCTCGCGGGAGGGGAGCGCCGCCGCCTGGGAGAGATCGGCACCGGCCGCGAAGCAGTACTCCTTGCCGGTGATCGCGACGGCCTGGATCGTGCCCGTCGACGCGGCGTCACGCAGCGCGTCGAGCACGTCCGACAGCTCGCGCATCGTGCGCGGGCCGAGCGTCGAGGGCCGCTTGTAGTCCTTGCCGTTGTCGAGCGTGATCAGCGCGAGCGTGCCACCCGAGGGCAGCGCGACGTGCTTGACGTACGAATGCGTGACGACCTCGTCCTCGCTCAGGGCGGTCAGCTGGTCGATCGGGGTGGTGGTCATGGTCAGGCCGCCTTCCGTGCCGCGGACTTGCTGAAGTTCGGGTTCTCCCAGATGACGGTGCCGCCCTGGCCGAGCCCGATGCACATCGTGGTGATGCCGTACCTGACGTCCGGGCGCTCGGCGAACTGGGCTGCGAGCTGGTTCATCAGGCGGACGCCGCTCGACGCGAGAGGGTGCCCGACGGCGATCGCGCCGCCCCAGGCGTTCACGTTCGGGGAGTCCTGCGCGATGCCGTAGTTGTCCAGGTAGGCCAGGACCTGCACGGCGAAGGCCTCGTTGATCTCGAACAGACCGATGTCGTCGATCGACAGCCCGGCCTTCCGCAGCGCCTTGTCGGTAGCGGGGATCGGGCCGACGCCCATGACCTCGGGGTCCACGCCCATGAAGGCGAAGGAGACCATGCGCATCTTCGTCGGCAGACCGTGCTGCTTCGCGCCGTCCTCGGACGCGAGGAGGCTCATCGTCGCGCCGTCGTTGAGCCCGGCGGCGTTGCCGGCGGTGACCCGTCCGTGGGGCCGGAACGGCGTCTTCAACGCGGCCAGGGCCTCCAGGGTGGTGCCGGGTCGCGGCGGCTCGTCGGCCGAGACGATGTCCCAGCCTGCTCCGGTGTTGACCTCGACCGGGATGACGTCCGGCTGCAGCTTGCCGGCACCCCAGGCGGCGGCGTAGCGCTGCTGGGACTGCACGGCGAAGGCGTCGGTGCGGTCCTTCGTGATGGCGGGGAAGCGGTCGTGCAGACGCTCGGCGGTGGCGCCCATGACGAGGGCGTCGCTGGAGACCATGCGCTCCGCGACGAAGCGGGGGTTCGGGTCGGCGTTGAAGCCCATCGGGTGGCGTCCCATGTGCTCGACGCCGCCGGCGATGGCGATGTCGGCGGCACCGAAGGCGATGGCACCGGCGAGCGTCGTGACGCTCGTCATCGCACCCGCGCACATGCGGTCGATGGCGTACCCGGGGACGGTCTTCGGCAGGCCGGCAAGCATGCCCACCGTGCGGCCGAGGGTCAGGCCCTGGTCGCCCTGCTGGGTGGTCGCGGCGACGGCGACGTCGTCCACGGCGGCACCGTCGAGCGAGCTGTTCCGGTCGAGCAGGCCACGCATCGCGTGCACGGCGAGGTCGTCGGCGCGGGTCCGCCAGAACACCCCCTTCTCACCGGCGCGGCCGAACGGGGTACGGACACCGTCCACGAACACGACGTCTGATGTCTTCGGCAATGCGAGCCTCCAGATCCACAACGATCGGGCCGGAGCGACGTGTCACCCCGACCGGCCGGGCCTCGCCCGGCGACGCTCCGACGCTAGTACCCCCGGCTGGGCGGGGGCACGTCGGTTGGGCGGTTCCTACGAGCCGGTCGTCCCGGTCGTGGCGTCGGTCTGTCCGTCTGCGACAAGACCGACCGCACCGGGCGCGCCGGCGTCGGGCGTCGCGTGGTCGGCGTCCGCCGTCGTCTCGTCCGGACGGGAGGCCGTGGTCGCCGTGACCGCGGCCGCCGGGTCCTCGACGGACCGGTCCGCGGCGACCTCGAACGCGTGCGCGATGACCGACGCGGTCTCCTCGACCTGCCACGGCCGGGCGTCGTGCGATGCGAGCGTCGCACCGACGGTCTCGGTCGCGACGGTCTTCGGCGGGTTCCACGACACCAGACGGAGCGTCTCCGGCGTCAGCAGGTTCTCCACGGGGAGGTCGAGCTCCGCCGCACGCGCCGTGACGGCCGCGCGGGCCGCACGGTACCGACGGTCGGCGGCCGGGTTGCGTTCGGCCCAGGCGCGGGGTGGTGGGAGGCTCGGCTCGCTCCCGCCTCGCAGGCGTGGCAGGTCCTCGGTGGTCTGGCCCGCTTCCACGGCGGCCCACCAGCGGTCGAGCTCGGAGCGGCTGGCGCGGCCGGTGAAGGCCTTCAGCGCACCGAGTTCGGCACGTGAAGCCGGGGCAGCAGCGGCGGCGGCGACGATCGCCGAGTCCGGGATGGTGCGTCCCGGGGCGATGTCGGTCTCCTGCGCGTAGGCGTCCCGCGCCTCCCAGAGCGACCGGGCGATCGCGAGGGCCCGGGCGCCGCGGAGCACGTTCATGCCGGACAGTCGACGCCACGGTTCGGCACGCGGGGGCTTCGGGCCGCGAGCGAGGACGGCCGCGAACTCCTCTTCCGCGATCCGCGTCTTGCCGGCGGCGTCCAGGACCTCGGCGAGCGAGTCGCGGAGGTCGGGCAGCAGTTCGACGTCCAGTGCGGCGTAGACGAGCCACGCCTGCGGGAGCGGGCGGGTCGACCAGTCGGCGGCGGAGTGCGCCTTCGCGAGCGTGATGCCGAGCAGTTGCTCGACGACCGCGCCGAGGCCGACACGGGGGAACCCGGCGATGCGGGCACCGAGCTCGGTGTCGAAGATCTTGGTCGGGACCAGGCCGACCTCGCGGAGGCAGGGCAGGTCCTGGGACGCGGCGTGGAACACCCACTCCTCGTCGACGAGTGCGGCCTGCAGGTCGCTGAAGTCACCGATCGCGATCGGGTCGAACAGGAACGAGCCGGACCCGCGGCGGAACATCTGGATCAGGTAGGCGCGCTGCGAGTAGCGGTAGCCGCTGGCGCGCTCGGCGTCGACCGCGACCGGGCCGGTACCGGCGGCGAGCCGTGCGACGGCGTCGAGGTACTCGTCGCGTTCCTCGATGACGTGGACGGCGGCGTGCGCGTCCTCGTATGCGGGATCGGCGTCAGTCACGGGCGAGCCTCCGGGGGGCCAGGAGCGAGACACCGTCCGAGGCCGGGGGGAGTCCGGCGAGCATCGCCACGATCTCCTCCCAGGCCTGCACGTGCGGCGTCAGGTCGTCGTCGAGGGGCGTCCACGACGCCCGCAGTTCCAGCTGGGCGCCGTCGCCCTGAGCCGCGAGTTCGCCGTAGCCGCGGGAGATGATCTTCGTCGCGGTGCCGGACGCGTTGCCGTACCGGGCACCGTGCGCCTCGAGGGCGTCGACGAGCCAGCTCCAGGTGACGTCGGCGACGAACTCGTCGACGCCGATCTCCGGCTCGAGCGGGGCCTGCGCGAATGTGACGATGCGGTAAGCGCCGCCCCACCCCTCTGGCTCCGCGGGGTCGTGCAGGGCGATGAAGCGTCCGGTGCCGAGGTCCGAGTCCACACCGTGCACGACGCCCGACACGTCCGCCGCCAGGGCGAGTGAGAAGGGTGCGATGCGGCTCGGCGACGGGATCTCGGTGACCGTGGTCTCGGTGCGGGTCCTGCCACTCGACACGAACGCGCGGAGACGCGCGAACGCCTCCGGTTCGGCGTCGGGGTCTCGGGATTCGGGCACGGATGCAGACTAGGCTCCGGACCGAGCACCGGCGCGGGCGGCACGCCGTTCCGCGCGCAGTCGTGCTGCCCGCAGTCGTCCTCGTCCTGGAAGGCCCGCATGGCCCGCCGTCCCGATGCCGTCCGGTCCGTCGGCCTCCTCGCGCTGGGTGCCGGCATCACCACCGCCGCGGTCGGCGTCGCCGTCGTCGCCGGGTCGGTCGCGGCCGTCGCACGGGCCGTGGTCACCCCGGACCGCAAGCGCGCCGAGCGGGTGCCGATCACCGCCGTCGACCTGGAGGCACGCACCGTCTCCCTGGGACGCAGTCCCGACACCGAGTCCCCGGGTCGGTACAGCCTGTGGTTCGGCGGCGCGACCGGGCACATGCGCGTCGGCGAGGTGCTCGACATGACGGACACGACCGTCACCCGTCGGGTCATCGCCGTCGACGCCGGCGACCCCAGCGTGGCCCGACGCGGCCGGTGGGGCGGTTGGTTCTACCTGACCCCGGGGGAGCTCGGGGTGCCGGTCGAGGACGTCGACGTGCAGACCCCGAACGGCCCGGCGCCCGCCTGGGTGGTCCGCGCCGACGACCCGGCCGCGCCCTGGGCCGTTCTGGTGCACGGACGGGGCGTGACCCGGGCCGAGACGATCCGCGCGGTGCCGGTGTTCCGCGCCGCCGGCTACTCGGTGCTGCTGGTGTCGTGGCGGAACGACGGGGTCGCACCACCGAGTGCCGACGGTCGTTACGGTCTGGGCTCGACCGAGTGGGAGGACGTCGACGCCGCCCTGGACTGGGTCGCGCAGCAGGGCGCCACGAGCGTCGTGCTGATGGGCTGGTCGATGGGCGGTGCCGTGGTCCTGCAGACCCTGGTTCGTTCGGGGCTCGCAGGACTCGTCAGCGGCGTCGTGCTGGAGTCGGCGGTCGTCGACTGGCACGCGGTCCTGAAGTCGCAGAGCCGTGCGCTCCGGCTGCCCCGGCCGGTGCGGAAGGTGGCGCAGTGGGTGCTCCGCACGCCCGTGCTGCACCGGGTCGCCGGACTCGACCAGCCGATCGACCTGCGGGAACTCGACATGGTCGCCCGCGCCGACGAACTGCGGGTGCCGATCCTGCTGCTGCACAGCGACGACGACGGGTTCGTGCCTGCATCGGCGTCCTACGCCCTCGCCGCTGCCCGACCGGACCTGGTGCGGCTCGAGGTCGCGCACGTCGCCCGGCACACCAAGCTCTGGAACCACGACGCGGACTGGTTCGACGCGCGGATCCTGGCGTGGCTCACCGAGGTGGTGGCGTCGCGGCCGGCGGCCGACGCGCGGTGACGCGCGTGCGGTGACCGACGTCGGACGGGAGGCGCGGGACCAGCGGTGACGGGCCTCCCGTCCGACGGGTGGTCATCACCCGCCGTCGGTGGCGGCCTGTCCGGCTTCAGCGCGTGCCCGGATCAGCGCGCGGGGAAGAGGTCGACGGAGCGCGGGGTGGAGCGGTAGCGGAGGTGCTCGAAGTCCGGGTGCCAGTCGACGAGGCCGACCACGGCGCGGACGGCGATGTCGATGAAGTACGGCGACACGACGACGCGGCGGGGGATCGTCGTCGCCTCGATCTCGGTCGCGGGTCGGGAACGCGACCCGTCGAAGTCGGTGACGTGCACGCCGTCGAGGTCCGTGCCCCAGGTGTACGCGGGCAGCAGGCGGGCGGTGTCGGGGGCGACGTTGCCGACGACCTCCCACATGCCCGGCTGGAACCGCGCCGGCAGGGTCAGCCCGGCCACCACCGGCTGCGTGGCGAGCACGACGAGCGGGTCGGCGGGGCGCGGCAGGTCCTCGGGGCGCTGGAAGACCGCGAGGTAGACGGCGTCGTGCAGCGTCGCGAGGACGTGCCCGAGCAGCACCCGGCCGCCGCCGTCCGGGATGAAGAAGACGTCACCGGTCTCGGCGGTGAAGGGCTCGCGGCTGAGCGGGAGCAGCTCGTCGGCGGGCGTCTCGGCGGTCCCGGACTCGGAGTGCGACGACGACCGTGGCGGGACACCCTCGGCGGGGGACGGCCGCGTCATCGTCACGCCCGCGTGGCGGAGTCGCTTCAGACGATCGTCGAGGTCGCGGCCAGGGTTGCCACGATCGATCATCTCGATCGTGAACAGCTTCTCCGGGTCGGCCCGGGTCTCGGCCAACAACTGCGCGAAGAGCTGCTGCTCACTGTTGGTCTGGTGGAACTCGGAGCCCGATGGCTGGTCCTTCTTGCGCTTGCCGAACACGTCGTCCGTTCCCCTCGTCCGATGACACCCTCATCGTGGCACGACTGGTCAGTCGGACGTTGCTGGTGGTCCGGAGACTGCCAGGCCACCGCCGGGCATGGCGATCATCATCCGCCGCTCCGGCCCGGCACCGTGGTAGTTCCAGGACTCGTACGACTCGTCGGGCCAGGCCTCGAGGACCGTCCCGGATGCGAAGTGGAGCCGGAGGTCGGCGCCGTCGAGTGTCGCGTTCGTGACCGTGTCGCCGGGCAGGGCCAGGACGGGTGCGAGCGACGTCGGGTCCGTCGGGTCCACGAGCCGGCGTTCCCCGTCCGGACCGGTGATCGCGAACTCGGCCTCGAACTGCACCGTCGTGCCGTTCGAGAACCCGATGGTGGTCTGGAAGGTGACGGTCAGGACGTCCACCCGGGCGGCGGCGAACTCGAGAACGGGATCGTCGGTCATGGTGCCTCCTCCGTCGGTCGGATGGGCGATCTGGTGATCACCGAACGGTCGTACGCCGTCGCGGAGAGGAACCCCCGGTCGGCAGCACGGAGGAGGACGGTGATGATCTCCGGCCCGGACTCGACCTGGCACACGAGGACGAGCGCGTCCCCGAGCGGCTCGAGTGGTTCGACCAGTGGCAGCAGGTTGGGTTCGTCCTGCGCGTAGCTGCGCCGGACGACCTCGGTGAAGGAGCGTGCCGGCACGTCGTAGGTGAGGACCTCGGCATCGTCGGCGACAGCGGACAACACCTCGTGCACCCGGCCCGGGACGAGCGGGTCGGACGCCGGTAGGCGTCGGCGCAGGTCGTCGACCGACAGGTCGTCCGTCATGACGCCGTTCCTCCCGGCAGCGTTCGAGCGACGACCTCGCCGCCGGTCAGGACGTCGATGTCCAGGCGCGCTCGTCCTGGTTCGGACCAGTGCCACGAGGGCCGGTCGCGGTGGGACCACCCCTCCAGCAACTCGCCCGTTGCGAAGCGGACGGCGATGCGGGCGCCGGTGACGGTGCCGTGTTCCACTACCTTCGCGTGGAGGGCGAGGAGCGGCAGGAGCGAGGGCGGATCACCGGGTTCCATGAAGGTGTGCGTGCCGTCGGTCTCGGTGAGCGAGAAGGCAGTCTCGAACCGGAGGGTCGCCCCGCTCGAGAAGCGGACGGTGACAGCGGTGTCGATCACGATGGCGTCGAGCGTGTCGCCGGCGACGTGCAGTTGGATGGGGGCCGACGTGGTGTTGGTCACGGTGTCCTCTCGCCGTCTCCGGCGTCTCGCTCTGCGGGGAAGACGAGCTGATCGAGACGCGGCAGTTCGGTCGGCATCTCGTCGGTGAACCACGGGAGCTCGACCATCTGGATCCTGCCGTCGTGCGCCCAGATGAGCAACTCGCCCCCGACTGCCTCGGCGTCGGTTCGGTAACTGGCGGCTTCCGGCAGTGGTCCGTCGGGGAGGTCGACGCGGGGTGCCTCGGCGAGTTCGAGCGCGAGCGCCCACGCGCGCGGCCCGGACGGCGTGACGTCGACCACTGCGCCGAGCTGGGTGAGGAGCGCCGGCGCCTCGTCGATCCGAGCGTTCTGGAGGCACGCGCGGACGAGTGCGCGGATCTGCTGACCGTCGCGTGCCTCCTGTGCGTGGCGCTGCTCGTCCGCGATCTCCTCGTCGCGGCTCCCGATGCCGGACGCGGGAACGCCGGGTCCGAGGAACAGTTCGAACTCCCAGGAGGTCCCGATCACCGAACGATCCAGGGTGACCGTGACCGTCGTGCTGTCGAAGAAGTCGATGCGGGTCACGGCCTGCGAAGCGTCCGTCGTGGTGCTGCCGACCGGTGAGCCGAAGAACTCGCCGTCGATCATCTGGTGGTTGTCCCGGACGAAGCGCCGCATGTCGTCGTCGGTGATCCACAGTCCGGCGCCGCTGCTGTCGCGCAGCTTCTGCTCCCACTCGAGGACGTTGATGTCCGAGTCCGGCAGCGCGACCATGTCCAGGTCGGTGACGAGCCAGCGCAGCGGGGGGATGGTCATCCCGTTGACGATGTTTCGGAACGTCAGGACGCCCATCGGTTGCGAGCCGATCAAGCGGTGGTACGTCACGAAGTCGGGCTGGGGTCTCCTGGTTGCCGGGTGGCCTGATCTCCTGCGGAACGACATGGTCTTCGCTCGCTCACTCTCACGGATCGCTTCCTGCTGCCTCGTGAAGCGGTTCGCGAGTCTGCCGGAGCTTGCCGACCAACTCGATCACTTCGTCGAGGAGCGCGGGCGAGCGCTCATCTCGTGGGCGTGCGCGTCTGCCTCGGTCTTGTAGATCTCGCCCCATGCGATGCTCGAAGGCATGGCATGGACAGGCGGATCGACGTCGGGGAGACAGATCTGCACGAAGTGCGGGAAGGCGGGGAAGGTCCAGAGGTCTTCGTCTTCGAAGCGACTCCAGAGCAACAGCTCCCCGATGCCCAGCGGGTGGCCGAGCTCCTGACCGTTCAGCGGCGGATCGCAGCTGACCATCAGTGCATGGTGACCGTTCGGGAGCTCGATCGGTCGTTCCACTTCGCACCGGAAGACGGACGAGAACCGCTTGCTGTCGATGGAGGAGAGAAAAAAGACCTCTTGCATGTCAGAACTCCGGATTGATTCCGCTGACGCGATCGAACTGGATCGCGCCCTTCTCGATGCCGTTCGGGACGATGTACTCGTCAAGTCCGCCTCGGTTGCCGTCCAGGGGAACCGGTGCCTTCGTCTCACCGCCGCGCTGGGGTGTTCTCGACCCAGTCGAAGACGACCACGGGCCTTCCTTCAGGCGTCGTGTGGCCGGCGGGACATGGCCGCCGCCGGTGTCCCTTCCCCGAAGATCGAAGTGAACCCGTCTTGCACTCCGACTCGATCCAGGTCGAGGATCCCCGTCCACCACGCTCCGTCCACCACATCGATGACGATGACGGCTTTGTCGAGCTGACCGACATCGGCTTCCTCGAAGCCGATGAACTCGCCCTCGATGAACTGCACCGTGGCTGCAACGAGACGAGTGAACGTGGCGTGGTCGAGCACTGGATTCGGAAGACCTGGCGTGCTGGACACTCGTTCGAGTTCACCAATCTCCAATCCGGAACCAGGGGAGACGTTGACGAAGATGTCCTCGGCTGTCCAAGAGAGTTCGGGGAGACACAGAGATCCCAAGATGTCGTCGAGTTCGACATCCACGTCTTCGTTCTGGATCAAGTCGAGAGTGAAGAGGCGCAGCATCGGTAACCTATCTGCTCAAGGGGAGACAGGGCGATCCTGCTGTGACAGCTGGTGTCTGTTCGTTGCATGGGCCCCGTGCGTGCAGGCGGCGATGCGCGATCGGAATCAGGAGCCGAACAGCTCGGCTGATGTCGGCGTCTTCGTGTAACGGATCTCGTCGAACACCGGGTACCAGGGGTCGAGGCCTGCGTGAGCCCGCACGGCCCTCTCGAGAAGCATCGGACTCCGATAAATCTCGGGTGAGATGGTCTGCATCTCCGCCGGGGATGCTGATCGGCTGGTCGTCCCGGTGAAGTTGGAGACTCGTGCTCCTCCGGTTTCTGGGGATCCGTAGCAGAACGCTGGTAGGAAGCGGTCCGGCTCCGGAGTTCTCTGCCCGATGATCTTCCAGTCGCCGTGGTAGAAGCGGGCATCGAACGTGAGCACAGCGAAGAGCGGATCGACCGTGAAGTTCCAGGAGGACGCGTTCCCACTGCTGTGCAATGGAAGGGTTTGGTCGTACACGAGGACGTAGAGGCTGGCGTTTCGTTCTGCAACCACCACGCCTGGGTAGCCCCGGCTGCTGTCCACGGGGATGAGGAACACGTCGCCGGCATTCGCGAGATTCCCCGGTTCCGTCATGTCCAATGCGGGCCTCCTCCTGCAAATCGGTGACGTTGCTCGCGCATGTGGTGTCCTCTGCTCGCCAACCAGCCATTTGTGTCATGCGCCGAAGAGCTCTGCAGAAGTAGGCGTTTTCTTGTATCGGATGCCGTCGAAAGCTGGAAGCCACGGTTCCAAGCCAGCCTGCGCACGAACGGCCATCTCGAGCAGTAGCGAAGAGCGAGTGATCATGTGTGGGACAGTTGCTGACTCTTCCGGCGTCGCGAGGCGTTCTCGAGTGCCGCTGAAATCGGTGACGCGCACCCCTCCGGTCTCCACGAGGCCGTGCGTGAAGGCCGGAAGGAAGCGTACACGGTCCGGCTCAGCGTGGCCGATCACTTGCCATGCTCCTTCGTCGAATCTCCCATCGAAGGTCTGGATGGCGAACAACGGTTCCGTATCGAGCGGCCATGAGCGACTGTCACTAAGTGCATTGATCTGCACGACCTGGTCGAACACGATCATGTAGAGGCTGACGCCGCGTTCCGCGATCACCTGTCCCAGATGCGCCGATGAGTCGCTGATCGGGATCATGAAGACATCGCCTGCTGTGACATTCAGCGCCTTGCTCGTACTCAATAGGGGTCCTCCGCTGCTGTCGAGTGACACCACGATAGGGCTTTCCGGTCGTCAGTCGAACAGTTCTGCATGGTGATGCCGGCCTTGGAACGGTATGCCGAACACGTCTCCCGGCCGTGCTTCGTACGGCTGTTTCCTGCTGCTCAAGCTGCGTCGCCTCCTCCGGGCCACTTCGGCAATCATCGGGCGGGGGAAGTGCGTCCGGCCGGGGGCAGGAAATCAGTGATGTAGAGCACGCCGACGATCTGACGAGTAGTCGCGTCCAGGGCTGCGGTCACCAATGATTCCTGTAGCCAGATCGAGCCCAGCAGAACGTCCATGGATCCAGCATCAGAGAGGTCC
The DNA here is from genome assembly GCF_003224255.1 of Curtobacterium sp. MCBD17_030. Lineage (NCBI taxonomy): Bacteria > Bacillati > Actinomycetota > Actinomycetes > Micrococcales > Microbacteriaceae > Curtobacterium > Curtobacterium sp. MCBD17_030. The sequence goes on along the minus strand of NZ_QKLI01000001.1, from coordinate 535,818 downwards.
TTCGTGAACTGTTCGAGTCCGACCACCGCGACCCCCTTCTCGCGCGCCAGGTTGTACTTCGTCCACAGCGTCCTCGCGATGCTGGCGGCCTCGGTCTCGCCGAGGCGGAGGAGCCGGTCGTCGGGCAGCGCTTCGATCGCGGACCGGGCGCGGGCTGCGGCCGGGAGTGTCGACGCCCGAAGGAGCCCGCGGAAGTCCCCGACCGAGATTGTCCTCGCCGTCCGAGATCGATCGAGGTAGGTCACAGCGAGCACCTCGTGCTCGTGCTCGTCGAGCACGAGCGACACCACCTCCTCGCCGGACTCCACCTGGCAGAAGAGGACCGGAGCGCTGCCCAGGCCTCCGAGCGGCTCGATCAGCTCCTGGAGGTTCGGTTCGCGGGCCAGGTACCGGGTGCGCACCATGGTCACGAACTCCGCTGCGCTGAAGCGGTCGGCGAAGACCTCGTCGCCCTTCTCAGCGCGAGCCAGCACCGACCCGACCTCCGGTGGTACGGGAACCGTCGAGTGCGCGAGGATCCGGTCGAGATCCCGGACGGTCAGGACACCCATCAGTCGCCGTACCTCTCCACTTTCGTATCGCGGATCACTCCGCGGGTGAGGGCTTCAGATTCGTTCTCGTTCCATCCGCGCCGGACACCCACGTTCAGCCTCGATTCTGGTGCGCACCCCGGAACGCGACGATCCGCTCCTGCTCAACCCGCCAGGTGACGTCGAACTCGCGGGTCGACGCGTCGACGAGGTCGACCTCCTTCCCGGGATCGCGGGCGTTCACGACAAAGCTGTCCAGGATGAGCCGGCTCACGCCGTCCGAGATCGACTCATTGCCGAGCAAGGTTCTCAGCAGGCATCAGTTCAAGGCCCCGGTGTCCAGGAGGGGCGGCGACCACAGACGTGAGTCAACCCAGCAGCAAATTCCCCTACCTTCGCGGCCCCGCTGGTCGCGACAAATTTGAACGGAACCCTCGATCAGGTGCTCGGCCCTTCGGGTGGCACATCGCCGCGGAGGAGATCAGAGCCGTGCGTCTCGAAGTGTTCGGGAAGCTCAGCGAGTTCCTCTGGCCACTCTTGCAAGAGACGTTTGATGTCCTCGACGATCCACATGGGAACCTTGAGGTTGCGCTCCGCGATGAGCCCTGCTGCGATACTCAGACCGAGAGGGGCTTCGTTGCATTCAACGAGATCGCGCGCATCCTCCAGCGCTTGAATACCGAGCCGCTCTTCGAGCCCGCTAATGATGCGGAGTGCCTGATTTCGGTAATTGCCAAGGTCGCACATCGTGAGTATTTCGGTGTGTTGGTAGGGAATCCGGAAATGATCTCATCGTTTCTGATGACGACGTTGCGGAACTCCAGGGCGCCCGTCGGTTGCGAACCGATGAAGCGGTGGTAGGTGACGAATCCCGGCTCCGGCCGCCTGGTGGTCGGACTGCCTGATCTCCTTCGGAACGACATGACCTTCACTCGCTCGCTCGCTCGCTCGCACGGATCGCTTCTTGCTGCCTCGTAGAGCGGTTCGCGAGTCTGCGGGAGCTTGCCGACCAACTCGATCACGTCGGGGAGGGACGCGTGCGAGCGCTCATCTCGTGGGCATGCGCGTCGGCCTCGGTCTTGTAGATCTCGCCCCATGCGATGCTCGGAGGCATGGCATGGGCAGGCAGATCGACGTCAGGGAGACAGATCTGCACGAAGTGCGGGAAGGCGGGGAAGGTCCAGAGGTCTTCGTCCTCGAACCGACTCCAGAGCAACAACTCCCCGATGCCGAGTGGATGGCCGAGCTCCTGACCGTTCAGCGGCGGATCGCAGCTGACCATCAGTGCATGGTGACCGTTCGGGAGCTCGATCGGTCGTTCCACTTCGCACCGGAAGACGGACGAGAACCGCTTGCTGTCCATGGACGAGAGGAAGAAGACTTCTTGCATGTCAGAACTCCGGATTGATGCCGCTGACGCGATCGAGCTGGATCGCGCCCTTGTCGATGCCGTTCGGGATGATGTACTCGTCTAGTCCGCCTCGGTTGCCGTCCAGGGGAAGCGCTGCCCTCGTCTTCACCACCGCGCTGGGGTCGCGCAACGTCCCTTCGAGCAGGAACCGCCCCGAGTTCACGCTGTAATCGGGCCCGGTCTTCCCTGACGGTAGTCCTGCGACGTCGCGGTAGTTGGCAACAGACCCAGGGTGGGACGGCGACCATGAGGCACCGGTCGGCTGAGCATCTCCGCCGTAGACACGGTAGATCTTCTGACCTTCGAAGGGCGTCGGGAGCTCGTCGCCGAGCTTGTTCACCGCTGTCGGCAGATGCACCTTGTTGAGCACCCCGCCGGTGGCTGCCGACGTCGCGGCGCCCTCGGTAGCGTTCCGCAGCAGGCTGCCCGGTGTGACCGGCTGCCCACTGACGACGGTGTTCGCGACGTTCTCGACAGCACCCTCGACCGCGTTCCCGACGAAGTGCTTCCCGATCGCCGCACCGAAGCCGCCGCCGACGGCGCCGAACGCCCCGCTGACCGCGACCTGCCCCCAGTTGACCTCGCCGGTGGTGGCCTTCTGGATGATGGTGTCCGCGCCGGCGCTGATGAGCATCATGCCGACCGGGCCGCCGACCCCGGTGGCCATGAGGAGCCCACCGCCGACGACCATCGCGCCACCGGCGACGTACTCCCAGTTGTCCTTGAACCATTCGCCCGTGGCCGCTGCAGCCCGGGCCAGGGGACCCTGCTCACTGGCGGCGTAGGCCTCGAGCTCGGCGTCGGTGATCGGCGCGAGCCCGAGCGGGTCGAGCGCGTGCAGCGGGTCGTTCCCGGCGAACGAGTACGGGTTGCCACCCCACGCGGCTCCGGCGGGCGGAGCGAGCGGGTCGACGGAGAGGAACCCGCGCGTGGTCGGGTCGTAGGCGCGGGCGCCCATCCACTCCAGGCCGGCGACCTGCAGCGTGCCGTCGGCACCCAGACCGAGGGCTGCGGGCAGGGACGCGCCTCCGACGTCGGCGAGGACCTGCCACGGGTCCGCTTCCGATGCGGCACGAGCGCTGCGCCAACCGGCGGTCGTCCAGGCGTCACCGACTCCGGTGATGCCACCGGGAGCACGGAGGACCGGAGCGTCGCCGACAGCGAGGAGCGTCGGCGTGGCCGCCGCGGTGTCCCAGGCGATCGGGACACCGTCGACATCGGCGAGTTCGCCGAGGGCATCGACCGTCAGGTTGGTCGACGCTGAGCCATCCGGACCCTGTGTCCGGGTGCCCGTGAGCCACCCGCGGGCGTCCCAGAGTGAGTCGGTGGTGCTGCCGTCGCTCCGGAGTTCGCGCGTGCGCTGGCCGCGCCCGTCGTACTCGTAGGTGACGGACGCGTCACCGTCCTCGACCCGGAGGAGTCGACCTGCCGCGTCGTGGTGGAACCGGCGGACTCGATCATCGGTGCGTTCCTCGACGAGCCGTCCGGCTGCGTCGTAGACCCAGTCGGACCGGTGGTCAGAACCCATAGCTGACACGAGTTCGGCGGAGACCAGCTGTGCCCCGTCGTCGTGGCCGTACCTGGTCCGTCCGGCGGGGCCGTCCACCGACAGGATCCGCCCGTCGGGGTCCCGCTCGATGCGGGTCACGTCGGACCCGTCGGCGTCGGTCGTCGTGTGCTCGACGAGCTGGCCGTCCGCGTAGCGCCAGGACTGCAGCTGGTCACCGGCCCGGAGGCCCGTCAGGCGTCCGGCAGGGTCGTGGTCGTACCGGACCTCGCCGAAGGCGGTGTGCTCGACACGGCTGACACGACCCACGGCATCGCGGTCGTACCGGGTGACCGTGCCGTCGGGGGAGTACACGGCGGTGCGGAGGCCGTCGGCGTCGTGGCTCCACCGGGTCTCACGGGAGCCGGTGCTGCGACGGACGAGCTGTCCGAGCCGGCTGTAATCCAGCGTGTGGTCCACCGGATCCCCGCCACGGGTGTGGTCGGTGATCGTGACGGTCCGGGAGCGCGGGTCGCGGTCGATGCGGGCGAGCAGTGCGTCGTCGGCGTACTGGGCGACCTCGAGCCCGGCGGCGTCGTGCTCCCATCGCAGGGTCCTGCCGTCGGGGTCGGTCTGGGTCAGCTGGCGGCCGGCCGCGTCGTAGGTCGCGGTGGTCGTTCGTCCCACGCACCACGCTGACGTACGACGCCGATTCGCGGATCACGGCGCGGACGATGGGGGTCGATCGTCGCGGTGACCCGGCCGCACGGACCGTGTTCGTACCGCCACACGCCGCCGTCGGGCTCCTCACGCGAGGTCAACAGTCCGGAGGCGTCGTACCGGTAGCGCGTGCGGTGGCCGAGGGGCGTCCGGGCTTCGACAACACGACCGGCGTCGTCGCGCTCGAGTCGTGCGACCGCGCCGTCGGCGTTCTCGATGCCGACGACGTCGCCGAACCGGTCGTGGTGGAAGGTGACGGTCACCCCGGTCGGGTCGGTGCACCGGACGAGCACACCGCCGCGCCACTCGAGCTCGGTCCGACCGCCGACGGGGTCGACGACGACCGACGGGTTGCGGTCCGCTGCGTCGGCGTACTCGTACTCGACGACGCCACCGGCCGCCGTGACGATCGTCGTGACGCGGTCCTGCTCGTCGTGGCCGTACGTCAGGTCGGCGCCCTCCGGCGTCACGGTGCGGACGCGTCGGCCACGGTCGTCGTACCCGTGGACGGTCGTCTGGCCGTCGCGCTCCGTGACCGAGACCAGGTTGCCGTGCGGGTCGTACGACATCGACTGACGGCGGCCGTCGGCGTCGACGATCCCGACGACGCGGCCCTTCCGGTCCGAGATCCAGGTGTTCGTGGCGGTTCCGTCAGTGTCCGACACCGAGGTCACCCGGCCCTGCAGGTACGCGAACCGGACGGTGCGTCCGAACGGGGTGCGCTGCTCGACCACGCGGCCCTGCGCGTCGTACACGTTGACGCACTCGACGACGCCGGAGGCCGCGGTCACCTGGTCGACCAGGCCCGCGTCGTCCCACCGGTAGCGTCGCGTGCCGACCGCGTCCTGCGCGGCGACGAGGCGTCGGGCGTGGTCGTACCGGTACTCGACGCGGCGGCCGTCCGACGCCGAGACGGAGGCGACGCGGTCGTCCTGGTACTCGACGTGGAGCGCGCGGCCGAGCTCGTGCTCGAGCCGGGTGATCCGGTCGTCGCCGTCCCGGACGACCGAGACGCCGGTGCCCGGCCCCCGGTCGGTGCCGAGCCAGAGCCCGGCGGGCGTGAACGTCCATCGGCCGCCGGCGTTGTCGGCGACGACGAGCACGGCGTCCTCGCGGCGGAGCCAGAGGTCCTCGCCGACCCCGCGTGCCCAGCCGTCGTCGTCCCGGGGGAAGTCGACCTGGCGCCCGTCCTCGAGCACGATCGACGCGACCTCGTCCCCGAGCTCCAACCGGACGTCGAGCACCGACGACCACCCGATGCCGAACCAGCCCACCCGAGTGTCGAGCGAGTTGTACATCCGTGAGAAGTGCAGCGCTGCCGCGGCCCCGCCGAAGCGCAGATCGGTCTCCGGCTCGAGGAAGTTCCCCGTCGCGGTGTTCACCGGGTCGTCGGCGAAGCCGTTCGTCGGCGGGGTGCCCATCGCCGAGAACGGGCCGATGGTCAGGTCGTCGCGGGTGGCGTCGATGCCGGCCGCCGCCAGGGCCGCCGAGATCGAGGCGTCCGACAGCGTGGCGGGTCCGGTGCCACCGCCTGCGGCCTCGAACTGCGCCGCGACGGTGCCCGCCCAGGCGGCGTCCTGCCCGTTCGCGGTCAGCCAGTCGTTCACGGCGGTCACGAGCGACTGCGCGTTGAGCGTGCCCCAGCACGGGTTGCAGCCGGACTCGTAGTCGGTCAGCGCGTTGCGGAAGGTCGAGACCGCACCAGCGAGTGACTCGTCGCACGACCGGATGCCGGACTGGAACGACCGGAGGTCTGCGGGCACCGCCGACGACGTGCCGCCGCCTCCGCCGCCCCCACCGGCCGGGATGGTCCGGCCGCTCACCGTCACGGCGTCGGCCTGGCGGTGCGGCTCTGGCTCCGGCTCCGGTGGCTTCGGGTCGTCGTCGGCGCCGAACCACGTCCCGACCTCGTGGGTCGCGGCGACGAACAAGTTGTCCTCGCGCTCCTTCTTGCGCGCCGCCCAGGCCTTCGCCTTCGCCCGCCGGTCGTCCTCCTGCTTCGCGGCCTCACGCAGCTGCTCGACGAAGCCCGACAGACTCTGCAGCGCGTCGACGAGCTCGGACGCCCCGCGTGAGGCGACATCGGCGTTGTCCGCGAAGACCTGGGAGAAGTACCCCCGGAACTCCCGGCTCGCGGTCGTGACGTACGACGCCCGCGACCCCTTCTGGCCGCTGATCGCGCTCGCGAGCCCCGTCGCAGCGGACTTCAGTCCGTCGGCGTCTCCGTAGGAGTACCCCGTCGGGTCGTTGCCGTGGATCTTCCCCATGTCGTCCCGTTCCCCTCGTCGGTTGACGGGCCCATCCTGCCACGTGTACCGCTCGTTCCGCCGGGACGTTCTGCGGGCAGATGGGGGGACGACGGACGGGAGGCGCGGCACCAGCTGGCACCGTCCTCCCTCGCAGGCTCGGTCGGCGCGGCCCGCGTGACGCTGGCGTCACCGCTGAGCGGGCCGCGCCCGTCCGGAACGAGGCGGCTACGCGACCGCCGCCGTGACCTGCCGCTGCACCCGGCCGAGCATGCCGACCATGCCGCGGATCCGCAGCGGACTGACCGCCTCGGACAGCCCGATCGTGAGCGGGTAGTCGGACGGCACGGCGAGCACCTGCTCGGCGGTGAGGCCGGAGAGCCCCTGCGCCAGGATCGAGGCGAACCCCCGGGTGGTGGGGGACTCGCGCGGCGCCGTGGCGTGCATCCGGACGACGTCGGGTGCGTCGCCGTCCGCACCGACCGTGACGGAGATGAAGACCGGGGACTGGCACTCCTCGACACGTTCGAGTTCGTCCTCGTGTCCCTGCAGGCGCGGCGGGAGGGCAGGCAGCTCGTCGGAGAACTCGAGCAGGAGCTGCAGGCGGTCGTTCAACGAGAGCGCGAGGAAGTCGTCGCGGATCTCGGCGAGGGGCTGGGGGAGTGCTGCGTCCGTCATCGAGCAGGCAGCGTACCCGGCTCGGATCCCACCGCGATCGGGACGCGGACCGCGCTGCCCCACTCGGTCCAGGATCCGTCGTAGTTGCGGACGTTCTCGTAGCCGAGCAGGTGCTGCAGCACGAACCAGGTGTGGCTCGAGCGCTCACCGATGCGGCAGTAGGCGATGACCTCGTCCGCGTCGCCGATGCCGGCGCCGTCGCGGTAGACGGCGTCGAGCTCGTCCCGCGACTTGAACGTGCCGTCCGGGGCGGCGGCGGTCGCCCACGGGATGTTCACGGCGGTGGGGATGTGGCCGCCGCGGAGGGCGCCCTCTTCCGGGTAGTCCGGCGCGGTGGTCCGGTCACCGGAGTACTCCGGGGCACTGCGGACGTCGATGAGGGGCTTGCCGAGGTGGGCGAGGACGTCGTCCTTGAAGGCGCGGACCGGCTCGTCGTGGCGCTCCACGACGGGGTACTCGACCGGCTCGACGGTCGTCCGGTCGGTGGTCATCGCGCGGCCCTCGGCGATCCACTTCGCCCGGCCGCCGTCGAGCAGGCGGACGTCCTCGTGCCCGAAGAGCGTGAAGACCCAGAGGGCGTAGGCCGCCCACCAGTTGTTCTTGTCGCCGTGGATGACGACGGTGGTGTCGCGGCCGATCCCCTTGCCGCCGACGAGTCGCGCGAACGCCTCGCCGTCGATGTAGTCGCGCTGCACCGGGTCGTTGAGGTCGGTGTGCCAGTCGATCTTCACCGAGCCCGGGATGTGCCCGGTCTCGTAGAGCAGGACGTCCTCGTCGGACTCCACCACGACGAGCTCCGGCGATCCGGCTCCGGCGTCGAGTTGCTCCTGCAGCCACTCGGTGGACACCAGGCGCTCGGGGTGCGCGTAGGAGCGGAACTTCTCGGACGGGTCGACCGGTGCGGTCATCGGGGGTACCTCCTGGGGATCGGTGGCGCGCGGACTACGATCGGTCCTTGCGCGTCGACGGCAACGGTACGCGGACGGGCCGAGTCCCCGCCGCACCGTGACACTCCACGACGTACAGACACGCACGACGTACACGACACGCACGCACGCACGCTCCGCACCGGAAGGCCGTCTTGCCCGAACTCGCTCCCGTCGCCCACCTCGTGGACCGCGACCCGCAGGTGACCCCGCAGCAGATGGCCGACTCCCTGGTGCCGCCGCTGCAGTTCACCACCGCGTCGTTCGCCTCCTACCGGCCCGACCCGGAGTACGCCTCGCAAGCCGAGGTCCGGGACGCGGTCGAAGCGTTCGTCGCCACACAGCCGGAGCCCGCCAAGCGCGGCCTGTTCGGCCGGAAGCGCAAGGAGCCCGAGACCCCGGCGCGATCGGGCGTGTACCTGGACGGCGGGTTCGGCGTCGGCAAGACCCACCTGCTCGCCGCCGCCTACCACGCCGCGTCCGGCCGGAAGACGTTCGGCACCTTCATCGAGTACACCGCCCTCGTCGGCGCACTCGGTTTCCAGGGGACCGTCGACCTGCTCCGCGGCACCTCGCTGGTCTGCATCGACGAGTTCGAGCTCGACGACCCGGGCGACACGATGGTGATGACGCGGCTCATCAAGGAGCTGTCCGAGTCCGGTACCCGCTTCGCCGCGACGTCGAACACCCCGCCAGGAGCGCTCGGCGAGGGCCGGTTCGCGGCGCAGGACTTCCTGCGGGAGATCCAGGCGATGTCGGACCGGTTCGACACGATGCGGATCGACGGCCTCGACTTCCGTCGCCGCGCCGTCGACGAGTCCGCCTCGGTGGTCGACGACGTCCCGTCCGTCCTGGCGACCCTGTCCTCGGTGACGACGTCCCGGACGGGAGGCCCGGCCCGCGTCACGCAGGACGACTTCCGCTCCGTCGTGGCCCACCTGGCGTCGGTGCACCCGTCGAAGTACGTCGCGCTGGTCGACGGCCTCGACGCCGTCGGCCTGACCGACGTGCAGGCGTTCACCGACCAGACCGATGCGCTCCGCTGGGTGGCGCTCGTCGACCGGCTCTACGACGCGCAGGTGCGGATCGTCGCGTCCGGCATCCCGCTCGACACTGTCTACCCCGAGGTGATGCTCGAGGGCGGGTACCGCAAGAAGTACCTGCGCGCGGCCAGCCGTGTCGTGGCGCTGACGCGCGCGGAGACCGAAGCCAGCGCGGAGACCGAGCCCCGGGCCTCCTGACCGTCCTCGCACGTCGCTCGGGGCACCTGCACACCGCGCTGACCGGTCCACGAAACACAGCGTTCACAGAACGCGCCGTGACGTTACCTCCGCGAAACAGACCGAGCGCTCCGGTGAAACACGTCGTCGCCAGACTCGGTCGCACCCGAGGCGGACGAGAGCCGCACAGCGACGAGAGGTGCACACATGCTTGATCAGGGCAACACGACGTTCGTGTTGGTCATGGCGGCCCTGGTGTTGTTCATGACACCCGGCCTGGCCTTCTTCTACGGCGGACTGGTGAAGGCGAAGTCCGTCATCAGCATGATGATGATGTCGTTCGGAGCGATCGCCCTGGTGAGCGTCCTCTGGGTGCTCTACGGCTACGCGATCGCCTTCGCGAACCCCGGCGACCACACGGCGATCTCCGGCGTCGTCGGCTTCTTCAGCATCGACTGGAACCAGCTCGGCCTCGGCCAGGCGTTCGAGGAGGCCACGGCCTCGAAGATCGACGCGTCCTACCCGTCGATGGCCTTCGTCGGCTTCCAGGCGACGTTCGCGATCATCACCGTCGCCCTCATCTCCGGCGCGATCGCCGACCGCGCCAAGTTCGGCGCGTGGATGGTCTTCGCCGGCGTCTGGGTCACGGTCGTGTACTTCCCGGTCGCCTCCTGGGTGTTCAACCTGACCTCCGGCTGGGCCGCCACCTGGGGCGTCATCGACTTCGCCGGTGGCACCGCGGTGCACATCAACGCGGGTGCCGCGGGCCTCGCCCTGGCGCTGGTGCTCGGCAAGCGTGTCGGGTTCGCCAAGGGTGCGCACAAGCCGCACAACCCGCCCTTCGTCCTGCTCGGTGCCGCCATCCTCTGGTTCGGCTGGTTCGGCTTCAACGCCGGCTCCGAGGGTGCCGCTGACGGCATCGCCTCGATCGCCTGGGTGAACACGCTCGCCGCCCCGGCTGCCGCGATCCTCGGCTGGCTGCTCGTCGAGAAGCTCAAGGACGGCAAGGCCACCTCCGTCGGAGCCGCCTCGGGTGCCGTCACCGGTCTCGTCGCGATCACCCCGGCCTGCGCCAACCTGACGCCCGGATGGGGCCTGGTGCTCGGCTTCCTCGCCGGCATCGTCTGCTGCTTCGCGATCGACTGGAAGTACCGCCTGGGCTTCGACGACTCGCTCGACGTGGTCGGCGTGCACCTGGTGGGCGGCATCTTCGGCACGCTGTTCCTCGGCTTCTTCGCCAACGACACCGGCCTGATCTACTCCGGCTCGTTCGAGCAGCTCGGCAAGCAGGCCGCGGCCGCCGCAGCCGTCGGTGTCTACTCCTTCGTCCTGGCCTTCGTCATCGGTTTCATCATCGAGAAGACGATCGGCTTCCGTGTCAAGACCGAGGACGAGGTCGCCGGCATCGACACCGCGGTCCACGGCGAAGAGGGCTACGTCCTCTACGACGAGGAGGACAAGAGCCCGGTCGGCGTCCGCTGACACGCGTTCCCGCACGACGACGGCCCCCGCTCACCCGAGCGGGGGCCGTCGTCGTCGTGTGGGCGTCCGCAAAACGCAACGTGGGCGACGCCCCGCAACGGAGTACCGCTGCGCGGTGCCGCCGCGGTTGCGTTTCGCGGGGCTGGACGGGACGAGGTCAGTCCGTGTCGGCGCCACGCTCGCGCGAGCCGCCCGGTGCTGCCTGGTCGTCGGTCTGGGTGCCGGCGGAGGTGTCGCCGAGGTCGTCGCCGCCGCCGACGAGGGCGTCGCCACCACGGGCGTCGTTCCCCAGGGCGGCCAGAGCGGACTGCTCCTGGTCCCCACGGTCCTCCAGGTCGAGGCCGGAGCGGTCGTCGTCTGCGCGCTCCTCGACGTGGGTGCTGCCGCCTGCGGTGTCCCCGGTGGTCGCAGCCTCGTGCTGCATCGCCTCACCGAGCTCGGTGTTGCCGCCGTTGCCGCCGTGGTCATTGAGCATCGAGGTGGTCATCGTGCGTGTCCCTTCGTCGGTGGTTCCGTCGAGCCATCCGTAGCCCCGGGTGGCTGGACCCGCACCCGAGCCGTCCGGGAAACGCAACGTGGGCGGCACCGCGCAACGGAACACCGTTGCGTGACACCGCCCACGTTGCGTCTTGCGGGAGGTCAGGTCACCAGGCGTAGTCCTCGGGGGACGTCTTGTGGCCGGGGAAGAGCTCGTCGAGGCGGTCGAGCGCCGACTGGTCGAGGCGCACGTCGACGGCACGGACCGCGGACTCCCACTGCTCCATCGTGCGGGGGCCCGTGATCGGCGCGGTGACGCCCGGCTGGTGCAGCAGCCACGCGAGCGCGACCTCACCCGGCGTGTGTCCGAGCTCCTTCGCGAACGACTCGTACGCGGTCAGCTGGTCACGGTGCGCGTCGACGTACTCGGCGCTGCGGCCGGACAGGCGGCGGGACCCGTTCTCGGTCTTCTCGATGACACCACCGAGCAGACCGCCCTGCAACGGCGACCACGGGATGACCCCGAGGCCGTAGTGCTGTGCGGCCGGCAGGACCTCGCGCTCGATGTCCCGGACGACCAGGTTGTAGATCGACTGCTCGCTGACGAGCCCGAAGAAGTTCCGGTGCTTCGCGGCCTCCTGCGCCTGGGCGATGTGCCACCCGGCGAAGTTCGACGAGCCGACGTAGAGGATCTTCCCCTGGCCGACCGCGATCTCCATCGCCTGCCAGATCTCGTCCCAGGGCGTGTCCCGGTCGACGTGGTGCATCTGGTACAGGTCGATGTGGTCGGTCTGCAGGCGTCGGAGCGAGGCGTCGATCGACTGGCGGATGTTGTACGCGCTGAGCTTCTCGCCGTTCGGCCAGCCGGTCATGTCGCCGTAGACCTTCGTGGCGAGGATCGTCTTCTCGCGGCGTCCGCCGCCCCGGGCGAACCACCGTCCGATGATCTCCTCGGTGGCGCCCTTGCCCACCGAGCCGCCGTACGCGTTGGCGGTGTCGAAGAAGTTGACGCCGAGTTCGTGGGCCCGGTCCATGATCGCGTGCGAGTCGTCCTCGCCGGTCTCCGGTCCGAAGTTCATCGTGCCGAGCACTGCCCGTGACACCGACAGCCCTGTCCGTCCGAGGTGTGTGTAGTCCATGGTCCAGGTCTACGCCCCTGCCTCGATGCCCTGCCAGGCACTGGGAGTACCCGTGAGGAGCCGGACCAGCGCGCAACGAAGGAGCGACCATGCCCGCCGACGACGACCTCCCCAGCACCCTGCAGCGGTCCCCGGAGCACGCGCAGGAGATCTACCGCGCCGCCCGGGAGTCCGCCGAGGCCGAGTACGGCGACGGGCAGCGCGCCGGCCGCACGGCCTGGGCCGCGGTGAAGCACGAGTACGAGAAGGTCGGCGACCACTGGGAGGAGAAGGGCTCCTCCGGCCCGTCGGACTCCGGCGCCGCAGGGTCCCGCGGCTCCGGCACGACCGAGGAGGGCGTGGACGCGAACGCCTCGAAGGCGCACCTGCTCGACGTCGCGAAGCGTCTGGACGTCAGCGGCCGTTCCGGCATGACGAAGGACGAGCTCGTGGACGCGATCAAGAAGGCGAACCGTCGTGCGACGGCGAAGGCCCGGGAGTGAGCATGCCGTGCCGGGCATGCGGCGCTGGACGACAGGCGTAGCGTGCCGGGTGTGAACATCCCAGCACTCCGAGGCAGCCGGATCATCGGGTTCGGCCACCACCAGCCCGACCGGATCCTCACCAACGACGAACTGTCGACCATGGTCGACACGAACGACGAGTGGATCACCACCCGCACCGGCATCAAGACGCGGCACATCGCCGGGCCCGACGACAGCGTCACGTCGATGGCGACCGAGGCAGCGCGCAACGCCCTGGGGGACGCCGGCGTCGCGCCGACCGACGTGGACCTGGTGGTGGTCGCATCGACCACCCACCGGGACCGCTCGCCGTACACGGCCGGCCGGGTCGCGGCGGCACTCGGCATGTCGAACGGTCCCGCGCCGATCGACATCAACACCGCGTGCAGCGGCTTCGAGTACGCCATGGCGACGGCCGACCAGGCGATCCGCACCGGTGCCGCCGACAGCGCACTCGTGATCGGCTCCGAGACGCTCTCCCGGATCGCCGACTGGACCGACCGTTCGACCTGTGTCCTGGTCGGTGACGGCGCGGGCGCAGCGGTCCTCGGCGTGTCCGACGAGCCGCAGATCAGCTCCGTGTCGTGGGGCAGCGTGCCGCACCTGCAGGACGCCGTCCGCGTCACGCACGACCCCGAGATCTTCCAGCAGGAGGGCCGCTCGATCTACCGGTGGGCGATCACCGAGGCCGAGGGGCACGCCCGCGCCGTCGTCGAGCGCGCCGGCCTGACGCTCGACGACATCGGGGTGTTCGCGTTCCACCAGGCGAACCTCCGGATCATCGAGCCGCTCGTCACCGCGCTCGGCGGCGAGGGCAAGTACGTCGTCCGCGACGTCGTCGAGTCCGGCAACACCTCGGCCGCGAGCGTCCCGCTCGGGCTGTCGAAGGCCTGGCACCGCGGGGAGCTCCCCGAGGGCGTCCCGGCACTGCTGTTCGGCTTCGGCGGCGGGTTCGCGCACGCCGGTCAGGTCGTCATGACGCCGGTCCGGCGCTGACGCGCCGCCGGTCGCGACCGCACGACGGACGGGAGGCCCGCCACCAGTTGGTGGCGGGCCTCACGCCTCGTCTGCGTCAGCGGCCGCGTCCGCGGTCCAGGGCGCGCTGCTGCCGCTTGCTCAGCGGCTTCGTGTCCTTCGGTACGCCGCCGGCCTGCGGCGGCAGCACGACGGTGAAGTGTGCGGGCGGCGGACCGAAGGCGCTGCGGGAGGTCTGCACGACCTTGCGGCCGAGCGCGTGGTTGCCGAGCCCGCCGACGACCGCACCGATGCCGAACGGGATCGCGCGGCCGAGGATCGACGTGCCCTGACGGGTCAGGAACCGCTTCACGAAGGACGCGCGGAGTCGGCCGCCGATGCCGCTGACGGCCTGCTTCGGCAGGGACGACGTGACGAGTTCACCCCAGAAGGCGGTCCGACCCTGCCCGCCGCCGGCCTGCCCGGCGAGCTGCTTGACGAGCTGCGAGCCGGGCGCGCCGAGCATCATCGCCATGACCAGGGCGCGGGCCCGCTCGGGGTCCTCGACGGTGATGCCGTGCACCTCGGTGACGGACTGGGCGAAGAGCGCGCTGGCCTCGAGGAACCCGACGGTCTCGGCGCCGCTCAGCCCGAGGCTCGCGATCATGCCGACGCCCGGGATGACCGCGCTGGCACCGACCGCGGCCCCGCCGGACGTGACCGCGGTCAGGTACTGGCGCTCCAGGATCTCGATGACCTGCGCGGGGGTCGCGTCCGGGTGCCGGCGACGGACACGGGCGACGTGCGCGACGACGGCCGGACGCTGGACCGAGATGGCCCGGTCGAGCCAGCCGTTCCAGGCGGGGGCGTCGGGCTGCAGGTGCCCGCCATCGGGGGAGGGAGCGGACTGGACGGGTGCTGCGGGCGTCGGCACGAGTGCGTCGTGGTCACGAGGGGTGCTGGACATGCCGACGACGCTACGCCGGGGGTGCCCGGGGACGCTGGGCGTCAGTGGCGCGCGAGCTCCGCGCGGAGCGGCAGGTCCTGGTCCTCGAGGATGAACTGCGCGCCGACACCGGTGCGGGCGTTCACGACGACGGGTGCCAGGAGGTTCACCGTCGTGCCCGACGCGTCGGGGTTCGCGACGACGAGCAGCATCGCCTCCTCGGCGCGGGTCAGCCCGATGACGTCGGCCTGCTCGTCGGACAGACGCGGCGCGTAGTCGGGCAGGTGCACCGCGGCGTCGAGCAGGTACAGCCGCGGGGCGTCCACCCCGGAGGCCGTGGTGCCGGAACCGACCAGGGCGAACAGGCCCTCGGCACCCTCCACCAGGTCGAGCGTGAACGCGCGCAGCGGCTCGAGGCCGAACGGTGCGACGAGGAAGGTCAGGTCGATGCTCATCGGAGGTAGTCCATCAGGGTCGGCTGCAGGACCTTCGCGGTGACGGCGAGGGCTGCCTGGTAGTTGGTGCTCTGGACCTGCAGGTCCAGGACGGCCTGGGCGAGGGCCTTGTCCTCGACACCGGACCGGCGTCCCTCCAGCGTGGTGGACAGGGTCTTCAGCGAGTCCTGCGCGGACAGCGCGGCCGAGTGCCGGACGCCGACGTCGGCCTGAGCCCCGCGGACGGCGAGCTGGGCGGCATCGATCTGGTTGAGTCGTGGGTTCACGTTCGTGCCTGCCTGCAGGTCGGCGACGATGCCGTCGAGGAGTGCGAAGACCGACGAGTTGCCGGTCCCGAAGACGGCGCTGCCGTCGGTGTCGACGCGGACCTGCTCGCCGGTGCCGATGGTGCGGGTGACGCTCGAGCTCGAGCTGCCGGCCCACGTGGTGTCGTCGGCGTAGGCGGTGCCGGCGGGCGAGGACCCGGCGAAGACCGAGCGGGTGCCGTACTTCGTGTTCGCGGTGCTGAGCAGGTCGGCCTTCAGCCCCTGCAACTCCTTCACGAACGCGTCGCGGGCGGTGGGGTTCATGGTGCCGTCGCTCGCCGCCTGCACGGTGAGGTCGCGGACCTTGCCGAGGACGTCGCCGACGTCGGCGAGGGCGGAGTCGGTCGTGGCCAGCCAACCGGCGGCGTCGTCCGCGTTCCGGGCGTGCTGGGCGGCCTGCGCCTGCTCCTTGCGCACCTGCATCGCGGTGGCCGTGCCGGCCGGGTCGTCGGAGGGCTTCCGGATCGCCTTGAGCGTGGTCGCCTGGTCGGTCAGGTCGGCGACCTTCGCGGCACCGGCCTGCAGCCGCGCCTGCGCCGCCGCCATGGTCATCTGGGTGGTCACACGGGCGATCACGGTCAGCTCCTCCCGACGAGGCCGAGGCGGTTGATGATGGTGTCGAGCATCTCGTCGACGGCGGTGAGGACCCGCGCCGCACCCTGGTAGGCGTGCTGGTAGGCGAGCAGCGAGACGTTCTCCTCGTCCATGTCGACGCCGGCGCTGGACTGCTGTTGCGTCCGCGCGTTGGTCAGGGCGAGTCCGGTGAGCGTCGATTCCGACGAGGCCGTCCGGGAGGCGCTGCCCACCCCCGTCACGAACGTCGCCCAGGTCGTGTCCGGCGCTCCGGCGCCGGAGCCGATGCCCGCGATCGCGGTGAGTACCGACGCATCGAACTGTCCGGTCGCGCTCCGGGTCGGCAGGCCGCCGGGGTCGGTGGGGACGACGGACAGACCCTGGGCGGCGGGGACGCCGGTCGCGAGGGCGAAGAACGCGGTGCCGGTCGCACCCGAGGGGGTCGTGCCGGTGGCGTGCAGGGCGTTGACCTTCGTGGCGAGGTCGGTGGCGACGCGGTCGTACGCGGCAGAGGCTTCGGCGAGGGTGCCGCCGGTTTGGGCGTCGTCCGCCGGTGCGAGCAGCGACAGGCCGCCGGCGATCGAGCCACCGTCGAGGGCGACCGGGCCGACCGAGCCGCCGACCCACTCGAGGGACAGCGCCGACGGCTGCCCGGTGCTCGTCGTCGTGTTCATGGCGTCGAGGGTGGGTGGTCCGTCGAGCGTGACGCCGCGCGCGGTGGTGCCCTGCACGAGCGGGTTGCCGCCGATCACGACGTCGACCGTGCCGTCGCCGTTGTCGCGGACGGCCGCGCCGGTCAGGGTCGCGATCTTCTCGGTCAGCTGGTCGCGCTGGTCGAGGAGCTCGTTCGCCGTACCGCCGGATGCCACCGCGGTGCGGATCGCTCCGTTGAGGTCAGCGACCTGCTTCGCGGCGTCGTTGAGCTGGCCGACCTGCGTCGCGAGGGCCGAGCGGGTGGCGGACCACTGCGCGTCGATCGCGGACGAGCCGGCGGACAGGGCGGTGGCGACGGTCTTCGCCGCGCCGATCAGCGCGCTGGCCGAGCCCGGGTCGTCGATGTGCGTCGCGAGGTCGCTCCAGGCGGACCAGAGCCCGTCGAGCTTCGCGGAGAGGCCGCCGGCGCCGGGCTCGTGCAGACCGGTCTCGAGCTGGTCGAGCGCGGCGCTCCGGGTGTCGGCGTACGCGGCGGCGCCGGCCGAGAACCGGACACGGGTGTCCAGGGTCGAGGACGCCAGCCGGGCGATCGCGTCGACGGACACACCCTGACCCGCGAGCGCCGCGGTGCCGCGGACGAACCCGGTCTGGGCGGGAGCGCCGACCTCGGTCTGCACGATCCGCTGCCGGGTGTAGCCGGTGGTGCCGACGTTCGCCATGTTCTGGCCGGTGACGTCGAGGCCCGCGCGGGCGGCGGCGAGACCCGAGTAGGCGGTCTGGAGGGAGCCGAAGGTGCTCACCATCGCTACAGGTTCCCGTCGAAGAGTCGTGCGCCGTCGGTGGCGTTGCCGGACGACCCACTGGCGTCGTAGGTGTCGGCATCGGTCACGGTGCCGGCGAGGGTCTCCTGCGTCGCCTGCACGGCGACGCGGAGGAAGCGGTCGTTCTCGTCGCGCAGGGACCCGATGTGCGTGGTGAGCTCGAGCATCGCGGCGAGGTGCGACGCGAGGATCTCGCCCCAGGGGCCGGACGGTGCGGCGGCGACGACCTCACGCAGGGGAGCGTCGGAGGGCATGCCCCACTCCTCGGCGACGGCGGCGCTCTGGGCGCTGCGCTCGAGGCCGGTGGTGCGGAGCCGGTCGAGGACCTGCTCGACCTCACGGCTGGCGTGCGAGATCCAGCGGGAGCGCCCGGCGGCGAGCAGGAGCTGCTCCTCCTCGAGCTTGAACGTGAGCAGTTCGAGCAATTCGCGTTCGCGCCACAGGACGGCGGACAGGTCGTTCACGCTCATCAGCTCCCTCCGGGATCAGGCGACCGCCAGCTGCGGTCACCAGGAGTTATCGACGCTGACCGCTCCGGCGTAAGCACCGGGTACCGCGTCCTCCGACCGGGGGACAAACACCACGCAGTCCCCCGAAAGGCGGACCGGCGTGGGGGCACCTCCCCCCGCATTGGGTACGGAAGTGGTCTCGTCCGGCGCTCAGGCAGCCGATAGGTTCGAGATCAGCACCGGGGGACAACCCCACACTCGCGTCCACGGGCGCGAGCGCACCGCAGGGACGGATCCCGGCGGTTCTTCGACGTATCCGGCGGTCCCGACGCCGGTGCTCGTCATGCCCAGGGACGGGTCAGTCGACACAGGACGACCAGGGGAACACCATGGACCGGAACGAACGCAACGCGATGATCGTCGAGCACCTGCCGCTCGTCGGGTACATCGTCGCCGAGACCTGCGCTCGCGCCACACACCTCAGCCGCGACGACCTCGGACAGGTGGGCTCCGTCGCACTGGTGCAGGCCGCCGACGCCTTCGACCCGACCCTCGGTGTGCCGTTCGGTGCGTACGCCCGCACGCGCATCACCGGTGCGATCGCCGACGACCTGCGCGCCGGCGACTGGGCCAGCCGCGGGACCCGGAAGCGCATCCGGGAGACCCTCGCCACGCAGGAGGCCCTCTCCGCCGGGCTCGGACGCCGTGTCACCCCGCAGGAGATCGCCGACGCGATGGGCGTCGACCGGCAGACGGCCGTGGACGCCCTCACCGACGCCGCGCGCACCGTCAGCCCGATCGACGAGACCGTGCACGACACCGTCGCCGCCGACCTGCCACTGCCCGGCGAGGACCTGCTCGAAGCCGAGAAGCGCCGCTACCTGGTCGCCGCCGTGCAGGCGCTGCCCGACCGGATGCGCCTGATCGTCGAGGCCGTGTACTTCGCCGACCGCACGGTCACCGAGGTCGCGGCCGAGCTGGGCATCACCCACTCCGCCGTCTCGCAGCAGCGGTCGGAGGCGATGCGCCTGCTCCGCGACGGCCTCGCCGAGCACTACGGCGACGGTGGTGCCGCCCCCGAGCCGGCGTCCCGCACCACCGCCGCCCGCCGGAGCGCCTACCTGGCCCGCGTCGCCACGAACGCCGCCGCCGGGGTCACCCGTGCGGTGCAGGACGCGACCTCGGTCGGCGTCGTCGCGGCCAGTTGACCGTCCGGCGGTCCAGCGGACGCGAACTCGTCCGACGGATCGTCTAACGCCTCCGGCGGAACGGCCGAGAGGAACACATGTCAGCCCACGGACGGGCTGACGATCGGCCCAGTTTCACGGAGGAACACATCATGGGTATGTCCATCAACACCAACCTCTCGGCACTCAACACGTACCGGAACCTCAACGCGACGCAGAACGACCTGTCGAAGTCGCTCGAGAAGCTCTCGAGCGGCCTCCGCATCAACCGTGCTGCCGACGACGCTGCCGGGCTGTCGATCTCCGAGGGACTGAAGTCCCAGGTCGGTGGCCTCACGGTCGCCGCCCGCAACGCGCAGGACGGCATCTCCGTCGTGCAGACCGCTGAAGGTGGCCTCACCGAGACCCACTCGATCCTCCAGCGCATGCGCGACCTGGCCGTCCAGGCCGGCAACGACTCGAACAACGCCACGTCGCGCGACGCCATCAAGACCGAGGTCGGGCAGCTCCAGAAGGAGCTCGGCCGTATCGCCACGTCGACCAACTTCAACGGCACCTCGCTGCTGAACAACAACAGCACGCTGAAGTTCCAGGTCGGCGCGAACGCCGGCAGCGACAGCCAGATCGCGGTCGACCTGTCGGGTGCCAACGTGCAGAAGGTCGTTGACGGCCTCGGAGCGACGCAGTCCGAGGGCACCGCGTTCACCATCGACACGTCGAAGCTCGGCGACCTCACTGGCAAGACCTTCTCGTTCTCCTCGTCGGTCACGCCGAAGGGCGGAACTGACCCGGTCTCGACGACCACCATCACGACCGGGGCGCTGAACGCGGGCCTGGACAAGGACGGCAAGGACGTCGCCTTCAGCACCGTCGACCAGTTCGTCACCGCTCTCAACGGAGACGTGAACTTCTCGAAGGCCTACACCGCCACCGCGGTGAAGGACGCCAACGGCGCCACCACTGGGGTCAACGTTCGTGCCGTCGACGGCGGCACCGTCGCCGAAACCAGCCCGCTGGACGGCGACACCGCCACGTTCTCCGCTAAGGCCGGCGATGCTACGACTGGTCTGCAGTTCGACACCGCAGACCACGCTCAGGCGGCCATCGTCGCGATCGACAAGCAGATCGCGTCGGTCTCGTCGGCTCGTTCCAACCTCGGTGCGATCCAGAACCGCTTCGACCACGCCATCAACGTGACGAACGTGGCCAAGGAGAACCTCACCGCGGCGAAGTCCCGCATCACCGACGTCGACATGGCGGAGGAGATGGTCAAGTACACGCGCGACAACATCCTCAGCCAGGCCGGCACGTCGATGCTCGCGCAGGCGAACCAGAGCACGCAGGGCGTCCTGTCGCTGCTCCGCTAGTCGCACCGGTCGTCACCACCGAGGAGCCGTTCGGGTGCTCCTCGGTGGTGGCGCCCACCCCCTCGGACTGACCGCGGTCGGTCCGCCACCACCTCGATCCGACGACCGCCGGGGAGCCCGCGATGTCCACCACGTCCGCGACGAGCACCTCGCTCGCGATCGACGGCCTGGTCTCCGGGCTCAAGACCACCGACCTCATCAACTCGCTGATGAGCATCGAGCAGGTCCCGCAGACCCTGCTCAAGTCCAAGGTCACCACGACCAACTCGTTCATCTCGTCGCTGCAGACGATCAACGGACTCGTGCAGTCCCTGGCGACGAAGGCCTCGGCGGCCGCGAAGGCCGGTTCGCTCGACACCTTCACGGCCACGTCGAGCGCCACGAACGCCAGCGTGTCGACGAGCGCGAGTGCCACCGCGGGCTCGGTGTCCTTCACGGTCGGTCAGACCGCCGCCGCGCAGGTCGGTGTCACCGCCGCGATGTCGTCCTGGGGGGACACCGCGTCGCCGTTGACCTTCACGAAGCCGGACGGCACCAGCACGACGGTCACCCCGGCGTCGGGCTCACTCGATGACACCGTGACCGCGATCAACGGCTCCGCCGCCGGGGTCACCGCGACGAAGGTCGCCGCGGGGACCGACGCCAGCGGCACCAAGCTCTACCGGCTGCAGTTGACGAGCACCGCGACGGGTGCCGCGAACGGGTTCACCCTGCACCGGGGGACCGCGGCGGACGTCACCGCGGGGACCGCGACCGACGTGCTGGCCGAGCCCGGCGCGGCCGTCGTCACCCGGGCCGCCGACGCGTCGGTGACCCTGTGGGCCGGGACCGCGGCCGCGCAGACCGTCACCAGTGCGACGAACGCGTTCAGCGACCTGCTGCCCGGCGTCAACGTCACCGTCTCGAAGGCGTCGACGGACCCCACGACGATCACTGTCGGCCGGGACAGCACGAAGGCGCAGGGCGTGGCCTCGGGGCTCGTCGATGCGCTCAACGCCGTCACGTCGTACTACGCGTCGAACACCGGCGTCACGAGCACCACGAGTCCGACGAGCGGGACGACGAGCACCACGGCGGGGGTCCTGCTCGGCGACGCCACGACGCGCTCGGCCGTCCAGCGGCTGACCAGCGCGATGTCGACCCCGGTCAACGGGAAGTCGCCGTCGTCCATCGGCATCGTGATCTCGAAGGACGGCGACTTCGACTTCGACGCCGCCGCGTTCCAGAAGGCCCTCGCCGCCGACCCCGCCGGCACGCAGGCGATGCTGTCCGGCGTGGCGAAGGCCGTATCGGACGCCGCCACGGCCGCCAGCGACAAGTACACCGGTTCCATCACGACCGCGATCACGGGCAAGCAGTCCGTGGTCAAGGACCTCAACACGCAGATCGACTCCTGGACCGATCGACTGACCCTGCGCCGCGCGACCCTGCAGACGCAGTACGCCGCGCTCGAGACCAGCCTCAGCAAACTGCAGTCGCAGTCGAGCTGGCTGGCAGGTCAGCTGTCGACGCTGTCCAGCTGAGTCGCAGGAGAACCGTCATGAACGCCTTCGACCTCAGCGGTGCCGCCGCGTTCCGGCAGGCCGCCCAGCCCCGGTCCGTCGCCGACCAGCGCCGCGCCCAGTACACGAACGAGGCCGTGCTGTCGGCGACGCCCGCGCAGCTCGTCACCATGCTGTACGACCGCCTGCTGCTCGACCTGCACCGTGCCGAGACCGCCCAGGTCGCCGCGGACTGGGACGCCGCCCGCGAGCAGCTCCTGCACGCGCAGGCCATCGTCGGGGAGCTGTCCTCGACGCTGAAGATCGACGTGTGGGACGGCGGCGAGGGACTGCTCGCCGTGTACAACTACGCGTCGACGTCGCTCATCACCGCGAACGTCCACCGTGACGTCCAAGCCACCCGGGACTGCATCCGGATCCTCGACCCGCTCCGTCAGGCGTGGCACGACGCCGCCGCCTCGTTGCCGGCGGCCCCGGTCGCCCCGCATCACACCGCGGGCGGGGCGCTCGGTGTCGCCTGACCAGGACACCCACGACCGCTGGGAAGCGGCCCTCGCCGACCTCGAGGCGACCCTCGAGCGCGACGCCGCCGACGTGACCGCCGCGGCCGGCGACGGCACCCCCTGGTCCGAGCCGACCGGGCTGGGACCGATCCCACGCGCCCTGGTGGGTCGTGCCTCCCGTCTGCTCGCCGCGCAGCGGGACCGGATGACGGCGGTCGAGGACGCCCGCCGCGTGACGCTCGAGCACCTCGGCGCGCTCCGCGCGGTCGACGCCACGCGCACGCCGCAGGCCTCCGTCTACCTCGACGCGAGCGCCTGACGCCACACCGGCCCCCGTTCGGGGCGACGGCTTACACGGCTCAGCGGAGCCGCCGATAGGCCTCTCTGAGCACGGATCGCTCGACCACCCGGCCACGGATCGGCCACCACCGCCACGGCGACGTCACCCCGACGACGCCCGACGAGGGGACCCATCCGTGTTCGACTCCGTGACGTCTGCCGCGCTGCAGAGCGCACTCGACGGCCTGTCGATGCGTCAGCGCGTGATCGCCGACAACATCGCGAACATCAACACCACGGACTTCCGGGCCGGCAAGGTCCAGTTCGAGGACGCGCTCGCGAAGTCGATCGTCGACGGGAACGGCCGCACCACGCCGACCGTCGCGCGGAGCCTGGAGCCGACGAACACGAACGGCAACAACGTCAACCTCGACGAGGAGACGCTGTCGAACGTCGACACGGTGCTGCGGTACCAGTTCGCGACGCAGGCGATGAACTCCGAGCTCACCAGCGTCCGTGCGGCGATGCGGACCAACTCGTGACGACCTTCGACGCGATCGGGATCGCGAGCACCGGCATGACCGTGCACCGCAAGTGGCTCGACGCGATCTCCGACAACATCGCCAACGTCAACACCGTCCGGTCCATGGACGACTCCGCGTTCCAGGCCCGCTACGTCGAGGTCCAGGAGGGCAACGGCGTCTCCGGCGCCTACGTCAAGGGCGCCGCGTTCGGCAGCGCCGCCGGCCGGGTCACCTACGACCCGGACAACCCGCTCGCCAACCCCGAGGGCTACGTCCGCATGCCGGACATCGACCTCGGCACGCAGATGGCGGACCTCATCATGGCCCAGCGCGGCTACCAGGCGAACGCCGCCGTGGTCGACCGAGCCAAGACCGCCTACGAGGCGGCACTGCAGATCGGGAAGAACTGATGCCCATCGACGCCGTGAACGGTGTGACCACCAACGCGATGACGAACGCCGTGACGAACGTCACCGGCACCAGCAGCGACCTCGGTTCGTCCGCGGTCACCGGGACCGGGGGCGACGGGTTCGCCGCCAGTCTCGGCAACGCCGTCGACGGGCTGCAGCAGCTGCAGAGCGACTCGAAGACTCTGGCCCTGAAGGCCGTCACGGGCAACCTCGACGACATCCACGACGCCACCATCGCGTCCACCCGTGCGCAGGTCACCCTCGAGCTCGTCGCCGCCGTCCGGAACAAGGGCGTCGACGCGTTCAACGAGATCATGCGGATGCAGGCCTGATGCCCGCCGGCATGCAGAACGTGCTCGGCCGGCTCGGCGCGTACGTCAAGGGGTTCACCGCCGCACAGCGGACCATCGCGGTCATCGGCATCGCGGCACTCGTGCTCGGCGGCATCGCGCTCGCGTCCTGGCTCGGCAAGCCGTCGTACGCGCCGCTGTTCACCGGCCTGGCCGCTGCCGACGCGAGTTCGGTCACCGACCAGCTCACCACCGACGGCGTGCCCTTCCAACTCACCGACGGCGGCGCGACGATCCTGGTCCCGCAGGCGAAGGTCTACACGGAGCGACTCAAGGCCGCCTCGAACGGGTTGCCGTCGTCGAACGAGGGCGGCTACTCGCTGCTCGACACCATGGGCGTGACGAGCTCCGAGTTCCAGCAGGACGTCACCTACAAGCGCGCGATCGAGGGCGAGCTCGCCAAGACGATCTCCGCGATGGACGGCGTGCAGACCGCGAGCGTGCAGCTGGCGATCCCGAAGAAGTCCGTGTTCGTGTCCGAGGAGAAGGACCCCACCGCGTCGGTCTTCATCGCCACCAAGAACGGCGCCCAACTCGGCACCGACCAGGTCCAGGCCATCGTGCACCTGACCAGCGCCGCCGTCGAGGGCATGCAGCCGACCGACGTGTCCGTCGTCGACCAGAAGGGCCAGACCCTGTCGGCGGTCGGCACCGGCGCGACCGGCTCCGGTACCGACCAGGCCGCCGACTACGACGCCGCCACGAGCAAGAAGGTGCAGGACCTGCTCGACACCACGCTGGGTGCCGGCAACGCCAGCGTCGTCGTCGCGGCGACGATGAGCGACAACTCCGGCACCCGCACGACCGAGTCCTACACGACGCCGACGACCGGCCCGGTGGCGCTCAACGAGTCGTCCACGAAGGAGCAGTACGGCGCCGGGGCCACCGGTGCCGGCGCCGGCGCGACGGGCGTCCTCGGACCGGACAACATCGCCGTCCCGAACGGCACCGCCAACTCGGGCACCGGGAACGGCGACGGCGGGTACGAGAACCAGTCCGCGACGAAGAACAACGCCGTCGACAAGACCACCGAGACGACGCAGATCCCGGCCGGTGCGATGGACCGCCAGACGATCTCCGTCGCGCTCAACTCCAAGGCGAAATCCGTGCAGGGCGTCAACCTGCAGAGCATCAACGACCTGGTGGCGAACGCCGCCGGCGTCGACGCGACCCGCGGCGACCAGGTCAAGGTCGCGATGATGGACTTCGACACCAGTGCCGCCGACGACGCCGCGAAGGCGCTCGAGGCGCAGCAGCAGGCGGACCAGCAGGAGGCGCTCTGGTCGGCGATCCGCACCGCCGGGATCGTCGTCGGGATCGTCCTGGCCCTCGTCGCCCTGATGGTGGTCCTGGCCCGTCGCAGCCGCCGCCAGCAGCGCGAACAGGTCGACATCGGTGAGCTCGACGCGTTCGGTGAGGCGTTCCCGCTGCCGCTCGCCGTCGAACCGGCCGACGTCCGCACCGGTCTCGAGGCCGGGGACGCCCCGACCGTGGCGCTGCAGGCCCTGCCGCACGACGACGCCCCGACCGAGGTCCTCACCACGGACGAGATCACCGCGGAACGCCGCCGCCAGGACATCGCGGCCCTCGCCGAGCGCGACCCGAAGCGCACCGCCGAGCTCCTCCGCGGCCTGCTCGACGACCGGGCGTCGGTGTGAGCGCCGTCGTCCCCGCACCCGGCACCGACCGACCGCTGACCGGGGCGCAGAAGGTCGCGCTCATCCTCATGCAGATGGACACCGAGCGGGCCGCCGAGGTCATGAAGCAGTTCACCGAGCTGGAGGCCGAGGAGATCTCGCAGGAGATCGTCCGGATGCGCCGCGTCGACGACGAGGTCGTCGACCGCACCCTCGGCGAGTTCCACCGCCTCACCCGCACCGGCCGCACGAACCGTCGCGGCGGCAAGGAGACCGCGCTGGGCCTGCTCGAGGCGTCCTTCGGGGCCGAGCGCGCCGCCGGTGTGATGGACCGGCTGGCGTCGAACCTGGCCGGTCAGTCGTTCGAGTTCCTCGACGACGCCGAGCCCGGCCAGGTCATCGCCCTGCTCGAGGGCGAGCTGCCCCAGACCATCGCCCTCGTGCTCGCGCACCTGAAGCCCGCCCAGGCGAGCGCCGTCCTCGCCGGGTTCGACGAGCGCGTCCGCACCGACGTCGCGCAGGCGTTCGCCACGATGGGCACCGCCACGCCCGAGTCCGTCGGCATCGTCGCCGGGGTCCTGCGCTCGCGCGCCGGAGCCGTCGTCTCGCCGCGCGAGAGCGTCGACGTCGTCGGCGGCATCGCGCCGCTGGTCGAGATCATCAACCGGTCGGACGTCGCCACCGAGAAGGCCGTGCTCGACGGTCTGGAGGCTCGTGACCCGGAACTCGCCGAGGACATCCGTTCGCGGATGCTCACCTTCGAGGACATCGTCAAGCTCGAGTCGCGCGACATCCAGCAGGTGCTCCGCGGCATCGACTCGAAGATCCTGGCCACCGCCATGAAGGGTGCGTCCACGCCGGTCGTCGAGACGATCCGCGCGAACGTCTCCGAGCGCAACCGCGAACTGCTCGACGACGAACTGCAGTCGATGGGCCCGGTCCGGGTGTCGCAGGTCGAGGAGGCGCGCGCCGAGGTCGTCCGCTCCGTCCGCGAGCTCGAGGCCCAGGGCGTCATCACGGTCCACCGCGCCGAGGAGGACGAGCTCGTTGACTGACGCCTTCGCCCCGGTCGCGTTCCCGGTGATCACCGACGCCGCCCTGGCCCGTCGTGCCGCGAGCGCGGACGTCCGCGGCCATGCTGCCGGGTACGCCGCCGGGCTCCGTGCCGCCCAGGTCGAGACCGACGCAGCCCGTGCCCGGATGGACGCCGAGCACGCCGCACGACTGTCCGACCTCGAGGCGTTCGTCGTCGACCGGCTCGCGGTCCTCGACCGTGCCGCCGCGGCGCTCCAGGCCCGGGTCGCGCCGGTCCTCGCCGACGCCGAGCAGTCGGTCGCCAGCGCGGCCGTCGACCTGGCCGAGGCCGTCGTCGGGTACGCGGTGCGGGCCTCCCGGGCTGACGACGTGGACGGGGTGTCCGGACGTCCGGCCGCCGCCGAGGAGACGCTCCGACGCGCCCTGGCCGCTGCGAGCGCGCCCGTGGTGACGGCGGTCCGGCTCAGCCCGGCGGACGCGGCGGCCGTCGCGGACCTGACGATGCCGGTCCCCGTGGTGGCGGATGCGTCCCTCCGGGACGGCGACGCCGTGGTCGACCTGCCCGACGGACTGCTCGACGCACGCATCGACGCTGCCCTCGACCGTGCTCGCGCTGCCCTCGGGGGCGTCCGGTGAGCGCTTCCGGCGTCCTCGAGCACGGGCTGCTCCGCCCGCGGGGCCTCGACGACGCGATTCGTGCTGCGCAGCCGCAGCGGGTCGGCACCGTGACGAGCGCCGTCGGCCTCGGCCTGACGATCGCCGGGCTCGACGCCCACGTCGGCGAGGTCATCACGGTCGGTGCCGAGGGTGCGGCCCAGACCGCGGTCGAGGTCGTCGCCACGGACTCGTCCGGGGTGCGCTGCATGCCCCTCGGCCGCCTGAACGGGATCACCGCCGGCACCCCTGCCCGCTCGACCGGCCGGCCCGTGCTCGTGCCGACCGGCCTCGGGCTGTTCGGCCGCGTCATCGACGGTCTCGGCCGTCCGATCGACGACCGCGGGCCGCTCGCGGCAGACGCCTGGGTCCCGCTGGACCACGACACCCCGAACGCCATGGCGCGCACCCGCATCGACACCCCGATGCAGCTCGGCGTCCGTGTGCTCGACACGCTGACCACCGTCGGCCGGGGCCAGCGCATGGGTCTCTTCGCGGGCTCCGGTGTCGGCAAGTCCTCGCTGCTGTCGATGATCGCGCGGGGGAGCGACGCTGCCGTGAACGTGATCGCCCTGGTCGGCGAACGCGGCCGCGAGGTCCGGGAGTTCCTGGAGGACGACCTGGGGCCTGCCGGGCTCGCCCGCTCGATCGTCGTCGTGTCGACGTCCGACGAACCCGCCCTGATGCGCCTGCGTGCCGCGTTCGTCGCGACCCGCATCGCGGAGTCCTTCCGCGACGCCGGCCAGGACGTCGTGCTGATGATGGACTCGCTGACCCGCGTCGCGATGGCGCAGCGGGAGATCGGCCTGTCCGTCGGCGAACCGCCGGCCACCCGGGGCTACCCGCCGTCGACGTTCTCCGTGCTCGCCGGCCTGCTCGAGCGCGCCGGCACCGACCGGGTCGGCAGCGTCACCGGGATCTACACCGTCCTGGTCGACGGCGACGACCACAACGAGCCGATCGCCGACGCCGCACGCAGCATCCTCGACGGGCACGTGGTGCTCGACCGGAAGCTCGCCGTCACCGGGCACTTCCCCTCCGTCGACGCGCTCGGGTCGATCTCGCGCGTCGCATCGAAGGTGACGACGCCCGAGCAGCGCGCCACCGCGACCGCGCTCCGGAAGGTCATGGCCGCACGGCGTGCCGCGCAGGACCTGCTCGACGTCGGCGCCTACCAGCGCGGCACCAACCCGCTGGTCGACGCCGCCGTGGACCACCAGGACGCCATCGACGCGTTCCTCCGCCAGGGCATGGCCGAGCAGGTCACCGCCGCCGGGTCGTGGGAGCGCCTCGCCGGTCTCGTCCGCACCCTCGGCAGCGGCGGGGGGCTCGTCTGATGGCCCGCCGCTTCCCGCTCGCCGGGCTCCTGCGTCTGCGGCACGCCGAACAGGACCGTGCCGCCGCGACCCTCGCGGACGCGAACGGCCGGGTCCGCGAGGCTGCCGACGCCCGGATGGCTGCCCGCCGCACCCTCGACGACGAACCGTCGACGGTCACCGACGCGGCGACGCTCAGCGCCGTCGCCTCGGCCCGTGCCGCGACCCGCGGGATGCTCGAGGAGCTCGACGCCGTCGTCCGGTCCCGCCGTGCCGACGTCGACCGTGCCCAGCAGACCTACAACGCCGCACGCCGCTCGGCACTCGGGCTCGAGAAGCTCGAGGGGCAGCACACCACGCGGGTCGCCGCCGAGGACCTGCGCACCGAACAGAACGCACTCGACGAGATCGCGGCTCGTCGCCGCACCGAGGGGGGACACCGATGAGCATCGACGCCGTGCTCTCGCGGATCAGCGAGATCCGCAGCCAGATCGAGACGCTGCAGGGCGGCGCCACTGCGCCGGCCACCGCCGGGTCGGCCGCCGCTTCCTCCGCCGCTGCGTCCACCTTCGCCGACGCGCTGGCCACCGAGACCGGCGCCGGCGCGCGGTCCGGCACGACCACCGGTGCAGCCGCCACGACCGCCGCCGCCGCAGCCACCGCCGCACCCGCCACGTCCGTCGATGCCGGCCGCGGCACCCTGGCGACCGGCAGCGGTGCCACCGGCGACGCCGTCGTCGCCGCGGCGGAGAAGTACCTCGGCGTCCCGTACGTGTTCGGCGGCGAGACGCGCGCCGGCATGGACTGCTCCGGTCTGGTGCAGACCGTCTTCAAGGACCTCGGCGTCACCATGCCGCGGGTCGTCCCGGACCAGGCGGACATGGGTGTCGCGGTGCCGTCCCTGGCGCAGGCGCAGCCCGGCGACCTCATCATCCCCAAGGGCGAGCAGCACATCGTCATCTACGTCGGCGACGGCAAGGTGCTGCACGCCCCGCGCCCGGGCAAGGACGTCCGGATCGTCGACAACTGGTACAAGGACTCCGACATCGCCACCATCCGCCGCATCGTGCCGTCCGGCCAGGAGGCTGCAGCCACCTCCGCCGCGCAGGTCGCCCGGACCGCCGGTGCGAGCAGCGCCACGAACGCCACCGACATGCAGATGGCCGCGCTGCAGTCGCTCTTCGCCGGGAGCGCCGCGTGAGCGCGCTCGTGACGGGTGCACCGCTGACGCCGGTGCCGGCCGTCGTCCGGCCGCGTGCGGCGGAGGCCCGTTCGAGCACTGACTTCGGGGCGGCTCTGTCCGCTGTCTCCGGTGCGGGGGAGCGCGATCGCGGACGGCAGGACCCGGCGGGGGAGCCGAGCACGAGCGTCCCGACGTCGTCGTCAACGACGTCGTCGGCCACGCCCGCGACCGTCGCCACGCCGGTCACCGCGACGCCCGCGACCGGGCCCGTGACGCCGACGACCAGCACCGCTGCCCTGCCGATCGAGGCCGCGCGGACCGGCTCCGACTCGACCGGGCAGCCCGCAGCGGGCACCCTCGCCAGGGCCGTTCCGGTCGTCGCCGCCGCCGTGCTCGTCCGCGCCAGTGCGGCCAGCGCCGGTGTGGCCGGCGCCGGGGTCGTCGGGACCGACGTCGCCGGTGCCGTCGCCGACACCTCCGCGATGCTCGACACTCCCGGCGACGGCGACGGCGACGGCGGAGTGGCGACGGCGGACCCCGCCGACGCCACCGGCAACGCGCCGACCGTCGCGGTGCCGGTCCCCGGACCCGTCCTGCCGTCTGCGCCGCTCGTCGCCGCACCGGTGGACACGGCTCCTCAGGTCCCGACAGCGGTGCCGTCCGCGTCCGCGTCCGCGTCCGCGTCCTCGTCGGCGAACGACACCTCGGCCACCGCCGCGGTCGGGGCGCCGGCAGTCGCAGCGTCGGCGGACACCGTCGCGCCGAGCACCACCGCGGCGTCGCCCACCGGCGCCCTGTCCTCCGTCTCCATCCCGGTGCCCGCCGCCGCGATGGCTTCACCCACGGCCGCTCCGTACCCGGTCGCCCCGACCACGGGCGCGGCTACTCCGACCGCGACCGTCACCGCCGCCGCTGCCGGCAACCCGGCCACCGCTGCCCTCCGTCAGACCACCGCGGCCGCCGCGGACCAGGGCGGGGCGAGCCTCCCGGCCGGCACCGGCACGGTCGACGTACCCGCCGTGCTGGCCGTCCCCTCGACCGCGGCTCCCGCGAGCGTCGGGACCACCGCAGCGTCGGTCGCCCCGGCCACCGCAGCTGCCGCGCCGCAACCGCTGGCGCAGCAGCTGGCGCGTCCGCTGTTCACCCTCGCGCAGGCCGGACCCGGTGAGCACGTCCTGACCGTGCAGCTCACTCCGGAGGCCCTCGGCCCCGTCACCGTCCGAGCCCACGTCACCGGACACGGCATGCACGTCGAGTTGTTCGCGGCCTCGGACGCGGGTCGCGACGCGGTGCGGCAGATCCTGCCGGACCTCCGTCGTGACTCCGGTGGTGGCACCACGCTCGACCTGTCCGCGCAGAACCACCCGGCGGACGCCGCTGCCGACGGTCGCGACCGCTCAGCCGCCGACACCGCCGGGCGTGACGGCTCCGGACGCGACGGCGCCGGTCGCGACGGTGCCGGCCGTGACACCGCTCGTCCCACCGGACGGGAGGCCCGCACCGGCCCCGCCACGGCCCTCCCGTCCGCCCCGACCACCGTCCGCACCGCGGGACTCGACGTCCTCGCCTGACCGGCCACCACGACAAGGAACGAGAACCATGCCACTCGACGGGATCACCGGCTCCGTGGACACCGCCACGGCCGCCGCAGCAGTCGCCGCCAACCCCACCTCGTCGCGGTCGCAGACGATGGACTCCGAGGTCTTCATGAAGCTCCTCGTGACGCAGCTCCGCAACCAGGACCCGTCGTCGCCGATGGACACGAACCAGATGATCAGCCAGCAGACGCAGCTCGCGATGATGGAGCAGGTCACCAACCAGACCACGACGGCCAACGAGGACTTCTCGCTGCAGATGCGCATGGCCGCCGCGAACCTCGTCGGGAAGCAGGTCAGCTACACCGACGCCGCCTCCGGCGCGGCCGTCACCGGGACTGCCACCGCGGTCTCCTACGCGAAGAGCGTGCCGACCGTGACCGTGAACGGGAAGGAGGTCGATCTCGACGTGATCTCCGGTATCACCACCGCCTCCGGTTCCTGACCCCATCCACTTCCCACACTCCTCGTCCACGAAGGGACGCACCATGCTCCGCTCGCTCTACTCCGGGATCTCCGGCCTCCGCTCGCACCAGGAAATGCTGGATGTTACTGGAAACAATATCGCGAACGTGAACACCGTCGGCTTCAAATCGTCGACCACCGTGTTCCAGGACACCCTGTCGCAGATGACCCAGGGTGCCGGCGGCCCCCAGACCGGCATCGGCGGCACGAACCCCGCACAGATCGGCCTCGGTGTGCAGGTCGCCGGCGTCTCCACCAACTTCGCCCAGGGCTCCGCACAGGCGACCGGCAAGGCCACCGACCTGATGATCTCCGGCGACGGTTTCTTCGTCACCCGCCTGGGCAACGACACCGTGTACAGCCGCGCCGGCGCGTTCGACTTCGACGCTGACGGCCGCCTGGTCAGCGCGGACGGCAAGATCGTCCAGGGCTACTCGGCCACCAACGGCGTCGTCGACGACGGCGGCCAGATGAGCGACATCACGCTGCCGCTGCAGGCCGCCGCCCCCGCCACCGCGACCAGCACCGCTGGCGTCACCGGCAACCTGCCGTCCGACACCAAGACCGGCGAGGTCCTCAACCGCGACGCCACCGTCTACGACCAGTACGGCACGAAGCACACCCTGTCGCTCGCGTACACGAAGACCGACACCGGGTGGACCGTCGCCGCCTCGAACGGGCAGGGCGCCTCGGCCACCGGCACCGTCACGTTCGGCGCCGACGGCAAGATCACACGCGGTGCGACCCTGCAGGTCGGGGGCGTTTCGGTCGACATGACGCAGCTGACGGGCTTCGCCGCGCTCAACACGGCGTCGATCTCGTCGCAGAACGGGCACGAGGCCGGCTCGCTGAAGAGCTACTCGATCTCGAAGGACGGCACCGTGATGGGCACGTTCTCGAACGGTGCCTCGCTCGCCGTCGGCCGCATCGCCCTCGCGACCTTCGCCAACCCGGCCGGCCTCGAGAAGACCGGCGCGTCGGGCTACCGCGCGACCGCGAACTCCGGGGCCGCCACCGTCGGCGTCCCGGGATCCGCGGGCGTCGGCTCGCTGGCTGCCGGCACGCTCGAGATGTCGAACGTGGACCTGTCGCAGGAGTTCACCAACCTGATCGTCGCGCAGCGCGGCTTCCAGGCGAACGCCCGCATCATCACCACCTCGGACGAGGTGCTGCAGGAGCTGACGAACCTGAAGCGCTGATGATCGACGAGGACCCCCGGTCTCCCGTGTGAGGGGAGACCGGGGGTCCTCGGTGTCGGCGTGCTGACCGGACGGTCAGCGGGCGACGGCGATCGCGAAGGGCACGAAGCCGACCGACCCGAGCAGACTCGGCACCAGGAGCGCCACCGCCTCGGTGCCCCGAGCTGTGCTGATGTCTCCGAGGTCGACCACCCAGTCGTCCTGCCATCCGAGGCTGCTCAGGACGGTCCGCACCAGGTCCTTCGCGTCGGGGTCGTCGCCGGAGAGGAACGCGGTGGGTGGGTTCCGGAGCACACCGGGGCTCGTCATGACGGAGAACAGCATCGTGTTCAGGCCCTTGACGACCTTCGTCGCCGGGAGTGCTGCCTGCAGGAGCTCACCGAGACTCGTGTCCCGGTGGAGGAGCCCACCGGGGAGGCCGTCGGCGCTCCGGACGGTGGCGTTCGAGACGTCCAGGAGCACCTTGCCGGCGAGTGCCTCACGGTGGCCGGTGAGACGTTCGAGCGAACCGTCGCCCGGGGTCGCGTTGATGACGAGATCGCTGTTCGCGATCGCGGTCGCGACGGCCGAGACGCTGGCGTCGCTCCGGGCCGCGGCGGTGCCCGGGTCGCGGACCCCGAGCGTGACCCGGTGGCCAGCGGCGGCCAGCCCGGCTGCGAGGGTCGTGCCGACGCGCCCGGCGCCGAGGACGGCGATGGTGCTCGTCGTGATCGTGGTCGTGGTCGTGGTGGTGTTCATGGTCATGCGGACTCCTTGTCCTGGGGAAGCTGCGGGGCGACCGGCGTCAGCGGAGAACCGCGGCGATGCCCGATGCCAGGCCGGGGGTGGTGGCGATGAAGTCGTCGCTGGCGAGGGTCCACGGCGCGCCGGTGGTGTCGATGACGGCGCCGTGGGCCTCCTGCACGAGCAGTGCGCCGGCGACGAGACCGGACCGGACCTGGCCGTACTGCCAGAACGCGTCGGTGTGCCCGGCGGCGACCTGCACGAGCTGCAGGGTCGCGGGGACGGTGGCGGACACGAGCAGTGCGGCGCCGAGCATCCGGTCGATCGACGCGCTCATGCGGCGGCGGACGTCCGCCGCCTCCCCGGGCGCGGCCTGCCCGGTGCCGACGAGTGCGGCGGCCAGGTCGGACTTCGCCGACACCGCGAGGGGTGAACCGTTCAGGGACGCCCCTGCGCCTCGGACCGCGGTGAAGGTCTGGCCGAGGGCGGGCAGGAACACCGCGGTGACGACGGGGACGTCGTCGCGGACGAGTGTCGCGGTGACTCCCCAGTCGACCCGGCCGTGGATGTGGTTCACGTTGCCCTCGGCGGCGTCCGTGACCCACCACTCTCCGGCACCCAGGGAGCCGCGACCTTCTTCGTCGTCGTCCCACCGGGCCTCCGGGCGGAGCCGCTCGAGTGCCGGGCGGAGCACCGCGACCGAAGCGGCGTCGTTGTCGCCGATCGCCGCGAGGAGCGTGTCGAGGTCGTCGACGCGGTCCTCGGTCGAGAAGCGGTCGAGCAACACGGCCCCTGCTTCGGTGACCGCGGCCGTGAGGCCGGCGAGCAGCGCGAGGTCGTCGACCGTCTGCGCAGAGTTGATCGTGTCGTCCATGGGGTTCTTCTCCTTCGCCGCGGCGTTCCTCGTCGCTGTGGTGGCAACGGTAGGAGCGGGCGGTGATGCGCACAAATACAATCCGTGCACATGTAGATTGCGTTTCGTGCAACTGGACCTGAATCTCCTGACCGCGTTGGATGCGTTGCTCGAAGAGGAGAGCGTCACCGGTGCCGCAGACCGACTGCACCTGTCCGCCCCCGCGATGAGTCGCACCCTCGGTCGGATCCGCCAGGCGACCGGGGACCAGATCCTCGTCCGTGCCGGTCGCGTCATGCGGCCGACCCCGCGTGCGATCGCGCTGCGGGACGAGGTGCGTGCCCTGGTCCTGCGGAGTGCCGACGTGTTGACACCGGAACGGGAGTTGCACCTCGACGCGCTGCAGCGTGTGTTCACGATCCAGGCGCACGACGCCCTGACGACGGCACTGGCGCCCGTTCTCGTGCAGCGGGTGGCGACGGTCGCGCCCGGTGTCCGGGTGCGGTTCCTCGGCGAGGCGTCCGGCGGGAACACCGAACTCGGACGTGGGGTGGTCGACCTGGAGATCGGATCAGCGGCGCCGGTGTCACCGTCGATCGACCACGAGGCCGTCGGCACGGACGAGCTCGTCGGAGTGGCCCGTGCCGGTCATCCGATGCTCTCGGCACCGATCGACCTCGAGCAGTGGGTCGCGGTGCCGCACGTGGTGGTGTCGCGCCGAGGCCGGTTGCGGGACCGCGTCGACGATCACCTGGAGTCGGTCGGCCGATCGCGGACGGTCGTGTCGTCCCTGGCGGCGACCGGCGCGGCGATCGAGGTCGTCCGGTCGACCGACGCCGTCGCCGTCGTGCCGGCCTCCGTGGCAGCACGACTGGACGACGGAGTGGGGTCGTTCCGGCTGCCGGTCGCTCTCCCGCCGGTACCGATCGTCCTCGCCTGGCACCGCCAGTTCACCGCCGACGTGGCACACCGGTGGTTCCGCGCCCTCACCGGGGACGTGCTGCGGTCCGAACGGGATCCACGCCGTCAGTCATGATCGGGTTCACGGACCTCGGACCGTCCCCGCACCAGACGGTGCGGCAACTCGAGCGCTGGTCCGAAGCGCACCGCGACGACGTGTCAGCGGACAAGGACCGGTTCGACGCCCGGTGAACCGCCGGGCGGCGACGGGTGCCCGATGCGCGGACCACGGCGCTGACCCCTAGGCTCGGACGCGGACTCGCCGGTGCACGGGGCGCACGGCGGAGGCAAGGGGGAACGCATGTCCATCACGTCCAGGATCAGCAGCGTGGGCGCGGCAACGGTCATCGCGGTCATCGCGTTGTCCGGGTGCGCAGGACCCGGCAGCACTGCGCCGGCCAGCCAGCGGCCGACGTCGCAGGCATCATCGCCGAGCGCGTCGTCGACACCGGACGCGTCGCCGACACCGACCGCCGACGCCGCAGGACCGACCGATCTGACGTTCGAGGACGGCACTGCGCTCTCGACGACCGAGCTGCCGGCGTTCAGTCTCGAGATCTCCGCGCTCGGCGACTGGAAGCAGACCGGCGAGGATTCCGCCACGGGGACGCGGGAGTACACGAAGTCGGACGGGTCGGTCGCGACGATCACGCAGCAGCGGATCACCGACCTCGACCCGTCGATCGGGGACCGCGCGGCCACGGAGCAGCTGTTCACGGCTGCCGGGCTGCCGGCCGAGCAGCTCGAGGAGCAGCTCCTACCGACCATGACCGATGGGACGGCGCAGTTCCTGTCGATCGCGGGCCACAACACCGACGGATCGTGGTCAGCCACGGTGGCACGCGCGTTCGCGAAGCCGGGAGCGGCGCTCATCGTGAAGGTGAGGACCTCCTCGCAGGAGGCGCTGCGTCCCGACCTGCACGACATCCTCGTCCACGCGAAGGTCGTCATCGTCTGAGTCGGCGGTCCGGCCCCTCCACCGTCCACGCCGTCTAGGGTTGCCGCATGGGGACCTGGAGCGCAGAACCGGTCGGCAACGACGCAGCGGCGGACTTCGTCGGCGATCTGGACGACGAGCGGGGGTGGGCCGTCGTGGAGTCGGCACTCACCGCGGCGACGGAGGCCGGACCCGGGATGGACAGCGACGTCGCGGAACTCGCGATCGCCGCCGCCGAGGTCGTCGCGCACGGTCTCGGACGGCCGACGCAGGACGACGCCTACACCGCGACCATCGGGCAGTTCGTCGCCCGTGCCGGCCAGCCCGATGCGGGGCTCGTCCGACTGGCCGCGCAGGCCGTCGCCGCTGCCTCTAGTGGTGACGGCGAACTCGCGGAACTGTGGGACGACGCCGGTACGACCGAGCTCGCCGAGTGGCGTGGGTCGATCGCACGCCTGCGCGCGAACCTCCGCACCGACCAGTAGGTCACGACGGAGCGTCAGGACCGCCGGGTCGGACCGCTCCCTCGGCTTTCGTCGGTAGCCTGCCCCGATGGGGACGAGTGTCGAGGACGCGTACACCGACCGAGCAGCCGAGTACGTCGAACTCCTCGGGACCATGGACTCGGTCCACCCGTCGGACGTGCAGCTCGTCAGCGCCTGGGCGGCATCGGTCGAGGGGCCGGTACTCGACGCCGGGTGTGGTCCAGGGCACTGGACCGCGTTCCTCGCCGAGGCGGGTCACGACGTCCGCGGGATCGACGCTGTGCCGGCCTTCATCGACCACGCCCGGGGTACCTACCCGGGCGTCCGGTTCACGACCGGCAGCATCGACGCCCTGGACGACCCGTCCGACTCGTACGGTGGTGTGCTCGCCTGGTACTCGCTCGTCCACCACGACCCGGAGCGCATCCGCCGTCCTCTCGAGGAGTTCGCCCGGGTCCTCCGCCCGGGCGGCATGCTCCTCGTCGGCTTCTTCGTCGGTCCCGCGGTCGAGCCGTTCGACCACGCGGTCGTGACGGCACACCGGTGGCCCGCCGAAGCGCTCGAGCAGGAGTTGCGGGCCGCGGGCTTCGACGTCGTCGAGACGCACACCCGCTGCGCGGCGAGCGGGACACCGCGGCCGCACGGGGCGGTCCTCGTTCGCCTCGGTGCGGGGGCCTGATCCCCGTGCGCAAGTTGGACGCCGTCGGTGCGGAATCGCTCCGCTGGTACCGACCGGAGGCGGAGGACAGCAGCGCGGGTCCCACGCTGCTCTGGCTGCACGGCGGCGGGTTCTTCCGGGGGAGTCCTGCGCAACCCGAGGCCCACGACGTCGCCCGCGTCCTCGCCGACCAGGGCGTCAGGGTGGTGACGGCGGCGTACCGCCTGGCGCCGTTCCCCGGCACAGGACCGCTGCGGCGGCGACCGGGAGGGCCAGCGGAGCAACCGGAGCGCTTCCGGCTGCCACTCGAGGACGTCACCGCCGCGGCACGGGCCGTGTCGGCCCAGTCCCCGGAGGGGATCGTCCTCGGCGGCGCGAGCGCCGGGGCGTGTCTGGCTGCCGCCGCGGCCCTGCACGCGGTGGACGACGGCACCCCTCCGGTCGGAGCTGTCTTCGCGTACGGGTTCTTCCACGCCGCGCGCCCCCGGGAGAGCGACCCAGCGCACCGCTCGCGCGGCCATCGTCGCATCACGCACGCGCCGTGGGCGCTCGACGTCGCGAACCGCAACCACGCCGGCACCCGGCGGGCGCTGGTGCACCGGTACGCGTTCCCCGGCGGGCACGACCTGACCGGTTTCCCGCCGACGCTCGTCGTGAACGCCGAGCGTGACACGATGCGGACCTCGGGCGATCGCTTCGCGGCCGAGCTCGCGGCCGCGGGCGCCGACGTGGAACGCCATGTGCTGCCGGGCAGTGCGCACGCCTTCCTGAACCGCCCGGGCCTCCCGGCCTTCACCACGGGAACCGCCCTCATCGCCGAGTGGATGCGGTGCCGCCGGACTCCCGCGTGAACAGCCGGTGTCCGATCGGTCCGATCACTCGACCGGTCGCGCTCCTCCGCATCCCGAGGCCGACGCCCAGGACGACGTGACCGAACCGTGTCCCACGGTCGGGACCGCCCGGTGCAGGATCGACGCATGGGGACGGGGCGAGCGACGGCCATCGGCGGGGCGGTGGCGCTCGTCGTCGCCCTCGGCCTCGCCGGGTGCAGCGTCGGTCCGACCACCTGCACGGCGATCGGCTGGGCGAACGGCGTCGAGGTGACGCTCCTCGGTGACACCACCGACGTCGCCGCCGTGACCGCGTGCGGCGGTGCCGGATGCGAGCCACCCGCAGCCGACGATCCGCCGCCCTTCCCACCGGAGGCGGACCCGGCGAACACACCGACACCCGTCGCCGGCGGCGACAGCCGGACGCTGTACCTGGGCATGGACACGCCGGAGCGCGGTGCGGTCGCCGTGTACGACCGTGCCGGCCACGTGCTCATCGAGCAGTCGGTGGCGCTGCGATGGGACAGTCCGCACGATGCGGAGCCGTGCGGCGGTCCGTCCTCCGGTCGCGTCACCGTCCGCCTTCCCGCGGCGCCCGGCTGACCGCTGCGGCACCCGCCGGACGGGAGGCACGGCGCCGGCCCGCACCGCGCCTCCCGTCGCGTTGCCCGGCTGGGGAGTGACCGGACGGCCGCCGGACGAGCCGCGACGTCCTGCCGCTGTCACGCGGCCGCCGCTCAGGACGCCGGCCTGCTGAACAGGTTCACGACGTTGCCGTCGGGGTCGCGGACGAGCGCCGACCGGTTGCCCCACGGCATCGTCGTCGGCGCCAGGACGACGTCGCCGGGGTCAGGCTGCAGACGTTCGAACTCGCCGTCGACGTCCGCGACCTCGAACTCGATGAACACCGACCGGTTCGTCTGCGCGGACACGGCGTCCCCGAGCATCGCGACCGTGGCCGTGCTCGCGATGGCCAGGACCGCGCCGGAGCCGCTGAACTGCGCGAAGACCGGCGCGGGTCGTTCGGCGGGGCGGCCGGTGACACGCTCGTAGAACGCGGCGAGACGGTCGACGTCCTCGGTGACGATGCGGATGGATGTGAACGACACGGGTGCCTCCTGGAGCAGTGGTGATCTGGTCCGGCCAGCCTCCCCGACACCCGCGACACCGTCCTGTCGGTGTTTCCCGGATCCGGTCGCCTCCGGTCAGTCGACGTGCTCGGTGACGGATCGGAGGCGACCGTACGGGATGTCCAGGTCCTCGCGGCGGAGCGTCCGCGGCTGCGGACGCTCGTCGGTCAGTTCGATCGACAGCACCCGGTCGCCGCGGAAGGCGCGGACACCGTCCCGCAGGCGGCACCAGGCGATCAGGTACCAGTCGCCGGTCTTGCCGATCGACCCCAGCGGTTCGACCTCCCGGACGGACTCCGACCCCGAGCGGTCCCGGTACCGCAGCCGGACCACCCGGTCTGCCCGGAGTGCGGCGGCGAAGGCCGGCAGCACCGGTGCGTCGTCGGCGGGTTCGAGCAGGTGCACCCGTGACGCCAGGGCCCTGGCACGTCGAGCGTCGTCCTCCGGCATCACCGCGAGGACCTTCCGGACGGCGGTCGCGGCGGCCTGTCGGAAGGGCCCACGCTGCAGCGTCCCGAGCCCGACCAACACCGCGAGCGCTTCGTCCGGTGTGAACCCGGTCGGCCAGAGCGTCGCGGTCGCGTCGATGACGTAGCCCCCGGTCCTGCCGGGCTCCGCCCAGATCGGGAGGCCCGACTGCTGCAACGCCGAGAGGTCGCGCTCGACGGTCCGCACCGACACCCCGAACCGCTCGGCGAGCCAGCGCGCGCTGCGGGGCCGGGGAGCGACAGCGCGCAACTCCTCGACGAGGGCGTAGAGGCGGTCGGTGCGGTTCACTCCACCATCATGCGACTCGGGAGTCGGCGCGGAGACCACGATCTGGGACCCGTCGGCGTCGGCCGAGCTCGACGAGCCCTGCCCCGGTCCGGGAGTGATCCGGCGGTGGACGTCTGTCCGCACAGCGGGGTCCGGGTTCGCTCCTGGCGGAATGGTTCCGGTGCTGAAGTTCATGCGGCTTTGATCGTCACATGAGTGCAGATGGTTCCGACGTCCGACGTGCGTACGACCCGACCCGGCTGCGGGCGGTCTTCGAGCGGAACTTCACCTATGCCTCCGCCGTGGAGCGCAACGTGCACCGGTTCGGCGGCAAGCCCGCTCTGAGCGACCCGGAGACCGGGCGGTCGTGGACGTACGCCCAGCTCGGCGCGGTCACCGGACACCTGGTCGGTGGCCTCGCACGCCACGGTGTGCAAGCCGGCGACGTCGTCTGCTACCAGCTGATGAACCGGCCGGAGTTCGCGTTCCTCTACGTCGCGACCCAGGGCTTGCGTGCCGTGGGCTCGCCGATGAACTTCCGTCTTGCACCCGGGGAGACCGCACACATCCTCGACGACGCCGAGCCCGTGGTCTTCGTCTACGAAGCCGCTGCTTCCGCCGACGTCGCGACCGCGCTCGCACTGGCCTCCCATCGACCGGCCGTGCTGGTCTCGGTCGGAGAGCCGGCCCCTGACGTCGAGCCGTTGCCGGGCTCGATCACCTTCGCGGAGTTGCTCGACACGTCGGCACCGTCGTTCCGAGCTCCCGAAGCCGGCACCGTCTGGGACGAGACCACCCGCCTCTACACCTCGGGCACCACGGGCCGCCCGAAGGCCGTGCCCCTGTCGAGCCTCAACGAGACCCTGAGTGCGCACGACGTGATCATGCACCTGCCGCTGTCACCCCGGGACCGGACGCTGAACATGTCGCCCTGGTTCCACCGGGGCGGCGTGTACTGCGCGGGACCGAACCCGGTGTTCTACGTCGGGGCGGAAGCCGTCACCCTGCGGCAGTTCGACCCGGTGCGCGTCCTCGACCTGATCGAGGAGTCGAGCCTGACGTTCGTCGTCGGAGCTCCGACGAACCTGGAGCGCCTCGCGGACGAGCAGGAGGCGCGACCCCGTGACCTGTCGAGCCTCACCGGCATCGTGACGATGGGGGCACCCTTCGAACGGCAGGCGGCGCTGCGGTACCAGCGGGTGCTCACCCCGAACATCTCGAACGGGTACGGCACGACCGAGACCTTCTGGAACACGTTCCTCCGTGGCTACGAGTTGACCGCCAACGCGGGTGCCGCCGGACGCGCGAACATCGACGACGACGTCGCCGTCGTGCAGGCCCTCGCCGGACGGCTCGCCGACCCGCGGGACCAGGTGGCCAAGGACGGCAAGGAGATCGGCGAGATCGCGATCCGGTCGATCAAGTCCGGGTACGCCTACGTGCACAACCCGGACGCAGAGCAGGCGAAGTTCCAGGACGGGTGGTTCTACCCGGGTGACCTCGCCACCTGGAACGAGGACGAAGTCGTCACGATCGTCGGCCGGAAGGACGACATGCTCATCTCCGGCGGCGAGAACGTGCACCCCGTGCAGGTCGAAGAGGTCCTCGCCGGTCACGCCGGGGTCGCGGACTCGATCGTGGTCGGGAAGGCGGACCCCGAGTGGGGCCAGGTCGTCGTCGCGTACGTCGTCCGTCGCAGCGGACAGCTGACCGATCCCACTTCCGCGGCTTCGGCTCTCGACGCGCACTGCAGGACGAGCACCGACCTCGCCGACTTCAAGCGGCCGCGCCTCTACGCCTT
The DNA here is from genome assembly GCF_003224255.1 of Curtobacterium sp. MCBD17_030. Lineage (NCBI taxonomy): Bacteria > Bacillati > Actinomycetota > Actinomycetes > Micrococcales > Microbacteriaceae > Curtobacterium > Curtobacterium sp. MCBD17_030. The sequence goes on along the minus strand of NZ_QKLI01000001.1, from coordinate 493,504 downwards.
CGTCGACGAGTTGCCCTACACGGCCACCGGGAAGAAGCAGCACTTCGTGATGCAGCGCCGCACCACCGACGACGCGGAAGCCGGTCTGTTCGTCCGCCCCTGAGTGCAGTGGCGCCAGCGCGCTGGCGACCCGACGGCGAGGTCGGCGGATGTTCACCGTCGCGACTCAGCGGGAGGTTCACACCGGTGCCGGCAGCTCCAGGCCCTTGAGCTCGCGCATCACGGAGTTGAGGTGCCACTGGTCGCGGAACAGCCCGTAGCGGTCGCGGTCGGTGGTGACGATCTCCAGGTCGCGCCGCCGCTCGAGCAACGCGAGGTCGGAGTCCGTGACGGTGCGCACCATCGTCCACGGCAGCGGTTCGACGCGGACGGCGGTGCCGAACTCCGCCGACAGGCGCGACGTCAGGACCTCGAGCTGCAGCGACCCGATGACGCCGACCATCGGCGCCTGCGCTGTCCGACGCTCGGACTCGAGCAGCTGCACGACGCCCTCCCCGGCGAGCTGTTGCATGCCCTTGCGGAACTTCTTCGCGGTGCTCGGGTCGGTGGGCGCGACGGTGGCGAACATCTCCGGCGCGAACCGGGGGAGCGGCTCGAACTCGACGGCCTCGTCGCTGTACAGGGTGTCCCCGGGGTGCAGCATCGTCGCGTTCACCAGACCGACCACGTCGCCGGGCCAGGCGACGTCGACGGTGTCGCGCTCCCGACCGAACACGCTGAGCGCGTGCTTGGTGTTGAACCGTCGGCCGGACTGCGCGTGGGTCAGCATCATGCCGCGGTCGAACCGGCCCGAGCAGATGCGGACGAAGGCGACCTGGTCGTGGTGGGCAGGGTCCATGTTCGCCTGCACCTTGAACACCTGGGCTGCGAAGGGCTCGGTGACCGGACGGGGCGCGCCGTCCTCGGTGCGACGGGGGAGCGCGGCAGGGGCGGTGTCGCGCAGGAAGCGCAGCAGGTCGACCGTGCCGAGGTGCTTGGTGGCGACGCCGAAGAACACCGGCATGCTCACGCGCGCGTGGAAGTCGTCCTGGTCGGGCAGCCCACGGACCTCGCGGGTGAGCTCGACCTCTTCCAGCGCGGTCGCCCACGCACTGCTGAACAGTTCGGCGGCCTCGTCCGCCGAGCGCTCGGTCGCGACCGGCAGGTGCCCACCGCCGGTGGACTCGTACGTGGTCAGGGTCCCGGTCATGGTGTCCACCAGTCCCTGCAGGTCACCGGCCTCACCGACCGGCCAGGTGACCGGCGTCGGGGCACGTCCGGTGCGCTCCTCGAGCTCGTCGAGCAGGTCGAGGGCTTCACGGCCGGGGCGGTCCCACTTGTTGACGACGGCGATGACGGGGATGTCGCGGGTGCGGCAGACCTCGAACAGACGGATCGTCTGCGCCTCCATGCCCTTCGCGGCGTCGATCAGCATGACCGCGCAGTCGACGGCCGCGAGCGCGCGGTAGGTGTCCTCGGAGAAGTCGGCGTGGCCGGGGGTGTCGACGACGTTGATGAGCGTGCCGCCAGCGTCGAGTTGGACGACGGCGGAGCTGATCGAGATCCCGCGGCTCCGCTCGATCTCCATCCAGTCGGACACGGTCGCGCGCCGGGTGGACTTGCCCTTGACCGCACCGGCCTCGTCGATCGCGGAAGCCGCCAGGGTCAGCGACTCGGTGAGCGTGGACTTGCCGGCGTCCGGGTGGGCGATCACGGCGACGGTCCGACGGCGTTCGGCTTCCCGCTCGATCGTGCCGGCGGCGGCGGTGTCCGCCGGGGACGGACCGGTCACGCGTCGCCCCGCTCGTGGCGTCGACCGACGGCGTGACCTGGGTGTTCCGACTTCTGCACCCTCCGACGATAGCGACTGCTCCGGACAGTCGACGAACCGGGGCCCTCCGGGAGGCCCGCCGGGTCCGGCGCGTTCCGGACGCCCGCGACCCCCGACCGCCGCCGGGGTACCGCGACAGGGAACCCCTCTCCGGCACCTTCCGCCGTACCGTGGGCCCATGCCGAACGAGAACGAGGTACGGGACTTCCTGATGTCGCGGCGCGCGCGCATCGCGCCGGAGTCGGTCGGACTCCCGGGCGGTGCCGGTCGGCGGGTCCCGGGCCTCCGACGCGGCGAGGTCGCGGTCCTCGCCGGGGTGAGCGCCGAGTACTACGCGCGGATCGAGCGGGGGAACCTGGCCGGGGTCACCGACACCGTGCTCGACGCGATCGCCCGGACGCTGCGGTTCGACGACTCCGAGCGATCGCACCTGTTCGACCTGGCCCGGTCGGCGAACGTGTCACCGGTGCGCCGGGCCCGCACGAGCACCTCGGGGTCGGTCCGTCCGGGGCTCCGCTTCGCGCTCGAGGCGATGCGGGACGTCGTCGCCTTCGTGCAGAACGCCCGTCTCGACGTGGTGGCGATGAGCGACCTCGCCCGGGCGCTGTACAGCGACGTCGTCGAGACCGGAGGCGACCAGCCGAACTTCGCCCGGTTCGCGTTCCTGCACCAGGACCTGTCCCGTCGGCTCTACCCGGACTGGGAGGGAGCGGCGGACATCTCGGTCGCGATGCTGCGGACCGCGGCCGGCCGCCACCCCGACGACCGCGGACTGCGGGACCTGATCGGTGAGCTCGCGACGCTCAGCCCGGAGTTCCGGCAGAAGTGGGCGGCGCACGAGGTCCGGTTGCACACCCACGGCGTCAAGGCCTTCCACCACCACGCGGTCGGCGACGTCCGGCTCTACTTCGAGAACCTGACGCCGGGCCTCGACAGCGAGCACAGTCTGCTCGTCTACGCGGCGGAGCCGGGCAGCACGGACGCCGAGTCCTTGCAGCTGCTGGCGAGCTGGGCCGCGACACGGGCGGGGGACGGTGCCCGGGCGACCTGCGTGTCGGACGAGATGCGCGCCTCCCGGCCGGCTGGCGTCGACCGAGACGTGCCCTGACAGGGCGTCCTCCGTCCGGTGGCCCCGCCGTACGGTCGATCCGGCCGCAGCACCGACAGGACGGACCCCGATGACGACCACCGCATCCACCCCGACGACGACGGGGGACACCCAGACCCGCATCCCGTGGAGCGCGCTCGTCGCCCTCGCCGCGATCGGGTTCCTGCTGCTGTCCGCCGAGACGATGCCGGCAGGGCTGCTGCCGCTGATGGCCCGGGACCTGGACACCGGCGAGGGTGTCATCGGTCAGTTCATCAGCGTCTGGGCGCTCGGCACCGTCGTGGTCACCGTGCCGGCCATCACGCTCACCCGCGGGATGCGCCGGAAGCCGCTGCTGCTCATGACCCTGACCTGCCTGGTGCTCGCGAACGCCGTGACCGCGATCTCGTCGGACGTCGTCGTCTCGCTCGTCTCCCGCTTCGTCGGCGGTGCGGCCACCGGCGTCCTGTGGGGGATGCTGGCCGCGTACGGGCGTCGGATCAGCCCGCCCTCCCGTGGTGGCCTGGCCCTGGCGATCGTGTCGACGGGTGCGCCGGTCGGTTTCGCCCTCGGCACACCACTCGGCGCCTGGGTCGGCGGGGTGCTGGACTGGCGCTGGTCCTTCGTCGGCATCTCCGTGCTCGGCGTCGTGCTGCTCGTCCTGGTCACGCTCCTGGTGCCGGACATCGCGGGACAGCCCGCCGGCGGGCGCCTGCCGCTGCAGCGGGTGTTCCTCCTCCGCGGGGTGCCGGTCGTCCTCGCCGTCATCTTCGTGTGGATGCTGGGCCACAACACGATCTACACGTACATCACACCGTTCCTGCGCGACACCGGCACGGGTCTCTCGGCGGACCTGGTGCTGCTGGTCTACGGCGTCTGCTCGATCGGTGGCGTCGTCCTGACGGCGGCCCTGATCGACCGGTACCCCCGGGGGCTGCTGTGGGCGAGCCTCGGCGGCTTCGTCGTCGCTGCGGTGCTGCTCGTCGTCGGGCACGGATCAGCCCCGGTCGTCCTCGGTGCGGCCGTGCTGTGGGGGCTGACCTTCGGAGGTGCGGCGCCACAGTTGCAGAGTGCACTGACGATCGCGGGCGGCACGGAGTCGGACCTGGCGAACGCGTTCCTGCCGGTGGCGTTCAACCTCGCGATCTCCGCCGCCGGTCTGGTCGGCGCGCTGCTCATCGCGGTCTCGGGTGGGCTGGTCCTCGCGGTGTCCATGGCCGTCCTCGGGGCCCTGGCGCTGGTCGTGACGGTGGTCGGCCGGCAGACCTTCGCCGGTCGTGCCTGAACGGAGCCCGGCCTAGTACTCCGACTTCGCCGCGCAGGTCACCGTGTCGGCGGTCTGGCCGGAGACCGAGTCCGGCAGCTCAGCCGCGGACGCGCTCGCCCGGGGCGTCGCCGGAGGCGTCGTCGTGTTCCCGGAAACGGGCGGGGTGGTGGTGGTGGCTGATGGGCTGGCGGGAGCCGACGGCTTCGCGGTGGGCGCGTCGGGATCGCGCACGGCGGAACGGCCGAGGCTGTTCGGGGCGAGCTGCACCGGTTCGTCGGCCTGCAGCGCAGCCGTCAGGGTCTCCGCGGGCCCCTCGGACACCAGGACCCGAGCCGGGTCCTGGGGGTCGTCGACGACCGGGAACTGGACGAACACCATGTTCGAGAGTCCGACGGTGTTGACCGCGAGGGCGAGGCGCGCCAGGGTCGCCGCGTCGTTGAGCGAATCCGACAGGACCATGTTCTTGAAGGCGGTGTCCGCGAGCCGCAGGACCTTCGCCGGGTTGGTGAGCGTGCCGGCGGAGACGGTCTGGCGGGCGAGGGCGGACATGAACGTCTGCTGGTTGCTGATCCGGCCGAGGTCGCTCGCGTCGCCGACGCCGTGTCGCGACCGGAGGAACGCAGCGGCCTCGGCCCCTCGGAGCTCGCGGTTGCCGGGCTGCAGGTCGAGCGCCGGGGTGACGTCATCGTCCTTGATCGGCGTGGCGAGGCAGACCGTGACACCGCCGACCGCGTCGGCCATCCGGACGACCCCGTCGAAGGTGATCTTGCCCGCGTAGGCGATCTGCAGGCCGGTGAGCTTGCCGATGGTGCTCGCGACGCAGGCCAGGCCGTGCTGCTCGCCGCCGCGGGAGAGCGCCGTGTTGAGCATCGCGGCGGACGAGGCCGGGGTGACGGCACCGTCGTCGTTCGTGCACGCGGGGATCGGGACGACGAGGTCACGCGGGAAGCTGATGACCGACATGTTCGAGTGGTCGGCCGAGATGTGCACGAGGAGGTTGGTGTCGTTGTTGCCGACGCCGTTGCTCGCCTGCTGGTTCGCCGGGTCGTCGAACCCGGCACCCTGTCCGTCGCGGGTGTCGGTCGCGACGAGCAGCATGTTGACCTCGCCCGACTGGGCCGTCAGCGCGGGCGCCTTCTTCGCAGTGGTGCCGGGCATCACGAGGGAGACCGAGGGCTGGGCGCTCTGCAGGACCTGCCAGGTGGCGATGGCGGCGATCGAACCGGACCCCACCACGGCGACCGCGGCGACGACGGCGACGCCGCGCAGCACGAACCCGAACGGACCGCGACGACGCAGCCTGCCGTGCCGGATGAGCGGTGACGAGCTCGTCGACTGGTCCGCGTGCGCTCGTCCGTCGTCCGACATGCATCCCCCGGGGTCAGTCCGGGAGAGGCCCCGGTTCCGTCATCATGCCGGACCGCAGGGCTCCGCACCGTCGAGACACCTGAGAGACCGTCAGGCGGCGGCGCCCTCGTCCACCGCGAGCACCTCGGTCCGGAGCGCGGGGCAGTGCTCGGGACTCGGGTGCTCGGAGATGTGGATGACCTCGTCGAGCCGGTCCCGGGTCGCCGTCAGCTCGGCCAGCTGTGCGGTGATCCGGTCGCGTTCCTGCACGAGCAGGGCGAAGGACTCGGCCGTGGCTTCACCGGCGTCGACGCAGGGCAGGAGCCGGACGATGGTGCGGCTCGGCAGTCCGGCGGCGAAGAGCTGCTGCACGAGGCGGACCCGGTCCACGGCCTCCGTCCCGTAGGTCCGTTGCCCGGTGCCGGTCCGGGTGGCGGTGAGCATCCCCTGCTCCTCGTAGTAGCGGAGCGAGCGGACGCTCACCCCGGTCCGGGCAGCGAGGTCGCCGATGCGCATGTCGTCTCCGTTCGGGGCTTGCCCCTGACACTGATGTGAGGTCTTACCGTAACCGAGCCGCAGCGGGACGGACCCGTTCGGCGGAAGGAAACCACCATGGACATCACCGGATCCGTCGCCCTCGTCACCGGTTCGAACCGCGGCATCGGACGACACTTCGTCGAACAGCTCCTCGAACGCGGCGCGTCGAAGGTCTACGCCACCGCCCGGCGTCCCGACCTCGTCGACGTCCCCGGGGTCGAGGTGCTCGCCCTCGACATCACCGACCCGGCCTCGGTCGCGGCCGCCGCCGCAGCAGCCAGCGACGTCACGCTGCTGATCGACAACGCCGGCGTCTCGTCGTCCGGCTCGCTGCTCACCGACGACCTGGCGGACGCCCGCCGAGCCGTCGACACCCACCTCTGGGGAACGCTCGACATGGTCCGGACGTTCGCGCCCGTCATCGAGCGGAACGGCGGGGGTGCGATCGTCAACGTCCTCTCCGCGCTCTCCTGGTTCTCGGCGCCGGGCGCGGGTGGGTACGCCATCGCGAAGGCGGCCGAGTGGAACATGACCAACGCCGTCCGGCTCGAGCTCGCCGGCCGAGGAGTCACCGTGCAGGGCCTCCACCTCGGCGCCGCCGACACCGACATGATGGCCGGCTACGACGGCCCGATGACCGACCCCGCGGACGTCGTCCGTGCGGCCCTCGACGGGGTCGAGCGGGACGCCACCGAGGTGCTGGTCGACGACTGGACCCGCATGGTCAAGGCCTCCCTCGCGGGCGACCCGGTGGACTTCTCCGCCGAGATCGGCTGAACCGCCCGCTCGGGATCGGCCGGCAGCCGCCGGGGACCTGACTGACGGGAGGCCCGTGGCGACACCGCCACGGACCTCCCGTCAGTCAGGTGCACCGGACCGTCGGATCCGTTCGCCCGTCACGTCCGCCAGTGCGGCGAGCAGCGCGTCCTGGAACGCGGAGTCGCGCACGGCGGTCTGCGGTGTCGCCCGCTCCCCGTGGTACCAGTAGCCGGGGGTCTCGGCGTCCGGATCGTCGGTGACGGCGAGCCAGTCCTGTGTGCGGTGGCCGGCCTCCAGGTCGTCGGGTGCCCCCGCGCCGCCCATCTTCGTCGGCACCCAACCCGGGTCGACGGCGTGTGCGACGACGCCCGGCCGCAGGCGGGGGAGCGCAGCGGCGATCGCGGTCACGAAGAGCTTGCTGTCCGAGTACGACGAGCCGGTCGACGTGTGCCAGTCGATCCGGTCGAGCGACGCCGAGCCGCCGCGGTGCATGCCGCTCGTGAGGACGACGTGCCGTCGGACGTCCGGCAGCAGCGCGGTGAGCAGGTACGGCGCGACGACGTTGACGGGCAGGACGTCCGGCCCCGAGAGGACCCCGGCGTTGTGGATGACCGCGGTGAGTCCGGAGCCGCCGAGCTCGCTGGCAAGGCGCCAGACCGCACGCGCGTCGGCGAGGTCCGCCGTGACCAGGGTCGCGCCACGGTCGACGAGGTCGGACAGGGTCTCGGCGCGGCTGCCGTTCCGTGCGTGCACGACGACGTGGTGGCCGTCAGCGAGCAGGGACTCGGCGGAGAGCCGCCCGAGTCCCTCGGTGGATCCGGTGACGAGGACGGTGTGTTCCATCAGCGCAGCGTACGTCGTGGCCGATGATGGGGGAGTGGACGGTCAGGGACAGCAGCCGCGATGGCGGAAGACGTGGTCGACGGTGCAGGTCGGGGTGTTGTCCGCGGCCGTGGTCGGCTGCATCGTGCTCCTGCTGACCGGGGACGGAACGCTCGACCGTGTCTACGCGGTCGCGCTCGTGTTCTTCGGCATCGCCCTGCTCGGGCACGTCACCTTCCTGGTGCTCACGGCCCGGGCCGAGCGGGGACGCTGAGCGGACGACCGCGTACACGTCCACCCGCACCCTGTCAGGCTGGACTCCCCATGGAACTCATCGCGCCCGAACTCGTCGTCGTGCTCGTGGTGGCGATCGCCGTCGCGACCGCCGTCTCGAACCGGCTGCGCGTCGCGCCCCCGGTCCTCCTGCTCGCCTTCGGGGCCGCGATCGCCTTCATCCCCGCGTTCGGGAAGCTGGAGCTACCCGCCGACGTGGTGCTCTTCCTGTTCCTGCCGGCACTGCTCTACTGGGAGAGCCTGACGATCTCGCTCCGCGAGATCCGGAACAACCTGCGCGGCATCGTCCTGATGGGCACGCTCCTGGTCGTGCTCACCGCCGGCGGTGTGGCGACGATCCTGCACCTGCTCGGGATGCCCTGGGGCCCCGCGTGGGTGCTCGGTGCCGCGGTCGCGCCGACGGACGCCACCGCGGTCGGTGCGCTGACCCGGTCGCTGCCACGTCGGAACACGACCGTCCTGCGCGCGGAGTCCCTGGTGAACGACGGGACGACGCTCGTCATCTACGGCATCGCGGTCGCGGTCACGGCGGGGGAGCAGGAGCTCACCGTCTGGAACGTGTCCGGCATGCTCCTCCTGTCCTACCTCGGTGGGATCGCGGCCGGACTCGTGACGTCGTGGCTCGGGATGCTCGTCCTCCGTCGGATCCACGCGGTCGTGCTCGAGAACCTGCTGACGCTGCTGGTGCCGTTCGCCGCCTTCCTCGCTGCCGAGGCGGTGGGTGCCTCCGGCGTCCTCGCGGTCGTGGTGGCAGGGCTCGTCGTCAGCCAGGTCGCGCCGAAGCTCGACCGGGCCGAGACGCGCCAGCAGGTGCGGTCGTTCTGGTCCTTCAGCACGTTCCTGCTCAACGGCGCCCTGTTCGTGCTGGTCGGGATCGAGGCGACGATCGCGGTCCGGGAGCTCGCCGGGCAGGAGATCGCCCGGGGCCTCGGGCTGATCGGGATCGTCTCGGTCACCGTCGTCGTCCTGCGCTTCGCGTTCCTCAACCTCACCTGGGGGACGGTGCGGCTCGTCACGCTGCGGACGGGAGGCTCGCCCCGCGAAGGACACCGCGACCGGCTGGTCAGTGGGTTGACCGGGTTCCGCGGCGCCGTCTCGCTCGCCGCCGCCGTGGCCGTCCCGCGGCTGGTCGAGAGCGGTGGCGCGTTCCCGGACCGCGACCTCATCGTGTTCGTCACCGCCGGTGTCGTGGTGGTCACCATCGTCGGGCAGTCGCTCGTGCTGCCGGCCGTCGTGCGCTGGGCGTCCTTCGACGGCAGCGGCGAGGTCCTCGAGGAGCGCCGATCCGCCGAGCGCACGGCGTTGGAGGAAGCTCTCGACGCGCTGCCGCGGCTGGCCCGGAAGACCGGTGCCGAAGCGGAGATCGTCGACCGCATCCGCGAGGACTACGAGGGTCACCTGGCGCTCGTCAAGGCCGAGGAGAGCGACGACGAGGAGCACCCGCTGCTGGTCCAGCGCGGCGCTGCGGTCGAACTCGAGCTCGCACTCGTCCGGCTGAAGGCGGCGACGGTCCTGCGGTTGCGCGACCAGGGTGAGATCGACGACCTGGTCCTGCGGCAGGTCCGCGCCGAGTACGACGCCGAGGAGACCCGACTGCTCCGGCTCGACCAGCGCGGCTGACGATCCGTCCGCCTCCTTACGGCCGGCGGGCGTCCGCCGATAGTGCGTACTGACCACCCACGGACGGGCGGTCGAACACCTGCCCCACGGACGGCGGCGGGTCGATCGAGAACCAGGACGGGCCATGATCGTCGTCACGCGACTGAACGGCAGCGGTTTCGCTGTGAACCCCGATCTCGTGGAGCGCATCCAGGAGACGCCGGACACGACGCTCATCATGGTCGACGGGGCGAAGTACATCGTCCGCGAGTCGCTGGCCGAGGTCATCGACCGCATCGCCGGGTACCGAGCACGCATAGTCAGCATGGCGTACGGCACCGACCGGCCCGTCGGCCGCGACGGCACGGGCCCGCAGCCGACCCTCGCCCCGGTCGCTCCGCTCCGCGCCCAGGACGGAGGTCGCTGACGTGGACATCGCGACCATCATCGGCATCCTCCTGGCCTTCGGCGCACTCTTCGGCATGGTCGAGATGGAGCACGTCGAACTCGGCGGTCTGTTCCTCCCCGCGCCGATGCTCCTGGTCTTCGGCGCCACCATCGGCTGCGGCATCGCGAGCACCACGCTGAAGGACGCCCTCTCGGCGTTCAGGTCCGCGCCGAAGGCGTTCACCGGCAAGGTCACCCCGCCGCAGGCCGTCATCGACGACGTCGTCGGACTGGCCGAGACCGCCCGTTCGAACGGCCTGCTCGCGCTCGAGCAGGAGGCCGACAAGCACGACGACCCGTTCATGAAGAAGGCGCTGCAGAACATCGCCGACGGCACCGACGGCGACGAGCTGCGGATCCTGCTCGAGGACGAGATCGAGTCGAACGCCGCGCCGATGCGGAGCGCGAGTGCGTTCTTCATGGGGCTCGGCGGCTTCGCCCCGACAGTCGGCATCATCGGCACCGTCGTCTCCCTGACCCACGTCCTGGCGAACCTCGGCAAGCCGGACGAACTCGGCCCGCTCATCGCCAGTGCCTTCGTCGCGACGCTGTGGGGTCTGCTCACCGCCAACTTCCTCTGGCTGCCGATCGGCGGGAAGCTCCGGAAGCTCGCCCAGCTCGAGTCGGACCGGCAGACACTGCTGATGGAGGGCCTCCTGGCCGTGCAGGCCGGCAGCCAGCCACGGCTCCTCGGTGAGCGCCTCACCGCGATGGTGCCGCCGAGCGCCCGTGGTGCATCGGGCAAGAGCGCCAAGGTCAAGGCCGGCGCCGACGACCAGCAGCTGGCGGCCTGAGCATGAGCGCCAACCCCCGGGGGCGCGGGCGTGGTCGGAAGAAGCGCGGCCACGACGAGGCCGAACACCCCGACGAGCGCTGGATGGCCTCGTACATGGACATGATCACGGTCCTGATGTGCATGTTCCTCGTGCTGTTCGCCATGTCGACCGTCGACCAGGAGAAGTACATGGCGCTGAAGAACTCGCTCGCCACCGGGTTCGGCGAAGTGAAGTCGCAGAAGGTCGACACCGCTTCCGGCACCGTTGTGACGAAGGACCAGGTCGAGGACGGCTCCGGCTACTCGACCGACAAGGCGCACGCGGACCACTCCACCGCGGCCTCGGGCGCGAAGGACACCAACGTCGACCCGGCGTCCACCGTCGTGCCGCAGACCGCGGCCAAGGCGGACGTGAAGGCCGCGCAGGAGGAGCTCGACGACCTCAGAGCCATCGAGGCCGCGATCAAGGGCAACCTCGACGAGGCCGGCCAGAGTTCCAACGTGCAGTTCACGGTCGACGCCCGCGGACTCACCGTCCGGCTGATCGGCAGCGAGACGTACTTCGGGACGAACAGCGCCGACCTGTCGGACCAGGCGAAGCGGATCATGGACGCCATCGCCCCGGTCCTCCGCGGCGCCGACCACGACGTCAGCGTCGAGGGACACGCCGACAGCCGGAACTCCACCGCTCCGTACGCGACGAACTGGGAGCTCAGCGCCGCCCGCGCGACCGGGGTGCTCCGTGACCTCGTCGAACGGGGCGGGATGCCGGCCGCCCGGATCCAGTCCGTCGGCTTCGGGTCCAGCCGGCCGCTCGCGAAGGGCAGCACGGACGGGGACCTCGCGTTGAACCGCCGCGTCGACATCGTGGTCCTGTCGAACGCCGACCAGGACGTCAGCGCCCTCATGCCGAGCCTCGCGAAGGCGCAGGACGGAGCGCGCTCCGGGTAGGCGCGACCGTCGCCCCAGAAGAGGGGCCAGAGCTGACGGCCGCCCCCGGGCAGCCGAGAGTACGACTCGTGACCGAGACCCTGACCGCGCCCGAGGTGTACGACTTCGCGCGCCCGTCGACGCTCGCTCGCGAGCACGCCCGGGTCCTCGAGCTCGCCTTCGAGACCTTCGCGCGGCAGTGGGGCACGCAGCTGACCGCGAAGGTCCGTGTCCTCAGCCAGGTCACCTGCGAGCAGGTCGCGATGATGACCTACGACGAGTACGCGGCGTCGTTGCCCGCACTCACCGGGATGGTCTTGCTGCCCATCGAGGGAGTCACCGCCAAGGGGGTCCTGCAGGTCCCGCTCGACGCCGCCCTGGCCTGGGTGTCACACTCGCTCGGCGCCTCGAAGCCGCTGCCGACACCCGAGCGGACGTTCACCCCGATCGAGCAGGCCCTCGTGCGCCGCCTGGTCGAGGACGCCCTCGACGACCTCCGCTACTCCCTCGGCGGGCTGCTCGACCAGCCCGTCACCGCCGGGGCCTTCCAGTTCAACAGCCAGTTCGCCCAGGCCGCCCAGAAGTCCGACCTGATGATCGTCGTGTCGTTCGAGATCCGGGTGGGGGAGCGCATCGCCGCCGGCACGCTCGCCCTGCCCGCCGAGGCCGTCCTGCCCCAGCTCGTCGACCGCCCGGCCGACGTCTCGACCGCCGACGCGAAGGCACTGCTCGACGCGCAGCTCGCGTCGGTGCCGGTCGGCGTCTCGCTCCGCTTCGCCCCGGCCACCGTCCTGCCGGCACAGGTCCTCGGCCTCGCCGTCGGCGACGTCCTGCCGCTGCCGCACCCGCAGCACCGCCCACTCACCATCTCCGTCGACGGTGAACCCGTCGGCACCGCCGCCGTCGGCGCGAACGGCTCGCGGCTCGCGGGCGTCGTCGTCACCACCACCGCATCGGAGCCGTCCGCATGACCGCCGTCACCTCCACCCTGCACACGACCGCCGCCGAGGCGCTCGCCAGCGCATTGCCCACCGCCGTCCCGCTCGTTGCGGTCGCCCAGCCGGGAGGCCCGTCCGCCAACCTGCAGGCACGTGCCGCCGACGCCGTGGTCGCCTCCTTCGTCGGTGGCGTCTCCGCGGACCTCGCCGTGGTGCTGCTCGACCTCGCCGCCATCACGGCAGCGGGCGGCGTCGACGCCGGCCTCGTGTCCGTCGCCGACGTCCTCCGCCCGTCCCTCGAGGCAGCGGTCGCCCCGTTCGGTGCCGGCGTGCTCGGTGAGGGCCGCCGCGACTCCGCCGTCGCCCTGGTCGCCGACCCGGAGGCCGTGGTGTTCGCCCTGACCGGCGCCGGGCAGCCGATGGGCTGGGTCGCGATCCGGATCCGCGAGAACGGCACCGTCGCCGAGCCGATCGCGGCCGCGCCGGTCCTGTCCGCCGGCAACCTCGGCCGCATCAACAGCGTCGAGATGACCCTCACCGTCGAGATCGGCCGCACCCGGATGTCGGTGCGGGACGTGCTCGGCATGGAGCCCGGTGCCGTCGTCGAACTCGACCGCTCCGCCGGTGCCCCCGCCGACGTGCTCCTCAACGGACGGCTCATCGCGCACGGCGAGGTCGTCGTCGTCGACCAGGACTACGCCGTCCGCATCACCAAGATCCTCGACGTCGCCGAGACGGTCTGACCCGGTGGACACGCTCGTCATCGCACTCCGCGTCGCGCTCTCCCTCGGTGTCGTGCTCGCCCTCATGTGGGTGCTGCACCGCCGCATGCAGAAGGGGCAGTTCGGCGCGGGACGTACCCGGGGGCGTCGTTCGGCGTCACTCGAGGTCGTCGCCCGTCAGGGCATCGGCGGCAAGGCGAGCGTGGTCGTGGTCGACGTCGACGGGGAGCGGCTCGTCCTCGGCGTGGCCGAGCACGGCGTGACCCTCCTCACGAGCGGCCGGGCACCCGCGCCGGAACTCACGATCGTGACGGGCCCGGTCGCACTGCCGACGGCGGACGCGTTCCGTGCGGAACTGGACCGGCAGGACCAGGCCGCACCCAGCCTCCAGTCCGACACCGCGTCCGCCGGGACGCCCACCGATCCACTGCCGCTGCGGCCGCGCGGCCGACGCGCCGCGCCGCGCACCAACGCCCTCGTCCCGACGGCCACGCAGCTGCAGGGCTCGGTCCTCTCCGCGGACACCTGGCGCCAGGCGGCGTCGGCGCTCCGCTCCCGGCGGACCGGGTGAGCGCGGCCCGCACGGGCAGGGTGCTGCTGTTCGTCCTCCTCGGACTGACGATGGTGGCCGGCTTCCTCATGCTCACCACGACCGGCGCCCACGCGGCCGGTGTGGTCCAGCCGACCGCCCCCGCGGCCCCGACCGCCCCGCCGACGCCGTCCACCGGCGGCTTCAGCGTCGACGTCAACGGCCCCGACGGCACGCCGTCCTCCGCCGTGGTCACCCTGATCGGGATCACGCTGCTCAGCGTCGCACCGGCGCTGCTGCTGATGATGACCTCGTTCACCAAGATCTTCGTCGTCCTCGCCATGACCCGGAACGCGCTCGGCTTGCAGTCGATCCCGCCGAACCAGGTGATCGCCGGACTCGCCCTGTTCCTGTCGCTGTTCGTGATGGCACCCGTCATCGGGCACGTCAACGACGACGCCGTGCAGCCGTACCTGGCCGGGCACCTCGACTTCCAGCAGGCCGTCGAGATCGGCACCAAGCCGCTCCGGACGTTCATGCTGCACCAGACCCGCGACGAGGACGTCGCCCTCATCACCCGCGCCGCCGGTCAGGCGAACCCGAAGGACATGTCCGCCGTGCCGATGACGACGGTCATCCCGGCGTTCATCATCTCGGAGCTCCGCAGCGCGTTCATCATCGGGTTCGTCATCTTCATCCCGTTCCTGGTGATCGACCTCGTCGTCTCCGCAGCCCTGATGTCGATGGGCATGATGATGCTCCCGCCGGTGATGATCTCGCTGCCCTTCAAGATCCTGCTGTTCGTCCTGGTCGACGGCTGGGGACTCATCATCACCTCGCTCATCGAGAGCTACCACGTTGTCTAGCGCGACGTGGTCCGGACCCGACACCGTGCCCGGGGGGCTCTCGTGAACCAGCAGGCGGTCATCGACCTCACCCTCCAGGCGCTCCTGGTCGCCGGCAAGCTCGCGGCGCCCGTGCTCATCACCTCGCTCGTCGTCGGCTTCGCGATCTCGCTGTTCCAGTCCGTGACCCAGATCCAGGAGGTCACGCTCTCGTTCGTGCCGAAGGCCCTGGCCGTGGCGATCGCCCTGGTCGTCTGCGGCAACTGGATGATCTCCGAGATGATCGCCTTCACGCACGTGGCGTTCGACATGATCCCGAAGCTGCTCGGGAGCGGCTGATGGACCTGGTCTTCGACGCCGCCCGGCTCGAGGGCACGATGCTCGCCGGCGTCCGGCTCGTCGCGTTCTTCGTGGTCGCCCCGCCGTTCTCGTACAAGGCGTTCCCCGGCGTCGTGAAGGTGATCCTCGGCCTGGGCCTCGCGATCGGCGTCGCCCCGAAGGTCACCGCCGGGTACGAGCAGCTCGACACGGCCGCCTTCCTCGTCGCCCTCGTCACCCAGCTGCTCGTCGGACTGGTGCTCGGCTTCATGGTGTACCTGGTGTTCGCGGCCGTGCAGTCCGCGGGCGCGCTCGTCGACCTGTTCGGCGGGTTCACGCTCGCGCAGGCGTACGACCCGCAGTCGCAGGTGAACGGCGCCCAGTTCACCCGGCTGTTCCAGATGGCCTCGCTCGCGCTGCTGTTCGCCTCTGGCGGCTACCAGCTGATCATCGGCGGGCTGGTCCGGTCCTTCGACGGCGTGCCGCTCGTGGACGGCCGCTTCCCGATCGACGGGATCGCGCCGATGCTCGTCGCGGCGTTCGGGCAGATGTTCCTCGCGGCACTGCAGATCGCCGGCCCGCTCGTCGTCGTGCTGTTCCTCGCCGACGTCGGCCTGGGCCTGCTCACCCGCGTCGCCCCCGCCCTGAACGCGTTCCAGATGGGCTTCCCGATCAAGATCGGCCTCACCGTCCTGTTCGCCGGCGCGCTCTTCATGGCCCTGCCGAGCGTCGTGTCGTCGCTCACCGGCGACGCCGTCCAGGCGATCACGGGCAGGGGGTGACGGCATGTCGGACAGTGGAGAACGCTCCGAACAGGCATCCGACAAGCGGATGCGCGAGGTGCGCCGCAAGGGGCAGCTCGGCCGGTCGCAGGACCTCAGCGCCTGGATCGGCATCGCCGTCGCCGCGCTGATGGTCCCGTCCACGATCGGGCACGCCTCGGCGGCCGGGCAGCAGCAGCTGCACGCCGTGACCCTCGTCATCGCGGACCCGAGCATCGGCACCATGCGGCACGTCCTCGACGACGCCCTCGCCTCGATCGGCAGCACGATCGGCCCGATGCTCGCCGTCGTCGCCGTCGCGGTGCTCGCCGTCGCGGTCGCCCAGGGCGGCGTGCACATCAAGAAGCTCACCCCGGAGCCGGACCACTTCGATCCCGTCGCCGGCGTGAAGCGGGTGTTCGGTACGCAGGCGCTCTGGAACGGGGTGAAGGCACTGCTGAAGACGGCGGTGGTCGGGCTCGTGCTGTGGTTCGCCGTGCAGGGACTTGTCCCCGTGCTCATGTCGAGCGGCTCGCTGCCGCTGACGAGCGTCCTCGAAGCTGCCGGAGCCGGCGCGGGCACCCTGCTCCGCGCCGCGATCGCCGCCGGGCTCGTCCTCGCCGCGCTCGACGTGTTCGTCGTCATCCGCCGGAACCGCAAGCGCACGATGATGACCAAGCGCGAGGTCAAGGACGAGAACAAGCAGGCCGAGGGTGACCCGCTCGTGAAGTCGCAGCGTCGCTCCCGGCAGCTCGCCGCCAGCCGGAACCGGATGATCGCCGCGATCGGCACCGCCGACGTCGTGATGACCAACCCGACCCACTACGCCGTGGCGATCAGGTACGAGGCCGGCAAGTCCGCACCCCGGGTCGTGGCGAAGGGCGCCGGACCCGTCGCCGACGCAATCCGCCTGAAGGCCACCGAGGAACGGGTGCCGATGGTCCAGGACGTCCCGCTCACCCGTGCACTGCACGCCGCGTGCGAGCTCGGTCAGGAGATCCCCGTCGACCTCTACACGCCCGTCGCCCGCGTCCTGTCGTTCGTGATGACGCTCGCCGCCCGCGGTGCCACCGTCGGCACGCACACCCCGCCCCCCCCCACCACCCCGGAGGAGGTCGCCACCGTGCTCGACCCGACCACGCTCAGCGGCGACGTCCGCCCCCGCAAGCTCCGGACCCCGCGTCCCGTCACCGAACCCACTCCCGGAGAGGCCCTCCCCGCATGAAGCGCGCCGACCTGCCGAAGTTCGCCGTCCCGGTGCTCATCGTCGGCATCATCCTGCTGTTGATCCTGCCGGTGCCGCCGTTCCTGCTGGACGTCCTCATCATCTGCAACATCCTGCTGGCGCTGGTGATCCTGCTCACCACGCTGTTCGTGAAGAAGCCGCTCGACTTCTCGGTGTTCCCGTCGCTGCTGCTCGTCGCGACGCTGTTCCGGCTCGGGCTCAACGTCGCCTCGACCCGCCTCGTGCTCGCGCAGGGCTTCGCAGGCGACGTCATCCAGGCCTTCGGGCACGTCGCCGTGGCCGGCTCGGTCAT
Source organism: Curtobacterium sp. MCBD17_030 (assembly GCF_003224255.1). Lineage (NCBI taxonomy): Bacteria > Bacillati > Actinomycetota > Actinomycetes > Micrococcales > Microbacteriaceae > Curtobacterium > Curtobacterium sp. MCBD17_030. Next base: position 476,179 of record NZ_QKLI01000001.1, on the reverse strand, counting down.
CATCGGCGCGGTGATCTTCCTCATCCTCGTGGTGATCCAGTTCGTCGTCGTCACGAAGGGCGCCGAGCGCGTCGCCGAGGTCGGTGCGCGCTTCACCCTCGACGCGATGCCCGGCAAGCAGATGGCCATCGACGCCGACCTCAACGCCGGACTCATCACGGACGAACAGGCCAAGGAGCGCCGCGCGGCGGTGTCCGCCGAGGCCGACTTCTACGGCGCGATGGACGGCGCGTCGAAGTTCGTCAAGGGCGACGCGATCGCCGGCATCCTGATCCTCGTCATCAACCTCGTCGGCGGCATCGCGATCGGCATGCTGCAGAACGGCATGTCGATCACGGACGCGCTCTCGCACTACGGCATCCTCACCATCGGTGACGGCCTCGTGTCGCAGATCCCCGCGCTCCTGATGGCCGTGTCGACCGGCATGATCGTCACCCGCTCCGGGGCCGAGTCCGACATCGGCACGTCGGCCTCCGACCAGCTGTCACAGTCCCGGACCGCCCTGATGATCGCTGGCGCTGCCGCGATCGCGATGGGGTTCATCCCCGGCATGCCGATCCTGCCGTTCCTGCTCATCGGCGCGACCCTGCTCTTCACCGGGTGGCGGATCGGCCAGAACGCGAAGCGTGCCGCCGCCACGGCCGCCGAGCAGCAGGCGCTCGCGGCCGCCGCCCCGGCGAGCGACACCCCCGAGGACCTCCTCGAGCAGATGCGCGTGCACGCCCTCGAGATCCTGCTCGCCCCCGACCTCGTCGACATGGTCTCCGGCGCCTCCGACGACCTGCTCGGCCGGGTCCGTGCACTCCGCCGCAAGATCGCCATCGACATGGGGATCGTCGTCCCGCCGGTCCGGACCCGGGACAGCATCGACCTCCCGCCCGCCACCTACGCCATCCGGATCGCCGGGGTCGAGGCCGGTCGCGGCACCGCCCCCGCGCGGAGCGTCCTGGCCCTCGGCGAACAGCTCGACGGCCTGCCCGGTGACCCCACCGTCGAGCCGGTGTTCGGCCTCGCCGGCAAGTGGGTCCCCGCGGAACTCCGGCACGCCGCCGAGATGACCGGCGCGACCGTCATCGACCGCGTGTCCGTGCTGGTCACCCACCTGCAGGCCGTGATCGGCGACAACGCTGCCCGGCTGCTCACCCGCGAGGACGTCAAGGTCCTGGCCGAGGGCGTCAAGCAGGTCAACCCCGCCGCCGTCGAGGAGCTCGTGCCCGGGATGCTCTCGATGGCCGAACTGCAGCGGGTCCTGCAGGGGCTGCTCGCCGAGCGGGTGCCGATCAACGACCTCGGCCGGATCTGCGAGGCGCTGACCCTCCGCGCGAAGGTCTCCACCGACCCCGAGGGCCTGGTCGAGTCGGCTCGCGCCTCGCTCGGTCCGGCACTGGCCGCCCGACACCTCGACGGCACGGTGCTCCGTGTCATCATGATCGACCCGGTGCTCGAACAGGCGATGCTCGAGGGGCTCCGGCCGTCCGAGCAGGGCAGCCAGATCCTCCTCGACGCGCACCGGATCGAACAGGTCCTGGGCTCCGTCCGGGACTCGGTCCGCGCCGTCGAGGACCAGGGCCTGTCCGCCGTCCTGGTCTGTGCCCCCCAGCTCCGCCCGGCCGTGCACCGCATGGTGTCGGCGCAGGCGAACGGGCTGCCGGTGCTGTCGTACCAGGAGGCGACCGCCGCGGGCTCCACCATCGAGACCGTGGGGGTGGTCCGTGCCGCCGATCCGATCGCAGCGTAGCGGCGCGACGCTCGACGAGGTCCGCGCCGGCGTCCTCGCCGAGTTCGGCCCCGGCGCGCGCATCGTCTCCGCCGAACGCGTCACCACCGGCGGGGTGGCCGGGCTGTTCCGGAAGGCCCACGTCGAGGCCGTCATCGAGGTCCCCGACCCGCTCGACCCGCCGACCGCCCGCGTCGCGATCGCCTCCTCCCCGGCCAAGCGAGCGGGCATCGCGGCGCTCCTCGCCGACGCCGAGGCAGCCGAGTCCCGCATCGCCGACTCCGACGGCACCGCCACCGTCCGGGCGGACGCCTTCGCGTTGGTCCTCGACGGTTTCGCCGCGGACGGACTGGCCCCGCCGCGCCGGGCCGCCACCCGACCGGCCGCGGTCGAGCCGGGCCTCCCGTCCGCGACCGACGGTGCGGTGCCGTCCGTGACCAGCCTGCCGGGAGGCCCGGACACCGACCCGTGGGCCGACCTGCGCGCCGAGCTGCTCGCCCCCTCGACCACCGGTGTCCCCTCCGCTCCGGCACCCGCACCCGCACCCGCACCCGTGGTCCGCTCGGCGGACGGTGACCTCGTCCTGCTCGTCGGCCGCGCCACCGACGTCGACGCCGCCGCCGGGGTGTTCGCGAGTCGGCACGGCCTGCGTGCCACGGCGGCCTCGGACCGGCGGAGCGGCATCCTCGCCCGCGCCGACGCCGTGCGCGACGGCGTCGCACTGCTCGCGGTCGCGGCGTGGACCGACGTGGCGACCACCACGTCACTCGCACCGGACCAGGTGTGGGTCGTCGTCGACGTCGGGCGGAAGCACGAGGACGCCGTCACGATGCTCAGCGCCGTGGTCGAGGTCGGCGTCCCGATCGCCGGCATCCTGGCGATCGGCGCCGAGGAGACGAGCACCCCGGAGACCGTCCGCCTGCTCGGGGTCCCGGTCCGGACGCTCTGACCGATGCTCGCCGCCGCCTGGTGCTCGTCGCTGCCGGGCTGGCGGCGGGGGAGTCGCTAGGCTGGTGCGGTGCTGGTACTCACGCGGAAGGTCGGCGAGCGGATCCTCATCGGTGACGACATCGTCATCACGGTGCTCGACTCCCGCGGTGACGGTGTCCGCATCGGGATCGACGCCCCTCGTGGCGTGAAGATCCAGCGCGAAGAGGTCGTCCGTGCCGTCGCCGAGGCGAACGTCGCCGCTGCCGCAGGCGCCGACGACGACGCCGAAGCACGCCTGCGCGCCGCACTCGGCACCCCGCGGCCGCCCGCTGCCGACTGACGCGCTGCGGCCTGCTGGCGTGGCGCCGCTCGGCTGCTGGCGCGGCCGGCCGGGCGCGGCGCCGTTCGGCTGCGCCGCGGCGCCGTACGGCTGCGCCCAACGGCATCCGGCTCGAACCGCGGTGTCCCGCGGTTCGACCGGGTTCCTGTTGTGCGGGTCCTCGCCGCGCCAGCTGGCGGCAGCCCGGCGGTACCCCGGCGGCAGTGCTGCCCGCCGCGCCCGGCCGGGCGCGGCGCCGTTCGGCTGCGCCCAACGGCATCCGGCTCGAACCGCGGTGTCCCGCGGTTCGCCCGGGTTCCTGTTGTGCGGATCCTCGCCGCGCCAGCTGGCGGCAGCCCGGCGGTACCCCGGCGGCAGTGCCGCCCGCCGCGCCCGCCCGGGCGCGGCACCGTTCGGCTGCGCCCAACGGCATCCGGCCCGAACCGCGGTGTCCCGCGGTTCGGGCCGGTTCCTGTTGTGCGGATCCTCGCCGCGCCCCGCGCGCCGCGCCCCGCGCGCGCCGCGCCCCGCGCCGCGCCTACGGCCGGGGCTTCTTCTCCTGCTCGGGGAGCCGACCCGCAGCACGCTCGGCGGCGTACCAGGCCCGGGCCTCGTCCTGTCGTGCCTGCTCAGTACCGGCAGCGATGGGGGAGCGGACGTGCGCCGGCTCGTACCCGAAGGACTCGATGAGCTGCGGGACGACCGGACGGATCCGCGCCACGAGCCGGTCGACGTACGCCGAGACCGCTCGGGCACGCTGCGCCGAGAGCCGACCGTGCAGCAGGTGCCAGTCGAGGTGCTGTTCGATCAACCCGAGGGCGAACAGGTCGCGCAGCCAGACCAGCACGGTCCGGGTGTCTCCCGGCGGGACGTCGGCGATCGCGTCCGTGAAGGCGTCCCACTGCATGAGCTCGGCGTGCGCCTTCGACGCCTCGATGAGCTCGTGCTGCGACCGGTTCAACAGCACGGCCGCGCGGGCGCGGTCTTTGCCGGCGGTCCGGAGGCGCATCCCGATCTCGGTGACCATCGTCTCGACGCGCCCGGCCAGCAGCGCGCGCTGCGTCCCGCTGTCCTGCAGGTCGGCCACCGAGGCCGCGAGCGAACCGCGGTCGGACACGGTCTGGCCCAGCCGGCGGAGGCCCGTGGCATCGGCGAGCTTCGACCCGACCTGGGTCGCGACGAACTTCGCTGTCGAGGCGGCGTCGCGCGGTGCGGCCTTGCGGAAGTCGGTGAGCAGGCGCTTGCCGACGAGCTGCAGCAGGACGGTGTTGTCGCCCTCGAACGTCACGTAGACGTCGAGATCGGCGCGGAGGCCCGTGATGCGGTTCTCGGCGAGGAACCCGGCGCCGCCGGTCGCCTCGCGGCACTCCTGCAGCGTGTCGAGTGCCGACCAGGTGGACATGGACTTGAACGCCGCTGCCTGGGTCTCGAGGTCCTCGCGACGCTCCGGGGTGTCCGCTCGCCCGCTGAACACGTCGTCGAAGGTCTGCAGCAGCTTCTCGTGGGCGAAGGACTGCGCGAACACGGTCGCCAGACGCGGGATGAGACGGCGCTGGTGCCGGCCGTAGTCGAGGAGCACACCCTCCTGCCCGTCGCCGGTGGGGAACTGCCGACGCTGCATCGCGTAGGTCAGGGCGATCTGCAGCCCGACCTTCTGCGCGACGACCGCGGCGCCGTCGAGCGACACCCGGCCCTGCACGAGCGTGCCGAGCATGGTGAAGAAGCGCCGGCCGGGGGACTCGATGGGCGAGGAGTACGTGCCGTCCTCGGCGACGTCGCCGTAGCGGTTGAGCAGGTTCGTGCGGGGGATCCGGACGTGGTCGAACCAGAGCCGGCCGTTGTCGATGCCGTTCAGTCCGCCCTTGACCCCGTCGTCCTCGCCGCCGACCCCGGGCAGGAAGCCGTCGTCGTCGCGGAGCGGGACGTAGAAGGCGTGCACACCGTGGTCGATGCCCTGCGTGACGAGCTTGGCGAACACGACCGCGGCCTTGCCGTGCAGGGCGGCGTTGCCGATGTAGTCCTTCCACGCACCGCGGAAGGGCGTGTGCACGACGAACTCCTGCGTCTCCGGGTCGTAGGTCGCACTCGTCGCGATGTTCTGCACGTCGGAGCCGTGGCCGGTCTCGGTCATCGCGAAACAGCCGGGGACGTCGAAGGCGATGATGCCGGGCAGGAACTCGCGGTGGTTCCGCTCGGTGCCCAGGTGGTGCACGGCCGAGGCGAAGAGACCCCACTGCACGCCGGCCTTGATCTGCAGTGACGGGTCGGCGACGGTCAGTTCCTCGAACGCCGCCAGGTTGCCGCCGTGGTTGTCCTGACCGCCGAACTGCGGCGGGTAAGGACGCTGGATCGCCCCGGCGTCGACCAGGATGCGGAGCTGCTCGAAGACCCGGGCACGGTGCTCGGCGATCGGCTGTCCCTCGATCTTGTGCAGCGCGGGGTCGCGGGCCAGTCGGCGGGAGATCCGGCGGTCCTCGGCCCAGCGACCGAGCAGGTGCTCGGCGAGCAGGTCGACGTCGATCCGGACGTCGGTGTCCGTGCCGCCGGTCGGGGTGCCGGCTGCCGGGTCGCCCGTGGCGTCGGCCTTCGGCGCGCTGCCGGAGGCTCGCGTGTCCGAGCCCGGCGTGCCGGTCGGACCGGCGCTGCTCGGACGGCGCTCGGTGTTGCTGCGGACTGGTGCGGTGTCGACCATCGGGTGCCTCCTGAACTGCACGGTGGACGGACCGCGTCACTGCAGGGCGGTCCGACCAAGCCAGCGTAGGCACCCGTGTTGCGGATGGCATGACAGCCGTGCCAGGGCCACAACCGGTCCGGTCGGCCGAACCTCGTCATTGGTGGGAACCCTCCAAGACCCGCCCGGGACATCCGTGGGGACCCTGGTGGGGATTCGGCCCGTCCCTCGTTCCGGGGGCACACTGGCCGGCATGTCGAGCACCACGAAGCCGGACCGGCGCGGCAGCGGACGCACCTTCTTCGGGCAGCCGTTCGAGCTGTCCACACCGTTCGCCGTCGAGCTCTGGGAGCGCTTCTCGTTCTACGGCATGCAGGGCATCGTCCTGCTCTACATGTACTACTCGCTCACACGGGGTGGCCTGGGCATCGACCAGGGGGTGGCGAACGGCATCATGGGCGCCTACGGCGGCTCGGTGTACCTCTTCACGATCCTCGGCGCGTGGGTGGCCGACCGCCTGATCGGCGCCGACCGGACGCTCTTCGGCAGCGCCGTCGTCGTGATGCTCGGTCACATCGCGCTCGCCCTGGTCCCCGGGGTCGCGGGCATCGGGGTCGGGCTCGTGCTGATCGCGCTCGGCTCCGGCGGCCTCAAGGCCACCGCCACGACGATCGTCGGCTCGCTCTACACGCGCGACGACCCGCGGCGCGACGCCGGCTTCTCGCTGTACTACCTCGGTGTGAACCTCGGCGCCTTCGCCGGGCCACTGCTCACCGGACTACTGCAGTCGACGCTCGGATTCCACTACGGCTTCGGGCTCGCCGCGGTCGGGATGGCCGCGGGACTCGTGCAGTACGCGATCCGCCGACGGAACCTGCCCGACGCCGTGCAGCACGTGACGAACCCGCTGCCGCGGTCGCGCTACCCGCTGGCCGTCATCGTGGCGGTCGCCGGACTGGCCGTCATCGCGGTGGCCGTGCTCACCGGACTGCTGACCGTGTCGACGCTGCCGGTCGTCGTGGTGGTCGTGGTGGTCGTCGCGACGATCGCCTACTTCGTCGTGATCCTGTCCAGTGGCCTGACCCCCGACGAGCGCTCCCGGGTGTTCGCGTTCATCCCGCTGTTCATCGGCAGCGCGGTGTTCTGGTCGCTGTACCAGCAGCAGTTCACCGTCGTGACGGTCTACGCGGACCAGCGCCTGGACCGTGACCTGTTCGGCTTCACGATGCCCGTGTCGTGGGCGCAGTCGATCAACCCGGTCATGATCATCGTGCTGTCGGGACTCTTCGCCGCACTCTGGACCCGCCTGGGCGACCGCCAACCGTCCACGCCGACGAAGTTCGGCCTGGGGACGGGGATCATGGGCGTGGCGTTCCTGCTCTTCCTGCCCTTCGTCGGCACCGGTGAGAACGGCACGCCGCTGCTCGCCCTCGTCGGCATCCTGTTCGTGTTCACCGTCGCAGAACTGCTGTTGTCACCGACCGGGCAGTCCGTCGCCACGAAGCTCGCGCCGCCGAAGTTCCAGACGCAGATGGTGGCGCTGTTCTTCCTGTCGGTGTCGCTCGGCACCGCGCTGACCGGCGTGCTCTCCCGGTACTACGACCCGGAGCACGAGGCGCCGTACTTCACGGTCCTCGGTTTGGTCGCCGTCGTGGTCGGTGTCGTCCTGCTGGTGATCGCCCGGCCGGTGCTGCGACTCATGCGCGGCATCCGCTAGCTGACGCGCGGCACCGCACGTCCGACGGGCACGGTCCGGTAGCCTGGAGCGCAGCAGACCGGCCCCGCCAGACCGGCACCAGATCACGAGGAGTCACCCCCATGCTCGAGCTCATCGCAGGCATCATCATCGGCATCGGCGTCCTCGGTGGGTTCGGCACCTGCCTGGCCGTCGCCGCCATGATGAAGTCCGGCTCCGAAGAGTACTGACCGGTCAGGACGCTCCGGCGTCCACGGTCTCCGGTTCCATCGGGATCGGCACCAACTGACGACTCTGGACGGTCGCGCGCTCGAACGGGCCGCGGCCGTCCGTCGTGTAGGCGGGCTCGTCGAACTCGACGACCCAGGCCACGCGGACCCCGGCACCGGCGTACCCGGCGAGCTGCGCGCCTCCCGGAGCGACGATCAACCCGATCGGGTCGTCCGCCCACTGGTCGCCGCGGTCCGACGGGACCACCCGGACGACGGCACCGATGCCGAGGACCGGGACGTCCGGCGGCACCGCCCCGGCGGAGTCGTCGGGAGCAGCAGGGCGGGGAGCGCGACGTCCGAACACGCCACGACCCTACCGCCGGACCACCGGCAGCGAGCCTGGACCGTGCTCAGTCCCGTCGGATCTGGGTGACGGACGAGTACCCGGTGTCCGGGTGCTTCCGCATCGACAGCAGCCGCTCCATCGACGGTTCCAGGGCCGTGACCTTGTCGAGCGGCGCGCTGACCACGAGCTGGAAGCCGAGTCGCAGCCACGCGGTCACCGCACGGCCGGCGAACTCGGAGTCTGCCTTGATGAACGCCTCGTCGAGGAACACCGGCGCGAACCGTGGTCGGGGCCGGGTCTCGTCGCCGAGCTGGTAGCGGAGCGCCGCACCGACGATGAACGCCACGAGCTCCTGCGTCTCGCCACCGGACTTGTCACCGAGGGACGAGTACACGCCGAGGTCGTCACCCGCCGTGTCGTAGCGGACGGCCGTGATCTCCATGTGCCGACGGACGTCCAGGACGGCGTCCCGCTGCGTGGTGCGCCCGCGCGGGGACTCCGGGTCGGGTCGGATGACGGCCATGAACCGGCGCAGGCGTCGGAACCGTGTCTCGAGGACGTCGTCGGTCAACTCGGTGTCGACCGAGGCGGACAGGGCGCGGAGCTCCCTGCGGAACTGGGTGACGTCCTCGCGCGTGACGCGGCGGATGACGATCTTCAGTCGGTCGCGGTTCGCGCCGAACGGCAGGTCGCGCAGGATCTCGTTGACCGGTTCGAGGCGCTCCTCGATCTCCACGACCGCGCGGTCGAACGCGCCGGAGAGCGGCACGAGGTCCTCGCCGCTCCACTGGGACAGCCGTCGACGCCATTCGCTGCGTCGCGCATGGAGGCCCGTGGCGACGATCTGGTCGAGGATCGCGCGGTAGTCGGGGTACGACGCCACCCCGGTGCCGAGGTTCGGGTCCGGCCAGGCGTCCTGGTAGCGCTCGAACGTCGTGGTGAGTGCCACCGAGGCGGTCGCGGCACCGTCGAGGGCCTGCGACAGGCGCTCCTCGAGTCGCCGCCGGAGGCGTTTGGTCGCGTCGTCGAAACCGTCGACGCCCTCGGGTGCCCCGACCTCGTCGAAGGCCTCGGCGAGCAGACGTTCCTGCTGCTCGTCCGGCAGCCGCTCGGGCGCGTCGGTGAACCGCTCGAGGATCTCGCTGGCGGCGTCCTGGCCGTCGACGAGCACCGCGTGTCGTTCCTCCAGACGCTTGACGCTGAGCCGTGCGGCGGCGCGACGGTCGGCGGCGTCGTCGAGTGCCGCGCGGAGCCGGGCGACGGACGCGCGGAGAGTCCGCAGTCCGTCGTCGGCGGCCAGGAGCGCCTGGCGTTCGTCCTCCAGTCGGGTGAGCGACGCGTCGGCGCCGGCCACGTCGACGGCGTCCCACGTGACGTCCACGCGGTGTCGGTGCGCGGTGCGGAGCGTGTCGAGGGCGGCCAGGTCCTGCGCGATGTCGGTGCGGCGGGCCTCCAGGGCGGTGAGGTCGGCGGCGATCTCGGCGAGCTCCGTCTCGACGGAGCGGACCCGGGACTCGTTCGTGAAGCCGATGACGTTCGCCTGGCGGCGGTCGCCGTGTGCGCCGCGGCGGCCGTCGCGGAGCTGCCCGGCGACGGTGACACGTCGGCCACCCCCGCCGAGGTCGGCGGCGTCCTCGACGCAGCGGGCGTCGATCCGGTCGGACTCGATGCGCTCGCGGACCCAGGTGCTGAACGGCGACGGCTTGATCGCGAGTTTACCGGAGACCATCGAGCTGTCGCCGGGCAGGTCGATGTGCGGACCCATCGGGACGCCCTCGAACTGCACCCGGACGGGCAGACGCAGCGCGTCGATCGCGGCGCTGAAGTCGTCCAGGCGGTCCTCGTCGACGAGCAGGGTGCGGGCGACCGGGGCCAGCACGGACTCGATCGCAGTGCGCCACTGCTCCTCGGCTGGCAGGACGTCGAGGAGTTCGGCGACGAACGGCACCTCCGCGGGGTCGATGCCGGCGGCGCGGGCCATCGCGACGCGGGCTTCGTGCATCGGCAGCGGCATGGCGCCCTGGCGGTGCTCGAGCGACCGACGCTCCTGACGCAGGGTCCGCTCGCGGTCGAGGAGCGGGTACTCCTCGCGGGTCAGGGCGTCGCGGCGGCTGTCGAGGTCGTCGCGCCGAGCGGGGTAGGTGCCGAGGAACTCGTGGCTGGCGCGCTGGGCCTCGGTGAACTCGGCCTCGGTGGACAACGGTTCGCCGAGGGGCGCGGTGCGCTCGTCGAAGACCTCGCGGGCGCGGGCGACGGCGGCGCGCTCCCGGGTGCCGCGGTCGATGCGGTCCTCGAGCTGCGCCAGCGCGTTGCCGCCGGAGTCGCGCAGTCGGGCCTCCGCGTCGCGGAGCTCGACCTCGACCGCGGCGTGCCGGGCCGAGGCGGCCTCGACCTCGGCGCGGGTGGCGGTCCGCTCGCGGGTGTTCCGCTCGACCTCGAGGTCGAGCAGCTCCCGCTTGCGGGACGCCGTCCAGTGCGCGAAGGGCGAGACGTCCGCGCCGGTCGCGATGCCGTCGAGCGCCGCCGCTGCCGCCCGGGACCGTTCGATCTCGTCGTGCAGCTCGCTGATGGGGGAGAGGATGCGGACCTTGCGTTCCTCGGTGTCCATCGCCTCGTACGCCTCGTCGAGGGCGGCGAAGTGGGCGAGCGCGCGGTCCGCCGCCTCGTAGGTGCCGGGGGTCTCGAGCACGAGCGACTTGTACAGGGCGTCGACGGTCGGCATGTGCTGACCGGCCTGGATGCGGGCGAGCAGGCGCATGGCGCGGTTCCCGCCGCCGGAGTCGCCGATGCCCAGCCGGGTCTGCAGCGTGTACGCGAGCTCCTGGTAGGTGTCACGGATCACGAGCCCCGGGATCCGGCCGGTGAGTTCCAGGTGCGCGAACCGGGAGGGCACGAAGTCCTCGAGTCGGCGCAGGTCGAACACGTCGTCGACGGTCGCCATGGTCATCTGGATGTCCGCCACACCACGGGCACGGCGGGGCACGATGTAGGCGCGGAGGACCGTGAACCGCCGCTCGTCGTCGTTCCGGAACGTGACCGCGACGGCGCCCCAGGTGGTCTGCTCGTCGCCGCGGAGCGTGACGTCCTTGAGCGCACCGGTCTCCGGGTCACGCCGGGTGTCGACCTTGCCGCGCAGGTAGGTGAGCAGGTTGCGCTGGTCCGCGCTGCGCGCCCGGCCGGTCGTCGCGTCGTTCGAGGCGCCGTTGAACGGCACGTCGGACGGCATCATCACCGCGAGGTACGCGTCCATCAGCGTCGACTTGCCGGTCCCCGAGGCACCCGAGATCAGGGTCGCCGTCCCGGAGAGCTCCACCTGGCGGTGGCCCTGGAAACCGCCCCAGTTGACGACCTGCATGGACTCGGCGCGCCACTGCGCGACGGTGTCGAACAGGGCGGGGATGCCCGTGGTGTCGATGTCGACGGTGCTCACGCGCGGTCCTCCTCGGTCTCGTCGGTGTCGGTGTCGGTGTCCGTGTCGTCATCGGTCAGGAGGGTCGGATCACCCTCGTCGGACGCCGCACCACCGTCGGTGGTCGCGTTCCGCAGCGTGGTGCTCGTCAACCACGTGTCGAGCTCGACCAGTCGTTCGAGGGGCAGGAGGACCTCGACGACGCTCGCGATCCGGAAGCGGTCCGGGTCGGAGGTCTTCAGCAGCACCCGGGCCGTCACCAGTCGCTCGACCGCCTTCGCCACGCGGGCCTCGTCACGGGTGCGGTCGGTCGCGGTCGCCGGTCGGAAGCCGGACACGTGCCCGAGGATCTCGGTCCGGTCCACCACGACCTGGTCGGGGCCGGGACGGGCGTCGGCACGCAGTCGCATCCGCAGGTAGACGAGGACGATCGTCTCCTCGCGGGTGTACGGGGCGTCGCGGAGCAGGGTCGGGAAGCCGCGGCGGGTGCTCTCGGAGCGGGCCTGGCGCTTGAAGGCGACCTCGCGGTCCCGGTCGACGTGGAGTTCGAGGAACAGGTCGTTCAGTCGGGACCGGAGCTGGTGCTCGGCGTCCAGGACCGCACGCCACTCGTCCACGTGCGTGCGGGCACTGACGTAGGGGTGCCGCAGCAGGGCGACCAGGGCGCGGCGCTGCGGTTCGTCGAGGCGGCCCTCGTCGCCCTCGAACAGCGCGAACGTGCTCTCGTCACGCTCCGCGAGTGCGTCGCCGGAGAATTCGCCGGAGAATTCGCCGGAGAATTCGCCGGAGAATTCGCCGGCGAAGTCGACGGCTCCGTCGGCGTCCACGCCGGAGGCGTCCTCGAACGCGACCTCGTCGTGGACGGGTGCTGGCGTCGTGTCGCTCACGGTGCCTCCTGGCCGGGTTCGTCGTCGGGGCCCGGAGCATCGCCCGCGGGGACGAGCGCTGCGGTGGGCATGTGGAAGGTGACCGGCTCGCCGTCGGGGCGGACGGTGTGGTGCGGCGCGGAGGCCGTGCCCACCTCGAAGTCCTGGTGTCCGGTGAGCAGGTGGGCGAGTCCGAAGAGCTCGACGGGGCGTCGCTGCTCGGCGGGCAGCGTGTGGAAGGCGTCCACGCTCGAGCCGGTCGCGGCGTGCGCCAGGACGTCGCGCAGCTCGGCGAGCAGCGGACCGCCGTGGCGGCGGAGCGACTCGACGTCGATGTCCTCGAACACGTCGTCGTCGGGTTCCTCGAGCGGCGGTGGTGCGGACTCGGCGTCCGGGTCGTAGAACTTCTCGCGGAGCGTCCCGACCGCGGCGGACGGGGGCAGCAGGCCGAGCGGGACCCGGTCGCGCGCCGAGCCGGTGTCCATCCAGGCCGCGAGTCCGCGGTTCACCGAACGCAGCACGGCGTCGAGTTCGCGGTCCCGCACCACGTCGTGCGCGACGATCTGGTCGCGCAGCGTGGCGGTGAGCATCCGGCGCTGGGCGAGGACGTCCTCGATGCCCTGACGGAGGATGCCGACCGTGCCCCGGAAGGTCCGGCGCTCGGTCGCGCTGAGCGAGCTCGCGAACGGGTGTTCCAGGATCGTGGTGATGTCGTCCCGGAGCCGGAGGAGCAACGCGTCGTCGCGCAGGAGCTCGAAGGCTCCCTGGAACGCCCGGCCCTCGGGCGTGGACTCCATGAGGTTGTCGGTCCGGGCCAGGTAGTCGTCCAGGATCTCGCCGATCGGACGCACCTCTTGTCGGAAGTCCTCGACGATCTCGCGGTGCATGGTCGCCACCGCTTCCTCGACCCGCTTGAAGTCGCTCGGGAGCTGGCGGATCAGGTCGGTCAGGTTCGTGTAGCCGTCGCGCATCCGGTCCTCATCGACCGTGACGACCTCGTCACCGCGGGCCAGGCGGTCCCGCTCGGCCTGCAGCTCCGCGATCTGGGCGTCGAGCCGGCGGACCTGGGTGTCCCGGTCGGGTTCGGCACGGGCGGCCCAACGGTGCACGGCGTCGACGATCATCGCCAGGCGGCTCTCGCTGATGAGCGCGCGCTCGGACGACAGCGCGTCGATGAGGCTCAGGGCTTCGAGGGCGTGACTCGTCAGGCTGTACTGCTCGTCACCGTCGGGGGAGTTCGAGCGGACGAGCCACTGTGCCGCCACCCACTCGCGGCAGAGCGACCGACCGTTGGGACGCGGTGCCTCGCCCGCCGGCAGGTCCCCGCTGGGCGAGTCGCCCGCCGGCACCCGCGCACCGGTCGCCTGCAGTCGGGCGACGTGTTCCTCGACCTGCAGGTGCATCCGGTCGGCCGGGACGTACTGCACGTCGCGGTCGAACACCGTGCGGAACACCGAGACGACCGCGGCACTCGTCGGACGGGACATGAGTCGGAGCGTCGGACGGTCGAGCACCTGGCGGACCCGGGCGAACTCGAGGTCGACGTCGGTCATGCTGCCCCTGGTGGTCGGACGGGTCGTGTGGCTGTACGGGTCGTGTGGTCGGACGGCTCGTGGGATGCGAAGAGCCCGACGCGGTGGCGTCGGGCTCTTCGGGTGTTCTGCTTGCCCGGAACGGGCACGTGGGCGATACCAGACTCGAACTGATGACCTCTTCGGTGTGAACGAAGCGCGCTACCAACTGCGCCAATCGCCCCTCGCACTTGCGTGCGGATCGATAGTAGCGGATGTCGGACCGTGGTCGGAACACCGGCCATTCGTCGCGCGCGTCGCCGGCCGGGCGGGCGCACTGGAGGCCCGTGGAGACCCCGCCGATCCGCATGAACTCGGGGGACACGCCCGGTGAACGGAACCGGTTTTGGAGAAACAGCGTGAACTGGGTACAGTTTACGAGTCGCCGCGAGAGCGGGTCGGGCAACACCGGTGTGACTCAGGTCAGACCATGCGGATGTGGCGCAGTGGTAGCGCATCACCTTGCCAAGGTGAGGGTCGCGAGTTCGAATCTCGTCATCCGCTCGAGGTGCCTGTCTTCTCCGGAAGGCAGCAACTCTCCAGAAGAGGTATCCCACCGATCGGGTACTACGCCAGACGTGGACCTTGATGGTGGGGTGGCCGAGAGGCGAGGCAGCGGCCTGCAAAGCCGTCCACGCGGGTTCGAATCCCGTCCCCACCTCCAGTCCGCTCCGGCGGAACTCATCTGGGCGATTGGCGCAGCGGTAGCGCGCTTCCCTGACACGGAAGAGGTCACTGGTTCGATCCCAGTATCGCCCACCACGAAGAAGCCCCCGGCAGGAATGCCGGGGGCTTTCGTCGTTCCCGCCGTCGGGACACCTCGTGCGACCGCGTCGGCTCGGAACGCGGGGCGAGGGGCGAGAGGCGAGAGGCGAGACGGCGATGGTCCCGCACGGCCGCTCCCGTCCGGAGAACTCTGCGGCTGGCACCGACGGATCCGGGTGCACTGCCGATAGGGGCCGACGGAACGTGACGCCCGGCCCGAGGGGCGGTGGGCGGTTCCCGACCCGAGGAGTGGCACCATGCGGCGTCCGACCCCGATGCGACGGTTCCTGCCCGCGGCGGTGCTCCTGGTGATGCTCGCGACCACGGTGAGCGCGACGACGGTCACCGCGGTGCCGGCCCTCGCAGCGGCGAGTCCGAAGGTGTCCGTGTCGTGGAAGAACAGCGCCGTGACGGCCACCGGCTTCCGTTCCACGGTCGGTGTCACGAACGGGTCCGGTGCCACCTGGCGTGGATGGACGATCGAGTTCGCGTAGGCGTCCGACGCGCGGACGTTCCGCGACGTCCGCAAGGTCTCGAGCGCGAAGGGGTCGCTCACGGTCGCCGGGGTGACGGCACGACCGGACATCGCCAAGGGTGCGACGGCGTCCTTCCGGATCGACTCGCGGAAGGTCGCGAAGGCGACGACGGTGCCGACCTCGTGCACGGTCATCGGAGCGGCCCTGCCGTGCTCGGTCAACGGTGGAGTGGCGACGCCGGGCAAGCCCCCGGCAACGCCGACACCGACACCGACGCCCACGCCGGCGTCAGCACCGACGCCCGCTCCCACGCCGAAGCCGGCCACCGGGCGGGACGGCACGGTCGCGGTCGGTTGGCTGGACAACGCCACCTGGACGACCGGCAGCCAGTCCTCGGTCAGCGTGACGAACCGGACCGCTCTGCGTCTGGCTCCGTGGCGGATCCGGTTCACCTACGCCGCCACCGTCGACACGATCTGGGACGCCACCGCGAGTGCCACGACCGGCGGCTTCATCGCGTCCGCCCCGTCCTACGCCCGCTCGCTCGACGCCGGAGCTGCAACGTCGTTCGGGCTCACCTCGAAGACCGCAGGCGGCGCCGGTGTCGTCCCGACCGGGTGCACCGTGCTCGACCTGCCCACCGGCACGGACGTCGCCTGCACGGTGAGCGGCGGCCCGTCCGGCACGCCGGCCACGAGCACCCCCGCGCCTGCGCCGATCGCGGTCCCGGCACCCCTGACACAGCCCCGTGCCGGTCGGACCCTGATCGCCCCGTACGTCGACCTCGGGCTGTGGCCGACCGCCGACCTGCGGGCCTTCGCGGCGCAGACCGGCATGCGTGCCTTCACGCTGGCGTTCGTCGTGTCGGACAACGGCGGCAGCGCCTGCACGCCGGCCTGGGCCGGCTTCGACGCCTACCGGATCGGCGGCCCGCAGGACTTCCATGCGAACATCGCCGCGTTCCAGGCGAGCGGCGGCCAGGTCGTGGTGTCGTTCGGCGGCGCGGTGAACAGCGAGCTCGCCCTGCGGTGCACCGACCCGGTGAAGCTGCAGGCCGCCTACCAGCAGGTCGTCGACCGGTTCGGCGTCGACCGGATCGACCTCGACATCGAGGGCACGGCGCTCGGCGACACGGCGGCCAACCAGCGCCGTGCGACGGCGATCGCCGGGGTCGTCGCCGCGCAGGCCGCGAAGGGACGCCACCTCGACGTCTCGCTCACCCTGCCGGTGATGCCGACCGGACTCCTCGGCGAGGGCGTCGCCGCCGTCCGGGGGCTCGCCGTCGCCGGTGTCCGTCCGGTCGCCGTGAACCTCATGGCGATGGACTACGGACAGGGGGCCCAGCCGATGGGTGCGGCCGCGGAGTCCGCCGCCCTGGCGACCGCGAGCCAGCTCGCCACGATCCCCGCCTACGCCGCGCTCAGCGCTCCGGCCCGACTGTCGATGATCGGCATCACCCCGATGGTCGGTCTGAACGACACCGGCGAGGTCTTCACCCGCACGGATGCCCAGGACCTGGCGGCCTGGTCTGTGGCGAACGGCATCGAGGTGCTGTCCTACTGGGAGGCCACCCGCGACCAGCCCTGCGACCCGTCCATCGGCGCCTACATGTGCTCCGGGGTCCGGGACGCGCAGTGGTCGTTCGCGCATGCGGTGGTCACCGGCGCGACACGCTGAGCAGGCGGAGCGGCACCGACAGCGGCGGCACGCGGCCCGTCACCACGGCGGCACGCGGCCCGTCACCGCAACGCGTCGGCGAGTTCCTCGAGCAGGAACGCGATCGAGGCCGCCCCGTCCAGCAGCATCTGCACCTCGATGCTCTCGTCACTCGAGTGCCAGTGGTCCTCCGGCAGCCCCGTCCCGATGAACAGCACCGGAGCGTCGAGCACCCGTCCGAGCAGTTCCGCGGGTCCGCCGCCGGCATTCCCCATCCGTCCCGCGGTCTCGGTGCCGTGCCCCCGTTCCATCGCTCGGACCAGGGCCTCGGCGGCCGGACCGGACGGTGTGACGTAGGGGTCCTGGCCGGACTCCTCCGGGATGTCGAGTTCGTAGGTCACCCCGTCCGGCATCTGCTCAGCGACGAAGGCCCGCAACTGCTCGGCGACACGGGCGACGTGCTGACCGGGGACCGTCCGGATGCTGATCTCCGCGGTGGCCTCGCTGGGGATGACGGCCCGGGGGAACCCGGTGGGGTCGCCGGCGAGCAGCGTCAGGACCTCGATCGACGGGCGCGCCCAGAGTCGCTCCTCGATCGTGTGTCCGGGCTCGCCGACGACGCTCCGGGTCTCGGTCCGCTCGAGCCACACGTCGGTGTCGAAGTCCAGGTCACGCAGCTCCTGCTGCCGCTCCTCGGTGAGCTCGTCGACGTCGTCGAGGAACCCCGGGATGGCGATGCGACCCTCGTCGTCGTGCATCGCCGCGAGCACCGAGACGAGCGCGTGCACCGGGTTGGGCGCCGGACCGGACACCGCCCCACTGTGCACGTCTCGAGCCGGGCCGGTAACGGTCAGGGTGGCTCCGGTCATGCCGCGCATCGAGGTGACGACCGCCGGGTTGCCGCTCTTCCACTGCAGCGTGTCCGAGAAGACGACGACGTCGCAAGCGAACCGCTCCGGGTCGCTCTCGAGCAGCGCGGCGAAGTGCGACGACCCGAGCTCTTCCTCGCCCTCGACGAGGTACTTGAGGTTCACCGCCGGCTGGCCGTCGTCCCGGGTCCCCAGGTGTGCCCGCAGCGCCCAGAGGTGTGCGATGACCTGCCCCTTCGCATCCGACGCGCCGCGGCCGTACAGTCGGCCGTCGCGGAGCACGGGTGCGAACGGCGCCGTCTCCATCCACTCCTCGGGCTTCGCGTGCCGGACGTCGTGGTGGCTGTAGACCAGGACGGTCGGCAGCGACGGGTCGACCAGCCACTCGCCGTACACCGCGGGCGACGGTCCGGCCCGCAGCACCTCGGTCCGGAGTCCCACCTCGCGCATCGCGCCGGCGAGCCACCGCGCGGAGCGCTCGACGTCGAGCGCCCGCTCCGGTTGCGAGGCGACGGACGGGATCCGCACCCACTCCGACAACTGGTCGATGATCGTGTCCTGCGCGGCCTGGAGGCTCGTGGTGACGTCCGCCTCGCCGCTGTCCGTTCCGTGTTCCACCAGTCCGACCGTAGGGACCGGACGGTCGGAGGCAACTCCGGATCCGCGCACACAGGACTTCGTCCGGAGGTCCGCTCAGTCGATCGGGCGGCGCAGCGTCACGATGCCGTCGTGGAGCGGCTCCGTCTCCCACCTCGCCGCGGCGGTGCCCGCAGCCAGGTCGCACCGGACGTGCAGCAGGTGCGGTGTCTCCACGAACCGGACGTCGATCGACACGACGTCACCGGAGCGTCCGCCGCTGGTCGCCGTCGAACCGGAGACCGCCCACGTGCCGTCGCGGACCGGGGCCGTGACCTCGCCGGAGGCGTCGCGGAGGGTGAGTACCCACCCGCGCTCGGCGTCCTGGGTCAGGTGCAGGGCCTCCAGTCCGGCTCCGACGCCCGTCGACCCGGACGCGGCGGAGAAGGCGCCCTCGGGCAGCGCGCCGAGCACGCCGAGCGCGTCACCGGCGAGCGGGGGGAGTGCGAGCCGGGCGAGTCGCTCGCCCAGGGCCGCGTCGGCAGTCTCGGCCCCCTGCCGGTCGATCGCCGGCAACAGGTGTTCCCACACCGCGTCGAGGACGGCCTGCATGTCGGGGCTCTGGCCGGTCATCACCACCACGACGTCGTGTTCGGGCAGGACGACGCAGAACTGGCCGTAGGCGCCGTCGCCGCGGAAGCCGTGCCGCGCCATCCAGAACTGGAACCCGTAGCCCGCCGACCAGTCCGGGTTCTCCTCGTCGGGGTTGGCGACCCGGACGCTGGTGGCCTGGTCGACCCAGTCCTCGTCGAGCAGACGCTGCCCGTCCCACACCCCGCGCTGCAGGTACAGCTGGCCGAGTGCGGCGACCGCGTCGGTGGTCGTGTAGCCGCCGCTGTACCCGAGTTCCGCGCCGGAGTCGTCTCGCCGCCACGCGAAGTCGTCGATGCCGAGCGGCGCGAACAGCCTCGGACGCAGGTACTCGAGGAGCGATGTCCCGCTGATCCGCCGGACGATCTCGCCGAGGGTGTACGTGCACGGCTGGTTGTAGGCGAAGACGCTGCCGGGCTCCTCGTCGGGCGGGAGGAGCAGGAACCCGCGGACGGTGTTCGTCGGGTCGATCGCCTCCGCCCGGTCGATGGTCTCGGTGCGGTGTCCGCTCGCCATCGCCAGCAGGTGCCGGACCCGCATCCGCCGGGTGCGCTCGTCGGTCACCTCGGCGTCGAGCTCGGGGAAGTGGCTGACGACCGTGTCGTCCAGGTCGATCAGCCCCGCGCGCACGGCGATGCCGACGGCTGCGGCGGTGAAGCTCTTGCTCAGCGAGTAGAGCAGGTGCGCCCGGTCGGCGGCGAACGGGGCCCACCAGCCCTCAGCCGCGACCTCGCCGTGCCGGAGGACCATGAGGCTGTGCGGCTCGACGCCGTCCGCGCCCTCCAGCGCGGAGACCAGGCGGTCGAGCCCGGTCGCGTCGATGCCGAGGGCGGACGGGGAGTTGCGTCGGAACGTCGTCGTCACGGAGCAGACCCTAGTCCGGTCGTCGCTGGCGACGTCCGGCGCGCCCGACATCCGGACAGGAGGCCCGGATCACGCCGGTCGTCGGGTACAGTGGTCGCTGTTGGTCACCCCGGTGGGCAGCGTGCGGATGTGGCGCAGTGGTAGCGCATCACCTTGCCAAGGTGAGGGTCGCGAGTTCGAATCTCGTCATCCGCTCGGAACGCAGAACCAGAACCCCTCGGCCGATCGGTCGGGGGGTTCTGTCGTCGGTGGGCGACGAGCACGTCAGTGGCGACGAGCACGTCAGCGGGCGCAGGGTTCGGGTCCCCGCGCCCGCCGGCGTGGAGGCACCGTCGCCTCGTCGTGGCCCCCGGATGGGTGGTCCGGACGCGGGCCCGGGGATCTCTTCGGAGCAGCAGGGCCAGCGGGAGGGTCCCGCTGGCGGGTCGTGCGGCTTCCCGCACGATCCGCCGCCCATCGGCCTGTCGACTTGCGCGGCGGGCTCAGGCTGTCGCGACGGCTCTCGTGCCCGGCATGCCGACCCACAGCGACGCGCCGGCGTCGACGACGGTCACGAGCACCGTGTCGCACCCACGGCAGCGGGCGACACTCCCCATCGCCGTCCGATGGACCCGGGTCACCGCCAGGAGGCCCGTGGTCCCGCAGCCCGAACAGCGCAACCGGGCGGACGTCGCGTCGCCCCCGAGCACCTCGGCGAGGTCCCCGGCCAGGGCGTTGCCGTCGACGAGCGTCATCACGAGCCTCCGAACCGTTCCGCACGCACCTCGGTGGTGTCGTGGCCGAGTTCACCGAGCCACCGCAGCACCTGTTCGACGAAGGGTGTCGAGCCGCACACGTACACCAGGGCCCCGGCCTCGGGCGGCAGGACCGCCGACGCCAACCGCTCCCGGGTCAGTCGTCCGGCCGGGGTCGTCACGCCGTCCGGCACCCGGCGGCTGTAGACGATGTCGAGGACGAACGGTGCGTGCTCGGCCGCGGTCACCGCTGCTTCCAGTTCCTGCCGGAAGAAGACGTCCTCCGGGGTCCGGACGGCGTAGAGCATCCGGAACGGTGACGGATCGCCGGCGGTTGCGTGCGCGGTGACCATCGGCAGGAGCGGCACGATGCCCGACCCACCGGCGATCAGCTGCACCGGGCGCGGCTCGGACGCCGCGGGGCCCGGACGCCAGACGAACCACCCGCCGAGGGGCCCGTGCACCTCGAGCGCGTCCCCGACCTCGACGGCGTCGACCAGGAACGGGGACACCTCGCCGTCCTCGACCCGGTCCACCGCGAGCGTGACCCGCGGGTCGTCGCCGGAGGAAGCGATCGAGTAGGACCGGGTGGCCTGGTAGCCGTCCTCCGCCGTGAGCCGCAGGTCCAGGTGCTGCCCGGGGTCGTTGCCCGGCCAGGTCGGCACGTCCAGCACCAGGCGTCGGGCGTTCGGCGTCTCCGGGGACACCGACGCCACCGTGGCGGCGTGCCAGGCGGGACGCCGGAGCGGGCGGACGGGGGCGACACCGGGCCCGGCCGGTGCGGCACCGGGCCGGTCCGGCCGGGCGGACGGGGGACGGGCCTCCAGGCCGGGGGTACCGTCGGCGGTGGAGAGGCTCACCAGTACCGCTCTTCCTTCCACGGGTCGCCGTGCATGTTGTAGCCGGCGTTCTCCCAGAACCCGGGCTCGTCCTCGGCGTGCATCACGATGCCGCGGACCCACTTCGCGCTCTTCCAGAAGTACAGGTGCGGGACGAGCAGCCGTGCGGGGCCGCCGTGCTCGGGGGTGAGGGGTTCGCCGTCCGCCTCGAACGCGATCCACGCCTGCCCCTCGAGCAGCTCGTCGAGCGGCACGTTCGTGGTGTAGCCGCCGAAGCTGTGCACCATGCAGAAGTCGAGCGACGTCTCGATGTCGGCGAACAGCTTGTCGAGGGGTACCCCGCGCCAGGCCATGCCGAGCTTCGTCCAGTGCGTGACGCAGTGGATGTCGACGGTGATGTCCTCCAGCCCGAGTGCTCGGACCTCGTCCCACGTCCACGAGTGCAGGCCGGACTCGGTGCGGATCGAGAAGCTCCACTCGGAGGGCTCGATCTCGGGTGTGGCGCCGGCGGAGAGCACGGGCCAGTCGTGCACCAGGGTCTGCCCGGGCGGGATCTTGCTGTCGTCGGCGTCGCGGCGGCGTCCGCCGAACCCGCGGGTGAAGGTGGCCATGTCACTCCTCGTCGGTGTCGCCTCCCATCTTGGCCCGAGCGGGCCTCCCGCGTGTGACGGTCGTGTGACGAGCGTGCTGGTTCCGAACCGTCGGACTGGCGGTCGGCTGGGATGCCCCCTATCGTTCACCGGAACGATTACAGGAGGGGTCACCCCGAATGCAGACCATCGTCCGATCAGACCGCGGCCGCCCCGAGGCCGCTCACCAGGGGCCCAGCCGACGGACCGTCCTCGCCGGCGCCGCAGGGCTCGCCGGCCTCGGCCTGCTCACGCTCACCGGGTGCAGTTCCGGCGCGGGTGCCACCACCATCCCGGAGCAGGCGGCGACCGGCGTCACCCGTCGCGGCGGCCGCCTGCGCATCGCGCGGCCTGCCGCTTCGGCTGCCGAGACCCTCGACTCCGCGAGCTCCCTCTCCGCCTACGAGTACCTCGGCGCGCTCTACAACCGCCTGGTCAAGCTCGACGAGTCCGGCCAGACCGTCCCCGACC
Source organism: Curtobacterium sp. MCBD17_030 (assembly GCF_003224255.1). Classification (NCBI taxonomy): domain Bacteria; kingdom Bacillati; phylum Actinomycetota; class Actinomycetes; order Micrococcales; family Microbacteriaceae; genus Curtobacterium; species Curtobacterium sp. MCBD17_030. The sequence continues at coordinate 453,912 of NZ_QKLI01000001.1, read as the reverse complement.
TGGCCCACGAGTGGTCGGGCAACGCCGACGGCACCGTCTGGACGTTCCACCTGCGCCGCGGGGTCCGGTTCCACGACGGCTCCCGCTTCACCGCGGACGACGCCATCGCGAGCATCCTCCACATCCTCGACGAGACGACCGCGTCACCGCAGGCCGGGGTGCTCGGCGAGGTGATGGACTCGAAGTCCATGCGTGCGGTCGACCCGTACACGCTGCGCTTCGAACTGACGAAACCGAACGCCGAGTTCCCGTCGCTCCTGACGGCGTACCAGTGCTACATCGTGCCGGCGGCGGCCATCGAGACGATCGGTCGCACCGGCATCGGCACGGGACCATTCCAGCTCTCGTCCTTCACACCGGCGGGTGCCGGCAGCATCGAGGCTTTCGACGACCACTTCGCCGGCCGCCCGGCCCTCGACGGCATCGACTTCTTCTCGATCCAGGACACCACCGCGCGGGTGAACGCCCTGCTCGCGGGCCAGATCGACCTGATCTCGCAGACGAACCTCGACTTCGCGACCGCCCGGGTCGTCGCCGCATCCCAGCGTGCCACCGTCGCCCGGGTCGTGAACGCGCAGTGGTACACGATGCCGATGCTCGCGACGAGCGACGAGTTCTCCGACCCGCTGGTGCGACAGGCCATGAAGCTGGCGTACGACCCGAGGAAGATCGTCGACACCGCCGTCCAGGGCACGGGGGCGCCCGGCTGGGACAACCCGGTCCCGCCGCAGCTTGCCGCGTTCCTCGACGAACCGCGCGAGGTCGACCCGGACAAGGCCAGGAGCCTGCTCAAGCGGGCCGGCCACGAGCGGTTCCAGGCTGCCATCCACACGTCGGCCTACGAGTCGGTCTTCACGCCCCTGGCCGTCGCCTACCGCGACCAGGTCAAGGCCGCCGGCATCGACCTGACCGTCAAGAACGCGTCGGCGGACTCCTACTACACGCAGATCTGGATGCAGAAGCCCCTCATGGTGAGCTACTTCTTCACCGGGCGGCCGATCGACCAGCTGCTCAACCAGATCTTCCGCTCCGGCTCGTCGTACAACGAGAGCGCGTGGTCGAACCCGACGTTCGACGCCCTGCTCGACGACGCCCGTGCCGAGATGGACGACGCCAAGCGGCTGACGCTCTACCAGGACGCGCAGCGGCTCGTCGTCCGGGACGGGGCGGACATGACCCCGATGTTCGGCGACCGCCTGGTCGGGCTGTCCCGGGACGTCGTCAACTACGCGGAGTTCGGCTTCGAGTTCGACTACCTGAAGATCGGACTGGCCCGATGAACGTCCTCCTCCCCGTGCTCCGGCGTATCGGCATCGCCCTGCTGACGGTGGTCCTGGCGTCCCTGTTCGTGTTCCTCGCCGTGCAGGCCCTGCCCGGCGACGTGGCCCAGCAGCTCCTCGGGCAGAACGCCACCCCTGAGGCCGTCAAGCAGCTCCGCCAGACGCTCGGGCTCGACCAGAACGTGTGGCTCCGCTACGGCCAGTGGCTCGTCGGTGCGGTGCACGGTGACTTCGGCACCTCCCTCGTCGGCGGGGAGCCCGTCGGACCGACGCTCTTCACCGCGTTCCGCAACAGCATGCTCATCGCAGTGCCCGCGATGCTCGTCGGCGTGACGGTCTCGCTCACGCTCGGGGTCCTCGCCGGCGTGCGCCGCGGGCGTCCGACCGACCGGGTCGTCTCGATCGTCAGCCTGGTCGTGATGAGCGTCCCCGAGTTCATGGTCGCGACGGTGCTCGTGCTGTTGTTCGCGATCGGCATCCCGCTGTTCCCGGCCGTGGTCCTGCGCGGCAGCGACGCCACCGTGGGGGAGCTGCTGCCGACGATCTGGCTGCCGATCATCGTGCTCACCCTGGCGATGGCGGCCTACATCGTGCGCACCGCCCGGTCCTCGACCATCGACGTGATGGCGTCCGAGTTCGTGACGACCGCTGAGCTCAAGGGCCTGACCATGCGCCGGGTGGTGTGGAAGCACGCCGTGCCGAGCGCGCTGCTCCCGACGCTCACCGTCGTCGCGCTCAACGTCGCGTGGCTGCTCGGCGGCGTGGTGGTCGTGGAGAACGTCTTCAACTACCCGGGGATGGGCAAGCTCATGCTCGAGTCCGTCTTCAACCGGGACCTGCCGACGATCGAGGCGATCGCGCTCCTCAGCGCCGTGGTCTACGTCGTCTGCAACCTCGCCGCGGACCTGGTGGCGCTCGCGCTCGACCCACGGCTGCGCACCCGGCAGCGCCGGACCCGCGTCCGACCACCGGCACGACGACGCGCACCCGTCCAGCCGTCGGCAGCCGTCGACGCACCCGAAGGGAAGGTCTCCGCATGACCGCCGTCGCCCCGCGCTCCCGGAGCGTCATCGGCGCCGCCGTCGCGCCGCTCCGCAGTTCGACCGCCCTCGCCGTCGGCCTCGGGCTCATCGCGCTCCACCTCGTGCTCGCCCTCCTCGCCCCCGTGATCGGCGTGCACGACCCCGTCGCCACGGACTCCGCGAACGTGCTCGCCGGCCCCGAGTGGACCCACTGGCTCGGCACCGACCAGTACGGCCGGGACATCCTGTCCCGCACGCTGAACGGGGGCCGGTACGCACTGCTCGTGACCTTCCTGGCGACGACCATCGCCGTCGCGGTCGGGACCGTGCTCGGCGCAGTGACCGCGTACGCCGACAACTGGTTCGACGAGGTCGTGATGCGGGTCGTCGACGCGCTGCTGAGCGTGCCGTCGATCCTGGCCCTGCTCGTCGTGGTGACCGTCTTCGACGCCGGACTGTGGGTCATCGTCCTCGCCGTCACCGTCGTGTACGCGCCAGCCGTCACCCGGGTCGTCCGCGGTGCCGCCCGCACCGTGATCACGCAGGACTACGTCACCGCGGCCCGCGCCCGCGGCGAGACGCCGCTGTCGATCGTGTTCCGCGAGATCCTGCCGAACGTGCTCGACGTCGTGCTCGTCGAGTACGCGATGCGGGCGTCGTGGATCGTGCTCCTGGTGGCGTCGCTGTCCTTCCTCGGGTTCGGCGCGAACCCGCCGACGCCGGACTGGGGCCTCATGGTGCAGGAGAACCGCACCGCACTGACCGTCGTGCCGCTCGGCACGCTGGCGCCCATCGTGGCGTTGGCGACGCTGGTGATCGGCCTGAACCTCGCCGCGGACGGCCTGAGCAAGTCGCTCGGCGTCGACCGTGCAACGCAGGGAGCGACCCGCGCATGAGCCCGACCACCCCGACCGCCGGCACCCCTACCACCGGCAACCCGACCGGCACCGCCCCCGCCGTGCGGGTCGAGGACCTCGCGATCTCGTACGCAGCGGGACGCACCGAGGTCCCCGTCGTCCGCGGCGTCTCCTTCACCATCGCAGCCGGCCGGACCCTCGGCCTGGTCGGCGAGTCCGGCAGCGGCAAGTCCACGGTCGCCCGGACCCTCCTCGCACACCTGCGCACCGGGTCCCGCATCGTGCGGGGCTCCGTCGTCGTCGCCGGGCAGGACGTCTTCGCCCTGTCGCCGTCCGCCACCCGGGCGCTCCGTGGCGGGACGGCCTCGGTCGTCGCCCAGAACGCCGGCCAGGCCCTGACGCCGTCGATGCGCGTCGGCGCACAGATCCGCGAGGCCCTCCGCGCCCACGGTGAGCCGGACTCCCCGGAGCGCCTCGCCGAACTCGTCCGGCTCGTCCGGCTGCCCGACCCGGACACGATCGTCCGGCGCTACCCGCACCAGCTCTCCGGCGGCCAGCAGCAGCGCGTCGCGATCGCCATGGCCGTCGCCGCCCGCCCCCGCGTGCTCGTGCTCGACGAACCGACGACCGCGCTCGACGTCGTCACGCAGGCGGCCGTCCTGGACCTCGTCGCCGACCTCGGCCGCGAGCTCGGCATGGCCGTCCTGCTCGTCAGCCACGACCTCGGCGTGGTCTCGGCGATGGCCGACGAGATCGCCGTGATGCGTGACGGCGAGGTCGTCGAGCACCGCGACACCGCGGCGCTCTTCGCCGACCCGCGCCACGAGTACACGCGCGCCCTGTTGGCAGCGGTCCCCGACGGTGGGGCCCGCTCTGGGCCCACGCCGCCGGTTCCGGACCGGCGCGCCAGCGGCGGGTCGACCGAGCCGGTGGGGGGAGGCCCGGATCACCACGACCGCCCGGCCACCGTCCCGGAGACGGTCACCGCCGCGCCTGCGCGCACCGAGCCTCCCGGCCGGCCCGTCGTGACCGCGCGCGACCTGGTCGTCCGGTACGGACGCGGCCTGCCGGCCGCGGTCGACGGGGTGTCCTTCGAGATCGGCGCCCACGAGACGCTCGCCGTCGTCGGCGAGTCGGGCAGCGGCAAGTCCACGCTCGCGACGGCGATGGCGGGTCTGGTGCCGGCCGAGTCCGGCACCTTCACCTACGCCGACGGGACCGCGACCGGGGACCTGCGCGAGCCCGTCGCGGCTCGGTCCCCGGAACTGCGCCGCGCCGTGCAGCTCGTGTTCCAGAACGCCGACACCTCGCTCAACCCCCGACGGACGGTCGGCGCGGCGATCGCCCGCCCGCTCCGGCTGTTCACCGGGTCGTCCTCCCGCGCCCGGGTGGCCGACCTGCTGACCCAGGTCGGACTCGGTCCGGAGTTCGCGGGCCGCCTGCCGGCGCAGCTCTCGGGCGGCCAGCGGCAGCGTGTCGGCATCGCCAGGGCGCTGGCCGCGGGTCCCCGACTCGTGATCGCCGACGAGATCACCACCGCGCTCGACGTGCAGGTACAGGCCGGCATCCTCGCGCTCCTGGCCGACCTGCAGCGCGAGAACGGTCTGAGCTGCCTGTTCATCAGCCACGACCTCGCCGTGGTCCGCGGCGTCGCCGACCGCGTCGCCGTGATGACCGGCGGACGGATCGTCGAGATCGGACCGACCGAGCGGGTCTTCACCGGCCCGAACCACCCGTACACGCGGACCCTGCTCGCCGCGACGCTCGAACCCGGTGTCACCGACCTGCCGGACGTCGACGACGGGGTGCAGCACTGGGTGCACGCCGACGGCTGGACCGACCACGGGGACGGGCACCGGATCCGGAACTGGGAGGACGCATGACCGACGGCACGTTCACGGCGATCGGGGTGCCGGTCGGACTGCCCGACGGCGTCGAGGTCCGCGACGAGTGGATCCCGATGCCGGACGGCGTGCGGTTGCACACCCGCATCTGGGCTCCTGCCGCCGCCGGCCCGGACGCCCCCGTCCCGGTGCTGCTCGAGTACCTGCCGTACCGGCTCGACGACTGGACGGCGCCGCGGGACTCCGAGCGGCACCCCTGGTTCGCCGCGCACGGGTACGCCTCGGTCCGTGTCGACATCCGCGGGACCGGCTCCTCCGACGGGTTCTTCGACGACGAGTACAGCGAGCAGGAACTCCGTGACGGCGAGGCCGTGATCGCCTGGCTGGCCGCGCAGGAGTGGTCGACCGGGGCCGTCGGCATGTTCGGCATCTCGTGGGGCGGGTTCAACGCGCTGCAGCTCGCGGCCCGTGCCCCGGCGGCCCTCAAGGCGATCGTCACGGTGTGCTCGACGGACGACCGGTACGACAACGACGTGCACTACGTCGGCGGGGCCGTGCTCGGCATCGACATGGCCGCGTGGGGGGCGACGATGTTCGCGTTCAACTCCCGGCCGCCGCGGCCCGAGGTGGTCGGCGGGTCCTGGGTGGAGCAGTGGCGGCAGCGCCTGGCGTCGAACCGACCGATGACCCCGGTGTGGCTGGCCCACCAGGAGCGTGACGACTACTGGCGGCACGGCAGCGCGGCCGAGGAGTACGGCTCGATCAGCGCCGCGGTGCTCGCCGTCGGCGGCTGGGCAGACCCGTACCGGGACGCCGTGCTCCGGCTGGTGGAGCACGTCGGCGCCCCCGTGAAGGGCATCGTCGGGCCGTGGTCGCACCAGTACCCGGACCGCGGGCTCGCACCCGGGCCGTCGATCGGGTTCCTGCAGGAGTCGCTCCGGTGGTGGGATCGGTGGCTGCGCGGGGTCGACACCGGCGTCGAGCGCGAGCCGGCCCTCCGCGCGTGGATCAACGACCCCGAGCCGCCGGCGACGTACTACGCCGCGCGGACCGGGCGCTGGGTCGGCGCGACGTCGTGGCCCTCCCCGGACACCGACCCGCGCGTGCTGCCGCTCGACCGGTGCCGCGGCGGAGCCGACGGCGTCGTCGTCGTCGCCTCCCCACAGGAGACCGGGGTCGACGCCGGGCGGTTCTTCCCCTTCGGGAACGCGACGGACCTGCCGCCGGACCAGCGTGCCGAGGACGGACGTTCGGTGTGCTTCGACCTGCCCGTCGAGGAGTCGTTCGACCTGCTCGGCAACGTCCTGGTCGACCTGTCCGTCGTCAGCGACCAGGCGCGCGCGACGGTCACCGTCCGGCTCTGCGACGTCGCACCGGACGGCAGTTCGACCCTCGTCACCCGCGGGGTGCTCAACGCGGCGCGGCGGGACGGCATGGACCGGTCCGATCCGCTCGTCCCGGGCACGCCGGCGACGCTGCCGGTCCGGCTCGTGTCCACCGGCCACCGGTTCGTCGCCGGACACCGCCTGCGGCTCGCCGTGTCGACCTCCTACTGGCCGTGGGTGTGGCCGCACGGCACGACGGCGACGGTGGTCCTCGACCCCGCCGCGAGCACGGTCACGCTGCCGGTCTGGACCCGCAGTGACGATGACGGGGTCGGCTTCGAGGCACCCCAGCGCTCCACGCCGCTCGCGATCGCCCGGGTCGCACCGTCGGAGCCGCTCCCGCAGCGGACCGTCACGCACGACGTGGAGACCGGGGAGTGGGCGCTCGACGTCGACCCCGGGTACGGCGGTGGACGCGTCTACCCGGACGGTCTCGTGTTCCGCGAGGACGCGCGGGAGACCTACCGCATCCGGACCGACGACCCGACCTCGGCCAGCGCCCGGTCCCGCTGGTCGATCGGCCTCGAGCAGGCGTCGTGGGCCGCCCGGCTCGAGACGACCTCGAGCGTCACGGCGTCGGCCGACGCGTTCCACGTCGTGAACACCGTCCGCGCCTGGGCCCGCGACGGCGACCGAGACGCACCTGAGGAGCTCGTTGCCGAACACACCTTCCGCGACGACGTGCCGAGGACGTCCGCGTGAGCGGAGGCGGTACGACGAAGCCCCGGCAGCGTCCGGAGGTGCGGCGGGCGATGATCGTCGCGGCCGCGCGGACCGTCATCGTCCGGAAGGGCCTGGGCGCGACCGGTCTCCGGGACATCGCTGCCGAGGCCGACGTGTCGGTCGGGACGGTGACTTACCACTTCGGTAGCGTCGCGGAGATCCTCAACGAGGTCGTCGTGCTCGAGACGGAGCGGTTCTACGGCGTGATCGTCGCGGCTGCCGACGCCGAGGCGGACGTGGTCACGGCCCTCCGGATGCTCGTCGCGCCGCTGTTCGACGACAGCGAGGAGGTCCGGCAGCACTGGCGGATCTGGTCGGACTACTGGACGGCGGTGGCACGCCGACCCGAGGTCGCCGAGGAGTACGCCCAGCGCATCCGCGTCTGGGAGTCGTGTCTCGTGCGCATCATCCGCCGCGGGGTGGCGGACGGCACGTTCCGCTCCGGCACGACCGGACCCGGGGCTGAGCCGATCGACGCGTCGGTCGTCGCCCTGAAGCTCGCCGCCTACAGCGACGGCGTCGCCACGCAGCTCGCGCAGAACGCGCCGGGACTCACGAACGCGGTGGCACTGCAGTGGATGTGGCAGTTCCTGATGGCGGAGCTCGGCGTGGCGGTCCGGAGGTTGCTCGACGGCGACACGGCGGCGGACCCCGCCTGACCGGAAGGGACGCCGTCGGGGCCGCGCAGACGCCGTCAGGGTCGTTGCTGGACCTGCTCGTGCGGGAACTCGTCGGCGAACACGACGTCGGGAGCGTCGACGGAGCGGTCCGTCACCGTCGTCGGCGCCTCGAGGTGCACGGCCCCGGACGGCACGATGCCGGCGCCGCCGAAGCGCTCCATCACCCGCCATTGCGCGACCACGTCCTCGCCCGCGTGCCCGATCGGCAGGGTCTCCCAGAACCCGAAGCCGCCGACCGCCTCGAGCGCTGCCCGGTCGTACAGCGCACAGGCGCCGACCCACGCGACCCGGTAGGGCAGCCAGCCGCCCGGCTCGACGTCGAGCTCGGCAGCGACGTGGGCCAGGTTCGCGGCGTTGTGCAGGGACCAGCGGTCGAAGCCGGGCGTCCCGCGACGCACCACCTCGGGAACGACGGGGCCGTCCCAGACCGCGAACGGAGCGGTCTCGTGCGGGCGGCGGTCCTCGAGGTACGACAGGCCCTGGACGGCGCTCCCGACGAAGCCGGTGCCGAGCGAGCGCAGGGCGTCGAGCATCCGGTGCACGGACCCGGGTTCCAGCCAGACGTCGTCGTCGAGGAACAGGACGGCGTCCGCGGTGGCGTTGGCGAGCAGGAAGTGCCGGTGCTCAGCGAGGCCGCGCCGCTCCGGGTGGGTGAGCAGCGTGACGGGCCGGCCCTGGGCCTCCAGGACGCGGAGCATCGCGGCGACCGCCGGCTGTGCGACGGCGTCGCCCGTCGCGGACTGGTCGCTGAGCACGAGGCGGAAGGCGACGTCGGTCTGGGCGGCCAGGCCGGCCAGGGTCACGGCGAGTTCGGCGGTGCGCCCGACCGTCGGGACGAGGACGTCGACGTCGACGGGGGCGCTCTCCACCGCCGGGTCCGCGGTCGGTCGACCCCACTCGCCGGACCACCGTGCGCCGCGCGTCATGCGTCCCCCGACACGGCGGTCGGGTCTCCCGTCGCCGCTCCGGCGCCGGTGCCGGTGCCGGCCGCGGTCTCGCGGATCCGGCGGACGACCGCGCTCGTGGAGTGCTCGGCGACGTAGTCGACCATGACGACCTCGCCACCGTGCGCGCGGACCACCTCGGTCTCGCTGAGCATCTCGGGGGAGTAGTCACCGCCCTTGACGTAGACGTCGGGGCGGATCCGCTCGATGAGCGGGATCGGGGTGTCGGTCGCGAACACCGTCACCAGGTCGACGCAGGCCAGGGCGGCGAGCACACCGGCACGGTCCTCAGCCGTGTTGATCGGACGCTCCGGTCCCTTCAGGCGACGGACCGAGTCGTCGTCGTTCAGCGCCACCACGAGCAGGTCGCCGAGCTCGCTCGCCTGCCGCAGGTACGTCGTGTGCCCACGGTGGACGACGTCGAAGCACCCGTTCGTGAAGACGATGCGACGACCGGCGCGCCGGGCCTCCTCGACCGCGTCGGCGAGCTGGTCGTGGTCGACGACGGTCTCGGCGGGAGCCGACACCGACGCCACCAGGGCCTCGGCGGTGCACACGGAGGTGCCGGCTTCGCGCACGACCACGTCGGCTGCTGCCTGAGCGAACGAGACGGCCTCGCGCACGGGGGTGCCGACCGCGAGGGCGACCGAGGCCGCGGCGCAGAACGTGTCGCCGGCACCGGAGGCCTGCTGCTCGGAAGCCGGGGTCGCGCGGGTGCGGTGCACGTCGGTGGCCGGGGCCGTGGTGTCCTCGAGCAGGACCGTGCCGTTGCGGTCCAGCGTCACGACGGCGTTCCGCGCACCGGTGACCGTGAGGACCTCTTCCCGAGCGGCGACGACGGTCTCGGCACGTCCGGCACCCTGGCCGAGGTCGCGGCCGAGCAGTGCGGCGGCCTCGCCGGCGTTCGGCGTGACGAGGTCCGGCTGCAGGGCACGCCAGCGCCCGAGGTCGTGCGCGTCGACGACCACGGTGGTCGGTCGGTCCCGCTCGAGGACGGGGACGATCGCGGCGGCGTCGACGCCGAGGTCGTAGTCGCAGACCACGACGGCGTCCGCGGCGGCGGCTCCGTCGACTCCGGCGATGGTGTCGGGGGTGCCCGGGATGCGTCCCTGTACCGCCGCTGCCGTCGCCTCGGCGAGCAGGGCCGTGTCCGCCGCACTCGGCGGCCCGGCCAGGTCGTCGACCCGGACGACCACACGGTCCCCACCGACGATCCGGTCCTTGCTCGTCGTCGTCGCGCCCGGCACCGCGACCAGCCAGCGGGTGTCGACGCCGGCGGCCTCCAGGCGGTCCCGCAGGACCCGGCCGGTCTCGTCGTCGCCGATCAGGGCGACCATCCGGACGTCGGCACCCAGGGCCCGGGCGTTGACCGCGGTGTTCGCCGCGCCTCCCGGGACGGCGATCGTCTCGGTGACGCGGACCACGGGGGCCGGGGCTTCGCGGGAGACCCGCTCGGCTGCGCCGACCGTCCAGCGGTCCAGGATGACGTCCCCGACGACCACGACGACCGGCTGGCGCGCGGCGATCGTGTCGACGACGCGGCGGACCATGCGGACGTCGGCGGTCATCGGACGTCCTCGGCCGTCGCGGTGTCGGTGCCGTGGCTGCCGGCGGTGGACGGGTCGACGGCCGTGCCGGTGCCGGTGCTCGCGGCGGCCGAGCTCGTCGTGCGTCGCGGGGCGGCCTCGAGGTGCACGACCGTGGTCGTCGTCATCTCGTCGAGCAGGTGCGGGCCGTAGCCGAAACCGGAGCCCGACGCGCCGCGCGGCTCCGCGCTGCCGCCGGGTGCGCCGCCGAACACGGCGTTGACCTTCACGGTGCCGACCGGCAGTTCGGCCGCGGCCTGCAGCGCGGTCGCGGTGTCGGCGGTCAGGACGGTCGCGGCCAGGCCGTAGCGGTCCTCCGCGGCGAGGCGCAGCCCCTCGGCCATGTCCTCGACGACGCGGATCGGGGCGATCGGGCCGAACGTCTCCTCGGTGAGGACGAGCATGTCGTCGGTGCAGCCGGTGAGCACCGTCGCCGGGTAGAAGGTGCCCGTGCCCGCGGGGACCGCCCCGCCGGTCAGGACCTGCGCGCCGGCGGCGACGGCCTGGTCGACGTGCTGCTGGACGGTCGCACGGAGGCGCTCGTCCACCAGGGGGCCGAAGTCCGCCGCCGCGGCCGCGGTCTTGCGCTCGGCAGCACGTACCAGGGCAGCGGTGAACTCCTCGGCGATGTCGCGGTGCACGTAGACGCGCTCGACGCTCGTGCAGATCTGCCCGGTGTTCGCGAAGGCCCCGAGGGCGACCTGGTCGGCTGCCCAGACGGGGTCGATGTCGGCGTCCACGACGGCGGCGTCGTTGCCGCCGTTCTCGCGGATGACGTGCGCGCGGGTGCGGAGCGCGGCCTCGGCCAGACGGTCGCCTGTCGCCGTCGAACCGACGTGGGCGTAGACGGCGATGCCGTCCTCGGCCAGGAGCTGCTCACCGGTCGTGGCGTCACCGTCGACGCCGATGAGCACGCCGTCGGGAAGCTCGGCGGCGAGCAGGCGGTTGAGCAGTGAAATGGTGCCCGGGCTCCGCTCGCTGCCCTTGTGGACGACGGTGTTGCCGGCGGCGATCGCGGCGCCGAGGATCCCGCACGCGACGGCCACCGGGTCGTTCCACGGGGTCAGGGCGAGGACGACGCCCCGGGGGTGCGGGACGGCGAAGTCGGCGGCACCGTGGTTGCCGCGCAGGGCTTCGCCGCGGTGCAGGGGGCCGAGCTCGGCGTACTGGATGAGCGTGTTGATGCCGGCCTCGACTCCGCCGAGGGCGTCGCCCGGGACCTTGCCGGTCTCGCGGGTGTTCATCGCGGCGAGCTCGTCGGCGTGGTCACGGAGCCGTTCGGCCGCTGCCCGGAGGAGCGCCCCACGCTCACCGGGAGCCGTCCGGGCCCATCCGGTCGCCGCTGCCCGCGCACGCGCGACCGCGTCCCGCACCTCGTCCGCCGTGCTCCGGCGGGTCTCCGAGGCCACCTCGCCGGTCACGGGATCGAGCACCGTGATCGTGTCCGCGGACGAGTCGTCCGACGACGGAGCGGTGGTGGTGGGGGCATCGAGCGTCATGTGCGTCCTTCTCGTGGTGGTCCGGTCACGTACACCGGGGTTCCCCACGCTGCACTCCTCCTGCTGGACGCGCCCACGGGTCGCGCCGTGGTGTCCACGGGACGCAGCTGGTCCGCGGTCTCGGCACCTGCACCGGCTCCGGTCGGTAGGAACGAAGGGACGCGCGACGGGACACCGGGCAGCGTCGGACGACGAGGAGGACGACAGGCGTGGTGCAGATCGGACGTGGCGGCGATCGCTTCGAGGGGGTCCGCGAGATCGCGGTGCTCCGGGGCGGGGGACTCGGCGACCTCATGTTCGCCATGCCGGCGATCGAGGCCCTGGCCGCCGCGTACCCGGAGGCGCGTATCACCCTGCTCGGCACCCCGATGGCCCGGGTGCTGCTCGCCGGCCGTTCCGACGTCGTGCACGCCGTCGAGGAGTTGCCCGTGTCGCCGGGCGTCCGGGACGGCGGCGACGACGCCCCGGACACAGAGGACTTCTTCGCCCGCCTGCACGGCCGGTTCGACCTGGCGGTGCAGCTGCACGGCGGTGGCCGGAACTCGAACCCGTTCCTGCTCCGCCTGGGCGCCGCGCACTCGATCGGCACCGCCACCGAGGACGCCACCCCCACGGAGCGCTGGGTCCGCTACGTCTACTACCAGCACGAGGTGCTCCGCGCGCTCGAGGTCGTCGGGCTCGCCGGTGCCGAACCCGTCACGCTCGACCCGCGCCTCTCCGTGACGGACGACGAGCGGGCCGCGGTCCGGCAGCGCCTCGGCGTCACCGGCCGACTCGTCGCGATGCACCCCGGTGCCACCGACCCCCGCCGGCGCTGGAGCCCGGAGCGGTTCGCTGCCGTCGCGGTCGCCCGACTCGAGGCCGGCGACGACGTCGTCCTCGTCGGGGACGACTCGGACCGGCCGGCCGCGACCACCATTCGGGCGTCGGTGTCCGAGGCGGTCGGGCCCGAGGCTGCCGCCCGCCTGCACGACCTCACCGGCACCCTGCCGCTGCCGGAACTGCCCGCCGTGCTCGGTGCCGCCGACGTCATGGTCGGCGACGACTCCGGTCCGCGGCACCTCGCCGTCGCGGTCGGCACCCCGACCGTCGGCGTCTTCTGGTTCGGCAACGTCATCAACGCCGGGCCGCTCGACCGCGGACGGCACCGGGTCCTGATGAGCTTCGTCACCCGGTGCCCGGTGTGCGACGTCGACGTCACGCAGGTGGGGTGGAGCGCCGAGCGGTGCGAGCACGACCCGTCGTTCGTCGACGAGATCACCCCGGACCGGGTCCTGGCGGACGTCGAGGACCTGCTCGCCACCAACTGACGGCGGTGGGCCGGTCCGTCGGGGCCGGTGTGGGCCTCCCGAGGTCGCACGACGTGCCGCGCGCCCCTCGCCGAGGGTGCACGATCGGCTGCCGGTAGGCCGTCCGGGCAGCAGCTCGTGCGACCTCGGCGGCGGGCTGGCGGGCGGCGGCACGGCGCGACCGCAGACGGACGGGAGGCCCGGTACCAGCTGGTACCGGGCCTCCCGTCCGTCAGGCGCATGCGCCGGTCGTGTGCACGGCTCAGGGCCAGCTGGGCTCAGTCGCCGGCATGATCGACAGCTCGCGGATCTCGCACCCGGCCGGCTGCGAGAGGGCGAAGATGATCGAGTTCGCGACGTACTCCGGTTCGATGAGCTGTGCGTCCGGACCCGGCTTGTACTGCTCGGTCCGGTCCGCGAAGAAGTTGGTGCGCATGCCGGCGGGGATCACGTTGGTGACGCCGACGCGGCCGGCGGTCTCCGCGGCGAGGGCCTGCGAGAACCCGCGGACGCCGAACTTCGACGCCGAGTAGGCGGTGCCGTGGCCGACGCCGCGCAGGGCGAGCGACGACGAGATAGTGACGACCCGGCCGTGCGTCGCCTCGAGCGCAGGCAGTGCGGCGCGCACGGTCGACGCGGTGCCGATCAGGTTGACGCCGACGATCTTCTCCCAGTTGCCCGACGAGATGGCGTCGATCGGAGCGGGTGTGTCGATCCCCGCCGCGGTCACGACGGCGTCCAGGCCACCGTGGCGCTCGACCGCTTCGGTGACAGCACGTTCGACGGCGTCGGTGTCCGAGACGTCCACGGCGACGGCGTCGACGCCCTCGGGGACGGCGTCGATGCGCAGGTCGAGGACGATCGGGGTGCCGCCGGCCTCGGTGACGGCGGCCACGACGGCTGCGCCGAGTCCGGAGGCGCCGCCCGTGACGAGGACGCGGCCGATGGGGGTGGTGGGGACGGGCATGGATGTCCTTTGCTGTGGTGGGGCAGATGGAGAGCGGTGGGGCTCAGCCGACACGTTCGATCGCGGCGGCGAGCCGGGTGGTGGAGCGGCCTGGGTGGAACGGCACGGTGACGACCCGTCCACCCCACTCGGCGAGGGTCACGGACTCGGGCAGTTCGTCCGCGGTGTAGTCGCCGCCCTTCGCCCAGACGTCCGGGCGGAAGCGACGGAGCGCCTCGTCGGGGGTGGACTCGTCGAACACGACGACGGCGTCGACGCAGTCCAGTGCGAGGAGGAGTTCGACTCGGTCGTCCTGGCCCATGATCGGCCGGTCCGGGCCCTTGAGCCCCCGGACCGAATCGTCCGAGTTCAGGCACACGACCAGGCAGTCGCCGAGTGCCCGCGCTGCCGACAGGGTGCGCGCGTGTCCAGCGTGCAGCAGGTCGAAGCAGCCGCCGGTCGCGACGACGACGCCGCCGGAGGCACGGACCTCGTGGACGACACGCAGTGCGTCCCGGTCCGCACCGGGCACGGCGATCGGTGCCGGTGGCGCGCCCTCGACGAGCGAGGCGACGCCACCGGCGGCGAGGTACGCGGACGCGGCCTCGACCCCGGCCGTGACGGCGTCGGCGATCTCCGCTCCGTCGGCGAGGGCGACGGCGACCCCGGCAGCGAGCCGGTCGCCGGCACCGCAGGGGTCGCCGGCCGTGACGGACGGAGCGGGGACGAACCGGGAGTCGGCGCCGCGGGGCGTGCGGCTGCCGACCAGTGCCCCGCGGTCGCCCATCGTGACGGCGACGGCGCGGACGTCCCAACGGGCGACGAGGTCCGCGGCGGCGTCCGTCGCGAAGGCGACCCCGCTGCCGACGATGCCGGTGAACCGGTGCGCCTCGCTGGCGTTCGGCGTGACGACGGTGGTGCCGGCGACGGGGGTGGCGCCCTTCGGGTGCGGGTCCCAGACGACGGGCGTGTGCCCGACGACCGCAGCGAGCGCGGCACGCATCTCGGCCGCCTCGGTGAGCCCGCGTCCGTAGTCGGCGACGATGACCGCGTCGGCGCCGTCGAGGGCGTCGCGCATGGCGGGCGTCACGGCGGGGACCGGCGGGGTGTCGCAGCCCTCGTCGATCCGGACCAGGGCGTGCTCGCCGACGCGGACCCGGGTCTTCACCGGGGTCGGCGCGCCGGAGGGGCCGTCGACGATGCGGACGCCGGGGAGCAACGACCGGAGCTGGTCCGCGTGGGCGTCGTCACCGAGCACGGTGACCAGCGAGACGTCGTGACCGTCCTTCGCGAGCATGGTCGCGACGAGACCGGCACCACCGGCGCGGCGCTGGTCCGAGCGGACGTCGACGACGGGGACCGGCGCGTCCGGGCTGAGACGATCGCTGGTGCCGCTGACGTCGACGTCGAGCAGCGTGTCGCCGACGACGACGATGCGGAGTCGACGGTCGGTCATCGGGTGCCTCCTCGGCGGAGCGCGGGCTCCATGGCCCGGCAGAGGGCGTGCACGAGGACGAGCTGCGCCTCCTGCACGTTGGCGGACGGGCCGTCGATGGCGATGACGTCGTCCACTGCGCTGGCGAGCGGGTTCGGCAGCGCACCGGTCATCGCGATCGACCGCGCTCCGGCGTCCCGGGCGGCTGCCGCGGCGGCGAGCAGGTTCGGGCTCTTGCCGCTGGTGCTGAGGAGGACGACGACGTCACCGGCGCGGGCGTGTGCGCGGACCTGACGGGCGAAGACCTGCTCGAAGCCGTAGTCGTTCCCGATCGCGGTGACGGCGGAGGTCTCGGCGTGCAGCGAGATCGCCGAGTACGCGGGTCGGTCACCGTCGAAGCGGCCGGTGAGCTCGGAGGTCAGGTGCTGCGCTTCGGCCGCCGAACCGCCGTTGCCCGCGGCGAGCAGGCGACGCCCGGCCACCAGACGGGCGGCGATGTCGTCCGCCCAAGCGGCGATGTGGTCGCTGTGGTCGACGAGGGACGCGATGACGGGCACGGACGCCGCGATGTGCTCGAGCACCGCGCGGGTGCTGGTCGAGGCGTCGCTGGGCGGGGCGTCGACGGTTGGGGTCTCGGTCGTGCCGATCCCGGTCTGCTCGATGGTCATCGGGCGTTCCTCTCGGTGATGGGGAGCGCGGCCTCGGCCAGCGCGTCCTCGGCGGGTCGGACGGCGTCCGGGATGCGGGTGGTGGGTGCGGTGCCGATGCCGCCGACCGGACGGACGGGACGGACCCGACCGCCGGCGACGAGCCGTTCGTAGACGCGCTCGGTGTCGGTGGCGACCTTCTGCCACGTGTACCGGGACTCGGCGCGGCGGCGACCGGCGCGGCCGTAGGCGGCACGGCGCTCGGGGTCATCGAGCAGGCCGCCGAGGGCTGCGGCGAGGCCGTCCTCGTCACGGGGTTCGACGTGCAGCCCGGTGGCGTCCTCGACGACCGTGTCGATGAGCCCACCGACGCGGGAGGCGACCACCGGCACGCCGCAGGCCATCGCCTCGAGCGGGACGATGCCGAACGGCTCGTACCAGGGCGCGCAGACGACGACGTCGGCGCTGCGGTACACCGAGCCCATCGCCTCCTGGGCGAGCTGCCCGCGGAACGAGACGTGGTCGCGGATGCCGAGGTCGCGGGCCAGCGCGTCGAGGCGCTGGTACTCGGGGTCGTCCGGCAGGTCGGCACCGGCCGTGCCGGCACCGCCGACGATGACGAGTTCGACGTCTCGACCGGCCGCGACGAGCTGGGCGACGGCCGCGATCGTGGTGCCGACGCCCTTCCGCTGCACGAGGCGGGAGGCGGTGAGCACCCGGAAGGTGCGCCCACGTTCCTCGACGGGGCCGTCCGGTCGGAACAGCTCGACGTCGACGCCACACGGGACGACGGAGATGGACCGCAGCGGCACGCCGAGGCTCTTCAGCTCGAACGCCTCGTCGGAGCACGTGGCGACGACCTGGTCGGCGCTCCGGCCGACGGCGGGCTCGAGCCACTCGCGTTCGACGGGGCTGGTGTCCGCGGCACCCTGGTGTCGACGCTTGACGACGCCGAGGGCGTGGAAGGTCTGCACGACGGGGATCCGCGTGCCTCCGGTGCGCACCTGCACCTGGCCCACGGCGTCGATGGTCGCCTGGCCGGACATCCAGAAGTGGCCGTGCACGACGTCGGGCCGGTCGACGAACCACTCCGACGCCAGGACCTGCGCGAACGTGCCCATGTAGGGGAGCAGGTCGTC
Source organism: Curtobacterium sp. MCBD17_030 (assembly GCF_003224255.1). Taxonomy (NCBI): domain Bacteria; kingdom Bacillati; phylum Actinomycetota; class Actinomycetes; order Micrococcales; family Microbacteriaceae; genus Curtobacterium; species Curtobacterium sp. MCBD17_030. The sequence goes on along the minus strand of NZ_QKLI01000001.1, from coordinate 436,636 downwards.
CTTCGGGACGTGCCGGGCCGGTCCCGCGTCGACGTGGACGACGTCGACGCCCGGTCGGAGCGGCACGCGCACCGGCAGCGACGCGTCGTCGCGCCGCGTGTAGACGGTCACGGTGTGGCCTCGGTCGGCCAGTGCAGCGGAGAGCGCGGCGACGTGGACGTTCTGTCCACCGGCGTCCACCCCGCCGAGGGTCGCGAGCGGACTCGCGTGTTCCGAGACCATGGCGATCTTCATCAGATGCTCCTTCCCTGCGGTGCCGCAGCCCCCGCACCGACGGTCGTGGCTCCGGTCCGGGACCGGTGTCGTGACCGCACGTCGTCCAGCAGCTCGTCCCAGTCCGCCAGGAACCGGGGCAGCGCGTGGCGCGCGAGCACGGCCTCCCGGGCGACGAGGCCGCGTCGGCGAGCCTCGTCCGGGTCGTCGACCAGCGTCCGGGAGACCCGCACCAGCTCCTCGACGTCCGTCCCGATCGCGCCGGCCTCGGCGGGCACGGTTCGTGCGGCGTCGGTGGTGGCGAGGACCAGCACCGGCATCGCCATGTGCATCGACTCGATGAGCGAGAGCCCGAGCGAAGTCCACCGGTTGGCGTGGACGTAGGCCCGGCGACGGGCGAGGGCCGCGTGCATCGGGTCGGGCTTGACGTCGCCCATCCCGACGAGCAGGTCACCGTGGCCGAGGTCGTCGAGCTTCTCGGTGCCCATCCCGAACACGTCGACCGGTGCCACCGCGCCGAAGCGGGGGAGCAGGTCGGTGCCCACGACGCGGTTGCGTCGGACGGGTTCGTTGATGACGGCGCCGAACCGCTCGAGCTCACCGGTGTACAGCGGACCGGGGTCGACGACGCCGTGCTCGACGACGGTGGTGCGGGTCGAGCCGCAGTCCCACATCAGGGCGTTCCAGTGCGTGACGTGCGCGATGGTCACGTCGTCGCGGTCCCGGAACGGGTGCAGGCTGTTCGGCACGTCGACACGCGGGGCGTTGTGCTCCACGAAGACGACGGGCACGTCGCGCCCGCCGAGCAGGTCGCGGGCGACCTCGAGCTCCTCCGGTCGCTGCAGGACGACCAGGTCGACCTCGGCGTCGGCGACGTCCTCGGGCGCGATCTCGACGGCGTTCGTGCCCCAGCTCCGGCCACCGCGACCGAGGCCCCAGCCGTCACGGGCGGGGGTCGTGGGGATGAGGTACTCGTGCGGGCCGCGGACGAAGGCGTCCATCCAGCCGCCGTGCACGTGCCACACGAGGATCCGCATGCACTGCCTTTCGGTCGCTGTCGATCAGGAGGAGGAGGAGCAGAAGGAGAAGCAGTGCCGCACGCTACGCACGGGTCTCTGGTGCTGCTCGCAGGGAGTCGTCGTTCGTCCGCAGAGCGCATCCGACGAGCCGTTCGTGGGCCGCGAGCACGTCGTCGACGGTGACTCGGGCCAGGCATGGGTGTCCCGGGACGGGGCACTCGCGGGCCCGTGAGAGCCGGCAGGGCGCGTCCTGGTCGCCGAGCAGTTCCACGTGTTCGGCGTACGGCGCCCACTTCACGGCCGGCACGACGGGCGAGAACAGCGAGACGATCCGGGCACCGACGGCAGCGGCGAGGTGCGCCGGGCCGGTGTTGCCGACGACGACGACCTCGGCCCCGGCCAGGACCGTGGCGAGCACCGCGGGGGTGGTGCGACCGCCGAGGTCGATGCCGGTGGTGCCGGCCACCTCCGCGGTGAGGTCCTTCTCGCCGGGCGAACCGGTCACCACGACGGGGACACCGAGTCGGTCGTAGGCGGCCACGAGCTCGCGGTGGGCGGAGGGCGGCCAGGAGCGGGCCTCCACACTGGCGCCGGGGTGCACGACGACGTACCGGTCGAGTGCCGCCACCTCGTCGGGCAACACCGCGTCGTCGTCGTGCCGCACCCGGAGCCGACCGTCGTCGCCGTCGGGGAGCACGAAGCCCGCGGCCGCCACGATGCGCAGCGCCCGTTCGGGTTCGGGGACGTCCTCGGGCAGGTCCTCACCGGGCCGCAGTCGGACGTCGAGCAGCGAGCCGGGGTGGTCGACCGAGGCACCGGACACCCGGCGGACCCCGGCGAGCCGCAGGAGCATCGCGAGCGGCAGCGGCGACTGGTGGAAGGACGTCAGGACGACCGCCTCGTCGGGTCGCTCCTCGGCGACGAGCGCGCGGAACTCGGCGAGGACGGCGTCGTCGAGCGGCCGGACGGTCTCGGTGACCCAGGGCGCCGCCCAGACCCGGAGCGAGTCGACGCCGGGCAGCAGTGCGCCGGCGGGGGAGCCCTGCGGACCACACAGCAGCGTGACGTGGTCCGCCCCGGCGGCGACGGCTCGGACGGCGGGGCCGGCGACCAGCACGTCCCCGAACGAGTCGAGCCGCGCGACGAGCACACGGCGACCGCTCGGCCCGCTCACGAGGCCCCTCCCGCGGCCCGTGCGAGCACCAGGGCCACGGCCTCCTCGATCGAGCCGGCGACGGTGGTGGCGGCCTCGACCTCGGCGGGCATGGTGCGGTCGGTCGGCACGAGGATCCCCTGGGCACCCGCAGCCACGGCAGCACCGACGTCGGCACCGATGTCCCCGATCACGACCAGGTCGGCGGCGTCGAGCCCGAGCCGGTCCGCCGCGGCGAGCACCATGCCCGGTCGCGGCTTCCGGCAGGCGCAGTCATCGCCGCGGTCGTGCGGGCAGACCTCCCACACGTCGAAGGGCCCGACGAGTTCGTCGACGCGGGCGTTCGTCGCGTCGACCTGGTCCCGGGTCGCCAGGCCCTTCGCGATCGCGGACTGGTTGGTGACGACACCGACGGCGAGGCCGGCGGCGCGGGCCGCGGCGACCGCGTCGGCCGCACCCGCCACGGGCACGACCCGTTCCGGATCGGCGTTGTAGGGAACGTCCACCACCAGGGTGTCGTCGCGGTCGAAGAGCACGCCGCGGAGCGGACGGTCGGAGAGAGCCACACCCCTTCTCTACCGGCACGGCGGCGCTCGTGCCCAACCGGTGCCGGAACCGTGGCGAGCCGTGGCGCGCGGTGGACAGGGTGCTGCCTCCCGCGGACGGGACGGTCTCGTCCCGGTAGCGTCGGTCCACGTGACCGCCGTACCCACCCTGCCCCCGTCCGACGGCCGCCCCGAGCTCGTCGTGCTCCGGGCGATCAAGCTCGGCGACCTGCTCGTCGCCGTGCCCGCGCTGCACGCCCTCCGCCGGGCCTTCCCGGGGCACCGCATCACCCTCGCCACGACCGCCTGGCTCGCCCCGGTCGTCGAGCTCGTCACCGACGTCGACGTCCACCTCGCCCAGCACGGCCTGGACCACCCGATCCACGTGCCGACCGGCGTCGTCGACGTCGCCGTGAACCTGCACGGTGCCGGACCTGAGTCGGGCGACCTCATCGACGCGCTGCAGGCGCGTCGCGTGATCGGCCACGGCGCCCCCGACGGTCCGGAGTGGCGGCACGACGTCCACGAACGCGTCCGGTGGGCGGGTCTCATGACCGCCCACGGCATGCCCGCCGACCCGGACGACGTGTCGATCGCGGTCCCGGCCGTCCCCGCTGTCGTGCGTGGTGCCGCGGTCGTGCACGTCGGCGCCTTCCACGGCGCCCGACACTGGCCAGTCGACCGGTTCGCCGACGTGGTCCGCGGACTCGTCGCCCGCGGGCACCACGTGGTCCTGACGGGAGGCGCGGACGACGTCGAGCGCGCGCTGGCCGTCGCCGAGCTGGCCGGGCTCGACGACTCGGCGGTCCTCGCCGGACGTCTGGACCTGCAGCCGTTCGCCGCCGTCGTGGCCGCCGCGAGCCTCCTGGTCACCGTCGACACGGGAGCGGCGCACCTGGCCTCCGCCTACCGGATCCCCTCGGTCGTGCTCTTCGGCCCGGCGCCACCCGAGGCCTGGGGGCCGCCCTCCTCGGGCCCGCACGTGGTGCTCACCGACGCGTCCGTCCGCCGCGGCGACGTCTTCGCCGAGGACCCGGACCCGGCCATCCTCGCCGTCAGCGCGGACGACGTCCTCGCTGCGGTCGACGGACTGCGCGTGACGCCCGCCGTCACCGCACCCAGCGCCGATCGGTAGCGTCGATCCGACGGCACGGACGGTCCGGCCGTCGAAGGGAGCCGCCGTGTTCGAAGCAGCCAACATCCGGGACTGGATCGGCCTGCCGGTCGTCGACGCCCAAGAGGACAAGATCGGCAACCTCGAGAGCATCTACTACGACACCGCGACGCAGCAGCCGGCCTTCGGGGCGGTGACCACGGGCGTCGTGGGCAAGAAGCTCGTGTTCGTGCCGCTCGTCGGCGCCACCGTCGCGCCGAAGCACCTGCTCGTGACGTTCGACAAGAAGACCGTGAAGGACGCGCCCTCGATCGCGACCGACGGCGAGCTCGACGCGGCGACCGAGCCGGAGCTCTTCCAGCACTACGGCCTCGACTACCAGGTCGGCGTCGGCGGCGAGCGTCGTCTCGGGCGGCGCTGAGTCCTGTCCACCGGACCGGCGTCGTTCCAGGGAGGGTCGAGCGTGACCGGCTAGCCTGGTCCGCTCGACCCTGACCCGAACCTCCCGGAGCCCACCCTGCGCCGTCCGTCCCGTGCCCGCGAGCGCGCCACCCGTGTGGTGCACACGCTCGTGGTGTCCGTCGTGCTCACGGGTGTGGCCCTGGTGGGTGGGCCGGGGTCTGCGCTCGTCCCGCAGGCCGCGGTCGCCGCGCCGCAGTGGCCGGTCCCGCAGCCCTTCCCGGCGACCGAGGACCCGCCCGAGACACTGACGGACCTGCCGCCGGGCAGCGAGTACGTCGCACTCGGCGACTCGTACTCGGCCGGGTACGGGCTGGCGAACCCGACGGGTCTGCCGGTCGGTGCCTGCGCGCAGTCCGGCCGGGACTACCCGCACCGCATCGCAGCACGGTTCGGGCTCGCCCTGACGGATGTCACGTGCGCGGGAGCGACCAGCGAGGACGTCCGGGAGCGCACGCAGTGGCGTGGCGCACCGCCGCAGATCGAGGCCCTGTCCGATTCCACCCGGCTCGTCACCCTGACCATCGGTGGCAACGACGCCGACCTGTTCGGCACCGCTGCATCGTGCATGGCGCTGTCGGCCTCCGGGCCGGTCTTCTCCGGCAAGAACGCGCCGTCGTGCCGGAGCACGCTCGACGTCGACGGGGTCGACACCCTCCGGGCGAAGATCGAGAGCCGCGTCGCCCTGGGCATCGCGGAGACGCTGGCGGACATCCGTCGGGCGGCTCCGAACGCCACGGTCCTCCTGGTCGGGTACCCGGCGATCTTCCCGGATGCCGATCACACCCCGGAACGCGGGTGCTTCCGGCCTGCCGTCGACCTCGGCACCCTCGCCGGTCGGTTCCCTTCGGACACGTACCCCTTCACCGACACCGACGTCCGGTGGCTGCACGGGATCCAGGAGCAGCTCGACGAGGTCGGGCAGTCCGCCGCCCGCGCCGCCGGGGTCCGCTTCGTCGACGTCTTCGACACGACCCAGGCCCACTCGGCCTGCGCCCGATCCGGCGCGTACGTGTCGGGGGTCTCGCTCGACTCGTTCGGCGGGTTCAGCAGCATCGACCTCGAGCCCGGAGCGCTGCACCCGAACACCGCCGGTGTCCGGTACCTGACCGGCCGGCTCGACGCGGAACTCCGCGAGCTCCTCGGCTGACGTCCTGCTGCTGCAGGACGGGTCGCGGCGCCGTCGGGCATCTCAGGCGCGCAGGACCTCGGCGAGGCGGTCCATCAGCGTCGGCACCGTCGACAGGACCGCGATGTGGCCGTCGTCCGGACGCTCCTCGTACGCCGCCCCGGGCATCGCCTCGGCCAGCGCTCGGCCGTGCGCCACCGGGACGACCCGGTCCCGCCTGCCGTGCACCAGGAACGTCGGCACCGTGACCGCCGACAGGGCGAACCCCCAGTCCGTCACGAACGCCACGTCGTCGTCGACCCCGCCCTGGAGGCCCGACCCGCCCGCCGCCGTCGCGTCCTTCCCCAGTGCGGCCCAGTCACCGTCGAGGGCGGCCCAGTCGGTGTCGACGAACTGGGACGGGTCGAAGGCGGCGGAGGCTGCCCAGGTGATGCGGGCCTGGCGTCCGGCGGTGGCGGCGCGGAGGCCGCCGTCGTCCGCCATGCCGTCCCACCAGGTGGGCGAGTCGTCGAAGGGAGCGGGCGAGGCGAGGGTCGCGACCGCGGCGACCCGGTCCGGCAGGAGGGCCGCAGTGGCGAGGGCGTGCGGTCCGCCGCCGGAGCCACCGAGCGCGGCGACGCGGTCGATGCCGAGGGCGTCGAGCACCTGCTCGAGGTCGTGTGCGCCGTCGGCGACCCGCCGACCCGGCAGCGGGTCGGCCCCGCCGTACCCGGGGCGGGTGACGGCGACCAGGCGCAGGCCGCGGTCGGTGGCGGCGCTCCGCAGCGGTTCGAAGAGCACACCGGTGTGGGGAGACTCGTGGTGCCAGACGAGCGTCGGCCGGCCGCCGTCGACGCCGTGGTCGGGAGCGGTGTCGTCGACCAGGACGGAACGGCCGTCGCCGAGCTCGATGGTCTGCATGCGCGCGAGGGTAGTCTCCGACCGTGCCCCCTCGCTCTGCCGGACTGCTGCTGCACCGCGGCACCGGCCCGTCGCTCGAGGTCTTCGTCGCTCACATGGGCGGCCCGTTCTGGCGTCGACGTCCGCGCGCGTGGTCGATCCCGAAGGGGGAGATCGAGGCGGGGGAGGACACGCAGGCGACGGCCCTCCGCGAGTTCGGCGAGGAGATCGGCATCCCCGCCCCCGACGGCACACCGGAACTGCTCGGCGACTTCCGGCAGGCGTCCGGCAAGGTCGTGACGGTGTGGACGCTCGACGCACCGGACTTCGTGGTCGAGGTCGTCCGGAGCAACACCGTGTCGCTGGAGCTGCCCCGCGGATCGGGCCGTTTCGTCGAGGTTCCCGAGGTCGACGATGCCCGCTGGGTGCCGCTCGCCGAGGCGCGGGGACTCGTCGCCGCCGGTCAGGTGGCCGCGCTCGACGCCCTGGCGTACCGGGGCTGAGCGCTGCCGGCTACCGCTCGCGGACGGTCCGAACCGACCCCGTGGCGATCTGGATGGACGCGGTCGCGGCACGGTGCACCGTGGCGACGGACCCGGTGACGGTCTGGATCGCCCGGCTGACGGTCGGGATCGAGCTCGTGACGACGGCGAGCGACGACGTCAGCACGTGGATCGACGACGTGCTGAGGTGCGGCTGCGTCGTGGCGTGCACCGGGAAGCCGCGCTTGGCGAAGGCCACGACGGAGAGCCCCGCGACCAGGACCAGCGCGCCCGCGAACGGCAGCGTCTGCAGTCCGGACAGGCCGAGCACCTGACCGCCGATCGCGGCGCCGCCGGCGATGCCGATGTTCGAGGCCCCGTTGACCAGGGCACCTGCGATCTCCGGACTGACCCCACCGGTGCGGATGGCGGCGGCCATGAACAGCGTGCCGGTCGTGCCGTTCGCCGCCATCCAGACGCCGGCGACGACCATCGTGCCGACCAGGGATCCGTGCGCGAACGGCATCACGACGAACGCGGCGGCCATCGCGGCGATCGCGGCGATCAGCGTCTGGCGGGGAGCCCGGTCGACGAACACCCCGGCCAGCCAGAGGCCGATCACGCCGGTGCCGCCGAGGACGAGCAGGGCGCCCGAGACCATGCCGACGTCGAGTCCGGCGTCGATGACGTAGGGACCGATGTACGTGTAGACGACGTAGTGTCCGGCGAAGAGCAGCAGGTCGGCGACGACGACCGACAGCAGTCCGGTGCGCGCCCAGGCCTTCGGCGAGCCGACGTGCGGCGACGCGGCTCCGCGGACGGCGGGCAGGCACACCGCGGCCACGACGGCGAGCAGTGCGGCGCACGCCGCGACGCCACCGACGGCAGGGCGCCACCCGACGGACTGCCCGACGCCGGTGGCGAGGGGAACGCCGATCACGAAGCCGAGTGAGCTGCCGGAGTAGACGAACGCGATGGCGCGGCCGGCGAGCCGGGGCGGAACGATCCGCGTGGCGTAGGCCGAGGCGACCGAGAAGAACAGGGCGTGCGCGATGCCGCCGACGACCCGTCCGGCGCAGACCACGGCGAAGGACGGGGCCAGGGCGACGAGCGCGTTCGACACCGTGTAGCCGACGAGGGTCGCGACGAGGACCGTCTTCCGGGGGAGCTTCGCGGTGAGCGAGGTCAGGGGGAGTGCGAGCAGGGCGACGGCCGCCGCGTACACCGTGATGACGATGCCCATGGTGGACTCGGTGACGCCGAGGTCCTCGCTCATGGTGCCGAGCAGGCCGACCGGCATCAGTTCGGTGGTGATGGCGAAGAACGTGGCGAGGCCGAGGACGGCGATCCCGATCACCGACGACGTCGTGACGGTGATCGGCGTCGTGTGCGGCTGGACGGTTCGGTTGCTGGTGGTGGACACGGCGGCTGACCTCCTCGAGGACGTGCGAGGAGCGCGCGGGAACGACGGGGTGTTCGACCGGTCGGGGCGCGCTCGCGGGTGGTGGGCGGGGATGTGGAGATGTGGTTCTGGCCACTCCACGGCGAGTGCGCTCCACCCAGTGTTGCACGGCCCGCGTCGATCACGCGAGGACCCCCAGGTCGTTCTCGCGATGCTCTCAGGAGCGCTCCAATGCCCGGCCTCTCGGGGGGTTGGGGGGGGGGGGGGAGCGGAGCGTGCCCGCGGATCAGTACAGCGGCGCGGGCGAGCTCGTCACGGTGCCACGGACCGCGCCGCCCACGACCCGCAGCCAGAGCGTGCCGCTCGACGAGGTGTCGGACAGCGAGACCGCCCCGTGCAGGGCGTCGTCCCGGGGGTAGCAGGCGCTCGTGCCCTGCCGCCGGTCGGCCGTCGCCACGAGGCAGATCGTCGAGCTGTCCCGTCCGACGCCGGCCCAGACGTTCCAGGGCGTTGCTGCGTCATCGCCCGCCAGTGACCGGTTCGTGAACACGAGTCGGGTGGTGTGCAGCGACACCGGCGCGTCGATCCCGCCGGGCAGTTGGTCGGCGTAGGTCTGCGGCAGGTCGAGCATCTGCTCGAGCGTCACCGTCCCCGCTGCGGGCGTCGTCACCGTGGTCGCCGGCTCGGCGGTGCTGCGGGTCCCGATCGACAGGCCGACGCCCGTCCCCGCGACCAGGCCGATCACGACGGCGGCGCCCCCGAGCGCCCACAGCACGGTCCGGTCGGTCCGCCGGACCCGCCCGAACACCACCCGGGCGCGGCGGGCGAGGCCGCCGGCCGGGAGGCCCGCCCCGCGACGTCCGTCGGCGGTCGCCCCGGACGGCTGGTCGCGCTCGACACCGTCGGTCACCGACGACGGGGCGTCTCCGGCGTCGCCGGTGTCGTCTCCGGGCTCCGTCCTCCCGGTCGGGTGGACGTCGGGCCCGGCGGTCCGGATCGTCGGCGCGACGTCCGGGGTGGTCGCGACGTCCGGGGCGGGGGCAGCCTCGGGAACGACCGGTGCCGCGCTCGGAACGCCCGGTGCAGCAGCCGCGACGACCTGCGCACCAGGACGACGACCCCGACGCGGCCCCGCGGCGGGGGCGACGGTCGTGACGGGCCGTCTGCGTGCCTCCCGGTCGAGGTCCGCCAGCGCGATGCGGGCGCGCGCCGCGTCCGCCGGGGTCGACCCTGCGCCCCAGGCGATGTGTTCGAGACGCGCTCGTGCTGCCGCGTCGTCGTCGGTCCGGCTCATGCGCGCTCCTCGTCGTCACGCCTGCTGTCATGCTGCCACCGGTACGGCGACGGCGCGCACCCAGACCTGGGGGAGTACGCCCGAGGGATGACCGATGCGCAGAACGACCAGGCCGCCGACCAGACAGACCCCGCCGTCCCCGCCGACGCCACCGGTTCGACACCGCAGGACGTCGACGAGGAGACGCTCGAACCGCTGAGCCACGACACGCAGTCCGGCGAGGCCGACTACGTCGCGACGAGCCCGGGTGGCAGCGGCACCGAGCGGCACGTCCCGCTGCCGGAGGAGGAGCAGGGCCGCGACACCGAGTACGACCCGGTCGACCAGGGGCCGCAGCAGGAGGGCCAGGGCGGCTAGAGCCGACCGGGCCGCCGGGGCGGCCGCGGCAGGGCGGCCGGTCCGACCGCGCCCACGCCCGCTACCGGAGCACCCGCCGCAGCACCGCCCGCTCGCCGAGCGTCCACACCGCACTCGTCAGGACGTACAGGGCGGCGGCCAGGGGCGCGATCGCGGCGAACCCGACCGAGACGAACGGCACCCACCGGGCGATCCCGGTCATCGCCGCCGTGCCGGGCAGACCCGGATCGACCGGGCCGGCCGGGGGGACCGGGTTCCAGTGGAGTTGGGCCCGCCGGGTCAGCTCGACGACGACCGCCAGGGCGAGGAGCAGCAGGAGCACCACCCAGGCGTGGACCCACAGCGGCGACGTGACGACCGCCACCGCGGACTGTGCCAAGGGGATGCCGGCCAGGGTGGCCCGCAGCAGGGTGTTCACGGTGCCGTCGATGCTCGCGTGGGTGAACAGCGTGTACAGCAGCGACACGACCGGCGCCTGTGCGAGCACCGGCAGGCACCCGGCGAGTGGCGACACCCGTTCGCTCGTGTACAGCTCCTGCAGGGATCGCTGGAACCGGGCGGTGTCCTGCCCCGCCCGTCGGCGGAGCTCCGCGATCCGGGGTGCCAGACGACGCCGATCCCGTTCGGCGCGCACCTGCAGGACGGCGAGGGGGACGAGGAGCACCCGGACGGCCACGGTCAGCAGGACCACGGCGAGCGTCGCGGCGGCCGTCCCGGCGACGGGGGTGAGCAGGTCGGTGAGGCTGGTGACGAGTGCGGAACCGGCGCGCAGCAGTGTGCTGAGGCCGGGCAGGGTGGTGATGTCCATGACGGAGGTCCTTCGATCGGAGGGTCGGGAGCGTCTGCGGCCCCGACACCGATCGGTGTCAGACCGCCGGGGCGGCTCCCGGTGCCCGCGGTCGCGGGTGCCCGTCGGCGTCGGGGTCGCTCCAGGCGATCCGGGTCACGAGGTCCGGCGTCGTCCGGGAGGCCCGCGGTGCGCCCGGAGCGCCGACTCCCGTCAGGACCGCGACCAGTCGGAGGACGAGCAGTGCCGCGGCGAGCGCGGCGACCGCGGTCACGGTGATGCCGACCGCGCCGAGCCCGAGTGCGGCGGCGGTCAGCGCCGGCAGCGAGCCGAGTGCCGCGGGGTCGAGGCCGTGCACGGCGGAGAGCCCGCGGAGCAACACCTCGATGACGGTCATGGTGCGGCTCAGCGTAGCGCCCGCGTGGCTCCGAGGCCGTGACGGTCGACCGGGGCAGGATCGGGGCATGAGCGCAGCTTCCCCGAGCACCCCGGCGACGCTCGCGCTGGAGCGGGCGGGCGTGCCGTTCACGCCGCACGTCTACGAGCACCACGAGAGCGCGACGAACTTCGGGGAAGAGGCTGCCGCGGCGCTCGGGCTCCGCGAGGAGCAGGTGTTCAAGACGCTCGTCGTGTCGGTCGACGGCGACCTGGCCGTGGCGATCGTTCCGGTGGCCGACCGTCTGGACCTCAAGGCGATCGCGGCGGCGGTCGGCGGCAAGAAGGCCTCGCTCGCTGACCCGTCCCTGGCAGAGCGGCGGACCGGGTACGTCGTCGGTGGCATCAGTCCCGTCGGGCAGAAGACGCGCCTGCGCACGGTGCTCGACGCCTCGGCGTCCGAGCACCCGACGATCTTCGTGTCCGGGGGTCGCCGCGGCTTCGACATCGAGTTGTCGCCGGCGGACCTGGTGCGGGTCACGGATGCGAGCACGGCGCCCATCGCCCGGAGTTGAGTCGATCCGCCGCAAGTTCTTCCTCTGACCGGGAATGAGCACGGTCCCCCTGCGTTGCATTGAGCCGAAGGCACTCAAGTTCCTCAGGAGGTCCCTTTGCCACAGACGTTCGGCCCGACCGGCGGCAACGACTCGTTCGACGAGTTCCTCGCACGACTGCTCGCGGCCTCACAGAACCCCGGCCAGTCCCAGCGGTCCATGCCGTTCGGACGACCGGTCGACATCACGCGGCTCCTCAGCCGTCGTACCCACGAGCTGCTCCAGCAGACGGCGACCTACGCGGTCGAGCAGGGGCAGCACGAGATCGACGCCCTGCACGTCCTGCACGTGCTCGTCGGCACCGAGCCCTTCGCGGCCGTCCTGCGCTCTGCGGGCGCCGACCCGGAGCGCTTCGCCGCCGAGGTCGAGCAGCGCCTGCCGATGCCCTCGGGCGAGGCGGTCGAGGGCCGTCCCGCACTGACCTCGTCCGCGCAGCGGATCCTGCTCGAGGCCACTCAGGCGGCCCGCGGGTTCGGCAGCACGTACACGGACCCCGAGCACGTCTTCTTCGCGCTCGTCACGGACCAGGACACGGTCGCGGGCCAGTTGCTCGCGAGCGCCGGTGTCACCCCGCAGGTGATGCAGTCCTACGCACAAGAGGCGGCCGAGGCCGCACGAGAGGGGCGTCCCATGCCCGGCACCACCGCCCAGCAGGACCAGCAGTCGGAGACCCCGACGCTGGACCAGTACGGCACCGACCTCACCGCCCGCGCCCGCGAGGGTCGCATCGACCCGGTGATCGGCCGAGCCGACGAGATCGAGCAGGCGGTCGAGATCCTGCTCCGCCGCACCAAGAACAACCCCGTCCTCATCGGTGAGCCCGGCGTCGGCAAGACCGCCATCGTCGAGGGTCTCGCCCAGCGCATCGTCGAGGGCGACGTCCCGGCCCTGCTGCAGGGCAAGCGCGTCGTCGCACTCGACCTGCCCGGCATGCTCGCCGGCACCCGCTACCGCGGTGACTTCGAGGAGCGTCTGACGAAGGCCATGGACGAGATCGCCGCGCACTCGGAGGAGCTCATCGTGTTCGTCGACGAACTCCACACCGTCGTCGGTGCCGGTGGCGGTGGCGAGGGCGGGTCGATGGACGCCGGGAACATCCTCAAGCCGCGTCTGGCCCGGGGCGACCTGCACCTGGTAGGCGCGACGACGCTGAACGAGTACCGCCGGATCGAGAAGGACGCGGCGCTCGAGCGCCGCTTCCAGCCGGTCACGGTGGGGGAGCCCAGCGTGGAGGACGCCGTCGCGATCCTCACCGGCCTCAGCCCCCGCTACGCCGAGCACCACGGCGTGACCTACGCCGACGACGCCATCCGCGCCGCCGTCGAACTCTCCCACCGCTACGTCACCGACCGGCACCTGCCGGACAAGGCGATCGACCTCATCGACCAGGCCGGTGCCCGCCGCCGTCTCGCCCGCTCGGGCGACGTCGACGTCGACACGCTCCGTACCCAGGTCGCCGAACTCACGGCCCGGAAGGACCGCGCCGTCGCCGAGGAACAGTACGAAGAGGCGTCCGACCTCCGCGACGAGATCGCCGGACTGGAGGCCCGCATCGCCGCCGCCACCACCGGTGGCGTCGCCGCCGCCACCCGTCCGCAGCCGGTCGACGACGTGATCACCGAGGCGGACATCGCCGCCGTGGTGTCGCGTGCCACCGGCATCCCGGTGAGCCGCCTCGGCTCCGCCGACAAGACCCGACTCGCCGCCCTGGAATCGGAACTGCACGACCGTGTGGTCGGTCAGGACGACGCCGTGCGCGCGATCGCGAAGGCGGTCCGGCGCAGCCGGACCGGCATGGGCGACCCCCGTCGTCCGGTCGGCAGCTTCCTGTTCCTCGGTCCGACCGGCGTCGGCAAGACCGAACTCGCCAAGGCGCTGGCCTCGTCACTGTTCGGTGACGAGTCGGCGATGCTCCGCTTCGACATGAGCGAGTTCGGCGAGCGCCACACGGTCTCGCGGCTGGTCGGTGCCCCTCCGGGGTACGTCGGCTACGACGAGGCCGGACAGCTGACCGAGCGTGTCCGTCGGAACCCGTACTCGGTGATCCTGCTCGACGAGGTCGAGAAGGCACACCCGGACGTGTTCAACCTGCTGCTGCAGGTGCTCGACGACGGACGGCTCACCGACGGTCAGGGCCGGACGGTCGACTTCCGGAACACGGTCGTCATCATGACCTCGAACATCGGATCCGAGTTCTTGGCGTCCCGCTCGGGTGCGCTCGGCTTCTCGGTGGCGGCCGACGGCGGCACCGACCCGTTCGGCTACCAGGAGGACGACCTGCGCAAGCGGGTGATGGGCAAGCTCCGCGAATCGATGCGACCGGAGTTCATCAACCGCATCGACGAGATCGTGCTCTTCCGCAAGCTCGAGCGCGGACAGCTGCGGTCGATCGTGTCGCTGCTCCTGCAGGACACCGCGTTCCGTCTGGCCGCGCAGGGCATGGTCCTGTCGGTCTCCGACGCGGCCACCGACTGGCTCGCCGAGCACGGGTACGAGCCCGAGTACGGCGCCCGTCCGCTCCGCCGGCTGATCCAACGCGAGGTCGACGACCGGATCGCGGAGCTCGTGGTCGACGGGTCGGTCGACGAGGGTGACACCGTCCGGGTCGACGTCGTCGACGGGGCGCTCGTCGCACTGGTCGGCACGCCCGCCACGGTCTGATCCGATCCCGGTCCTGACGGCCCGGTCCCCATGCGGGGGCCGGGCCGTTCGTCGTCCCGACCGTTCGTCGTCCGGGCCGTTCGTCGTCCGGGTCGTTCGTCGTCCGGCGGGGTGCGCCTCCCGGCCGGTGTCGACTACTGCCGCGCGTCGGCGACCAGGTCGACCGCGTACGCCGCGAACCACGAACCCGCGGCAGGCCCGCCGTTGCACGTCCCGTCGCTCGCCCCGGGCGTCTTGACCCAGAGCAGTGCGTCCAGTGCCGTCGTGCCGCCGGTCGCGTGCGGTACCCGGCCGAGACCGGCACCCGGCGGGTTGCACCACGACCCGGACCACCCGCGGCCATTGCGCGAGGTGTCGATGACGTAGTGCGACCCACCCGTCAGGGCACTCACGCGGTCGGCGTAGGCCCGCTCCCCGTCCACCCCGTAGAAGTTCGACACGTTCGTGAAGAACCCGCGTGCGTCCGCGACCCCGGCCTCCCGCAGGTACGAGGCCTGCAGTGCCGGCGTGTTCCAGTTCTCGTTGCCGCCGTCGAGGTAGGTCGGAACGCCGGCGGCCGTGAACGCACGGACGGCGGACGCGATCAGCCCGGGTCGTGTGTCACGCTCACTCGTGCACGTCGCGAGGTGCGAGAGCGAATCCGGCTCGACGAGCACGACCGCCCGGTGCCCGCGGAGGTCGGCGGCGATCTGCTGGTTCCACGCCGTGTAGTCGGCGGCACCGAGCCCGCCGGCGGAGTGACCGCCGCAGTCCCGGTTCGGCACCGCGTAGGTCACGAACACCGGGGTGGTCCCGGCCTTCTCGGCGACGGCCAGGTTGCGAGCGACGACCCGGTCGAGCAGGCCGCCGGTGTACCACTCACCGAGCCAGGTCGCGATCGGTCGGGCGGCGATCGTGCGGGCAGCGGCCGCCTCGGTGGTCCGCCCCTCGGCGGCGAGCTTCGCCGCGGCCAGGGCGGGCTGGCTGTCCGGCTGCACGGTGAGGCCGCCCGCGAAGACCTCGGTCGTGGCCGCGGTCCTGATGGTGGCGCTGGTGAGCGGTGGCACGGCGGCGACGGCTCCGTCCGAAGTGCGCAGTGCGATCGTCCCGGTGATCGTGGCCGTCGCGATGAGCACGGCTGCGACGCGTGCTCGGATCCTGGTGTGCATCGGTTCCCCTCCGAGGTCGGGGGGACGCCCTGCACGTCCGTACCGCCGACCGTGGACCACCGGAACCCGTGCTGCGCGTGGCGGTCGATCTCCAGAACGAGGGGTTGACCCGGGCGCGAGCGCCGTGCTCGTCCGGTGGTGCGGGCGGGTCGGAGCTGGCTCAGGTGTTCCACCATGCAATTCCGCACGAGAATTCCGGAAAGGGTTGCGCGTCACTCGCGGACATGGATAGTGTTCACTCGTCGCGAACGCCCGAACGGATGTGTTCCGATGAATGCAGAGCAGTACTGATTCAGATCGGTACTGATTCAGATCGGTACCGATTCAGAGCAGTACCGATTCAGAGCAGTACCGCAGAGACCTCGCCGAAAGGGGGCCGACAATGATCACCATGCAGACGCCGTACCGTGCAGTCCGTGGAACCACCGGTCCCGTCCTCGGTTCCTGCTGATCGGTCTCCCTCGCCCCAGCACGGCGCTGAGCCCAGCGCCGTGCTGGTCTCGTTCCGTGCTGAGTCCTGGCGGGCCCTGAGCCTGAGCCTGAGCCGGGACTCCGACCGGGCCTGAGCCTCGGCGCGCTGGAGCCCGGCTGGTGCGCTGGACCGCGAGCGGTGCTGGTCCGGCCGTGGCGCGCCTCCGGCTCGGCAGCAGGTCCGGCACTCGTGCACGACCGTCCCGGCCGGGTCGCACTCTTTCCGACAATGCGTCCGGAATGCCCTGACGACATTCTGCGAGGTCGCACTGTCGCGCCTTCCGGGACATCGCCACGGTGTTCTCCGGTCGATTCGTCGACCCTTTCTCGAGCACTCGAATCCATTCTCCGAACAGGAATCCACCATGTCATCGAAGACCCTCCTCCGACCCGTGCGGCCGCCGACGGGACGACCCCACCGGGTGTCGTTGCCGGACCGGATCGCCCTCCGGATCGGACTCGCCCTCATCGTGTGGAGCCGTCGCACCCGGCGGCAGCCGCACGAGGTCGACCCGGCCGACGAGCTCCGCCGGCACCGCGAAGAACAGGCCCGCCTGCGCCGAGAAGCCGAGTGGGTGATGCTCGGCGCCGCCATGCACATGTGGCGGTGACGGACGTGGGCAGCCGTCGCGACCAGCGCCGGACGGGAGGCACGGCACCAGCCGGTGGCGAGCCTCCCGTCCGGCGCCACCCGTGCAAGCGCGCCGGACGGCGGGACGCTGCCAGCCCCGTACGGTTGAGTGCATGACCGACTCCGCGGCTGCTCTCGTCGAGCGCCTCACCACGATCGTCCCCGACTTCCCGAAGCCGGGCGTGCTCTTCCGCGACGTGACGCCGGTGTTCGCCGACCCGATCGCCTTCGGCCGCGTCTGCGAGGCCCTCGCTGCGCCGTTCGCGGTGGGTGCCGGTTTCGAAGCCGTCGCCGGGATCGAGGCCCGCGGGTTCGCCCTGGCCGGCGGCATCGCCGCCCAGCACCAGGTCGGCGTGCTCACCGTGCGCAAGGCCGGCAAGCTGCCCGGCGAGGTCCTCAGCGAGCAGTACGCGCTCGAGTACGGCGAGGCCGAACTCGAACTCCGCCCGGGCCAGCTCGAGCCCGGCACCCGCGTGCTCGTCGTCGACGACGTCCTGGCCACCGGCGGCACCGCGGCCGCGACGGTGACCCTGCTCGAGCGTGCCGGGTACCAGGCGATCGGGTTCGCCGCGCTGCTCGAACTCGACGGGCTGTCCGGCCGGGAGCGCCTCGAGCCGCGCCTGCCCGTGACCACGCTCGGCCGCGTGCCCGCCTGACCCGGCCCGCCACTACCATCGACGTACCACCAGACCGAGGGAGCCCCACCATCGTGACCGAGTCAGTCGCCGCAGCATCCGCCGAGCCCGCCGACCTGCCCCAGGCACCCGAGCCCCGCACCGCGACGACCACCACGACGGGGACTGAGCTCTTCGACGGCGTCCGCGGTGTCGTCGCCATCCGTGTCGACGGAGTGCTCAAGGACCTCGCCGCCGACGTCCAGGCGGGGGAGACCGCCGAGCCGGTGACGCTCGACGAGCAGGACGGCCTCGACATCCTCCGCCACTCGGCCGCGCACGTGCTCGCGCAGGCGGTGCAGCAGATCAACCCGGACGCCAAGCTCGGCATCGGTCCGCCCGTCACCGACGGTTTCTACTACGACTTCGACGTCGCCGAACCCTTCACGCCGGAGGACCTCAAGGCGATCGAGAAGGGCATGGACCGCATCGTCAAGCAGGCCCAGCGCTTCCGTCGCCGGGTCGTCACCGACGATGAAGCCCGCGAGCTCATGACGGGGGAGCCCTACAAGCAGGAGCTGATCGGCCTGAAGGGTGCCGCGTCAGAAGGCGACTCCGGTGAGAGCGTCGAGGTCGGCGCCGGTGAACTCACCGTCTACGAGAACGTCGACCCGAAGTCCGGCGACGTCGTCTGGCAGGACCTCTGCCGTGGCCCGCACGTCCCGCACACCCGCTGGATCGGCAACGCCGCCAAGCTCATGCGCGTCGCCGCGGCGTACTGGCGCGGCTCGGAGAAGAACCCGCAGCTGCAGCGGGTCTACGGCACCGCGTGGCCGGACAAGGACCAGCTCAAGGCGTACCTCGTGCGTCTCGAAGAGGCAGCGAAGCGCGACCACCGCAAGCTCGGCGCCGAACTCGACCTCTTCTCGTTCCCGGATGAGATCGGTTCCGGCCTGGCGATCTTCCACCCGAAGGGCGGCATCATCCGCCGCGAGATGGAGGACTACTCGCGTCGTCGGCACGAGCAGGAGGGCTACTCGTTCGTGTACACGCCGCACATCACCAAGGGCGACCTGTTCGAGCAGTCCGGGCACCTCGGGTGGTACAAGGACGGCATGTTCCCGCCCATGCACATGGACGAGGCCCGCGACGAGGACGGCAACGTCACCCGCCAGGGCGCGGACTACTACCTCAAGCCGATGAACTGCCCGATGCACATCCTGGCGTACCGGTCGCAGGCCCGGTCGTACCGCGACCTGCCGCTGCGCATGTTCGAGTTCGGCACGGTCTACCGCAACGAGAAGTCCGGCGTCATCCACGGCCTCACCCGGGTTCGCGGGCTGACCCAGGACGACGCGCACATCTTCACCACGCAGGAGAAGATGAAGGAGGAGCTGACCACGACCCTCCAGTTCGTGCTGTCGCTGCTCCGTGACTACGGCCTGGACGACTTCTACCTCGAGCTCTCCACGAAGGACCCGGAGAAGTACGTCGGCGACGACGAGGTCTGGGAGGTCGCGACGAACACCCTGCGCGAGGTCGCCGAGGAGTCCGGGCTCGAACTCGTCGCCGACCCCGCAGGCGCGGCCTTCTACGGCCCGAAGATCTCGGTGCAGGCCCGTGACGCCATCGGCCGCACCTGGCAGATGTCGACCGTCCAGCTCGACTTCAACCTGCCGGAGCGCTTCGGCATCGAGTACGCCGCCGCCGACGGCACCCGGCAGCGCCCGGTGATGATCCACCGCGCCCTGTTCGGGTCCATCGAGCGGTTCTTCGGCGTCCTCACCGAGCACTACGCCGGGGCCTTCCCCGCCTGGCTCTCGCCGGTCCAGGTCGTCGCGATCCCCGTTGCCGAGGAGTACGGCGACTACCTCGACGAGGTCGTCGCGAAGCTCCGCGCGAAGGGCGTCCGCGCCGAGGTCGACCACTCCGACGACCGCATGCAGAAGAAGATCCGCACGCACACCAAGGCGAAGGTGCCGTTCCAGCTCATCGCGGGTGGGGACGACCGCGACGCCGGGGCCGTGAGCTTCCGCTTCCGGGACGGCCGTCAGGACAACGGCGTGCCCGTGGACGAAGCGGTGGAGCGCATCACGACCGCCATCCGCGACCGCGTGCAGGTCTGATGACCGGCCCGCTCGACGACGAGGGCGACCCGCTGGTGATCCGGGACGCCGCCACCCAGGCGGCGGTCCCGGACGCCTTCCAGCGCCTGTGGAACCCGCACCGGATGGCCTACATCGACGCCGGTCGCGCGGGCGAGGGCCGCGGACACCGTGACGACTGCCCGTTCTGCGAGGCGCCGCGGAAGTCCGACGAGGACGCCCTCATCGTCGCGCGCGGCGAGCACGCGTACGTCCTGCTGAACCTGTACCCGTACAACAACGGACACCTGCTGGTCTGCCCGTACCGACACGTCCCGCTGTACGACGAGACGACGCCGGAGGAGCTGCAGGAGATCGGCGAGCTGACCCAGACGGCGATGCGGGTCCTCCGGCGGGTCTCGCACTGCGACGGCTTCAACATCGGCATGAACCAGGGCGAGGTCGCCGGAGCCGGGGTCGCCGCGCACCTGCACCAGCACCTGGTCCCGCGGTGGGAGTCGGACTCGAACTTCTTCCCGATCATCGCCCGCACCAAGTCGATGTCGCAGATGCTCGGAGACACCCGGGTGCTCATCGCGGACGCTTGGGGCGAACAGCGCTGACGCCTGCTCCGCACTAAGATGGGGGGATCATGAGCGACAGCACCCCCAGCACCGTCAACGCCACTTCGACCACCGGGTCCTCGCGCGTCAAGCGCGGTCTCGCGGAGATGCTCAAGGGCGGCGTCATCATGGACGTGATCGACGCCGACCAGGCACGCATCGCCGAGGAAGCCGGCGCCACCGCCGTCATGGCCCTCGAGCGCGTCCCCGCCGACATCCGCGCCCAGGGTGGTGTCGCCCGCATGTCCGACCCGTCGATGATCGAGGAGATCATCGCCGCCGTGTCGATCCCGGTCATGGCGAAGGCCCGCATCGGGCACTTCGTCGAGGCCCAGGTGCTGCAGGAGCTCGGTGTCGACTACATCGACGAGTCCGAGGTCCTCTCGCCGGCCGACTACGTGAACCACATCGACAAGTGGGGCTTCACGACCCCCTTCGTCTGCGGCGCCACCAACCTCGGCGAAGCCCTCCGTCGCATCACCGAGGGTGCGGCGATGATCCGCTCCAAGGGCGAAGCGGGCACCGGTGACGTGTCCGAGGCCACGCGCCACATCCGCACCATCTCGAAGGAGATCGCGGCGCTGCGGAACCTCAAGGAGGACGAGCTCTACGTCGCCGCCAAGGAACTGCAGGCGCCGTACGACGTGGTGAAGGAAGTCGCCCAGACCGGCGCACTGCCCGTCGTGCTCTTCACCGCCGGTGGTGTCGCCACCCCCGCGGACGCCGCGATGATGATGCAGCTCGGCGCGGACGGCGTGTTCGTCGGCTCCGGCATCTTCAAGTCGGGCGACCCCGCGAAGCGTGCCGCCGCGATCGTCAAGGCCGTCACCTTCCACGACGACCCCAAGGTCATCGCCGAGGTCTCCCGTGGTCTGGGTGAGGCGATGGTCGGCATCAACGTCGCCGACGTCCCAGCACCGCACCGCCTCGCCGAGCGTGGCTGGTAAGGCCGCCCCCCGGATCGGCGTCCTCGCACTGCAGGGCGACTTCCGCGAACACATCGCCTCGCTCACCGAGCTCGGTGCGGACGTCGTCCCGCTCCGCCGCCCGGAGGAGATCGACGCCCTCGACGGTGTCGTGATCCCCGGCGGCGAGTCGAGCGTGATGGACAAGCTCTCCCGCGCGTTCGGCGTCGCCGAGCCCCTGCGTGACGCCATCCGTGCCGGACTCCCGACCTACGGCACGTGCGCGGGCATGATCATGCTCAGTTCGCGGATCACCGACGGCATCGCGGGGCAGCACACGCTCGACGTCCTCGACACCACGGTGCGGCGCAACGCGTTCGGCAACCAGAACGACTCGTTCGAGATCGACATCCCGATGCCCGACCTCGGTGCCGACCCGGTGCACGCGGTGTTCATCCGCGCGCCGGTCGTCGAGCAGCACGGGTCCGGCGTCGACGTCATCGGTGCGCTGCCCGACGGCCAGGTGGTGGCCGTGCAGCAGGGCAACGTGCTCGCGAGTGCGTTCCACCCCGAGGTCGCGGGCGAGGACCGGTTCCACCGTCGCTTCCTCGACATCGTCCGCCGCGCCTGACGCGGGCTCCGTGGCGCGCCGGTACCGCCCGTGTGGGCCCAGCCGGTAAACTGTCGGAGACTTTCCGCACGACGCAAGGAGAACCGTGTCCGGGCATTCCAAGTGGGCGACGACGAAGCACAAGAAGGCCGTCATCGACGGTCGCCGTGCGAAGTCGTTCGCCAAGCTCATCAAGAACATCGAAGTCGCCGCGAAGATGGGCGGGGCCGACATGTCGGGCAACCCGACCCTCGTGGACGCGGTCCAGAAGGCCAAGAAGACCTCGGTCCCGAACGACAACATCGACCGCGCCATCAAGCGCGGCGCCGGCCTGACCGGTGAGTCGATCGAGTACACGACCATCATGTACGAGGGCTACGGGCCGAACGGCGTCGCGCTCCTGGTGGAGTGCCTCACCGACAACAAGAACCGTGCCGCGGCCGAGGTCCGGACGGCGATGAGCCGCAACGGCGGCACCATGGCCGACCCGGGCAGCGTCGCGTACAACTTCAACCGCAAGGGTGTCATCTCGGTCACCAAGACCGACGACCTGACCGAGGACGACGTGATGACGGCCGTGCTCGACGCCGGCGTCGAGGACGTCATCGACCAGGGCGGCGGCTTCGAGGTCATCACCGAGGCGAGTGACCTCGTCGAGGCCCGGACCGCCCTGCAGGCTGCCGGCATCGACTACGACGCCGCGGACGCCGAGTTCGTGCCGAACCTCAAGGTCGAGGTCGACGCGGACACCGCCCGCAAGGTGTTCAAGCTCATCGACGCGCTCGAGGACAGCGACGACGTCCAGAACGTCTACGCCAACTTCGACGTGCCGGCGGACGTCCAGGCCGAACTCGACGAAGACGAGGACTGATCACGGCCAGGTCCGGCGCGGCGCTCCGGGTCCTCGGGGTCGACCCCGGGCTCACCCGCTGCGGCGTCGGCGTGGTCGAGGTCACGCCGGATCGCCGGGCGCGGCTGGTGCACGTGACGGTCGTGCGGACCCCCGCCGACATGGCGCTGGAACTGCGACTGCTTGCGATCGCCGAGGGCATCGCCGAACAGATCGACGCACACCGTCCGGACGCGGTGGCGGTCGAGCGTGTCTTCGCGCAGGCGAACGTCCGCACCGTGATGGGGACGGCGCAGGCGTCGGGCCTGGCCCTGCACGCGGCCGCCGCGCGCGGGCTGCCGGTCGGTCTGCACACCCCGTCCGAGGTGAAGGCCGCCATCACCGGCTACGGCAACGCGGACAAGCGGCAGGTCCAGGCGATGGTCGCCCGGGTCCTCGGGCTCGCCGAGGCGCCGAAGCCCGCCGACGCCGCCGACGCGCTCGCCCTGGCCGTCTGTCATGCCTGGAGGCTCGGCTCGCCCGACGCCGTCAGCTCCGGTCCGTCGACGCTCACCCCGGCACAGCGGGCCTGGCGGGACGCGCAGGCCGGTGCGGCCGGACGCAGTGCCGCGTCGCCCCTCGTGCGGAGCGGCGGCGCGAGGACGTCCCCGGCCCGCCCTAGGCTCGGGGCATGATCGCGAGTCTCCGGGGCACCTGCATCGACGTCGCCGGATCGACCGCCGTGGTGGAGGTCGGGGGAGTCGGGTACGCCGTCACGGTCACGCCCGCGCACGCCCTGACCATGCGCCATGGATCCGAGGTCTTCGTCCGGACGGCCCTGATCGTGCGCGACGACGCCTTCGAGCTGTTCGGCTTCGAGTCGACCGATGCACTGCGCGTCTTCGACCTGCTCCGGAGTGTCTCCGGCGTCGGCCCGAAGTCGGCACTCGGGGTCCTCGGGCAGATGACCGCGGCCCAGGTCGCGAACGCCGTCGCGAACGACGACGACGGGGCGTTCCGCAAGGTCTCCGGCATCGGACCGAAGACGGCCAAGCTGATCATCGTCGCCCTCGCCGGCAAGCTCGCCGCATTCGAGGCGCCCACGACCACGGCAGCGGCCGCCGCAGCCGTGGCCCACCCCGCGTCCGAGGACGTCGTCACCGCGCTCGTCGGTCTCGGTTGGCGCGAGGACGCTGCCCGCAGTGCCGTCGACGATGCCGTCGCGAACGAACCCGGGGTCGAGCAGATGGGCACCCAGGCGCTGCTCCGCGCCGCACTCGGGACCCTCCGACCCACCGGTGCCGGACGGTGAGCGGCGGGATCACCGCCGCCGACGCGCAGTCGCCGGAGGAGCTGGCGTTCGAAGGGGCGTTGCGGCCGAAGTCGCTCGACGAGTTCGTCGGACAGCGCAAGGTCCGTGGGCAGCTCGACCTGCTGCTCAAGGCCGCGGCGATGCAGGACCGGACGCCGGACCACATCCTGATGGCCGGGCCTCCCGGACTCGGCAAGACCACGCTCGCGATGATCGTCGCCCACGAGTCGGCGCGGCCGCTGCGGATGTCGAGCGGACCGGCGATCCAGCACGCCGGCGACCTCGCCGCGGTGCTGTCGTCCCTGATGCCCGGTGACGTCCTGTTCATCGACGAGATCCACCGGATGGCGCGCTCGGCCGAGGAGATGCTCTACCTGGCGATGGAGGACTTCCGCATCGACGTGATGGTGGGCAAGGGCGCCGGGGCGACGAGCATCCCGCTCGATCTCGCGCCGTTCACCCTCGTCGGGGCGACCACCCGTGCCGGGCTCCTGCCGAACCCGCTCCGCGACCGGTTCGGCTTCACCGCACACCTCGAGTTCTACGAGCGTGACGAACTCGAACAGGTCCTGATCCGTGCCGCGCACCTGCTCGAGCTCGACTTCGACCGGTACGCCCTGCGGGAGATCGCCGGGCGTTCCCGGGGTACCCCACGCATCGCGAACCGCCTGCTCCGTCGTGTCCGGGACTATGCCCTGGTGCACGGCACCCGCGACGGCATGGCTGCCGTCCAGGGGGCACTGGAGCTCTACGACGTCGACGAGTACGGCCTCGACCGGCTGGACCGCGCGGTGCTCGAGACGATGCTCACCCGCTTCGACGGCGGACCCGTCGGTCTGAACACCCTCGCGGTGTCCGTGGGCGAGGAGTCCGAGACCATCGAGTCGGTCGTGGAGCCGTTCCTCGTGCGGATCGGTCTGGTCACCCGGACCCCCCGCGGGCGCATCGCGACGCCGCAGGCCTGGCGACACTTCGGTCTGACACCCGGCCAGGCGGCCGCGCAGCCCGGTCTCTTCGGCGCCGACGATGCGTGAAGTACTGCACATGTGCGTGCTCTAGACTGCTCGCGCCCGAAACAGCTCGACCGACCGAAGGCTCCCATGGACCAGTACTTCCTCATCATCATCGTCGTGGCGTTCGCGGCCTTCATGTTCTACAGCAGCCGCAAGCGCAAGAAGCAGCAGACGGAGACGGCCAGCCAGATGGTCCCGGGCGCACGCGTCATGCTGTCCTTCGGCCTGTACGGCACGCTCGTGTCGGTCGATGACGAGAAGGTCACGGCGGACGTCGAGATCGCACCCGGCACCGTCATCACGGTGCACCGCCAGACGCTGTCCCGCGTCGTCCCGGAAGAGACCCCGGAGGCCGTGGACACGACCGTCACGACCGAGACGGAGTCGGACTCCCACGTCACCGAACTCAACGGCGAGCCGATCTACGGCGAGCGTGTCGAGGACGTCGACATCACGAAGCGCAAGACCGAAGACTGACCTCCGACGCCGCCGGCTGACCGGCGGTGCGACACCATGAGCCCCGTGCGTTGCGACGTGCGGGGCTCACGACAGAAAGACGAGACGACCGGTGGCACGATCGACACCCGTCAAGAAGGCGCTCCGCTCGCTCACCTGGTTGGTGATCCTCATCGCGGTCCTCGCGGGGTTGAACACCGCCGCATCGGTCCTCGCGAGCACCACCAAGGACGCCTCCGACAAGTGGTACGCCGGCGCGAGCTGGCTCCCCGAGCTGGCACTCGACCTGCAGGGTGGCACGCAGATCACCCTCGCGGCGCAGAGCACCGAGGGCTCGGCAGTCACCTCGCAGCAGCTGCAGCAGGCGGTGAACATCATCCGCCAGCGCATCGACGCCACCGGTGTCTCGGAGTCCGAGATCAACACCCAGGGCGCGAACAACATCGTCGTCTCGATCCCGGGTAAGCCGGACCAGCAGACGATCCAGCGCATCGAGGCCGCGGCGAAACTGACCTTCCGGCCGGTGCTCTACACCGAAGCAGCGTCGGACAGCGCCGTGGGGGACTCCGGCTCGGGGTCGTCCGCCTCGCCGACGCCGTACTCGCCGCCCGCATCGCTGCAGGCGACGCCGAGCGCGAAGCCGACGAACGGCAGTGACCTGGCCTGGGTGACGCCCAAGCTGCAGGACCTCTACACGAACTACAAGTGCACGGCTCCGGACGACGTCACGTCGGCTCCGGATGACGAGCCCCTGGTCACGTGCGACAACGACGGTGCGGCGAAGTACATCCTCGGCCCGGTCGAGGTGTCGGGTGCCGACATCAGCAACGCCACGTCGGGTCTCGCGTCGAACTCGCAGGGCACGACGACCGGCGAGTGGGCCGTCAACCTGTCCTTCAACGGGGCCGGCACGAAGGACTTCGGCTCGGTCACGAACCGCCTGGTCAAGCTCGCTCAGCCGCAGAACCAGTTCGCGATCGTCCTCGACGGCACCGTCATCACGGCACCGACGACGAACTCCGCGATCACCAACGGCAAGGCGCAGATCACCGGCAACTTCACCGCAGACTCGTCGAAGACCCTCGCCGACCAGCTGAAGTACGGCGCGCTGCCGATCAACTTCCAGGTCCAGTCGAACGAGGTCATCTCCTCGACGCTCGGCACCGCGCAGCTGGTCGGTGGCCTCGTCGCCGGTCTCATCGGTCTGATCCTCGTGGTCATCTACTCGGTCATCCAGTACCGGTCCCTGGCGTTCGTCACCGTCCTGTCGCTCGGTGTCGCCGCAGCGCTCACCTACCTGGTGATCGCGATCATGTCGTGGCGCGTCGACTACCGACTGTCGTTGGCGGGAGTCGCGGGTCTGATCGTGGCGATCGGCATCACGGCGGACTCGTTCATCGTGTACTTCGAGCGCATCCGGGACGAACTCCGTGACGGCCGAGCCCTCGAGAGCGCGGTCGAGTCCGGTTGGAAGCGTGCACTCCGCACGATCCTGGCGTCCGACTCGGTGAACTTCCTCGCCGCCGTGACCCTCTACGTGCTCGCGGTCAGCGACGTGAAGGGATTCGCGTTCACGCTGCTCCTCACCACCCTGATCGACGTCGTCGTGGTCGCGCTCTTCACGCACCCGATGATGCAGCTCATCGCCCGGACGCGTTTCTTCGGCGAAGGGCACCGCTTCAGCGGGCTCGACCCGGCAGCACTCGGTGCGGTGTACCGCGGCCGAGCGCAGTTCCGGGCCCCGATCGTGGACGGCAAGCGGCAGCGCAGTGCGCGTGAAGCCGCCCGCCGCCAGACCATCGCCGAGCGCAAGGCCGCCGGCACCGACAACGGCACGGGCAACGGCACCGGCAACGGGAAGGACAGCTGATGGCGAGCTTCAGCCAGTTCGGCAGCGACCTCTACACGGGCAAGCGGTCCTACGACATCGTCGGACGCCGGAAGACCTGGTACGTCATCGCGGTCGTGTGCATCGTGCTCTCACTCGCGATCCCGTGGCTGCGCGGCGGGTACCAGCTCGGCATCGAGTTCACCGGCGGCTCCGAGTTCACCATCTCCGACGCGAAGTCGACGGACCAGGGCCTCGCGACCGAGACGGTCGAACGCGTCGTCCCGGACGTCATCCCGCGCGTCTCGCAGCTCGGCCAGCACGGCATCCGCGTGCAGACCGGTCAGCTGACGACCGCCCAGACCGACGAGATCGCCTCCGAGCTCGCTTCGGCGTACGGGGTGCCGGACGACAAGGTCGCCGCGACCTTCATCGGTGCGACGTGGGGTGCCGACGTCCTGGCACAGGCGATCCGCGGTCTCGTGATCTTCCTGGCCCTGGCAGCAGTGTTCATGGCGCTGTACTTCCGCACCTGGAAGATGTCGCTCGCGGCGATGACCGCACTGATCCACGACCTCCTCATCACTGCGGGCGTCTACGGCATCGTCGGACTCGAGGTCACGCCGGCTGCGGTGATCGGCTTCCTCACCATCCTCGGGTACTCGCTGTACGACACCGTGGTGGTGTTCGACAAGGTGCGCGAGAACACGAGCATCGAGTCGATCCGCACGTTCAAGCAGTCGGTCAACCTGGCCGTGAACCAGACGCTGGTCCGGTCGATCAACACCTCGATCGTCGCGCTCCTGCCCGTGGCGGCGATCCTGTTCATCGGGTCGTACGTGCTCGGTGCCGGAACGCTCCGGGACATCTCGCTGGCGCTGTTCATCGGCATCATCGTCGGGACGTACTCCACGATCTTCCTGGCCTCGCCGATGTACGCGCACCTCCGTGAGAAGGAGCCGAAGATCGTCGCGGCCGACGCGAAGAAGCAGCAGGCGGCCGCGAAGAAGCGTCCGGTCGAGGCCGGGGCGGAGGTCTGATGGCCGCCGCCGAGGTCGACCTCACCGAGGCGCTGGCGCGCCTGGAGGCCGGCGCACCGCTGATCGACGTGCGCGAGCAGTCCGAGTGGGACGAGGTGCATGCACCGCAGGCGACGCTGTTGCCGATGTCGGAGCTGCAGGCCCGTTGGGCCGAGGTCCCCGTCGACGACGAGCACCCCGCCGTGGTCGTGTGCCACAGCGGGTACCGCTCGGCGCAGGTGGTCGCGGCGCTCGAGCGCGCCGGCGTCCCCGCCGTCAGCCTGTCCGGCGGCATGGTCGCCTGGGAGCAGTCCGGCGCCCCGGTTGTCCGGCCCGGCACGGCCGCCGCCGCTGACGGCGAACGTGGTCACGAGCACTGACACGACACGCGTAGTGTTGTCGGATCGAGTCCCGGGAGGCGCAGCATGACCGACACGCGTGAGTCCTCGCAGCCGGATGCCGGCGCAGCCTCCCGGTCCGGCGGTGCTCCCGAGTCCAGCGGTGCGTCTCGGCCCGGCGACGGCTCGCGGCCGGGATCGGCACCGCGGCCGTCCAGTCCACCGCTCGGTGCGAACACGACGGGGAACCTCGGTTCACTCCGCTCCCTGTTGCCGCGGCTGTTCTCCCGCGCACAGCCCGCGGGTGCCGTCGACACCCTGATCCGCACCGTCCGGTCGCACCACCCCAAGGCGGACACGACGCTCATCGAGCGCGCGTACTCCGTCGCCGAACGCGCGCACGACGGGCAGAAGCGGAAGTCGGGCGAGCCGTACATCACCCACCCGGTGGCCGTGGCGCAGATCCTCGCCGACCTCGGCATCGGCACGATCACGATCGCGGCCGCGCTGCTGCACGACACGGTGGAGGACACCGACTACCAGCTGGACCAGTTGCGCGAGGACTTCGGCGACGAGATCGCGATGCTCGTCGACGGCGTCACGAAGCTCGACAAGGTCAAGTACGGCGACAGCGCCCAGGCCGAGACCGTCCGCAAGATGGTGATCGCGATGTCGAAGGACATCCGGGTACTCGTCATCAAGCTCGCCGACCGCCTGCACAACGCCCGCACGTGGGGTTTCGTGGAGTCCGCCTCCGCGTCGCGCAAGGCGAAGGAGACGCTCGAGATCTACGCGCCGCTCGCGCACCGCCTCGGCATCCAGATGATCAAGCTGGAGCTCGAGGACCTGTCCTTCGCCGTGCTCCACCCGAAGCTCTACGTCGAGATCGACAGCCTGGTCAAGGAGCGGCAGCCCAAGCGCGAGCAGTTCGTGCAGAGCGTCACCGGGACCCTCAAGAAGGACCTGAAGGCCGCCAAGATCCGGGGCGACGTCATGGGCCGCCCGAAGCAGTACTACTCGATCTACCAGAAGATGATCGTGCGGGGGCGCGAGTTCGACGAGATCTACGACCTGGTCGG
This sequence comes from Curtobacterium sp. MCBD17_030, assembly GCF_003224255.1. NCBI lineage: Bacteria > Bacillati > Actinomycetota > Actinomycetes > Micrococcales > Microbacteriaceae > Curtobacterium > Curtobacterium sp. MCBD17_030. The sequence goes on along the minus strand of NZ_QKLI01000001.1, from coordinate 407,193 downwards.
CATCCGCGTCCTCGTCCCAACAGTCCGCGACTGCTACGCGATGCTCGGTGCGGTGCACGCGCGGTGGACGCCGCTGCCCGGTCGCTTCAAGGACTACATCGCGACGCCGAAGTTCAACCTGTACCAGTCGCTGCACACGACGGTCCTCGGGCCGCAGGGCCGCGCGGTCGAGATCCAGATCCGTACGCACGAGATGCACCAGCGTGCCGAGTTCGGTGTCGCCGCGCACTGGAAGTACAAGCAGCGCGTCACCGGGCGCGACGCCGAGAGCTCGAGCCAGTCCGACCAGGACATGGCGTGGCTCGCGCACATCACCGACTGGCAGGCAGAGACCAGCGACCCGGCCGAGTTCCTCGACTCGCTGCGGTACGAGATCGGTGCGAAGGAGACCTACGTCTTCACCCCACAGGGCAAGGTCATCGGCCTGCCCGCCGGGGCCACCCCGGTCGACTTCGCCTACGCCGTGCACACCGAGATCGGGCACCGCACGATGGGCGCCAAGGTCAACGGCCGGCTGGTGCCCCTCGAGAGCGCGCTGTCGAGCGGTGACGTCGTCGAGATCTTCACGTCGAAGAACCCCGACTCCGGGCCGAGCCAGGACTGGCTGACCTTCGTCCGCAGTCCGCGAGCGCGGAACAAGATCAAGCAGTGGTTCACGAAGGAACGTCGCGAAGAGGCGATCGAGCAGGGTCGTGACGCGATCGCGCGGGCGATGCGGAAGCAGAACCTGCCGCTGCAGCGCATCATGAGCCAGGACACCATCTCCGAGGTGGCGTCGGCGATGCGGTACGACGACGTCGCTGCGCTCTACGCGGCTGTCGGCGAGGGCCACGTCTCCAGTCAGTCGGTCATCGAGAAGGCGCTCGGCAGCATCCAGACGGAGACCGAGACCGACGAGCCGGAACTCTCGTTCCCGCGTCACGTCACGAGCCGACAGCTGCGCAACAGCGACAGCGGCGTGCTCGTCCGCGGTGCGCCGGACATCCTCGTCAAGCTCGCGAAGTGCTGTACTCCTGTGCCGGGCGACCAGATCGTGGGCTTCATCACCCGCGGCCAGGGCGTCTCGGTGCACCAGGCGTCGTGCACGAACGTCAAGTCGCTGATGAACGAGCCGGACCGGATGATCGAGGTCGAGTGGGCCCCGTCGTCCAAGTCGGTGTTCCTCGTGCAGATCCAGATCGAGGCGCTCGACCGCTCCGGCCTGCTCAGCGACGTCACCCGGGTGCTCACCGACCACCACGTGAACATCCTGTCGGCCACCGTGTCGACGTCGTCCGATCGCCTGGCACTGTCGCGGTTCGTGTTCGAGATGGGCGACACCACGCACCTCGACCGCGTGTTGAACGCCGTCCGTCGCATCGATGCCGTGTACGACGTGTACCGGGTCAGCGCGGGCTGACCCGGGCAGTGCCGGTCAGGCCGGGCAGTGCCGGTCAGGCCGGGCTCCGATCGGTCCGGTCGAACCCGGTGTCGCGGAACCGCCGCTGCGCCTGCCGTCCCATCGGCGCCCGTTCCGCCCGCTCGAGGCAGCGTCCGACGGACGACGGGTCGAGGTTCGCGGCGACCACCAGTCCGCGGAGGGCTTCGGCGTCCCGCATGCCGAACCGACGTCGGACCCGGAGCAGGTCGAGGGCGGTCGCCTCGGGCGTGAGCACCCGCACCCCGGCGCACGTGGTGACGTCGTCGTCGTCCAGAGCGATCTCGCGCACGGTCGTCCATGCACCACGCCGACGGAACCGTTCGTCGGCGGGGACGCAGCCGTCGTGGGGGACGGGCGGGCGGGAGCACCCGCCCCAGATCCACGCGGCGCTCAGGCCGCCGGCGACGACCCGCGGATCGCCGACGCTCCACCCGTACGAGGCGGCACGGAGGGCAGCGTCCTGTGGTTCGGCGACCGACGCCCAGCAGGCGCCGACCGCGACGAGGTCACCGGCGAGGACGGCGGCGTGCAGTTCCGCCGCTGGCCAGTCGTCCGTGGTGACGAGGCGGGAGGAGGGCACGAGCACATGATCCCGTACCGGGCGTCACCGGGGACGCGGGTGTGGACAAGCGGTGGACCGGCTCGGGACCGGCGTCAGCGCAGGACGTCGGCCCGGTGCACGAGCGCCGCCGCGCCGATGAGCGGGCCGTCCTGCGACAGCCCGGTGGGCACGATCCGCACCTTCGTCACGAACGGGAACTCGACCCGCTCCGCCACCGCCTGTCGGGCGTACTCGAACAGGTCAGGGGAGACGTGTGAGAAACCGCCACCGATCGCCACGACCTCCAGGTCGACCAGGCTCGTCGCGGCCGCGATGGCCTGACCGAGCGCGCGACCGCTCCGCTTGACCGCGGCCACGGCGACCTCGTCCCCGGCCGCGTAGGCGGCCGCGAGCTCTTCGCCGGTGCTGCCGGCGAACCCCTGACGACGCGCCCAAGCGACGGTCTTCGGGCCGCTGGCGACAGCCTCCAGGCAGCCGGTGCCACCGCAGGCGCAGGGGTCCTCGTACCCACCGCACTCGACGTGTCCGATGTGGCCGGCGTTGCCGGTCGGCCCGCTCACGGTCCGACCGTGCAGGATGAGCCCGCCACCGACGCCGGTGGAGACGATCATGCCCATCACGTGGTCAGAGCCCTGCGCGGCACCGACCCAGTGCTCGGCGAGCGTGATCGCGAGCCCGTCCATGCGCAGCGTCACCGGGACGCCATGCGGCACGTGGGCGGCGACGCGGTCGCGGAGCGGGTAGCCGCGCCAGACCGGCATGTTCAGCGGGGAGACCAGGCCGTTCTCCTCGTCGACCGGGCCGGCCGAGCCGATCCCGACGCCGACCAGGGTCGCGTCGTCCGGCAGGCTGGCGAGGGCCGCGACGACGACCTCGTCGACCGCGGCCTGCAGCTCCTCGGACGTGCGCCCGGGGCCGGTCGGGCTGCGGTGCCGGGTGGCGGGCAGGACGACGCCCTGGTCGGTGACCAGCGCGGCCTCGACCTTCGTGCCGCCGAGGTCGACGGCGAGGGCCAGGTTCGAGGACTCGGACGAGGTCGTGGTGCTGGACATGCGCACTCCGGTGTGGCGGTCGGGAGGCCCGGCAGCGGTCCGGGACGTGTCGTCACGTCCGGACGCGGCCGGCCAGGTGAGGTCGGTCGGGGGAGAGGGGCTCAGTAGGACGAGGTGTCGTCGCCGCGATCCGAGGCCGCACCGGTGGCGACGCGGTGCGCGACCTCGTCGAGGATGCGAGCGGAGGCGCTGGTGCCGATACGGTTCGCGCCGGCCCGGACCATCTCGAGCAGGGTGTCGAGGCCGCGGACGCCGCCGGAGGCCTTCACACCGGTGTCGGGACCAACGGTCTCGCGCATCAGACGGATGTGCTCGGCGGTCGCGCCACCACCGGCGAAGCCGGTCGAGGTCTTGACGAACGCGGCACCACCGGCGACGGCGGCACGGCTGGCGGCGACGATCTCGTCGTCGGTGAGGTACGCGGTCTCGAGGATGACCTTGACGACGGTGTCCCCGGCGGCATCGACGACGGCGCGGACGTCACGCTCGACGCGCTGCCAGTCACCGGACTTCGCGGCGCCGATGTCCTGCACCATGTCGAGCTCGAAGGCCCCGTCGGCGAGGGCCTGCAGCGACTCGGCGACCTTGGCCGCGGTCGAGGTGGTGCCGTGCGGGAAGCCGATCACGGTGCCGACGCCCACCCCGGTGCCCTGCAGGCGCTCGACGGCGTGCAGGACGTCACCCGGACGGACGCACACGCTGAACACGCGGTGCGCGGCGGCCTCGTCGAGCTGCGCATCGACCTCGGCGCGGCTCAGCTCGGGCTTGAGGACCGCGTGGTCGATGAGTCGACGCACGGCATCAGCAGTGACGGCTTCGGTGTTGTCGGGGAGCGCTGCGTTGTCCACCCGGCAAGCCTACAAGCAGGCGTGAGGCGTACCGTGCGGAGCATGCGCGTCCTCGTCACCGGGGCCACCGGGTACATCGGTGGTCGACTGGTCCCCAGACTCCTCGATGCCGGGCACGACGTCCGGGTGCTCGTCCGCAACCCACGGAAGCTCCAGGACGTCCCCTGGGCGGACCGGGTGACCGTCGCCGAGGGGGACCTGCAGGATGCCGACGCCGTCGCCGGCGCCGTCGACGGGATCGAGGCGGTCTACTACCTCGCCCACGCCATGGGAGCGGACGGCGACTTCGAGCAGGCCGAGCGCGACGCCGCCCAGACCATGGCCCGTGTCGGTCACGAGGCCGGAGTGCAGCGGTTCGTGTACCTCGGCGGTCTGCACCCGGACGGCGACCTCAGCAAGCACCTGCGCAGCCGGAAAGAGGTCGGGGAGATCCTCCTCGGCTCCGGTGTGCCGACCGTCGCGCTGCAGGCCGGCGTCGTCATCGGTTCAGGCAGCACGTCGTTCGAGATGATCCGTCACCTGACGGACGTCCTGCCGTGGATGCCCGCGCCGCGCTGGGTGCGGAACCACATCCAGCCCATCGCCGTTCGCGACGTCCTCTACTACCTGGTCGAAGCACTCACGATCCCCGCCGACGTCAACCGCGCGTTCGACATCGGCGGGCCGGACGTGCTCCGGTACGGGCAGATGCTCAACGGCTACGCGGTCGAGGCGAAGCTGCCGCAGCGGCCGATCACGGTCCTCCCGGTCCTCACCCCGCGACTGGCGGCGCACTGGTTCAACGTCGTGACGCCGATCCCGCGGAAGCTCGCGACCCCGATCATCGAGTCGCTGCAGTTCGAGTGCGTCCAGCGCGAACACGACATCGACGACGTCATCCCGCCGCCGGAGGGCGGACTCACCTCGTACCGCCGAGCGGTCCGGCTCGCGCTGGCGAAGATGCGCAAGGGCGACGTCGAGACGAGCTGGCGGAACGCGACGCTCTCGAGCGGGTCGGCCGATCCGCTGCCGAGCGACCCGGACTGGGCAGGCCACACCGTCTACGTCGACGACCGCAAGCGGCACTCGTCCGCCCCGCCGGAGGCCGTGTGGAGCGTCGTCGAGTCGATCGGGGGCGAGAACGGGTGGTACTCCTTCCCGCTCGCCTGGGTCGCGCGCGGTTGGCTCGACAAGATCGCCGGTGGCGTCGGCCTGAACCGCGGCCGTCGCGACCCGAAGCGTCTCGAGCAGGGTGACGCGCTGGACTGGTGGCGCGTCGAGCGGCTGGTACGCGGTCGGTACCTGCGCCTCCGGGCCGAGTTCAAGTCGCCGGGCCGCGCCTGGCTCGAGATGACCGTCACCCCGTCGGACGACGGCGGCAGCGACTACCACCAGCGAGCGATCTACTTCCCCCAGGGCCTTGCCGGGCGGCTCTACTGGTACGGCATCCTGCCGTTCCACGGGGTGATCTTCCCCGGCATGGTCGAGCGGATCACCGCCCGGGCGGAACGGGAGGCGCACCGCACGGACTCGACGCAGCGCAACTCCACGTACCAGAATGACGACGCGCAGCCAGCGCACGAGGAGGCGGCATGAGTGACGACGGCACGGACGGCGGCAGCACGGGCGGCGACCGCTCGGACGGCGGCGGTGTCCTGTTCCTGGGTGACAGCATCACCGCGGGCGGCGCATGGGAGCAGTGGCTGCCGGACGAACGGACGATCAACCTCGGCGTCGACGGCGACACCACCGATGGCGTCCTGGCACGCCTGGACGAGGTCGTGCAGGCCGCACCCGAGGTCATCGTCCTCCTGATCGGCACGAACGACTTCGGCCACCACCGTGCCAGCGCCGAGCACGTCGTGCGGAACGTCGAGTCCGCCCTGGTGAGCCTCCGTCGTGCGCTGCCGGGCGTCCGACTGCTGCTGGTGTCGATCCTTCCGCGGCAGGCCGAGTACACGCAGAAGATCGAGCAGGCGAACCGGCACCTCCGCCAGTTCGTCGCCACCTGCCACGCCCAGTACCTCGACGTCTGGCCTGCCCTGGCCGACGGGGACCACCTCGACGAGCGGTTCACCGACGACGGGTTGCACCTCGACGAGGACGGGTACCGCGCCTACGTCGCCGAGCTCGTTCCGGCGCTCGAGCGTGTCCGTGAGTTGCCGCCGATGTCCCGGCCGATCTCGCTGGCGGACCTGCGCGACGCCCAGGACCGATGACGGGACGGAAGGGACGGCCGGCGATCGGGTCCTCGCAGCAGGCGACCTCGTCTCCGAAGGCGTCGTCGCGGCAGGCGTCGTCGCAGTCCAGGGCTGCTCGCCCGTCTCCCGGCGCCACTCGCAGGAGCGGGTCGGACCGCGACGGACGGACCCTGCCGGACTTCACCCGGCCGGCCCTCGCACCGTCGCTCCTCGCGGCCGTGGTGCTCCTGGCCTGCGTGGCGTTCCTCGACTCCTCGGCGTTCGTGTTCGCGCGATGGGGCGTCACGGTGCTGGCACTCATCGTCCTGGTGTTCGCGATCCGCGGACGCGTCTGGTGGGCGGCAGTCCTCACGGCCGCCGTCGCCGTCTGCTGGAACCCCGTCGTGGTGCTCCCGATCGCGGGGCAGCTGTGGGCGGCGCTGCAGCTCGTGGCGGCGGCGCTCTTCATCGTCGTCGGGATCGCGGTCAAGGTCCCGCGCTCGGCGGACTGACGCCGCGCCTCCCGGTAAGATCGCACATGCTGTGCATCGAGTACGGCGGCGTGACCTGGAAGGCATGGATGAGCAACGAGACCGAGCCGGTGACCGAGAGTCCTCTGCTGACCCCTCGACCGTCCTCCGGCGGTCTCGACCGTCCTGACGTCGTCCTCCGCAAGGGACGCCTCACTCTCATCAACGGGCACCTCACGCCCCAGCAGTCGATGATCGAGGACCTGCTGTTCCTCGACGACGCCCTCACCGCCGGCGACGTCGACCACCTGCTCATCCGCGGGAACGACCAGCGTCCGGTCATCGCCGTCGACGAGCGCGACCGCCAGCGGGCCGAGAGTGCCGTGATGGACGCCGCCGCCGGCGAGCCGTTCTACGCGAAGCCGCCGGGCAAGGCCGCCCTGCTCGTCGTCGACGACGGCTTCGGAGCGGCCGACGAGCCCGTCCTCCGCCTGTTCCGTCCGCGCCTCGAGCCGATGGGCCGCCTGCGGTACGGCGCCGAGACGAGCGTGCAGCTCGAGTTCTGGCGTGTCACCGAGACCGAGGTCCTGGCACCCGTCGAGAACGCCCTGATGCGACGCAGCCTGCCGATCGAGGAGTTCGTCCTCGTCGACATCGAGCGCTACGGACGCGGCTGGTCGACCGTCGAGCACATGTTCGACGACCACGTCTCCGACATCCGGTTCCCCATCGACATCGTCTTCTCGTGGGTGGACGGCAACGCGATCGAGTACCAGCGCGCCCGTCAGGCCGCGCAGGCGAACGCCGTCCTGGGGGAGGGCGACGACGCCCCTGCCCGCTTCCGGCAGATCAACGAACTGAAGTACGCGCTCCGGTCGGTCCACATCTTCGCGCCCTGGATCCGGCGCATCTACATCGCGACCGACTCTCCGGCTCCCGAGTGGCTGGCTGACCACCCGAAGGTGCGCATCGTCCGCAGCGAGGAGTTCTTCGCCGACCCCTCGGTCCTGCCGACCCACAACTCGCAGGCCGTCGAGGCGCAGCTGCACCACATCCCGGGGCTCAGCGAGCACTTCATCTACTCGAACGACGACATGTTCTTCGGGCGCCAGGTCGACCCGTCGATGTTCTTCAGCCCGGGATCGGTGACGAAGTTCATCCTCGCGACCACCCGGATCGGGCTCGGGACGAACAACCCGGCACGCAGCGGGTTCGAGAACTCGGCACGGGTGAACCGGAAGCTCCTGCAGCAGCGGTTCGGCGCGGTCACCACGCGACACCTGGAGCATGCCGCCACGCCGCTGCGGAAGAGCATCATGACCGAGATGGAGCACGAGTTCGCGGCGGAGTTCGCCGCGACCGCCGGCTCCCGGTTCCGTGCGGCGGACAACATCTCCGTGACGAACTCGCTCTACCATTACTACGCGCTGCTCACGGGACGGGCGATCATCCAGGAGAACGCGACCGTCGGGTACATCGACACGACGATGGAAGCGGGGCTCCGGGAGCTCGACGAGCTGTTGAAGAAGCGGAACGTCGACATGTTCTGCCTGAACGACGGCAGCTTCCCGGAGGTGAGCGACGAGGAGCGTACCGAGCGGGTCACCGACTTCCTCGAGCGCTACCTCCCCTTCCCGGCCCCGTGGGAGCGACCGGGCGCTTAGGACGCGCCAGCGGCCTTCCCGGTCGCTCCGGGCGAGCCTGCGAGCACGGCGCCGGAGCCCAGCCACTTCCTGAGGGGCGCTCCGGGCGAGCCTGCGAGCACGGCCGGACCCCCGCCATCCCCGGAGCGTCGCTCCGGGCGAGCCTGCGAGCACGGCGCCGGACCCCAGCCATCTCCTGAGTCGTGCTCAGGGCGAGCACGGGGCCGGGGCCCAGCAATCTCGTGGGCCCGCTCCGTGCACGGCCTCCAGGCGCCCACCCACGCCCTCACCGGTGGATCGGGGACACCGGTACCGAGTCGAGGGTGAACACCGGCATGGAGGCCGTGACGGGCGCCGGCTCGACGGCTGTCGGGATGACGACCCCGGCAGCAGCGAGGCGCGCTTCGACCTCGACGGAGGACACGGCTTCGCCGACCGTCGCGTAGGTGCCGATCGGGACGACCGAGTGCACGACCTGGTGTCCGTAGACGTGCATGAGGTTGAACGACTGGGCGCCGTCCCGTCCACGGGTGCCGCCCTGGAACTCGTTGAGGTCCTGCGTGTAGCAGGTGGCGCTCGCGACGGAAACGGGGATGCCCGCGAACACGGCGCTCGTCGAGTAGTGCAGGTGCCCGGCGATGATGGTCAGGATGTCGCTGCCCTCGACCACTTCGGCGAGAGCCGGCTGGTCGCGGAGCTCCACGAGGACGGTGAGGTCCTGGACACTCGGGACGGGCGGGTGGTGCATCGCGAGGATCGTGCCGTGCGGTGCTGCTTCGGAGAGGACCTCGGCGAGCCAGTCGAGCTGTTCCGGGGAGACCTCGCCGTGGTGGTGTCCGGGGACGCTCGTGTCGAGGGTGATGATGCGGAGACCGTTGACGTCGTAGACGAAGTCGACGGGACGGTCGGTGGGCTGCAAGCCGAAGAGCTCTTGCCGGAAGGCGCCGCGTTCGTCGTGGTTGCCCATGGCCCAGATGACCTGGGCGCCGAGGCGTTCGGCGGCGGGTTCGATGATGTCTCGGACCTTGACGTAGGCACCTGGTTCCCCCTTGTCCGCGACGTCGCCCGTGATGATGATCGCTTCGGGGCGTGCTCCGGAGGCTTCGATCTCGGCGATGATCTGGCCGAGCCGTGCGGTGGAGTCGACGGCTCCGTACAGCGCGCCGTCGCCGGCGATGAGGTGGGTGTCGCTGAGGTGGAGCAGGAAGTGGTTCGGCCTGGGGTGTTCGGCCGTCCGGGCGTCCATCGGTCTCTTCTTCCGTTGGCAGCGGGTGCGTGGTGCAACACAGTGCCACACCGTCCTCGACGATTCCAGCACCCACGTCTGAACGCCCCGTGAACCGGGGCGGCGTGTCCGATGTCCGCGGGGTGATGCGAACGCGAACACCCCCCGACCACGAAGTGGACGAGGGGTGTTCGCGTTCTTGCCGAGGAGTGTTACCGAGGAGACTAGTGCGACCCGGCACCGACCTGTGGGGCCTGGTGGGTCCCCTCCAGGTCGGGACCGTGGTGCGCGGCGTGCGCGGCTTCGAGCTCGTTCTTCGACACCGGCTCGATGCGGTCTTCGAAGAAGAAGCGGGAGGCGCGTGCACGAGCCTTCTGCAGCGAGGTGATGCGACCACGGGAGTCCGGGCGGATCATCAGCGGCTTGTAGTCGTTGAACTCCAGCAGACGCCAGCGCTCGTACTCGTCGAGCTGCTCGTGCACCTCGATGTACTCACCGTGCGGCAGTCGGACGATGCGGCCCGACTCGTACCCGTGCAGGACGATCTCGCGGTCCTTCTTCTGCAGTGCGAGGCAGACACGCTTGGTGATCCAGAAGGCCACGAACGGACCGAGGACCGTCGTTGCCTGGAGCACGTGGATCACGTGGTTGATCGACACCATGAAGTGGGTCGCGATGAGGTCGGACGACGCCGCGGTGAACAGCGCACCGTAGAGCGTGATGCCGGCGACGCCGAGAGCGGTCCGGGTCGGGGCATTGCGCGGGCGGTCGGCGATGTGGTGCTCCCGCTCGTCTCCTGTGACCCAGGCCTCGATGAACGGGTACACGAAGATCGCGATGATCAGACCCATGAGGATCGCGATCGGAACGAGGATGTTGAACGAGATCGTGTAGCTGAACCAGTTGACCTCCCAGTGCGGCGGCACCAGACGGAGCGCACCGTCCGCGAAGCCGATGTACCAGTCGGGCTGGGTACCGGCGGACACGGGGGAGGGGTCGTACGGGCCGTAGTTCCAGATCGGGTTGATCGTGAAGAACGACGCGATGGCGGCCAGGATGCCGGCGACGATGAAGAAGAAGCCACCGGCCTTCGCGGCGAACGCCGGCAGGATCGGGACGCCCACGACGTTGTCGTTGGTCTTGCCCGGGCCCGCGTACTGGGTGTGCTTGTTGATCACGACGAGCACGAGGTGGACACCGAGCACTGCGACGAGGATCGCCGGCAGCAGCAGGATGTGCAGCGTGTAGAGACGGCCGACGATGTCGGTGCCGGGGAACTCGCCGCCGAAGAGCAGGTAGGCGATCCAGACACCGATGACCGGCACACCCTCGATCATGCCGACGATGATGCGCAGACCGTTGCCGGACAGCAGGTCGTCGGGGAGCGAGTACCCGGTGAAGCCCTCGGCCATGGCGAGGACCCAGAGCACGAAGCCGAAGACCCAGTTGAGCTCACGCGGCTTGCGGAACGCGCCGGTGAAGAAGACGCGCGCCATGTGGAGCATGACGGAGGCCACGAACAGCAGGGCCGCCCAGTGGTGGATCTGTCGGACGAACAGGCCGCCGCGGATCTCGAAGGAGATGTTGAGCGTGGACTGCAGAGCGGCCGACATCTCGACGCCCTTGAGCGGGACGTAGGGACCGTTGTAGACGACCTCGGTCATCGACGCCTGGAAGAAGAACGTCAGGAAGGTCCCGGAGAGCAGGACGACGACGAAGCTGTAGAGCGCCACCTCACCGAGCATGAAGCTCCAGTGGTCGGGGAAGATCTTGCGACCGACCTCCTTCACCAGTCCGGAGATGCTCGTGCGCTCGTCGATGTAGTTCGCGGTGTAGTTGATCAGGCGCGAACCACGGTCAGGAGCCGGCTTGTTCGCCGACTCGGTGGTGGGGGTGGTGGTCGTTGTGCTGCTCATGAGCGGGCACGCTCCCAGAAGGACGGGCCGACCGGCTCGTGGAAGTCGCTCTGTGCGACCAGGTAGCCGTCGTCATCGACCGAGATCGGAAGTTGGGGAAGGGGGCGGGCCGCCGGTCCGAAGATGACCTCGCAGTTGTTCGAGACATCGAAGGTGGACTGGTGGCACGGGCACAGCAAGTGGTGCGTCTGCTGCTCGTAGAGCGCGACCGGGCATCCGACGTGGGTGCAGATCTTGGAGTAGGCGACGATGCCGTCGTAGCCCCAGTTCTCGTGGCCCTTGGCCGGGTTGAGGTCCTTCGGGTCCAGGCGCATCAGCAGGACTGCCGCCTTGGCCTTCTCTTCGAGCATGTGCTCGGAGTCGAGCATGCCCTCGGGGATGACGTGGAAGACCGAACCGATGGTGACATCGGACGCCTTGATCGGCAGACCCGTCGGGTCCTTGGTGAGGCGGAGGCCCGACTTCCAGAAGGTGTGACGGAGCAGCTCGTTCGGGTCTTCCTTCGGCGCGAGGTCGCGCACCAGGACGATGCCGGGCAGGGGGAAGGCCACCAGGGCACCGATGAGTGAGTTCCGGATCAGCTTGCGACGGCTGAACCCGGACTCCTTGTCGGCGAGCTGGAACGCTTCGACCGCCTTGGCGCGGGTCGCGTCGGAGCCGCGCGTGGTGTGGCGCATCTCGGTGATCTCGCGGTCGGAGACGAGCGTCTTCGACCAGTAGACGGCACCGATGCCCAGCGCGAGCAGGGCGAGCGTGATGGCGAGCCCGAGGAAGAGGTTCGCGGTGCGGACCGAGCCGAAGTCGTCGGAGTCGATCGGGAAGGCGATGTACGCCGCGATCGAAAGGACGCTCGCGACGATCGACACGTAGAAGAACGTGGCGACCTGGCGCTCGGCCAGACGCTGCTTCTTCGGGTCGACGTCCGTACGGCGGCCACGGTGCGGCGGCTCACCCGGGTTCTCGAACGGGTCGTGCGGCAGGACCGCGGTCCCGACCGGCTGGTTCGCGTCGTGCCTCTCGACAGCCGAGGACGAGTTCAGTGCCTCGTCGTCGTGCTCTGCCATGGTGTTCCCTTCAGTGTCGTGCGACACGGACGATCAGTTGGTCTTCGCGGTCAGCCAGACGGTCATCGCGACGACCGCGCCGAGTCCGAAGATCCAGATGAACAGACCCTCGGCGACCGGGCCGAGGTCTCCCAGGGCGAAACCGCCGGGAGACTTGTTGTCCTGCACGTACTTCAGGTACGTGATGACGTCGGCCTTCTGGTCCGGGGTCAGGTTCAGGTCGTTGAACACCGGCATGTTCTGCGGGCCGGTGAGCATCGCCTCGTAGATGTGCTTGCCGGACACGTCGCGCAGGTTCGGTGCGTACTTGCCCTCGGTCAGCGCGCCACCGGCACCGGCGACGTTGTGGCACATCGCGCAGTTGATGCGGAAGAGCTCGGCACCTTCGGCAGCGTCACCCTCTGCGCCGTCGGTGAGCTTCGACGACGGGACCGACGGGCCCGGGCCGAGGGAGGCGACGTAGGCCGCCATGGCGTCGACCTGCTGGTCCGTGAACTGCTCGGGCTTCTCTTCACCCTGCGGGCCCTGGGCGGCGAGCGGCATGCGGCCGGTCCCGACCTGGAAGTCGACCGCTGCCGAGCCGACACCGATGAGGGACGGGCCTTCGCTGGTGCCCTGTGCCGACAGCCCGTGGCACGTGGCGCAGTTCGACGCGAAGAGCTTCTGACCCTCGTTGACCTGGGACTGGCTGGATGCGGCAAGCGTGGTGTTGGTGCTGTCGTCGGCGTTGGCCGACGTGCTGAACAGTGCGTACGCACCACCGGTCGTCATGAGGGCGACGGCGAGCAGGGACACGGTCGCCAGGGGGGAGCGACGGCCCTTCTTGTTCTTCTTCGATGTGTTGAACATGCTGTGGGGCTGCCTGATTCTCACTTGAGGAGGTAGATGACGGCGAAGAGACCGATCCACACGACGTCGACGAAGTGCCAGTAGTACGACACCACGATCGCGGTGGTGGCTTCCTTGTGCCCGAAGTTCTTCGCGGCGAACCCACGCCCGAGCGTGAGGAGGAAGGCGATGAGACCGCCGGTCACGTGCAGACCGTGGAAGCCGGTGGTCATGTAGAACGCGGAGCCGTAGGCGCTCGAGGAGAGCGTCATGCCCTCGTGCCAGAGGTTGGCGTACTCGAAGATCTGCCCACAGACGAAGATCGCGCCCATGCAGTAGGTGACGAAGAACCACTCCGTCATGCCCCAGTCCTTGGGGTTCCAGCTGGTCCGGTGCACCTGGAACCGCTCGGCGGCGAAGACCGCGAACTGGCAGGCGAAGCTCGACAGCACCAGGACGATGGTGTTCACCGATGCGAACGGCACCTCGAGCTTGGCGCTCTCGGTTGCCCAGAGCTCGGGGGAGGTGCTTCGCAGCGTGAAGTAGATCGCGAACAGGCCGGCGAAGAACATGACCTCGCTGCCCAGCCACACGATCGTCCCCACGGCAACGGGGTTCGGCCTGTTCAGGACCGGACCGCTGACGGATCTGGAGAGAGGGGTGCTTGTCACGTCTTCCATTATGGCGGAAACCCCCGACAGTGTTTTCGCAGGCAACTGGCGGGTCCTCCAGAATCAGTACGATCGAGCCATGTCTGACGCACTCTCCTGGCCCTCGGTGATCAGCGCGCTCATGGCGCGCGAGGACCTCTCGATCAGGCAGTCCACATGGGCCATGGAGCAGATCGTGCAGGGCAAGGCGACCTCCGCCCAGATCGCCGCCTTCGCCGTGGCCCTCCGCGCGAAGGGCGAGACGGTCGACGAGGTCGTCGGTTTCCGGGACGCGATCCTCGACGCCGCCGTGCCGCTCGACGTCGACCCGATGGCCCTCGACATCGTCGGGACGGGCGGGGACGTCGTCGGCACCGTCAACATCTCGACCATGGCCGCGATCGTCATCGCCGCGGCGGGTGTGCCCGTCGTCAAGCACGGCAACCGGGCGAGCTCGTCCAAGTCCGGGTCGAGTGACGTGCTCGCCGCCCTCGGCCTCGACCTCACGATGGACGCCGCGCGTGTCGCCGAGACGTTCCGGCGTGTCGGTCTGACCTTCGCGTTCGCCAGCGCGTTCCACCCCGGATTCGCCCACGCAGGCCCGGTACGCCGCGAGATCGGCGTACCGACGGTGTTCAACTTCCTCGGCCCGCTGGTCAACCCGGCGCGCTGCGAGGCGAACGCCGTGGGCGTGGCGCAGCTCGAACTCGTGCCGATCATCACCGGCGTGTTCCAGACCCGGGGTGCGACCGCGCTCGTGTTCCGCGGCGACGACGGACTCGACGAACTCACCACCACCGGCCACAGCCACATCTGGGAGGTGTCCGGCGGGCGGATCACCGAGCACGACCTGGACCCGCGCGACCTGGGCATCGCCCGGGCCCGGATCGAGGACCTGCTCGGCGGCGAGCCGGCGGAGAACGCGGCGATCGTCCGGACGGTGCTGGCCGGCGAGACCGGACCGGTGCGCGACATCGTCCTGCTGAACGCGGCGGCCGGCCTGGTGTCCTTCCGTCTCGCGCAGGACCCGACCGAGGCCGACCGTCCGATCCTGCAGCGCTTCCGCGAGCAGCTGGTCGTCGCGTCGGGTTCGATCGACTCCGGCGCCGCCACGCGCAAACTGGACGAGTGGGTCGGCGTGGCCCCCGCCTCCGGCCCGGCCTGAGACGCCGGCGCCGACGCGGGACGCCGCCGAGTACCCGAGACGCCGAGGCGTCTCGGCAGGAGGCGCACACGCACGCACACGCAACGACGGGAGGCCCGTACCGGTTCTGCGGAACCGGTACGGCCTCCCGTCTGGAGCGGTCAGGCGACCCGCGTCAGCGGACGTCCTCGTCGACCCAGTCGAAGGTCTTCGTGACGGCCTTCTTCCAGAGGCGGAGGGTGCGCTCACGCTCGGCGGCGTCGAGCTGGGGCTCCCAGCGCTTGTCCTCCTGCCAGTTGGCGCGGAGCTCGTCGAGGTTGGCCCAGAACCCGACGGCCAGGCCGGCGGCGTAGGCGGCCCCGAGCGCCGTGGTCTCGGCGACCACCGGGCGGACCACGGGGACGTCGAGGATGTCGGCCTGGAACTGCATGAGCGCGTCGTTGGCGGTCATGCCGCCGTCGACCTTGAGCTCCGTGAGCTCGACGCCGGAGTCGGCGTTGACGGCGTCCAGGACCTCGCGGGTCTGGAGTGCCGTCGCCTCGAGGGCCGCACGGGCGATGTGCCCCTTGTTGACGTACCGGGTGAGGCCGACGAGCGCGCCGCGGGCGTCCGGACGCCAGTACGGCGCGAAGAGCCCCGAGAAGGCCGGGACGAAGTAGACGCCGCCGTTGTCCTCGACCGTGGTGGCGAGGGTCTCGACCTCGGGCGCGCTGCCGATGATGCCGAGGTTGTCGCGGAGCCACTGGATGAGCGAGCCGGTGACGGCGATGGAACCCTCGAGCGCGTAGTGCGTCTCCTGGTCGCCGAGCTTGTACCCGACGGTGGTGAGCAGCCCGTTCTCCGAGCGGACGATGTCCGTGCCCGTGTTGAAGATGAGGAAGTTACCGGTGCCGTAGGTGTTCTTCGACTCGCCCTGGTCGAACGCCGCCTGGCCGAAGGTCGCCGCCTGCTGGTCACCCAGGATGCCGGCGATCGGGACCTCGCGGAGGAGGCTCGAGGACTCGACGTGGCCGTAGACCTCGGAGGAGCTGACGATCTCCGGGAGCATCGACTTGGGCACACCGAAGTCAGCGAGGATGTCGTCGCGCCACTGCAGCGTCTCGAGGTCCATGAACAGGGTGCGCGAGGCGTTCGTGACGTCGGTCTTGTGGACGCCGCCGTCCGTGCCACCGGTCAGGTTCCAGAGGACCCAGGTGTCGGTGGTGCCGAAGAGCAGGTCGCCGGCCTCGGCCTTCGCACGGGCACCCTCGACGTTCTCGAGGATCCAGGCGATCTTCGTGCCGGAGAAGTACGTCGCCAGGGGCAGGCCGACGATGGCCTTGTAGCGGTCGGTGTCACCGTCGGCGAGCTTGTCGACGATGGACTGGGTGCGGGTGTCCTGCCAGACGATGGCGTTGTAGACCGCCTTGCCGGTGGTGCGGTCCCACACGACCGCGGTCTCGCGCTGGTTCGTGATGCCGACCGCTGCGACGTCGTGGCGGGTGATGTCGGCACGGGACAGGGCCTGGCCGATGACCTCACGGGTGTTGTCCCAGATCTCCGCCGGGTCGTGCTCGACCCAACCGGCGCGCGGGAAGATCTGCTCGTGTTCCTTCTGACCGACGGAGACGATCGACCCGGAGTGGTCGAAGACGATCGCTCGCGTGCTGGTCGTGCCCTGGTCGATGGCGACGATGTAGTCAGCCATTGGTGCTCCTTACGACGGTGTTCGGTGCTGCGGTCGGGACGGGTCGACCCGGCCGCGGGGGTTCGGGTGGTGCAGCGCGGGGCGGCCGCGCGGGTGGTGGGACGCGGCCGCCACGAGGGAGGTGCAGCGTGGCGGCCGCGTCGGTGGTGCAGAGGTGCTGGTGGTCCGGTGACTACGCCATCGGGAGCAGCGCGCCGGAGAGGATCGCGGCGAGTGCGCCACCGACGAGCGGGCCGACGACCGGGACCCAGGCGTAGGACCAGTCGCTGGTGCCCTTGCCCTTGATCGGCAGGAGGGCGTGCGCGATGCGCGGGCCGAGGTCACGTGCCGGGTTGATCGCGTAGCCGGTGGGGCCACCGAGCGAGACACCGATCGCGATCACGAGGAACGCGACCGGGATGGCGCCGAGTTCGGACGGGGTCTTGCCGTTCGTGAAGGCGAGGACCACGAACACGAGGACGAAGGTGCCGATGATCTCGGTCACCAGGTTCCACCCGTAGTTGCGGATCGCGGGGCCGGTGGAGAAGACGCCGAGCTTCGCCGCGGCGTCGGGCTCCTCGTCGAAGTGCTGCTTGTAGGCGAGCCAGACGATGACGGCACCGATGATCGCGCCGATGAGCTGCGCGAGCCAGAAGAGGAACATCTCGCCGACCGAGATGTTGCCGATGATGGCCTGCGCGAGGCTGACCGCCGGGTTCAGCTGTCCACCGGACTTGTACGACACGGTGACGCCGGCGAAGACCGCGAAGCCCCAACCGATCGTGACCATGAGGAAGCCTGCGCCGAAGCCCTTGGACTTCGTGAGCGAGACCGCGGCGACCACGCCGCCACCCAGGATGATGAGCATCGCCGTGCCGACGAGCTCAGACAGGAATTTGACGCCGATGTCGTCCACCGGTACCTCCGATTTGCTGTGGTCGGGGGCCCCGGCTGAGCACCGGCACTCCCCGTCGAGTGATTGAGCCCGAGCATAGTGCTGGGAATTTCCGGAGGGCGATGGACTCGAACCGCAATCCCGCGAAAGTGAACGGACGTGCACGGGTCCTGGATGCCGAGAGTCGCGGCGACCGGGTCGGAGGGTAGGGCCGGTGCACGAACGTGCACAACGGCGGCACACGTGCCCGCAACTGCCCCTGGTGAGGACACCTCACGGCGGTACAGTGAGCCGAACTCCGGACGACGTCGGCGGTGTGCAGGCGATGGACCCGTGCCGGACATCCGTGTCGTACCCGTGGCACGACCTCGTCACACTCCCGGAGGCGCAGCATGAAGAAGCTCATCAACGACCCGCAGGACGTCGTCATCGAGACCGTCCGGGGGTTCGCCCTCGCCCACGCCGAGCACGTCGTGCTCGTCGAGGACCCGGTCCACCTGTACCGCCGTGACGCCCCGGTGTCGGGCAAGGTCGGCATCGTGAGTGGTGGCGGCAGCGGACACGAGCCCCTGCACGCCGGCTTCGTCGGGTACGGCATGCTCGACGCCGCCGTCCCGGGCCCCGTGTTCACCAGCCCGACGCCCGACCCGATCGTGGCCGCCACCAAGGCCGTCGACGGGGGAGCGGGCGTCCTCCACATCGTGAAGAACTACACCGGGGACGTCCTGAACTTCGAGACCGCCGCCGAACTCGCCGCGATGGACGACGTCCGGGTCGAGAGCGTCGTGGTGGACGACGACGTCGCCGTGCAGGACTCGCTCTTCACCGCCGGTCGTCGCGGGGTCGCCGGCACCGTCGTGGTGGAGAAGTGCGCGGGTGCCGCCGCCGAACGTGGCGACGACCTGGACGCCGTCGCGGCCGTGGCCCGCCACGTCAACGAGGTGACGCGGTCCATGGGGCTCGCGCTGGCCTCCGGCACCGTCCCGCACGCCGGGGAGCCGTCCTTCACGCTGGCCGACGACGAAGCCGAGCTGGGCATCGGCATCCACGGCGAGCCCGGTCGGGAGCGGATCCCGATGGCACCGGCCGACGAACTGGTCGACCGGGTGCTCGAGCCGATCCTGACCGACCTGCACGCACCGGCCGGGGCGCAACTGCTCCTGCTCGTCAACGGTATGGGCGGGACGCCGCAGTCCGAGCTCTACATCGCCTACCGACGGGCCGCCGAGGTCCTCTCGGACCGCGGCTACACCGTCGCGCGTAGCCTGGTCGGCAACTACGTCACCTCCCTCGAGATGCAGGGGTTCTCGCTGACCGTCACGGTGCTCGACGAGGACCTCACGGCACTCTGGGACGCGCCGGTGGAGACGCCGTCGCTCCGCTGGGGACGCTGACACCGCACGACGACTCCGCTCACGACGCCGACCCCCCGGTCGGCCGCACGAAGGGACACACCTTGTCGCTCGACACCGCCTGGGCCATCGACTGGGTCCGCCGCACCGCCGCCACCATCGACGAGCACCGGGCGGAGCTGATCACGCTCGACCGCGAGATCGGCGACGGCGACCACGGTGAGAACCTCGACCGGGGGTTCCGCGCGGTGGTCGTCGCGCTCGACGACGCGGATCTCGAGACCCCGGGTGCGGTGTTCAAGCTCGTCGCGACGAAGCTCATCTCCACCGTGGGCGGCGCGGCCGGTCCGCTGTTCGGTACGGCGTACCTCAAGGCGGCCCAGGCAGCAGGCGACGCCACCGAGCTCGACGCCGACACGCTGGTCGCCGTCCTGACCGCCGCCCGCGACGGCGTCGTCTCCCGCGGCAAGGCCGAGGTCGGCGACAAGACGATGATCGACGCGTGGACGCCGGCCGTCGACGCCGCAGCCGCAGCCGCCGCCGCGGGGGAGACGCCGCAACGGGTGCTCGCGGCCGCGGCCGACGCCGCAGCGAACGGTGCCGAATCGACCGACGAGCTGGTCGCCCGGAAGGGCCGCGCGAGCTACCTCGGCGACCGCGCGGTCGGGCACCGTGACCCCGGGGCCCAGTCGAGCGCCTACGTCCTCCGTGCCGCCGTGGACGCGGCATGAGCGTCGGCATCCTGGTCGTCTCGCACAGCGCCGCCGTCGCGCAGGGCACGGTGGACATCGCACGACAGATGGCCGGCGACGTGCAACTCCTCGCGGCCGGGGGGACCGAGGAGGGCGGCATCGGCACCTCGTTCGAGGCGATCACCGCCGGCATCGAACAGCTCGCCGGGACCGACGGCGTCGTCGTGCTGTGCGACCTCGGGTCGGCCTACCTGACGACGGACACAGCGCTCGACTTCCTGGACGACGAGTTGCGTGCCCGCGTGCACGTCTCGGACGCCCCGCTCGTCGAGGGGACCGTCGCGGCGGCCGTCGCCGCCCAGACCGGGGGCGACGTCGACGCGGTCCTCGCGGCCGCTGCGAGCGCATCCGGGACCACGGTCGGGACCGGCGCCGGTGCGGACGACGCGGCCACGGGCCTCCCGGGAGGCACGCCGCCCGTCTCCGACGCCGGTGCGGCCGACGGGACCAACGTGACCGCCATCGTCGAGCTCGTCAACGCGTCGGGCCTGCACGCCCGTCCCGCTGCGGAGTTCGTGAAGACGGCCGCGAAGCACGACGCCTCGGTCCGGGTGAACGGGGTTGACGCGAAGAGCCTGCTCGCGATCATGGCGCTCGCGCTGCCGAAGGGCGCGACGGTGACGATCGAGGCGTCCGGCCCCGACGCCCGCGACGCGGTCGACGCCCTGGCGGACCTGGTCCGTTCCGGCTTCGGCGAGTAGTCCCTCCCGCAACACGCACAGTCGGCGGATCCTCGCAGCGGTACTGCTCGCGCGGGGCCGCCGACGTTGCGTTCCGCGGGAGGTCAGACGCGCTGGAGGCCCGTGACCCGAAGCAGGTCGAGTCGCGAGGCGTCGTCACTGCCGGGCACCACGGTGTAGACGACGATCCGCAGGTCGCTGCCCGGCACGGAGAGGGTGTCGCAGTCGACCTCGATCGGGCCGACCGGGGTCTGCAGGGTCTTCCGGCTGGTCCGGTGCTCGGCGATCCGCGCCTCGCCCCAGCGCCGTTCGAACTCGGGACTCGCCGACCGCAGGTCCCGCACCAGCTCGGCGAGGCGCCGGTCGTCCGGGTAGCGGCCGAAGGCAGTGCGGAGGTCGGCGGCGAGGTCGGACGCGAACGCCTCGGCGTGGTCGTCGTCGAACTCCACGCCGGCGTGCCCGTCGGTGAAGAACTGCCAGACGAGGTTCACGGAACGACCCTGCCACCGGTCGCCGTCCCCCGTCGCTGCAGCCCACAGGTCGTTGCGGTACAGCAGGTCGTGGCTGGCGGTGAAGACGGCGAGTGGCACGTCCGTCAACCGGTCGACGATCCGCTGAACTCCCGGTGTGATGTGCCGGGGGACGAGCCCGCGCGTCGGGGGAGCGGCACCGGCGACGCGGAACAGGTGGTCGCGCTCCTGCTCGGTCAGGCGGAGCGCGGTGGCCAGAGCGGCGAGCAGCTGCGGTGACGGGTTCGTCGCGCGGCCCTGTTCGAGCCGCACGACGTAGTCGACGCTGACCCCGGCGAGGGCGGCCAGTTCCTCACGTCGGAGGCCCGCGGTGCGTCGTCCGGGGCCAGCGGGCAGGCCGACCTCGGCTGGGGTGACCCGGTCGCGCCAGGACCGCAGGACGTCGGCGAACTCGCTCATGCACACATCCTCGCGCGCTTCGGCCAGCGGACCGTGGTACTGCCAGTCCCAGGGTCCGTGGGACAGCACGTCGAGCGGGGCCTGGGGGACGGCGCGCGGAGCGAGCACGATGGTCCCCATGACCACCACACTCATCACCGGGGCGAACCGCAGCCTCGGACTCGAGACCACCCGCCGCCTCATCGAGGCCGGCCACACCGTCTACGCCGGCGTCCGGAACCCGGAGGACGCCGACGCCGTGCGTGAGCTCGGCGCCACCGTCGTCCGCCTCGACGTCACCGACCAGTCCAGCATCGATGATGCCCTCGCCTCGATCCCCGCGCTCGACGTGCTCGTCAACAACGCCGGCGTCCTGGGCACCTCGTTCGGCGTGGACGACCTGACGGCGGAGGCGATGGCGTCCGTCCTCGACGCCAACGTCACCGGCATCGTCCGGGTCACGCAGGCGGCACTGCCGCTGCTGCGCGCCTCGGAGAACCCCGTCATCGTCAACGTCGCGTCCGGTGTCGGCTGGCCGCGGTTCCTCAGCACGCCGGGCCACGACGAGTTCCACGTGCCGAGCATCCCGTACGCGGCGTCGAAGGCCGCGGTGATCACGCTCACGGTGCAGTACGCGAAGAACCTGCCCGGGTTCCGCGTGAACGTCAGCGACCCGGGCTACACCGCGACGGACTTCAACGGGCACTCCGGCCACCAGACGGTGACCGAGGGGACCGACGCCACGGTCATGCTCGCGCTCCTCGGCCCCGACGGGCCGACGGGGGAGTTCCACAACCGGCACGGGCGCGTCGACTACTGACGTGTCCTGCTGGTGCTGACGAGACCGGTCGGTCCTGACGTGACCGGCTGGCGGGCGTGCCGACTGACGGACGGGAGGCCCGTGGCGACACCGCCACGGGCCTCCCGTCCGTCAGGGCGTCGGTCAGGGCATCAGCACGGCCAGTGGGACGGCCGCTGGAACCCGTCGTCCAGGCGGGTGCGCGCGTCGCCGCGGGCGGCGTTCACCTGCATCTGCGTCAGGTACACGGCTCCGCGGAGGTCGGCTCCGGAGAGGTCGGTGTCACGGAGGTCCGCACCGATGCACTCGCACCGGCGCAGGTCCGCGCCGGTGAGGTCGGCGCCGATGAGGAGCGCACCGCGGAGGCTCGCGCCGCGCAGGTCCGCCTGCCGCAGGTCGACGCCGAGCAGGTCCGCACCGGGACCGACGCGCACGCGCCCGACCCGGCGGTCGTCGCCGGCTCGGGCGACGCTGCCTCGGACATCGCCGGCACCGACCCGGGCGTGCCGGCTGGCGGTGAGGAGGAGCGGTCGAGCTGCGTCGTACTCGGCGTCCACGTCCACGTCCAGCAATGTGCGCGGGTCGGCGTCGCTCAGGTCCCGGACCCGGTCGAACCGTTGCGTCAGCTCGGCAGCCGCATGTGGGTCGCGCGTGATGGTGATCGCCTCGTCCAGGTAGCGGAGCAGCTCGTGGAGTCGGCGGACGACCGGGAAGACGGCGAACATGGCGTCCCGGGTCGCCGTGTCGTCCCGCCAGGAGCGGCCCGCGAAGGTGTGGCGGGACACCTTCTGCCCGGCACCCGAGCAGTCGAAGACCGTGCAGCCGCGGAACCCCTCGACCCGCAAGCGTGG
This sequence comes from Curtobacterium sp. MCBD17_030, assembly GCF_003224255.1. Classification (NCBI taxonomy): domain Bacteria; kingdom Bacillati; phylum Actinomycetota; class Actinomycetes; order Micrococcales; family Microbacteriaceae; genus Curtobacterium; species Curtobacterium sp. MCBD17_030. The sequence continues at coordinate 384,309 of NZ_QKLI01000001.1, read as the reverse complement.
GTGAATCGTGCAGCCGTCGGCGGCGTCGAGGTTCCCGCACGGGTCGCCGGCGTCCTTGTCGACCGGGAAGTCGACCGACCGGGTGAACGCCAGCGCGACGCAGCACAGGCCGAAGCAGTTGGCGCAGTCGGCCCCGAGGTCCTCGCGGCGGCCGAGGGTGACCCGGGTGCGTGTCGTCATCGCCGACGAGGCTAGCCCAGCGCTCGGTCGCGCTCACCCACCGGTGCAGTGGTAGCGACGGCTCTCGGTGCGGTCCGGGTCGGCGCGGACGTCGAGGACCGCGGGAGTGCACTCCTGATCGACCGCGGCGCTCCGCCCCACCCGCTCCTTCTAGTTGACATAATACGCATTATCGGCGCACTGCTCGAGGTGCCCGAACGGCTGTGCGGGACGGCTCACATCGGCTGCGCACAACGGAAGCCCACCGGAACCGCGGCATCCGACGGTTCCGGCCGGCTTCGGTTGTGCGGCGCCCTGGCGGAACTGGCCCTGTTCGTGGTGCCCGGGAACGAACCGGCGCTCCGGGCGTAGCGGCGGTCGGGCTCAGCCGGTCGGACCCCGACCCGGAGCACCCGGAGTACGTGCGTCTCACCGGTCGCTTGTCCGGCACGATGGACGTATGACCGAAGCGCCCGAACGTGACGAGCACGACCCTCGCGACCAACACGACCAGCACGACCAGCCCGACCAGCACGTCCCCCGCCCCGCCGTCCTGTTCGTCTGCGTGCACAACGCCGGCCGGTCGCAGATGGCAGCGGGCTTCCTCCGCGCGATCGCCGGTGACCGCATCGACGTCTTCTCCGCCGGCTCCGAGCCCGCCGACCGGGTGAACGAGGTCGCGGTGGCCGCCATGCACGAGGTCGGGATCGACATCGTGGGCCGGACCCCGACTGTCCTCACCACCGAGGCCGTCCGTCACGCCGACGTCGTCGTGACCATGGGCTGCGGCGACGCCTGCCCCGTCTTCCCCGGCAAGCGGTACGAGGACTGGGAGCTCACCGACCCGGCCGGCCTGCCGCTCGAGGCCGTCCGTCCGATCCGCGACGACGTCCGCGGACACGTCGAACGCCTGGTGTCGACACTCGTCTGAGTGCCGTCACCAGGCGTCCGGCGTGGTGTGCGAGCGCGCTCGCGTCAGTTCGACGAGTCGTCGGACGTGGTCGGGACGTCCGAGCTGTCGATCTCGAGGGCTGCCTGCTCCCCGCCCTGCTCGCCGACGGTGGACTGCTCCGTGTCGGGCTGCTCGGGCTCTGCCTGCGTGGTCTCTTCTGCCGGATCCGGCTGGCTGTACGTCATGGCCGCGACGCTACGCCGGAGACCGGTCACTGCTCGCAGGGACCGTGACGGTCGACGGACGGGAGGACCGTGGCGGCCTGGCCACGGGCCTCCCGTCCGACCACAGGGTGACGATCAGTCGCGGTGGCGACGCACCAGGTCCGGCAGCTCGGCGGGCTCGTACGACTCGTCCGTCGCGTCGAGTTCGTCGGCGGTCCACCAGCGCGACGCCAGGATGTCCACCCGTTCGTCATCGGTCCATCCCGTATCCGACAGCTCGAACCCCGGGGTCCGCACCACGTAGAACTCGGCGTGCCCGCGGTCGTGGTCGGCCTGGTCCCAGCCGACGGTGAAGTCCCACGACCACACCGGCTCGCCCGGGTCGGTGATCTCGATGCCGGTCTCCTCGCGGAGCTCGCGGATCGCCGCGTCCCGGTGGGACTCCCCCGGGTCGACGCCGCCACCGGGCGTGATCCACCGGTGTGCGCCGTCGGACGACGGTGCCTTCGTGTCCATCAGGAACACGCGGCCCGCCGGGTCGAGCAACAGGATGCGGGAGGTCCGGCGCAGGCCGGGTGAGGCGGTCACGGTGTCAGGCCGTGAAGGAGCTGACGTCGCCGACGAGCTTCGTGTGGTCGGCAGGGATCGGTTCGACCGCGGCGAGGGCGATCTCGGCGGCGAACTCGGAGACGCTGTAGAGCTTGCCGACCGCGTCCCGACGACCCTCGATCGCGCCCGGGTTCAACCGGTTCAGCAGGGTCGCCGTGATGGTGCCCTCGATCATGTCGCCGGAGACGGTGACGAACTCGATGCCCGCGGCCTCGAGCTGGGGCAGGAGCTCGCGGAGGGCGAGCTCGCCGGCGCGCTTGCTCTTCGCGACCGGGACGTACTCGGGCATGGTCTCGGCGGTCTCGACGAAGTGCGCCTGGTGGCTCGTGACGAAGACCACGCGGGAGCCCGACGGCATGTGCGGCACGGCCGTCTGGAGCATGTCGACCTGGGCGTCGCGGTTCAGGCGGAGCGCGTAGTCCTCGCCCATGCCGGACTCCATGCCACCGGAGGCGTTGAGCACGAGCAGGTCGATGCCACCCCACTCGGCGACGACCGCGTCGACCATGGCCTGAACGGAGTCGTGATCCGTGAGGTCGGCCTGCAGTGCCAGGGCCGATCCCCCGGCGGCGGCGACCTTCTCGACGATCTGCTCGGCGCGACGGGCCTTGTTGCGGTAGTTGACGACGACCTTCGCACCGGCCTCGGCCAGGTACCCGACCGTGTCCGCACCGATGCCGCGAGAGGACCCGGTGACGAGGGCGCGCGTGCCGTCGAGGGATCCGGGGGCGAGGGGGCTGCTCACAGTGGTGACTCCTGTCGTCGGGCGGCGCCGGTCCTGGTCGTCCCGGGCGGCATCGAGCCTAGCAAGGGGCCCGCGCCACGTCGGCGCGTCAGTGGTGGCTGATACGTTGGACGCAACAGGACCGGACGTCGCGATGCTGCGGATGCCGTGCGCGATGCAAGGGGAGGGAGATCGCGTGAACGTCTCGGAATGGACCCAGGTGATCGTGTGGATCGCCCTGGTGCTCGTGTTGGGAGTGGTCGAGGTCTTCACGCTCGACTTCATCTTCCTCATGCTCGCGGCCGGTGCCGCCGGCGGGTTGATCGCCGCACTGCTCGGCGCCCCGTGGTGGCTCAGCGCCATCATCGCCGCGGTGCTCGCGCTGCTGCTGCTCGCCGTCGTCCGCCCCCGCGTGCTCCAGGCGCTGAACCGTGGTGCCGACCCGCACCGCACCGGCGTCGAGGGCCTGGTCGGCATGGCCGGCACGGTCGCCCTCGCGTTCACGCCGTCCGCCCCCGGCCAGGTCCGCCTGGCCAACGGTGAGACCTGGAGTGCCCGCTTCGCACCCGGCGCCGTCGACCGCACGCCACCGCTCGGCACGCGCGTGGTCGTCGAGTCCATCGAAGGTTCCACCGCCGTCGTCCGCATCGAACAGAAGGCAGCCCAATGACGCTCTCCACCGGGACGGTCGTGCTCATCGTCCTGATCGTGGTCATCGTGATCTTCGTGATCACGGTCCTCGCGAAGGCCATCCGGATCGTTCCCCAGGCCACGGCCGGTGTCGTGGAACGGCTCGGGAAGTACCACAAGACCCTCACGCCCGGGCTGAACCTGCTGGTGCCGTTCATCGACCGACTCCGCCCGCTCATCGACATGCGTGAACAGGTCGTCTCGTTCCCGCCGCAGCCGGTCATCACCGAGGACAACCTGGTCGTCTCGATCGACACGGTCGTCTACTTCCAGGTGACCGACGCCCGCGCGGCGACGTACGAGATCGCGAACTACCTCGGTGCCGTCGAGCAGCTCACCACGACCACCCTGCGCAACGTCGTCGGTGGTCTGAACCTCGAAGAGGCGCTGACCAGCCGCGACAACATCAACGGCCAGCTCCGCGTCGTGCTCGACGAAGCGACCGGCAAGTGGGGCATCCGCGTCGGCCGCGTGGAGCTGAAGGCCATCGAGCCGCCCGTGTCGATCGTCGACGCCATGGAACAGCAGCTGCGCGCCGAGCGGAACCGTCGTGCGGCGATCCTGCAGGCCGAGGGCACCAAGCAGTCGCAGATCCTCGAGGCCGAGGGGCAGCGGCAGGCCGCGATCCTCGGTGCCGAAGGTGATGCGAAGGCCCAGGTCCTCCGGGCCGAGGGTGAAGCGCAGGCCATCGCCACGGTGTTCGACGCCATCCACCAGGGCGACCCGGACGAGAAGCTGCTGTCGTACCAGTACCTGCAGATGCTCCCGAAGATCGCCGAGGGCAACTCGAACAAGCTGTGGATGATCCCGAGCGAGTTCACCGAGGCGCTGTCCGGCATCGCCAAGGGCTTCAGCGCCCAGCGGACCGGTTCCGGCGGGTCGGCTGCCGGCGGCGCTGCCGGATCGGACTTCCTGTCCCGCATCTCGAAGCTCGCCGACGAGAGCCTCGCGAACACCCAGGCGCGGGACGGCGCCGGACGCTCCGGCTCCCCCGCGGCCGACGCCTCGGTCGCGGACATCGTGCCGCCGTCGGAGCTCGACGACCGCCTGGCCCAGTCGGACCGCAGCGTGGACGAGCGCCTCTCCGCCGCCGACCAGGAGGCCGACACGGCGTTCGGCACCCACCGGACGCGCGACTGACCCCGTCCGCCGCCGGACACGACGACGGCCCGCTCCCCTGCTGGGGGGCGGGCCGTTCTTTGTTCGGGTGCTGCGCCGCTCTGGTCTAGGCGCCGCGACGGGCTCGGAGGACCTGGAGACGTTCCTCCAGCAGTTCCTCGAGCTCCTCGCGGGAGCGCCGTTCGAGCAGCATGTCCCAGTGGGTCCGCGGTGCCTTGACGTCCTCTGCAGCGATGTCGACGGGCTTGCCGTCCTCGCCGAGCAGACGCCCTTCCCAGCCGCTTCGCGGGTCCGACCACACCGGCGGGACCTCCGCGTCGGCGGAGAACACCACGTCGAAGGTCTCGCCCGATGCCGCCTGGTAGACGGCGCGCTTCCGTTCGGAGAGCTCGACACCGTCCTCGCTCTGGAGGCTCTGGCTCCCGAGCCGCATGCCTCGGAGACTCCGATCAGCCATGTCCGACTCCTCTCGCTCGTTCCCCCGGTCCAACCCACACCACCCGGGTTTCGTTCCGAGGGCGCTGCATTCACAGTCGCTTCCCAGTGCGCAGGATCCGACGGGCACCCGTCGGACGGCGTCAGCCGTGCCGGCGTCGCCAAGGAGCGCAGGCCAGCAGCACGAGCAGTCCACCGAGTGACAGCACGAGCGTGACGTCCCTGGAGGCGACCGTGGCGGGCGTCGTCGAGGTGCCCAGCGGGACGTCGGTCACCATCGAGGTCGCCGTGTACGCGGGCACCCGGTCGATGGTGCGCCCGTCCGGGTCGATCACCTGCGACGCCCCGACGGTCGAGGTGTTCACGAGCGAGCGCCCGGTCTCGACGGCCCGCATCCGCGCGATCTCGAGCTGCTGCAGGTTCTCGTCGGTCCCGTCGAAGTCCGCGTTGTTCGTCTGCGCCAGGATGACCTGCGCTCCCCCACGTGCCAGGTCGGCGGTCAGTCCGTCGTCGACGACGTCGAAGCAGATCATCACACCCGCACGGATGCCGGCGACCGGCAGCACGTTCGGCTTCGTCCCGGGTGTGTAGTCGCGCTGCAGCAGGCCGATGAGCGAGGGCGCGAGCTTCGAGTAGAACCAACGGTCGGGCACGTACTCGCCGAACGGCACCGGGCGCTTCTTGTCGTAGGAGGCCTGCCAGCCGTCCGCGCCCCAGACGAACGAGGTGTTGTGGAGCACGCCCGACGACGTCTGCGTCACGGCCCCGGCGACGAGGGGTGCGCCGACGCTCTGCACGACCGCGTCCAGGGCCCCGGCGATGACCGGTTCCCGGCGCGGGTCGTACTCGGCGGCCGCCTCGGGCCAGACGACCAGGTCCACGCCCCGGGCGTCGACGTCGGTCGCGGCGACCTGTGACCGCAACACGTCACCCGGCTGCGCGCGGTCGAAGTACCCCGCGGGGCCGTTGCCCTGCACGGACTCGACGCGCACTGTCCCGTCGACGGCCGTCGGCCACGCGGGCACGGCCAGCACCGCGGCCACGAGCAGTCCCGCCGTCGCGATCCGCATCGGCAGCCGGACACCGCCGACCAGTCCGAGCGAGACCACCACGGCGACGCAGTACACGACGACGAAGCTCAGTCCGAGCACGCCGACGTACGCGGCGAGGTGTGTGAACGGACCCTGCGACTGCGACAGACCGACGCGTCCCCACGCGAAGCCGCCGTACGGCCAGCTGCCCGAGAACCACTCGCGTCCGGTCCAGAGCGCTGCCACCACTGCCGGGAGGCCCCACACCCGCCCGGCGGTCGAGGGCACCACGCGCGCGACCCAGCGGTAGGCCAGTGCGATCGCCACCGTGCCGACGGCGAAGAGCGCCGCCTCGAGCAGCGCCAGCGCGAACCAGGGCACCGGTCCGAGGTAGCGGCCCGCCCACGAGATCGCGGGCACCCAGAACGTCGCTCCGGCGAGCAGTCCGAGCCAGGCCGCCCGACGAGCGCGCTGTCCCATCGCCGCGAGCAGGAGGCACGCCACGGCCGGGTAGGCCAGGAACCACCAGCCGGGCGACGGGAACGACAGGGCGAAGAGGAGCCCCCCGATCACCGACAGCGGCAGCGCCTGGCCGAGCGGCAGCGCCGCGAACACCGACGTCGACTCCGCGACGACGGGCGTCGTCGTCCGGGTCGCACGGCGGACGTCCGCATGTGCCGGGCGCACGGCTGTCACGGGGACCGACACTGGGCCTCCCGTCAGACCGTCGCGTACGCGACGATGCCGCGGCGGACCGCGTCGGTGGCGCGTCGGGCGGTCTGCGCGAGGTCCGGGTCGCCGGCGTTCCGGATCTGGTCGAGGAGGTCGATGACCTGCTTCGACCAACGCACGAAGTCCCCTGCGGCCAGGTCGAGCGAGCGCAGGACGTCGTCGAGCGGCGAACCCGACGCCCAGCGGAACATGCCGAGCGCGATCGCCGGGGTCGGCGGCTCGGATCCGGCCAGCCGGGCGTCCCGCTCGACGTCATCCAGGCGGGACCAGATCGTCAGCGTCTCGTCGAGCGCCGGCCGGAACGCCCCACGCGGGACGGCGTGCTCGGTGCCCGGAGCGTCCTCGCGACGCGGCTGGTAGACGATCGTCGCCGCCATGCCGGCGAGCTGCGCGGGGGTGAGGTCCTTCCAGACCCCGGCCTCCAGGCACTCGGCGACCAACAGGTCCCGGTCGCCGTAGATGCGCTGCAGTCGGCGGCCACCGGCGGCCACGGTCACGTCGCCCTGCTCGTCCTGCACCAGGTAACCGAGGGCGAGGAGCACGTCGGTGACGCGGTCGAACGTCGTCGCGACCGCACCCGTGCGGGAGCGGATCTGCTGCACGAGCTTGTCGTTGGTGCGCTTGAGCTTGTACCAGCGCTCGGCCCAGCGGGCATGCGCCTCCCGGTCGGGGCAGGCGTGACAGGGGTGCCGCTGGAGCTGGCGGCGGACCTCGCTGATCGCTGCCTGACGCTCCTGGCGGGCACCGTGCGACGCCTCGCGACCACCGGGCACGTTGGTGCGCTCGAGGTCCGAGAGTCGCCGACGCAGCGCCGCGTACTCGGTGAAGTCACCGAGGTGGCACTGCATGGCGTCCTGGTAGCCGTCCAGGGACTCCTGCTGCGACCGCACCTTGCGCGCCAGGTCGACGACCGAACGGTCCGCCTGGAACTGTGCGAACGAGGTCTCGAGGACCTCGCGGGTGCGGTCCCGACCGAACTGCTCGATCAGGTTCACGGCCATGTTGTAGGTCGGCTTGAACGACGAGTTCAGCGGGTAGGTGCGACGGCTCGCCAGCGACGCGACGGCCTGCGGCTCGAGCCCGTCCGTCCACTGCACGACCGAGTGCCCCTCGACGTCGATGCCGCGGCGACCCGCGCGACCGGTGAGCTGCGTGTACTCCCCCGGCGTGATCGGGACCCGGGCCTCGCCGTTGAACTTCTCGAGCTTCTCCAGCACGACGGTGCGCGCGGGCATGTTGACCCCGAGCGCGAGGGTCTCGGTGGCGAAGACGACCTTCACCAGCTTGCGTTGGAAGAGGTCCTCCACGACCTCCTTGAAGGCGGGCAGCAGGCCGGCGTGGTGCGCGGCGACACCGCGCTCCAGGCCCTCCAGCCACTCCCAGTACCCGAGCACGGCCAGGTCCTCGTCGAGCAGGGTGCGGCAGTGGTACTCGGCCGTCTCGCGGATCTCCCGGCGCTCGTCGGCCGTCGTCAGGGACAGCCCGGAGCGGACGACGTGGCGGACGCCCTGGTCGCAGCCGTTCCGGCTGAAGACGAAGAAGATCGCCGGCAGCAGCATGCGCTCGTCCAGCATCTTCGCGATCTGTTCGCGGTGTGCCTTCTCAGTACGCGGACCCCGACGCTCCGGGAACCCGCCGCGGCCACCGCGTCGACCCCGCGGACCACCGGACCCCCGGGAGGCGCTGCCCACCAGACGGAGCAGCTCCGGGTTGACCCGGTTGGTCGCGGCGGCACCCGACGAGTCGAACAGGTCGACCATCTTGTTGCCGACGAGGACGTGCTGGTCGAGCGGGACCGGACGGTCCTCGGAGACGATGACGTCGGTGTCGCCGCGGACCGTCTGCAGCCAGTCACCGAACTCCTCGGCATTGCTGACCGTGGCAGACAGCGAGACCAGCCGGACCTCGGTCGGCAGGTGCAGGATGACCTCTTCCCACACCGCGCCGCGGAACCGGTCGGCCAGGTAGTGCACCTCGTCGAGCACGACCCACGCAAGGTCGTCGAGCAGGTCGGAGTCCGCGTAGATCATGTTCCGCAGGACCTCGGTCGTCATCACGACGACGCGGGCCCGGGGGTTGACGTTCGTGTCACCGGTGAGCAGGCCGACCTCGGTCTCCCCGTAAGCCTGGACGAGCTCGGCGTACTTCTGGTTGCTCAACGCCTTCATCGGCGTCGTGTAGAACACCTTCGCCGTCGGCTGCCGCATCGCCAACCAGATGGCGAACTCGGCGATGATCGTCTTGCCGGCACCGGTCGGCGCTGCGACCAGGACGCTCCGGCCCTGGTCGACGGAGTCGCACGCCGCGAACTGGAACGGGTCGAGGTCGAAGCGCAGGTCGGTGCGGAACAGCTCGAGGTTCCGGGACCGGGAGCGGACCTTCGCGGCGGCGAACCGCTCGGCGGGGCTGAGGCTGGTCTCGGTCACAGGCCGTACTCCTCGTCGAGCTTCGCCTGGCGCTTCGCCACGCGGCGGTCGTGGATCCACGTGACCAGGCAGGCCGCGAAGTAGAGCACGACCATCGGGATCGCCAGGATGAACATCGACAGGATGTCCGCCGACGGGGTCACCAGTGCGGTGAAGATCAGGATGAGGACGATCGCGACCCGCCACGAGCGGACGATCGCCGCCGCCGACAGGACGCCGACGAAGTTCAGCAGCACCAGGAAGACCGGCAGCACGAAGGCGATGCCGACCGCGACGATGAGCTTGATGACGAAGTCGTAGTAGGCCTTCGCATCGACGATCGAGGTGTCCTGTGCGGAGACGAAGCTGCCGAGGATCCCGACCACGTGCGGCAGGACGTACCAGCCGAACGCGCAACCGGCGAAGAACAGGGGGATCGCGGTGCCGAGGAAGCCCCACACGTACTGCTTCTCGCGGCGGACCAGGGCCGGGACGATGAACGCCCAGATCTGGTAGAGCCACACCGGGCTCGCGATGACGACGCCGATCGTGATCGCGATCTGCAGCCGGAGGTCGAAGGCGCCGGTGATCATCGGGAAGTTCAGCTCGGCAGTGTGCCCACCGACCCGGGCGAGCTGCGTCACCGGGGCACGGAGCGAATCGAGCACGAAGGGGGTGAGGAACCAACCGCCGATCGCGCCCACCAGCACCGCGACGACCGCCTTGAAGAGACGGTTGCGCAGCTCGATCAGGTGCTGCCCGAGGGACATGCGGCCTTCGGGCTCCTTCGGCCGGCGCCCTTGCCGCTTCTCTCGCCCGCTCGCGGTCGTCGAAGCCATGGTCCGATCCTACGGCAGCGGTCTCTCAGTGCACGTCGAGAGCGGCGGCGGCGAAGTCGTGGACGGCCTGCCGGGCGGCCGGCGGGTCGAGCACCACGGCACGGCCCGGCAAGCCGGCGACCAGACGGACCACTCCGTCGAACCCGGCCGAGGCCGCGAGCCGGATGCGCACCCGTCCGTCGTCGTCCGGCGCGTCCGCGGTGTCCGCGAGGAAGTCGGCCACCAGCGGCAGCGACGACCCGTCGAGCTCCACCGTCACGATGACGTCCTGGGCGCTCTGCTGGAACAGCGTGTCCGGCAGGACCACGTCGTCGATGGTCCGTTCCGCGGGACGGCCGTCGACGCGCACGCCGGACATCCGGTCCAGTCGGAAGGTCCGGATCGCGGCACGGTCGAGGTCCCAGGCGCGCAGGTACCAGTCCGCGTCGATCGACTCCACCCGGAGCGGGTCGACCCGGCGTGTGCTGCCCTGCGTCCGCGGTCCGGCGTACTCGAACTGCAGACCGCGACGGCCCGACATGGCCTCCCTGATCACCGTGAGGGCGGCGTCGTGCAGGTCCTGGCCGACGGCGACGTTGCCCGCCACACCGCCGGCGCCACGGGACAGCTTCGCCATCAGGGCACGGATCGCGTCCTTGTCCGCGGCCTCGGGCAGCGCCGACAGGTACTGCAGCCCGGCGATGAGCGCCGAGGCCTCGCGGGCGGACAACCGCGGGGCGTCGTCGATCGCCACCAGGTTCGTCAGGACGATCATGTCGTTCTGGTCGAAGTCGTCCCACGCGATGTCGAACAGGTCACCGTGCTGGTACTGCATGGTCTCGCCGGGGACACCGGAGACCGCGATGAGCTCGACGGCACGGCGGATCCGGGACTCCGGGACGCCGAAGTGCCGTGCCGCCTCGGACACGGAGACGCGCTCGCGGTCGATCAGGTACGGCACGAGGGCCAGCAGGAACGCCAGTTTGTCCTGCGCCTGCAGCGGTTGGGCGTCAGCCATGTGTCGCTCCGTCGTTCCCCGTGGTCGCGCCCGCGACGCCGCTGTCCGGTGCACCGGTGTGGTCCTCGACGAGCACGCGGAGCCGGTCGACCACACGCTGCCGCAGGTCCTCGGGTTCGACGACGCGGACCTCGGGCCCGAAGGCCGCCAGTTCCTCGGCCAGGATCTGCGGGTCGACGTGGTGGATCACGAGTTCACCCTCGGTGGTCGAGGTCGTGTCCCGGCGTCGGGTCAGTCGTCGCTCAGCATCGGAGCCCGGGACGACGTGCACGGTCGCCGTGCGCTCGGCCCAGACGCGGTCGAGGCCCGCCAGAGCCCGCTCCCCGGCGTCGGCCGGCGCCGGGTGCTGCCCGACCTCGTACTGGGTGACCGGCCCGACGATCCGGGCGAGCAGGTAGTTCTTCTCGGAGCGGGTCGCGAACTCGTGCGCGGCGAGCATCCACCGGCCGCCGTGCTGCACGAGCGCGAGCGGGGCGAGTTCGCGCACCTGCGCCTCGTGGTGCCCCGGTGTGATGTACGAGAACCGGACGGCCGCCGCCCGGTCGAGGGCCGAACGCAGCGGCTCGAAGGCAGCGTCCCGGGTGCGCAGCCGCGGAGCGTACGCACCGATGGCAGAGGCGCCGTCACCGGCGTCGTGCTCCGACCCGTCGTCGTCGGACCCGGCGGAACGGACCTTCAGCAGACCGCGGCGGGAGTCGGCGGACAGTGCGCCCTCGCGCCAGGCCATCGCGGCCAGGGAGAGCAGCGCGGACTCGTCCGGGGTGAACCGGACGTCCAGAGGCAGGTCGTACTCGCCCTTCGGGATGCGGTAGCGCAGCGTCTGGTTGTTACCGGCGGCGCCCGGGGTCTCGATCGTCTCGAGCGGGATGCCGAGCTCGCGGACGTCGTCCTTGTCGCGCTCGAACTGTCGCTCGAGCGAGGCGTTGTCCCCGCCGGCGCTGTACCGCTGCCGGTAGCCCTGCACGTTCGCGAGGATCTCGGACTTCGTCAGCCCGGACTCCGTCGACAGCAGCGCGAGGACCAGGCTGAACAGCCGTTCCTCAGCGGGCACACGGGGAGCACGAGTGGTGGGCACGTGCCGATCCTACGCAGCCTGTGGTGCGGGTCAGCGCGGCATCACGCCGAGCACGTCGATGACGTACGCGTACGCGGCACCCTGCTCGTGCACGATCGCCAGTACCTGGTCACCCACGTGGCGGCGGAGCAGGGCGTTCCGGATGCCGTCGACGACCTGCCCCTTCGCCAGCGGCAGCGGCTGGGAGCCCGAGCCGTCGGTCCAGCTGGAGCCCGCGACGGTCGAGTCGGCCGTGCTGCTCCCCCAGGTGACGGCGGTGTACTTCACCACGGCGGTGTCCTTCGCCGTGAGGGTCGCACCGTCGCCCTTGCGGAGCAGGTGCTGCTCGTCCTGCTTCGGGGCGGACCACGACGGGATCGTGATGCCGGGCGCGCCGTCGGGTGCGAGCACGACGGCAGGCATGCCGTCGCCCGCGAGCTGTGGCGTGCCCGTGGCGCGGGCGTCGAAGGCCCGCTTGACGTCGACGACGAAGACCGCGGCGTCCTCGGCCTTCGACCCCGAGCGACCCCGGTCCGCAGCGGTGCCGGAGAGCGCGGACTTCGGCAGTGCCACGGCCAGGCGGTCGCCCACCTGGGCGCACTCGAGCGCCTCGCCGAGCGCGCCGCCGTTGGTGGAGCCCGCCGTCAACGGCGCGGTGCTGCCGGTGTAGCCGCTGGTCTGGGCCACCGCCCCGGTGGCACCGTCGACGAGCGTGTACTCGAGCACCACGGGGGTGCCGTCGCCGATCGTGCGGCCCTCGCCCTGGCGGAGCACGGAGACCTGCGTGCCGCGGACGGTCAGACCGGCCGGCACGGTGACCTTCGGCTCGGAACCGAAGGCGCCCTTCGCCGACACGGCCTGGGACGCGGCGCCGGACGGGGCGCACGTGCTGGCCGATCCCGCACCGGGCGTGGCGCACGCGGTCAGCGACGCGAGGAGTCCGATGGTGACGACGAGTGCGGGGATGGTGCGCACGGATCCTCTTTCCGGTCGATGCAGGACGGGCACGGGGGGAAGCCTACCGGTCGCCGTCGGAGGGACCGGACGCCCCGACGACGGCTGCCGTGGCCTCGGACGCTGCCGCGACGGCGGCCTCGGACGCCGCTTCGGCAGCCGCGACCTTCCGCGCCTGGGCCGCAGCCTGACGGGCGACCTTCCGGAGCTTCTTGTCGCTTGCAGCGCGTTCGCCGACGGCGCCGGGGGTCCAGGCCTCGACGTCCTCGTCGGAGAACTCCGCCTTGCCGGCTCGACGCTTCAGGTTCGGCAGGACGACACCGTCGGCCAGTCGACGGGCCGTGATGAGGAAGCCGGTGTGCGCCACCATGCGGTGGTCGGGTCGGACTGCGAGACCCTCCACGTGCCAGGTGCGCACCAGGGTCTCGCTCGACTGCGGGTCGGTGAAGCGTCCGGTGTCGCGGAGCGCCTCGGCCGTGCGGGAGAGCTGCGTCACCGTGGCGACGTAGCAGACGATGAGACCACCGGGCGCGAGGGCGTCGGCCGCCTCGTCGACGCACTCCCAGGGCGCGAGCATGTCGAGCACGACGCGGTCGATGCTCTGCGGCTCGACGGCCCGCGGCAGTTCCTCGACCAGGTCGCCGACGGTGACCGACCAGTTGTCGGGGACGGCTCCGAGGAACGTTCCCACGTTGCCACGGGCGATCGCCGCGAACTCCTCACGTCGCTCGAAGGACTGCAGGCTGCCGCTCGGGCCGATGGCGCGGAGGAGCCAGAGCGACAGTGCGCCCGACCCGACGCCGGCCTCGACCACGCGGGCACCGGGGAAGACGTCCGCGAAGGCGACGATCTGTGCCGCGTCCTTCGGGTAGACGATCGCTGCACCGCGCGGCATTGACATGACGTAGTCGTTGAGGAGCGGGCGGAGGGCCAGGTACTCGTCGCCCGTGCTGGCCCGGATGACCGAGCCGTCCGGCTGGCCGATGACGTCGTCGTGCGCGAGCATGCCGCGGTGCGTGTGGTAGACCACGCCGGGCTCGAGCGAGAGCGTCGTGAGCTTGCCCTTCGGCCCGGTCAGCTGCACCCGGTCGCCAGCGCGGAACGGACCGCGGGGCGGGGTGTGCGGGGCACCGCCGGCGGTGTGCGGCAGCTCGACATCCGGAGCAGCAGCGGCGTCGTGCACGGTGGTGTCGTCGCTCATCGCGCGTCCCCTTCGATGGCGGGGGCCGACGTCGGGACGGAGGTCGGGCCTCCCTGGCGTTCGGCTGCCCGCGCGCTGAGCGCCGGGCCGGTGAGTTCGAGCAGGCGGTCGACGTCGACGCCGCTCAGCGTGGTGAGGTGGACGTCGCTCGCGCCCTCGGCGATCGGGACGATGTGCTCCACCGCCACGGTGACGGCGCCCGAGGCCCGGGCGGAGGCGACGCCCGTGGCCGAGTCCTCGATCGCGACGCAGGCGGTGGGTTCGACCCCGAGCTGTGCGGCGGCGGTCAGGTACGCGTCCGGGTGCGGCTTCGGACGGTCGACGTCGTCACCGGCCACGACGACCCGGAAACCGCGGGCACCGAACGCCTCGGCAGTCACGAGCGCCATCGTGCGACGGGACATCGTCACGAGGGCCGTCGGGATGCCGCGGTCGTGCAGTTCCTCGACGAGTTCACGGGCGCCGGGACGCCAGGGCAGGTCGTCGCCGTGCAGCCGCTCGACCACGAAGTCGGTCATCCACTGGACGATCTCCTCGACCTCCAGGTCGACGCCCTTGTCGCGGAGGATCTCCCCCGACCGCTCCAGGCCGCTGCCGACGAGCGACAGACCGTCCTGGTGGGTCCACTCGGCGCCGTAGCGGGCGGTGAGCACGACCTGCGACTCCTGCCAGATCGGCTCGGTGTCGATGATCGTGCCGTCCATGTCCCACAGCACGGCTGCGGGCAGCACCGATGCGGGCTGGGCGGGGGTGGGGGGTTGCGCGGTCACGGGCGACGAGTCTACCGGCGGCGCGGTCGGTGGACGGCGGCCTGTGGAGAGCGGGACTATCGTGGATGCCTGATCGTGTCCGGTCGGCACGCGCGTGAGCGCGGCGGACCACTCCACCACCAGGAGGCCCTGCCGTGCCACAGCACTCCCCCTTCAGTGACGGACGGCTCCTCGTCGTCGCGTTCGAGGGCTGGAACGACGCGGGAGAGGCCGCGAGCGGTCTCGCCCGACGCATCGTCGACTCGCTCGAGCTCGACGAACTGCGCGAGATCGACGGGGAACGCTACGTCGACTACCAGTTCAACCGGCCCGAGGTCGGTTTCGACGACGACGGCGAACGCGGAGTGCAGTGGCCCCGCATCGTCCTGCACGGCCCCAGCGCCGAGGGCCGCCCGGTGATCGGGGCGACCGGTGCCCCGACCGAACGCGACGTGTTCGTCCTCGTCGGCCCCGAACCGTCGCGCACGTGGCGCGGCTTCTGCGCCGAGGTCATCGACCTGGCCGACGTCTACTCGATCGACGCCGTCGTGTTCGTCGGCGCGATGCTCGCCGACGTGCCGCACACCCGTCCGATCTCGGTCTTCGTGTCGAGTGAGAACGCCGGCGTCCGGGCCGCGTTCGACGTGGACAAGTCGACGTACGAGGGGCCCACCGGCATCCTCGGGGTCCTCGCCGACTCGATGGACAAGGCCGGGCTCACGACGCTCTCGCTGTGGGCGTCGGTCCCGCACTACGTGCACAACGCACCCTCCCCCAAGGCCACGCTGTCGCTCCTCGACAAGATGGAGGAGCTCACCGACGTCACCGTGCCCCGCGGCACGCTGCTCGACGACGCCGCGCAGTGGGAGGAGGGCATCGACGCCCTCGCCTCGGACGACGAGGACATGGCGTCGTACATCGGGCAGCTCGAGCAGGCGCGTGACACCGTCGACTCCCCGGAGGCGTCGGGGGACGCCATCGCGCAGGAGTTCGAGCAGTACCTCCGGCGTCGCGAGCACAAGGACGGCAAGGACGGCAACGGGGCGGCCGGCGAGGGGCCGTGGCGTCCGCCGCAGCCGCCGCAGTAGGCGCGAGACCCTGACGGACGGGAGGCCCGGGACCAGCTGGTCCCGGGCCTCCCGTCCGTCAGGTGCGTGCGACAGGAACGCGACCCCGCTCGCCGAGACGGCGCGACTCGCCGCCCGCCGGTCACCGAGGTGCCGGGACACCCGCACCCCGGGCCCCGGGGCACCGGCGTGTCGGCACCTCGGCGAAGCGGGTGGGCTTGCGCGCACGCGGCACCGCGCCGCCGCTTCAGCCGATGCGGATGCCGAGGAGCGCGTCGACCAGGTCGACGAGCTCGGGCGTCGCCGCCGTGCCGGCCGCGATCGCGGTGTCGACGACGGCGACGGCGCCCGGCGTGTCGAGGTCGTCCGCGACGCGGGCTCGGAGGCGGCCGATCACCTGGTCGGCGTCGTCCTGCTCGCCGCGACCGTCCGCAGCCCAGGCGTCCCAGGACGCCAGCCGGCGCTCGGCGTCCTCGAGGTCGCCGTCGAACCACTCCCAGTCGTCCGAGTAGCGGTGCGACAGCAGCGCCAAGCGGATCGCCCGCGGATCGGCGCCGGCGTCCAGCAGACCGCGGACCGTGACCAGGTTGCCGAGCGACTTCGAGATCTTCGTGCCCTGGTAGGCGACCATGCCGGTGTGCACGAACGCGTTCGCGAGCGGCTGCTGGGCGAGGGCTGCGGCGTGCCCGGCGCTCATCTCGTGGTGCGGGAAGACCAGGTCGCTGCCGCCGCCCTGCACGCTGATCGGCAGCCCGAGGCGGTCGCCCGCGATGACGCTGCACTCGATGTGCCAGCCGGGGCGCCCGGGGCCGATCTCGGTGTCCCAGCTCGGCTCGCCCTGTCGCTCGGCACGCCACAGGAGCGGGTCGAGGGGGTCGCGCTTGCCGGGGCGGTCGGGGTCGCCGCCGCGTTCGGCGGAGAGGGCGAGCATGGTGTCGCGGTCCAGACGACTCTCGTCGCCGAGCGTCCACACGTCGTTCGCCCGGTTCACGTCGAAGTACAGGTCCTCGCCGTCGGAATCGGGCGTGGGCACGGTGTAGGCGGCGCCGGTCTCCTCGAGGTAGGCGACGGCCTCGGCGACGCGGTCGACCTCGTCCGTGACGGCCACGTAGTCGTCCGGCGGCAGGACGCGGAGGGCCTCCATGTCGCGGCGGAACAGGTCGATCTGGGACGCGGCGAGCTCCCGCCAGTCGACGCCGTCGCGAGTCGCGCGCTCGAGCAGCGGGTCGTCGACGTCGGTGGTGTTCTGGGCGTACTGCACCTGCAGGCCGGCGTCGCGCCAGACCCGGCCGAGCGTGTCGAACGCCAGGTAGGTGGCGGCATGGCCCAGGTGCGTGGCGTCGTAGGGCGTGATGCCACAGACGTACAGCGCCGCCCGGTCGGCACCGCGCGTCGGGTCGACGGGCTTGCCGGTGGCGGTGTCGTGGACGACCGGGCGGGGACCGGCGCCGGGGACCTCCGGGACGGACGGTGCCGACCAGGCCCTCATGCCTGCACCACCCCGAGCGAGAGCAGCACGATGAGGACGATGCCGAGCAGGATCCGGTAGACGACGAAGGGCATGAAGCTCCGCTTGCTGATGTAGTTCATGAAGGCGGCGATCACGACGAAGCCGACGACGAACGCCACCACGGTCGCGATGAGCGTGTCCGCCAGGCCGAACGGTGCGCCGGTGTCACCGAGGCTCGTCGCTGCCTCGTACAGGCCGGACAGGAACACCGCGGGGATCGCCAGGAGGAACGCGAACCGCGCCGCGGCCGGCCGCGTGTACCCGAGGGCGAGCCCCATCGACACGGTGGCTCCGGAGCGGGAGACACCCGGCACGAGCGCCAGGACCTGTGCCAGGCCGATCAGGATGCCGCCGGTGAAGGTCATCTGCTCGATCGGACGGACCTTGCGGCCGACGCGGTCCAGCACGCCCAGGACGACCCCGAAGACGATGAGGACGATGGCGACGATCCACAGCGACCGGAACGTGGTCTCGATGGTGTCCTGCAGGAGCAGCCCGATGACGCCGATCGGGATCGTGCCGATGATGACGAGCCATCCGACGCGGACGTCCGGGTCGTTCCGTGGCACCTTGCCGGCCAGGGCGCCGAACCACTTCCGGACGATCCGGACGATGTCCTTCCAGAAGTAGATGAGCACGGCGGTCTCGGTGCCGAGCTGCGTCACCGCCGTGAAGGCCGCGCCGGGGTCCTGTGCGTCGGGCAGGAACAACCCGACGATGCGCAGGTGGGCGCTGGAGGAGACCGGCAGGAACTCCGTCAGCCCCTGGACGAAGCCGAGGAAGATCGCTTCGAAGATGTGCACGTGTGCGGCCTTTCGCCGGTGCTGGACTCGGTTGTGCCGTCACCGACGACGACCATGCACGGTATCAGTAGGTCGCGAACAGGTCCCCGAGGACGCGGCGGCCGAACGCCAACGACTCGAGCGGGACGCGCTCGTCGACGCCGTGGAACATCGCGGGGAAGTCGACGCCGGCCGGCAGCTGCAGCGGCACGAAGCCGTACCCGGCGATGCCCAGTCGCGAGAGCGCCTTGTTGTCGGTACCGCCGGACAGCAGGTACGGCAGCACCGGAGCGCCCGGGTCGTGACGCTCGAGGACGTCCCGGACGGCGTCGACGAGCGGGCCGCCGAAGTCCTGCTCGAGCCCGACGTCCTGGTGCGTCATCGTGACCTCGACGTCGTCGCCGGCCAGTTCGCGAACCCGGGCCAGGACCGCGTCCTCGTCACCGGGCAGGCAGCGGATGTCGACGAGCGCGGTGGCCTGGTCGGGGATCACGTT
Source organism: Curtobacterium sp. MCBD17_030 (assembly GCF_003224255.1). Lineage (NCBI taxonomy): Bacteria > Bacillati > Actinomycetota > Actinomycetes > Micrococcales > Microbacteriaceae > Curtobacterium > Curtobacterium sp. MCBD17_030. The sequence continues at coordinate 365,640 of NZ_QKLI01000001.1, read as the reverse complement.
GTGCTTGTACCCGGCGCTCAGGACGGTCGGGTTCGTCGTCGTGTGCAGGGCGGCGTGGATGAAGCGGGCGGCCGACCCGGTGGCGAGCGCGACCTCGTCCGGTCCGGTGGCGACCGGGTCGACGCCCAGGAACCGGGCCACCTCGGCGACCATCGCTGTGGTCGTGTCGGACAGCCGGACCGGCCACTCCTCGCTGCCGATCCGGGCGACGGCGGCGGCGATCGTGGTGACCGCGTTGTCCTTGATGACGTGCGAGCCGTGTGCCGCCGTCCCCCGCGCGGTGAGCTTCACCCACATCAGGGCCTTCTCGCCGGTCTGCAGCAGGTACGCGCGCCGGTCACCGACCGTGATCGAGTAGCCACCGACCTCGCTGATCGCCGCGCTGGCGCCGTCGAAGACCTCGGGGTGGGTGTCGACCACGTGGTGGGCGCCGAGGATGCCGCCCGCCTCCTCGTCGGCGAAGTACGCGATCACCAGGTCCCGCTCCGGGGCGCCCCGCTGCTCGATGACGTCCGACAGCGCGGTGAGCATCATCGCGTCCATGTTCTTCATGTCCACGGCGCCGCGGCCCCAGAGGGACCCGTCGCGCACCTCGCCCCCGAACGGGTCGACGGACCAGTTCGCCGGGTCGGCGGGGACGACGTCGAGGTGTCCGTGCACGACGAGTGCCGGTTTGCTGCGGTCACGGCCGGGCACGCGGGCGACGACGCTGACGCGGTCCGGTTCGGACTCGAACAGCTGCGGCGCGAGCCCGAGCTCCTGCAGCGCGGACTCGACGTAGTGCGCCGCCTCGGTCTCACCGCGCGACTTCCCCTCACCCCAGTTCGTCGTGTCGATCCGGATCAGGTCCCGCGCGATCGCCGCGGTGCGTTCCAGCTCGGACGTCATGGTCCAACGCTACCGGCGAAGCCGCTCCGACTGCGCCGCGCCCGGGATGCGCGACCGTGTTCAGCGCGCGTTCACACCCGTGCTAGTGTCTTCTCTCGGCAGGAACGCCGGGGAAACCCGGTTGAACGGCCCGGTGCGAGCATCATGTGCAACGCATCACACCCAGTCCGGGTGGCGGAATTGGTAGACGCGCTAGCTTGAGGTGCTAGTGCCCGTATTAGGGCGTAGGGGTTCAAGTCCCCTCTCGGACACGCAGTACCCGCTCTTCGGAGCACGTACTCGAACACTTGTGTTGAGACAAGCGGCGAACGGCCCTCCTTCGGGAGGGCCGTTCGTTTTGGTGCGCCCGTGATTTTGGTGCGCGTGACGGGGGCTCTGCGTTCTCCGGCCGCGACGTCACGGACGGGAGGCCCGTCACCACGTGGGCTCGCGCCTCCCGTCCGTCCCGTACGCCCTCACGGACACTGGGCCTCACGGACCAGCTCGTCAGCGCCGCGCGCGCCGCACCACCCACACGGCCACGCCGCCGATGAGCAGGTAGGGCCACATGGTGACGACCGGGTCGAGCACCCCGTGCCGCCAGTCGCTCCGGGTCGACCCGAGTCGTGCACCGATCGGACTGTCGGCCTGCTCCGCGGCGATGCCGGTCTCGCGGATCAACCGGTCCGGCCGCCCACGCAGCGCGTCCGTCACGCGGTGGGTGGCCACGTCGAGCCGGTCGCCGACGACGAGCAGCATCCAGTGCGCCAGGCGCCCCTCGCTGAACCGCCGGTACGCGTACCGCTTGACGATCCCGGCGGGACCGGCGAGCGGCTGCGCGGTCCCGAACACGGGCGTGACGTGGGCGTGCTCGATCGACCGCTCGCGTCCCTCGGCTCCGGCCTGCTGCTCGGGACGCTCCCAGTGGGCGTTGGTGGCGGAGCCGGCCTCGCGGGACAGTTTCGGCACGCTCGGCCGGTCGGCCAGGTCCAGGTCGCTCCCCCACCCCGGGATCCGTGCCCGGAGCTCGTCCGCGGACGGCAGGTCCCGGGGCTTGTCCGCCACGTAGGCGATGTGGTCGTCTGCGTTGCTCATGCTCTGCTCTCCGTTCCCGGTCCCGCTCACGGCACGATCACCGGCTTGATGCACCCGTCGAGCTTCGACGAGAACAGGTGGTAGGCCTCACCGATGTGCTCGAGCGGGATCCGGTGCGTGATGACGTCGCTCGGTTTGAGGTGCCCGGCCTGGATGTGCTCCAGCAAGCGTGGCCACTGACGCTTCACCGGCGCCTGGTTCATGTGGATCGTGACGCCCTTGTTCATCGCGTCGCCGAACTTCACGAGGTTCGGGATGGGCCCGTAGGCGCCCATCGCCGACACGGTGCCGCCCTTCCGGACGCCGTCGATCGCCCAGTTCAGCGCGACCGGCGACCCGCCCTGCATCTTCAGCTTCGCGCTCGAGACGTGCATCAGGAAGTTGCCGTCCGCTTCGGCACCGACCGCGTCGATGACGCTGTCCGCTCCGAGGAAGTCCGTCTGCTTCTTGATCTCGACGACGACGTCGTCCACCTCGGCGAAGTTGATCGTCTCGGCCTGGGCGAACTCGCGCGCCTTGGCCAGGCGGTACTCGAGCTGGTCGATGACGATCACCCGTCCGGCACCCATGAACCACGCCGACTTCGCTGCGTACAGCCCGACCGGTCCGGCACCGAGCACCACGACGGTGTCGCCCTCCCGGATCGAGGCGAGCTGCGCTCCGAAGTACCCCGTGCCCAGGGCGTCCGTCATCATCAGCGCGTCCTCCGGGTCGAGCCAGTCCGGGATCACCTGCGGGCCGACGTCGGCGAACGGCACCCGGACGCGTTCCGCCTGGCCGCCGTCGTAGCCGCCGGTGGTGTGCGAGTAGCCGAAGATGCCGCCGACCGCGGTGGCGTTCGGGTTCACGTTGTGGCAGTTCGTGAAGAGACCGCGGGCGCAGAACCAGCAGGTGCCGCAGGAGATGTGGAACGGCACCATCACCCGGTCTCCCACGTTCAGGGTCTCCACGGACGACCCGACTTGTTCGACGACCCCGATGAACTCGTGGCCGAAGGTGTGGCCGACGCGGGTGTCGGGCATCATGCCGTGGTACAGGTGCAGGTCCGACCCGCAGATCGCCGCCCGTTCGACGCGGATCACGGCGTCGTTCGGGTGCTCGATGCGGGGGTCCGGCTTGTCCTCGACGCGGACCCGGTAGGGGCCGCGGTAGGTCATGGCGCGCATGGCGCTCCTCTCGGTCGTGCCGTCCACGCTGACGGTCGGCGGATGGGAGGAGGTCCAGGGTCGCGTTCCCTGTCCCAGCCGGTAGCAGCGCACACCAGGACCGGTGGCGGACCGACGGGAGGCCCGGTACCAGCTGGTACCGGGCCTCCCGTCGGCAGGCAGTCGCGTCGCGACGCGTGCGCTAGCTCTTCGCCGCGTCGACGAAGGTGCGACGCGGGTCGGTCTCCTTGATGAGGGAGGTCGCGTCGCGGCCGGACACCGCACCGGTGACCCAGCCGATCACGATGCGCGCCTTGCGGTTCAGCGTCGGCATCGCGTACACGTGGTACGCCCGGTGCGCGAGCCAGGCCAGCAGGTTCGTCATCTTGATGCCCTTGATGTTCGCCGCACCCTTGGCGACACCGTACGAGGCGACCGTGCCGATCGACGGGTGGCGGTACTCCTCGAGCGGCTTGCCGGTGATCGACGCCACGATGTTGTCGGCGACGACGACGGCCTGACGGACGGCGTTCTGGGCGTTCGGCGGGTAGTAGGCCGGCTGCTTCTCGGCGGTCAGGTCGGGGACCTGGGCGACGTCTCCGAGGCCCCAGACACCGGGGACGACCTCGTGGGTGTCCTCGGACTCGACCTGGAGCTTCGCGTTGGCGGCGAGGTGCCCCTTCGGGCCGCGCGGAAGGTCGGTGGCGTCGAGGAGCGGGTTCGGCTTGACGCCGGCGGTCCAGACGAGCAGGCCGGTGGCGAACTCGTCGCCGTCGGACAGCTTGACGACGCCGCCCTCGCAGCTCGGCATGGTCGTCTTCAGGCGGACGTCGATGCCGCGGGCCCGGAGGGACTCGAGGGTCCACTTCGACAGCTCCGGCCCGACCTCGGGCGCGACGCGGTCGAGGGCGTCGATGAGCACCCAGCGGGGCTGCTCGCCGGCGAGGGACGGGTAGGTGGCGATCGCGGCCTGCGAGACGTCGAACAGCTCACCGATCGCCTCGACGCCGGTGTAGCCACCGCCGATGAAGATGCTGGTGAGGAGACGACGACGCTCGTCCTCGTCGCGGGTGGCGGCGGCCTTCGCGATGTTGTCGAGGAGCTTCGCACGCACGTACGCGGCTTCCTCGACGGTCTTGAAGCCGACGCCGACCTCATCGAGGCCCGGGGTCGGGAAGGTGCGGGTGACCGAACCGAGCGCGACGACGAGGTGGTCGTAGCCGAGGGTGCGGTCGTCGCCGCCGGCCGTGGCGACCGCGACGGTCTTGTCGGCCGAGGAGATGCCGGTCACCTTGCCCTGGATGACCCGGGTCTTGCGGAGCGCGCGTCGGAGTTCGACGGTGACGTCCTTGGGGGCGATGTGACCGCCGGCGACCTCGGGCAGGAACGGCAGGTACGTGTAGTACGTGTTCTGGTCCACGAGGGTGATGCGCATCGGCACCGTGGCGGCGTGCTTCTGCAGCTGCTTGACGGCGGTGTAGCCGGCCGAGCCGCCGCCGAGGACGAGGACGTGAGGGATGGAGTCTGCCATTCCTCCGGTCTACCCGATCCTGCCCGTCCCCGTCACCAGCGCCGCACCTGTCCGGGCGATCCGTACCGGATCCTGGTCACTTCCTGCCGTCCCGGAGGCGCCACCAGGCGGTCTCGGCGATCTCCCGGCCGGTGTAGACGCCGTACTGGGTGCGGCGGGACTCGTGCAGCGAGAACCGCCGGAGCCGGTAGCCGCCGCCGAACCGGTCGATGATCGCCTCGGGTGAGGAGTCCGCGTCGCGCTTGACGTACCAGGTGCGGTCGTCGTCGACGGGCTCGATCACGCGCGGACCGTCTTCACCGACGACCGCCGATGCGGGACCGCAGGATGTCGATGCGCTTCTGGATCTGCTCGATGCTCGCCTGCGCCACGGCGGGTCCCCCGCTGATCCGACGGAGTTCGGCGTGGATCGACCCGTGCGGCTCGTTCGCGTGCCGGGACCAGATCGAGACGAGGCGCTGGAGTTCGGAGCGCTGCTCCTTGATGGTCATGTACATCGGCCGGTTCTCCGGCTCCGGCGCCTTCGGCAGCCCGTCCTTCACCACGCGCCCCTTGGACCGCTTCGCCTGGGTCGCCTGGCGGGCACGGAGCAGGTCCCGCACCTGGTCGGGTTCGAGCAGCCCCGGGATGCCGATGAAGTCGAGTTCCTCGAGCGACCCGACCTCGCCCCCGGTGCCGAACTCACCGCCGTCGTAGAGCACCCGGTCGAAGGACGCCTGCGAGTCGAGCGCCTCGAACGGCTGCATGTCGAGCAGGCTCTCGGAGGCACGTTCGTCTTTGTTGGCCTCGGCGACCATGGCGTCTTCGGGGTTGTACATGCCGTCCTCGGCGTCCTTCGGACGGTCGAGTGCGTGGTCCCGCTCCAGCTCGAGGGTGGCGGCGAGGGCCATCAGGCCGGGCACGCTCGGCAGGAACACCGACGCGGTCTCACCACGACGACGGGCGCGGACGAACCGGCCGATGACCTGGGCGAAGAACAGCGGTGTGCTCGCACTCGTCGCGTACACGCCGACGCACAGACGCGGGACGTCGACGCCTTCGGAGACCATGCGGACGGCGACCATCCAGCGCGAGGTGTCCTCGGCGAAGGACTGGATGCGGCTGGAACCGGCGGCCTCGTCGGAGAGCACGACGGTGGGGCGCTCCCCGGTGATCCGCTGCAGGATGCGCGCGTAGGCCCGGGCGGTGGTCGTGTCGGTCGCGATGACCAGCCCACCGGCGTCGGGGACACCGCGGCGCACCTCGGTGAGGCGTTTGTCGGCGGCCGAGAGCACGGCGGGCATCCACTCGCCCTCGGGCGACAGGGCGGTCCGCCAGGCCTGCGCGGTGATGTCCTTCGTGACGGCTTCGCCGAGGGACGCCGACATCTCGTCGCCCATCCGGGTCTTCCAGCGCATCTGGCCGGCGTACGCCATGAACAGCACGGGTCGGACGACGCCGTCCTTGAGCGCGCGGCCGTAGCCGTAGTTGTAGTCGGAGATCGAGGTGCGGATGCCCTGCTCGTCGGGGGCGTACTGCACGAACGGGATCGGTGCAGTGTCGGAACGGAACGGGGTGCCGGAGAGCGAGAGGCGCCGGGTGGCCTTCGAGAACGCGAGCCGGATGCCGTCACCCCAGGTGAGGGCGTCGCCGCCGTGGTGCACCTCGTCGAGGACGACCAGGGTCTTGCCGCCGGCGGTGATCCGTTCGTGCACCTCGGGGTTCATGCCGACCTGGGCGTAGGTGATCGCGACGCCCTGGTAGTGCCGACCGAACATGCCGTCGCCGTTCTTGAACATCGGGTCGAGTCGGATGTTCACGCGGTCGGCGGCGTCGGCCCACTGCCGCTTGAGGTGCTCGGTCGGTGCGACGACGACGAGCCGGTCGACGGTGCCGCGGGCGAGCAGCTCGGTCGCCAGCCGCAGCGCAAAGGTCGTCTTGCCCGCGCCCGGGGTGGCCGCTGCGAGGAAGTCGCGCGGTTCCTTCTCGAAGTACTTCGTCAACGCCTCGACCTGCCAGGCACGGAGCTTCGAGGCGGTGCCCCATGCGGCTCGTTCCGGGAACGCCGGGGAGAGGTGCTCGGCGGCCGCGTTGCCCGCGACCTCGGCGATGGCGGCCGGTTCGGTCGGAGCCGGCTGGCTCGGGGCGGTCCCGTTCGCCGACGGCCCGTCCATCGGGAGTTCGGCGGGTTCCTGGTGCTCGATGTTCTCCGCTGCGCTCACTCCACCCGAGTGTACCGGCACGCTCAGTCCTGTCGGGCGTGCGGGGCACGCTGCTCGGGCGTCGCGCGGACGAGCGAGGCGGGTCGCAGCACGCCGGCGCCGAAGCGTGCGGTGACGGCGTCGACGGTGGTCTCGGTCTCGCGCCACGGCGCGTCGTCGTCCCACAGGGCGTTGCTCGCGGCTGCCGGCACCAGGTTCTCGCCGCGGACGCCGATCAGTCGGATGCGGTTGCCCGGCCGGTGCAGGACGTCGTACAGCTCGACGGCTTCGCGGTGGATCCGCTTGGCGACGTCGCTGGGTTCGGCGAGCGTGCGGGACCGGGTGAGCGTGGTGAAGTCGGTGTACCGGACCTTCAGCGCGACCGTGCGCGCCTGCACCTCGGCGCGGCGGAGCCGGACCGCGACCTTCTCGGCCAGGCGCAGCAGTTCCCGGGCGACGTCGTCGCGTTCGGTGAGGTCGCGGCCGAAGGTGACCTCGTGCCCGATCGACTTCTCGCCCACCCCGGCCTCGACGGTGCGCGGGTCGCGGCCCCACGCGAGGTCGTGCAGCCGCTGCCCGCCGGACGGTCCGAGCAGGGCCACGAGCGACGGCAGCGGCGTGGTGGCGAGGTCGCGGACGGTGTGGATCCCCCGGCGCTCGAGGGTCTCCTGCGTCTTGCCGCCGACGCCCCAGAGCGCGGAGACGGGCTGCGGGTGCAGGAACTCGATCGTGTACGCGTGCGGGACGACGAGCAAGCCGTCGGGCTTGGCGCGGCTGGACGCCAGCTTCGCCACGAACTTCGTGGACGCGGCACCGACCGAGCAGTGCAACCCGGTCTCGGCGAACACGGTCCGTCGGATCTCGGTGCCGATCTGCCACGGCGTGCCGTAGAGCCGGAGCGCACCGGCCACGTCGAGGAACGCCTCGTCGATCCCGAGGCGCTCGACCCGCGGCGTGAACCGGTCGAAGATCCGCATGACCTGGGCGGAGCGCGCGCTGTACTTCTCGAAGTGCGGCTCGACGATCACCGCCGCCGGGCACCGACGTTTCGCCACGGCCATCGGCATCGCGGAGTTGATGCCGTACCTGCGCGCCTCGTACGTGGCGGCCGTGACGACCGAGCGGTCCGAGTCGTGGCCGACGATGACCGGCAGACCGACCAGGTCGGGGCGGTCGAGCAGTTCGACGGAGGCGAAGAAGGCGTCCATGTCGACGTGCAGGACCGTCGCCGTGGCGTCGTCGACCGGCGCGTCGGTGACGAGTCGGTTCCGTCCGTCCTGCTTGCTCACCGGGTCATGCTCGCACGGACCGGCGACACCCGGACCGACGGCGCCCGCGACACCGGACCCCGCGCGACCGGGCCCGACTCAGCGGGGCAGCGGCCCGAACTCCGCCGCCGCGATCGTCCGCATCGCCGAGTCCCGCGTCGACGGGTGGTACTGGCCGGCGCGGACGTCCCGGGCCAGGCGGGCGAGTTCGTCCGACGCCCGGAACGCCGATCCGCCGACGACCCGCAGCGCCTCGTCCACCACGGACTGCGCCGTGTCCACCGCACGGGCCTTCGTGCCGACGAGCAGCGGGAACCACCGGTCGTGCTCGACGAGCTCGTCGGCGTCCCGGGCGAGCGCGTCGACCTGCAGCGCGATGGCGTCGGTCGCACTGCGCATCGCGGCGACCGCGCGCCGGACGTCCGGGTCGGCCGAGCGCCGCGTCCCGTCCATGGCGACCCGCTCGGCGACCCGCTCGACCGCCAGGGTGACGGCGCGCGAGGCGATCCCCACGTACACCGACGCCACGAGCAGTTCGAAGGCGGCGAAGATCCCGAACACGAGCGGGTCCGCCACCGGACCGACCGGCAGCACCCGGACGATGCGCTCCGCCGGCACGTGCAGCCCCTCGAGGATCGTCGTCCGGCTCTGCGTCGCCCGCATGCCGAGCGTGTCCCAGTCGTCCAGGTGCCGGACCCCGTCGTCGGCACGGACCGCGAAACCGTGCACGAGCCGCGGTTCGGTGCCCGAGGTGTCCTTCCCGAACACGCTCAGCAGGTCCCACGCGGGTGCGAGCGAGGTCGACACCTTCGTGCCGGTGAACCGGTACCCGCCCGCGCCGTCCGGCTCGGCTGTCGTCAGCGAGTCGAAGAGGACGGCGTCGTTGCCCGGCTCGCTCACCCCGAAGGCGAGCAGCCGGTCCGCCGCCGCTGCGTCCGTGACGGTCTGGAGGAACGTCCCACCCCGGACGGACACGCTGCGCGCCGCCTGCACCCAGACCTGGTGCATGCCGAGCCCGAGTGCCGTCGCCGGTGCGGCGGTCGCGAGGGTCCGCTGGACCGCAGCGGTCTCGCGGAGACCCAGCCCCGAGCCTCCGTCCCGGATCGGCACCCCGATCCGGAGGTACCCCGCCTGCCGGAGCTCCGCCAGGTCCTCCGCGCAGAAGGCGTTGTCGGTGTCGTAGCCGGGGGCGCGTGCGGCGATGCGTGCCAGGAGGTCGTCCGGAACGGTCCAGGGACGTCGCTTGCCGGGAGTGGACTCGGTCATGGGACGAGAGTACGGTCGCCTGTCGTGTCAGACGAGCATCCCTGGACCCGGTACGTCGCGATCGGTGACTCCTTCACCGAGGGGATCGGTGACCCGGACCCGCACTCGGTCGGCGGTCACCGCGGCTGGGCCGACCGCGTGGCCGAGACCCTGGCCGACCGCACCGACGAGGACTTCGGCTACGCCAACCTCGCCGTTCGTGGACGTCTGCTCGGGCAGATCGTCGACGAGCAGGCCGAGGCCGCCGTCGCCCTCGCTCCGGACCTGATCACCGTGTCGGCGGGCGGCAACGACATCATCCGACCGGGCTCCGACCCGGACGCCCTGGCGGAGCGCTACGACCGGATGATCGCGACCCTCCGTCGTGACGGTGCGACCGTGGTGCTGTTCACCGGCCCCGACGTCGGCATGACGCCGGTCCTCGGCATGGTGCGCGGCAAGACCGCCATCTACAACGAGCACCTGCAGGCCATCGCGCTGAAGCACGGGGCGCTCGTCACGAACCTCTGGGCGCTCCGGGTGCTGCGGGACCCGCGGATGTGGGCCGCCGACCGTCTGCACCACTCCCCGCTGGGACACGCCACCGTCGCCGCCGCCGTGCTCGACACGCTCGGCGTCGCCCACGAACTCGGCGCCGCGGTCCCCGAGCCGCTCGCCGCTCGGCCCTGGCGGGAGGCCCGCGTCGAGGACCTCGGCTGGGCGAAGGAGTACCTCGTGCCGTGGGTGGTCCGACGCGTCCGTGGGACGTCGTCGGGCGACGGCATCACGGCCAAGCGGACCTCGCTGCAGCCCGTGGCACCGCGCGACTGAACGCTGCCCCAGGCCAGGCCAGGTCAGGTCATGTCAGCCGGCGAGTGAACGGTCGAGCTCGACACCGCGGAACGGGTTCGACCACCGCCACCAGACTCCCGGGTCCTCGATGGACCGGTCGAGCTCGAGCGGAACCGTCACCGGGTCGTGGTGCGACACCGCGAACCGCACCGACCCGACCCGCTCCCCCGCCGACCCGAACGTCAGCGGTTCCAGCGTCGTCTTCGCGGTCACGTCGGTCCGTCCCCAGACCAGGAGCGATGCGGCCCGGCTCGCCGTCGCGTCGACCTCTTCCTGCCAGGGCGCCTGGTACGTGCCGAAGGTCTGCCCGGCGTTCGTCAGGGTGATGGTGTGGAAGTCGTCCGCCACCGAGTGCAGCAGCTTCCGCACGTCGCCGTCGAGCGAGTCGTGGTCCACCCCGCCGAGCATCGCCCCGATCACCGTCACGGTGCGGCCACCGCGCTGGTACGTCGCCGCGAAGAGCAGGCACGCTCCGGCCTCGTCGAGCGTGCCGGTCTTGATGCCCTCGACGCCGTCCATGCCGAGCAGCTTGTTCGAGTTCTCGATGTCGCCGACGCCCGGCACCGTCGCCGTGGCGGTCCCGACGACCTCCTTGACGAGCGGGTCCGCCAACGCCAGCCTGCCGAGGTCGACCAGGTCCGTCGCGGTGCTCTGGTTCCGGGGGTCCAGGCCGGTCGGCTCCACGATCGTGGTGTCGTCCAAGCCGTGGCCGTCGAGCCAGGTCGCCGCGGCCTTCCGGTAGCCGTCCATCGACCCGAACGCCCAGAGCGCCAGCGAGCCGGCGTAGTTGTTCGCCGACTTCATCAGCATCACCTGGAACGCCCGGTACTCGGACAGCCGCAGGTTCGTCGGGAGCGGCGCCACCTCACCGTTCTGCGCCGCGTACTGGCCGTACAGCGCCTCCATCTGGGGCGTGAACCGCACGTCCGGGCCCTGGTCACCGGGCTGCAGCGGCTTCTCCTCGAGCACGACCAGAGCCGTGACGACCTTCGAGATGCTCGCGATCGAGCGGGCCTTCCGGTCCCCGCTGGTGGTCAGGCTCTCCGGGAAGCCGTCAGCCTCGACCGCCGTCGCACCGTAGTCCGGGAACCGGACGTCCGCGGCGCTCGCGGTCGGCGGCCGGTACGTCGCCGTGCTGGCCGTCGCGGGTGCGAACGGCACGACCGCGGCGGCCACCAGGAAGGCGACGACGAGCAGGAGCACCGCGACGACGACAACCGTCACGGGCCTCCGGATCGCGGAGCGGGGGCGGCGGACGACGTTCGGCACGAGACCGGATCGTACTGGAGGCCCGGGGCGGGTCCCTGGGTCTGGTGCGGCTCGTCGCGGGGCCGGAGTGGGCCTCCCGGCACTGTGCCGTCCTGCTCTGGAGGAGCGCGTCGGTGTGGCTAGACTCCTGCCGGGCGCAGCGGTGCGCCCGGCAGCCAGAGGGGGCAGCAGCATGACGAGTCGGTACCGGGGGCGTCTGACGGCGCTCCTCGCAGGGGTGGCCGCAGTCGTCGCGCTCACCGGGTGTTCGATGGCGGACCAGGCTGTGCCGCCGGCTCCGGCGACGACCGAGCCGACCCTCAGCGCCCAGGCGCGGGCCGACATCGCCGCCGCACAGGCACAGGCCGACGCGGCACACGCGACCGCCGCGCCGACCGCCGTGGCGACCGACACCATCCGGACGTGGCCCGCGCTCGACCACGGCACGCGCCCCCACGCCACCGGTCCGGCCAGCAAGACCGCTGCCGGCGTCTACACCTACACGGTGCAGCCGGACGACGTCGTCTCCGTCATCGCCCTGCGGTTCGGACTGTGCAACGCGGACCTCACGTACCCCGCGTCGGACACCGGTGTGCTGACGCCCGGGGAGGTCCTCACGCTCGAACGCCGCATGACACAGGACGGCGTGAGCCAGCAGGACGCCGACGCCGAGCACTCGGGCTGGCGCTGCAACTACCCCGGCTGACCGCCAGGGCGACGGACGACCGCAGGGAACGCCCGCTCGCCGTCTACGCCTTCTCGTCGACCAGCGCGACGAACCGGCTGCCGACACCCTCGACCTCGTGCCGCACGAAGCCCGCCGTCGGCTCAGGAGCCTGGTACGGCGCGTGGTAGTCGCACATCAGGTGGTCCCAGTCGGGCCACCACTTCTTCGGCCGCGCCTCTTCCCAGTAGCCGCACACGACGCACTCCAGGCGCACCCAGACCTTCTTCGCACCCGTGCGGTTCGCCCGCGACTGCACCAGCCAGGCGGGCGGGTCCTGCTCGATCGCTGTCAGTTCAGCCTCGCTGAGGCGCGACGGGATCCCGTGGTGGGTCGCCATCTCGAGGGGGATGTCGAGGCGGACGGCGGCGTCGCGTCGGGAGAGCATCCGGCAAGCCTAAAGGAGGGGATCAGCGTGCACGTTGCGCGTGCGCGACCGCCCACAGGCCGACGGCGCTCGCCGCGGCCACGTTGAGTGAGTCGACGCCGTGGTGCATGGGGATCCGCACCGTGGTGTCGGCCGCCGCGACCGCGGCCGGAGTGAGGCCCTGTCCCTCGGTGCCCATGACCAGGGCGACCCGCTCCGGCACGTCGGCGACGAACTCCTCCAGGTCGACGGAGCGGTCGGTGAGTGCCATCGCGGCGACGTGGAAGCCCTGCGCGCGGAGGTCCTCCCCAGCGGCCGGCCACTCCCCGATCCGCGTCCAGGGGACCTGCAGCACGGTGCCCATGCTCACCCGGACACTCCGTCGGTAGAGCGGGTCGGCGCAGCGTGGGCTCACCAAGACCGCGTCCGCACCGAGACCGGCGACGCTGCGGAAGACGGCCCCGACGTTCGTGTGGTCGACGATGTCCTCGAGGACGACGACGAGCCGGGCGTCACGCACGACGTCGGCCACCGAGGGGAGCTCCGGACGGTGCATCGCCGCGATCGCGCCGCGGTGCATCCGGAAGCCGGTGAGCTCCTCGAGCAGCGCGTCCGATCCGACGAAGACCGGCCCGTCGTGCTCGGCGACCAGCGGCAACACACTGTCCAACCACTTCTCCTGCACCAGGACACTCCGCGGCACGTGCCCGGCACGGACGGCGCGCTCGATGACGGTGTTCGACTCGGCGATGTACAGCCCACCCTCGGGCTCCGTCACGCGGCGGAGTGCCACGTCGGTGAGCCGGGCGAAGTCGTCCAGGCGCGGGTCGTCGAGGGAGTCGATGCGGACGGGGTGCACGGTGCTCGTTCCGGTCGGGAGGATCGTGGTCTGGTCGCGGACGTCGGCCCGGGGAAGGACCGGGGACGCTCGGCGGTTGAGGGTACCGTGGACACGATGGCGACGAGCGACGGCACAGCGACCGACGGCACGGTGACGGACGGCACGGCGACCGACGAGACCGTCACCGACGTCGACCGAGCGGTCGCGGTCCTCCGCGGCAAGCGCATCGCCGTCCTGACGGGTGCAGGTGTCAGCACCGACTCCGGCATCCCCGACTACCGCGGCGCGGGACGTGTCGTCCGGAAGCCGATGACCTTCCAGGAGTTCCTCTCAGACCCTGCGAAGCGCCAGCGCTACTGGGCGGGCTCGCACCTGGGGTGGCGGACGTTCGCCGCTGCCCGGCCGAACGACGGACACCGGGCTCTGGCCGCCCTCGAGTCCGCCGGGGTCGTCAGCGGCATCGTCACCCAGAACGTCGACGGCCTGCACCTGCGAGCCGGGTCCCGTCGGGTCGTCGAGATCCACGGCTCGATGGACCGCGCCGTCTGTCTGACCTGCGGGCAGGTGTTCTCCCGCGCCGACCTGGCAGCCGTGCTGGACCGCGAGAACCCATGGATCGACGAACCGGGTTCGGTGCAGCTGCAGCCGGACGGCGACGTGGAGATCAGCGACGTCCAGCGGTTCCGGGTGCCCGACTGCACCGTGTGCGGCGGCGTCCTGAAGCCCGACGTGGTGTTCTTCGGCGAGTTCGTCCCCGCCGAGAAGTTCCGCGAGGCCGTGTCGATCGTGGCCGAGGCGGACGCGTTGCTCGTCGTCGGCTCCTCGCTGACCGTGAACTCCGGCGTCCGCCTGCTCGACCACGCGACCCGGCGGAAACACCCGGTCGTGATCGTGAACCGCGGCGTGACCCGCAGCGACCGTCGTGCCGCGGTGAAGATCGACGCCGGCACGACCGAGACCCTCGTCGAACTGGCGGCGCGGCTGTCCGCGTCTGCGATGATCGACGGGTGACGACGCTCCTCTACCTGGTCCGCCACGGCGAGACCGACTGGAACCGGCAACGACGCATCCAGGGTTCGACGGACGTGCCGCTCAACGACACCGGCCGCCGACAGGCCGCCGAGACCGCTGCGCTGCTCACCCGCCGCCGGTTCGACGCGGTCGTCTCGTCGCCGCTGTCCCGGGCGCTCGAGACGGGCACGATCATCGCCACGCGCCTCGGCCTCCCCGAGCCGTCGACGTACGACGGGCTGCGGGAACGCTCCTACGGCGACGCCGAAGGGCTCACACACCCGGAGATCGAGTCCCGCTGGCCGCACGACGCGGTGCCCGGTCGCGAATCCCGGGCGGCGCTGCTCGACCGCGTCACCGAGACGCTCGCCGAGATCGCCGTCCGCTTCGACGCCGGCTCGGTCGTCGTCGCGACCCACGGCGCGGTCATCCGGACCGTGGTCGACGCGGCCGCTCCGGGCACCATCGAGCGGTCGACCGTACCGATCCGGAACGGTTCGGTGCACTCGTTCCGCTGGGACCCGGAGCGCTTCCGTGCGGAACTCGTCCGCTCCGACGACCCGATCGAGGATGTCTCGGACGCCCCGGGTCGCTACGCCTTCGAGTACCAGAACCCGCTCGAACGCCGGAACTGACCCGGGTCAGATGCCCGAACCGCCCGTGTAGCCGGTCCCACCCGCGGTCCGGGCGGCCTGCGCCTCGGCCACCCGCAGGTCGTGGCCATCCGGACCGCTGCCGTGCAGGACGCCGGCGTCCGGCAGGTCGCGGAGCAGACGCGCTCGGCGGCGGTCGGCGACCGCCATCCCGACGGCGATCGCCACGATGACGACGCCGACGGCGATGAGTGTGAAGAGCATGGTCCCCCCCGTCCGACGGGAGGCCCGTGCCCCCGTCGAACTCCACCGTAGCGTGACCGAGAGCACACGCCCAGTGCGCGGACTACGCTCCGGTGGACGACGCGGCCCGACGCTCGGGCCGCCCGCTGCGAGGTGACGTTGTGAGCGCTGGTGGACGGCACACCGACCCTCCTCGCGGCCGCGATCCGTGGGATGACGACGACGACCTCGACACGGCGTTCGGACCGGACACGGCGTCGATCCGCTCCCGCTCCCGTCCCGAGCGGGTCCGGGCTGGAACGGCGATCGTCCTCGGCGTCATCGGCGTCGCGGTGGTCCTCGTCGTGGTGCTCGGCGTGATCCTGTCCGGCGTGCAACGCGGCGTCGGGGGCGTGTTCCCGCAGCCCGAGGCCGACCGGGCGCGGTTCGTGGCGGCAGCGTCGGCGCTGCCCGGGGTGACGGCCGTCGAGCGAGCCCGCAGTGAGAAGACCTCGTTCGCGGGCTACGACGTGACCGCGCTCGTGCGTGCCGATCCGGCGCTCGGTGCCGACGACCGCCGCGCACTCGTCTCGGCCGTGAGCGCCGCTGCGGCCGATGCCTCGGGTTCCGGCGTCCGCATCTGGGCCGACGTCGACTTCGGATCGCAGCAGGTCGGGGTGTCGGACTCCGAGGATGCCAGCCAGCGACGACTGCGGATGGCCGGACAGCTCGACGCGATCGGTGGCGTGGTCGGCGTCAGCTGCACGTTCGCAGCCGGCTCCGACGGGCGCTCCGACGAGCCTGCGGCGCAGCAGGTGACGGTCCGGTCAGCGGGTACGGGCACCGGGTTCGACGCGGTCGCGGCTGCCGCCGAGCAGGTGGGCGACGACGTCTTCCCGGGCGTGCAGGTCCGGACCGTCCAGCCCTGAGGTCCGGACGGCGACCCCGTCAGCGGCGGTGGGCAGCTCGGTCCGAGACGGCGCGCTCGACGGCACGGACGACCTGCTCGGCGGAGTCCTGCCAGCGGAACCGGGCCGCCTGCGCGACCGACGCCTGCGAGGCGGCGCTCCAGCGGGCCTCCAGCCGGCGGACGGCAGCCGCGACGGCAGAGGGCGACGAGGGGTCGAAGTACTCGGCCACCTCGCCCCCGATCTCCCGGAAGATCGGGATGTCGCTGACGACGACCGGTGTCCCGACACCCATCGACTCCACCAGCGGGATCCCGAAGCCCTCGTCGTACGAGGCGGTCGCCAGGGCCGTGGCGGACCGGAGCACCGACCGGTACTCCTCGTCGCTCGCGCCGTCGTGGAAGACCACGGCGCCGGCCGGCGCGAGACGGCCGATGCGCGCCCGGTCGGCGTCCGACACGCGCGACATGCAGTGCAGGGTCCAGTCCGGCCCGAGCAGGGGCAGGGCGGCCGCCAGCGTCTCGACGTTCTTGTACGGCATGAACGAGCCCATGTAGACGAGCGACTTCTGCCGGGGAGCGTCGGCGTCCCGGGGCTCGGCCGGGTCCGCGGCGTTGTACGCGACCGTCACGGGACGATCGGTCAGCCGGTGCTCCCGGATCAGCCCGGCGGTCGTCTCCGAGACCGTCACGACCCCGTCCGCGCCGTTGAGCAGCATCCGCTGGGGCCACCAGGCCAGGTGGAACGCACGCCAGCCGAGGCGCAACGGCCACGAGAACTCCCGCGGAGGTGTGCGGTTCCGGTAGTAGATGAGGTCGTGGAGCGTGAGCACCAGGGCGTACCGGCGGCCACGGGAACCCATCGTCTGCATCGGCGAGAACACCGCGTCGAGGCCCAGGCGGTTGACCCGCCGCGCCACCAGCGGCTCCCCCGCCTCGGTCGGCGCCGGGACGAGTTCCCACGGCAGGTGTGACGGGAGTGATCCGAGCTGCCGTTCGTCGGACACGAGCAGCACGTGGTCGTGTCGGTCCGGCAGGTGCGCGGCGACGCCCGCCGTGAAGCGGCTGATCCCGTCATGGCGGCCGATGCGGACGTAGCGGCAGTCGATGCCGATCCGGAGGCGGGTCACGAGGTCTGCATCCGTCGGAGGACCGCGCTCGCGGCCGCGGCGGGCGTCTCGTAGTGCACCAGGTGGCCGACGCCGGGGACGACGACGAGTTCCGCGTCGGCGAGGCGCTCCGCCAGGGCACGCTGCTCCGGGACGGCCGTGATGTCGTCGTGCTCGGCGGCGACCAGCAGGACCGGCACCGGGATCCGGTCGGCGAACTGGGCGACGTCGTGCGTCACGGACGTCCGGAACGCCTCCATGACGCTGGTGCGGTTCGCGAAGGCCGAGAAGTAGCGGTCGTGCTGGTCGTGCACCCACCGCCGGAGCGCCGGCCGGCGCGACTTCAGCATCGCGATGCTCATCGCCCGGACGATCGCCCGGTTCCGCAGGAGCCCGAGTCCGAGCGGGCGCGGCAACCAGGCGCCGAGACGGTAGTACGCGATGGCGATGCCGGTGCCGACCGCCCGGGGACCCTGCAGCGCGGGCGCCGCGATCGGGTTCACCAGGACGAGCAGCCGGGTGTCGAGCCCGGCGGCGGCCGCAGCCGACACGACGATCGACCCGAAGGAGTGTCCGAGGACGACGGTGTCACGGTCGAGCCCGAGTGCCGTCCGGAAGCCCTCGAGCCAGTGGACGTAGCCGTCGAGGTCGGAGGTCGGGAGCGGGTCGGACACGCCGAACCCGGGCAGGTCCGGCACGATCACCCGGACGCCGGTCGGGTGTCCGGACACCAGGTGCGCGGCGATCGACTCGAGTCCGTGGTGGTCGCCGCGGAACCCGTGCACCGCGAGGACGGTCGCCGGGGCGGTCCCGGCGTCGGCGGGGCCGTACTCCCAGAAGTGCGTGGTCCGGTCCGCCACCAGGACCGAGCGGTGCACGACGGGGGTGGCAGCCATCAGCGACTGGTACGGGGACAGCACGGGCGGTTCCATCCGCGTCAGTCTAGGGAACGTCCCCGGCGACGTGGTGTGCGCGTCGGGGGTCGCCCGGCTAGCGTGTCCGGGGCGGCCCTCCTGCTCTGGAGGCCGCCACGACCTCCGAGGAGCACGGTGTCCTTCACAGCCCCGATCCAGCAGCCCGGACTGACCCTCGACCCGCTCTGGTACAAGCGTTCGGTCTTCTACGAGTGCATGATCCGCTCGTTCGTCGACTCCAACGGCGACGGCACCGGAGACCTGCAGGGCCTGATCAGTCGGCTCGACTACCTGCAGTGGCTCGGCGTCGACGCCCTCTGGCTGCCGCCGTTCTTCCGTTCACCGCTGCGCGACGGTGGCTACGACATCTCCGACTACAAGGCGATCCTGCCCGAGTTCGGCACCCTCGACGAGTTCCGCGAACTCGTCACGAAGGCGCACGAGCGCAACATGCGCATCGTCATCGACATGGTCATCAACCACACGAGCGACCAGCACGAGTGGTTCCAGCAGTCGCGCGAGGACCCGAACGGCCCCTACGGCGACTTCTACGTCTGGCGGGACACCGACGAGGAGTACTCCAACATCCGCGTCATCTTCGTCGACACGGAAGAGTCCAACTGGACCTTCGACCCGGTCCGACGGCAGTTCTTCTTCCACCGGTTCTTCTCCCACCAGCCGGACCTCAACTACGAGAACCCGGCCGTGGTCGAGGCCGTGTACGACGTCGTCCGGCACTGGCTGGACCTCGGCGTCGACGGCCTGCGGCTGGATGCGATCCCGTACCTGTTCCAGTCGGAGGAGGGCAACGGCGAGGGCGAGCCGGAGACGCACGAGTGGATCAAGAAGCTCCGCACGATGATCGACGACGAGTACCCGGGTCGCGTGCTCATCGCGGAGGCGAACCAGTGGCCCCGGGAGACCGCTGCGTTCCTCGGCACCGACGAGGAACCCGAGTGTCACATGGCCTTCGACTTCCCGGTGATGCCGCGCATCTTCTACTCGTTGCGGGCCCAGCACGCCAAGGAGCTCCAGGCGATCCTCTCCGAGACGCTCGACGTGCCGGAGACCGCGGCCTGGGGTGTGTTCCTCCGCAACCACGACGAACTCACCCTCGAGATGGTGAGCGAGGAGTACCGGCAGGCGATGTACGGCTGGTACGGCTACGACCCGCGGATGCGGTCGAACATCGGCATCCGGCGACGGCTCGCACCGTTGCTGGACAACTCGCGCGCCGAACTCGAGCTCGTGCACGCGCTGTTGTTCTCGCTCCCCGGCTCGCCGTTCCTGTACTACGGCGACGAGATCGGGATGGGCGACAACATCTGGCTGCCGGACCGCGACTCGTCCCGCACGCCGATGCAGTGGACCCCGGACCGCAACGCCGGGTTCTCGTCCGCCGACCCGGGCAAGCTCTTCCTGCCCGTCGTGCAGTCCCTGGTGTTCAACTACGCCCAGGTGAACGTCGAGGCCCAGCTGGCGCAGTCGCGCTCCCTGCTGCACTGGATCCGCAACGTCATCCACGTGCGGAAGGCGCACCCGGTGTTCGGCATGGGGTCGATCGCCGTGCAGCAGACCTCGAACGACAGCGTGCTGGCGTTCGTCCGGTCCTGGGCGGGCTCCGGCTCGGACCAGCAGTTCGGGCCGAGCGCCGAGGACGTGCTCTGCGTGTTCTCGTTCGCGCACAACCCGACCTCGGTGACGATCACCGCGCCCGAGTACGCGGGCCGGCCGCTGGTCGACCTCTTCGGTGGCGGCGCGTTCCCGTCCTTCGACGCCGAGGGCACCGTGACGCTGACGCTCGGCACGCAAGCGTTCTACTGGCTGCACGTCGGTCGGGGTGCGGAGAACACGAGCGCGCCTCGCGGGGCTGTCGGTGCCGTTGGCTAGCCTGACCGCGTGACCTCCCCCGCTGCCGCGCTCGACCCGGCGACCCGGCCCCCGCAGGACCTGACCACCCGACCGTGGTGGCACGCGCTCGGGGTGTTCGACCTCGAGACGACCGGGATCGACGTCGAGACCGCGCGGATCGTCAGCGCACACGTCGGCCTCATCGACATGACCGGCCGCTCCATCGTCGAGGGCAGCTGGCTCGCCGACCCCGGCGTCGAGATCCCCGAGCAGGCCGCGGCGGTGCACGGCATCACGACCGAACGCGCCCGTGCCGACGGACGCCCGGCCGGCGAGGTCGTGGCCGAGATCGTCGCCGCGGTCGAGGCCGTGTTCGCGCGCGGCATCCCGCTGGTGATCTACAACGCCCCCTACGACCTGACGCTGCTCGACCGGGAGGCCAAGCGCCACGGGATCGCCTCCCCCGTGATCGGCAACGTGGTCGACCCGTTGGTGATGGACAAGGCGCTCGACACCTACCGGAAGGGCAAGCGGACGCTCGAGGTGGCGTCGCAGCTCTACGGCGTGCAGCTCGACGACGCGCACGACGCCGGTGCCGACGCGATCGCCGCCGGTCGGGTCGCGCAGGCGATCGCCGCCAAGTACCCCGACGAACTCGGCATCAGTGCCGAAGAACTGCACCGCAAGCAGGTGACGTGGTGCTCCGAGCAGGCTGCGTCGTTCCAGGAGTACATGCGGGGCAAGCGCGACCCCTCGTTCACCGCCGACGGCCGCTGGCCCCGACGGCACTCGGCCCCGAGCATGTAGCATTCCGAGAGGGGGAGGGCCGGATCGCGCCGTCCCCTCGACGACCGCACTGCAGGCACCGCCTGCACCGCTCAAGGGGAGATCCGCGCACGTGTTCCTGAAGACCTTCGGGTGGTCCCTGGCCATCACCGTGCTCGCACTGGCCATCGCGCTGGTCTACGGCGGATGGAGCGCGGTCATCATCACCGCGATCCTCGGCGTGCTCGAGATCAGCCTCAGCTTCGACAACGCGGTCGTCAACGCCCGCATCCTCGAGCGGATGAACCCGTTCTGGCAGAAGATGTTCCTGACGGTGGGCATCGTCATCGCCGTCTTCGGCATGCGCGTGCTCTTCCCGCTGCTCATCGTCGGCGTCACGGCGTCGCTGAACCCGGTCGAGGCCGTGCAGCTCGCGCTCGAGAAGGGGCCGATCGACGAGCCCGGCACGTACGCGTACCTGCTCCACGAAGCGCACCCGCAGATCGCGGCCTTCGGCGGCATGTTCCTGCTGATGATCTTCCTGGACTTCATGTTCGAGGAGCGCGACATCCTCTGGCTGCGCTGGCTCGAGCGCCCGTTGCTCTTCATCGGCAAGCTCCCGATGGTCAACGTCATCGTCGCCCTCGTGCTGCTGGCCGTCGCGGGCACCACCGCCGGCGAGCACCAGTCGACGGTCCTCATCGCGGGCATCGCCGGCCTCGTCACGTACTTCCTGGTCACCGGACTCGGCGGGCTGTTCGACGTCGACGACCCGGAGGACGACGGCAACTCGTTCGAGAGCACCGGCGAGATGGTCGCCGAGGCGAACCGCATCAGCAACAAGCGCCGCGTCGGCAACGTCGCCGGCAAGGCCGCGTTCCTGCTGTTCCTCTACCTCGAGGTCATCGACGCGTCGTTCTCGTTCGACGGGGTCATCGGCGCCTTCGCGATCACCGCCGACCCGATCATCATCGCGCTCGGTCTGGGCCTGATCGGTGCCCTGTTCGTGCGTTCTCTCACCGTCTTCCTGGTCCGACAGGGCACGCTGGACGAGTTCGAGTACCTCGACCACGGGGCGCACTGGGCGATCGGTGCTCTCGCGGCGATCCTGCTCGTCACGATCACCACCGAGGTGAACGAGGTCGTCACCGGCCTCATCGGCGTCGTCTTCATCCTCGCCGCGTTCATCTCCTCGGTGGTCCGCAACAAGCGCAAGGCCGGCGACCACGAGCCGGCAGACGACCACGCAGCCGTCGCCTCCTGACGGTCGCGACGACTGCACCACCGACGAAGGGTTCACCGCAATGGGTCTCAGCCTCCAGAAGGGCCAGGCGCTCTCGCTCACGAAGACCGACGGCAGCGCACTGACGCGCGTCCGTCTCGGTCTCGGGTGGGACGCCGTGGCGACGAAGCGCGGCCTGTTCGGCGGCAAGAAGTCCGCGGACGTCGACCTCGACGCCTCGGCGGTCTTCTTCGGCGCCGACGGCCAGCCCGTCGACTACGTCTGGTTCAACCAGCTCCGCAGCAAGGACGGCTCGGCGCAGCACACCGGTGACAACCTCACCGGTGAGGGCGACGGCGACGACGAGGTCATCCGCATCGACCTCAGCGCGGTGCACGGCGCCGTGCAGCAGATCGTCTTCGTCATCAGCAGCTACAGCCGGCAGACGTTCGACAACGTGCAGAACGCGTTCTGCCGGGTGGTCGACGACTCGACCGCCGGTGCGCCCGAGGTCGCCCGCTACCAGCTGACCGACTCCGGCCAGCACACCGCGATGGTGATGGCGAAGGTGTCCCGCACCGGAGCAGGATGGACCTTCACGGCGATCGGCGAACGTGCCGACGGCCGGACGGTGCAGGACCTGGTCGGTCCCGCGGCCGCCGCGCTCTGACGGCACCCCACCAGACGGAAGGACGACCGATGGCGACCCTCTCGCTCTCGAAGGGCAACAACCTCTCCCTGACCAAGACCGACCCGGGGCTACGACGCGCCATGATCGGCCTCGGCTGGGATCCGCGGACGACGGCCGGCGAGCAGTTCGACCTCGACGCCTCGGCCCTGCTCGTCGGTGCGAACGGCAAGGTCCGCTCGAACGACGACTTCATCTTCTACAACCAGCTGCAGTCCGTCGACGGTTCGGTCGTCCACCAGGGTGACAACCGCACCGGCGAGGGTGACGGCGACGACGAGCAGATCCTCATCGACCTCGACCTGGTCTCCGCCGACGTCGCCCGGGTGGTCATCGTCGTCACCATCGACCAGGCCGACGCCCGCCACCAGAACTTCGGGCAGGTGCGTGGCGCCTTCTGCCGGGTCGTCAACGACGAGACCGGCAACGAGGTCGTCCGCTTCGACCTCACCGAGGACGCCGCGTCGGAGACCGGCATGATCTTCGCCGAGATCTACCGGTACGACGGCGAGTGGAAGTTCCGCGCGGTCGGCCAGGGCTACGCGACCGGCCTCCGCGGCGTCGCGACCGACTACGGCGTCGTCCTCGACTGACGGTCAGACGACCTCCCTCCCCCACAACCGAAAGGACCCGATCATGGCCGGACTCTCCCTCAGCAAGGGCGGCAACCTCTCCCTCACGAAGACGAGCCCCGGGCTCACCGTGGCCACCGTCGGCCTCGGCTGGGACCCGCGCACCACGGCCGGCGAGGCGTTCGACCTCGACGCATCGGCGCTCCTGGTCGGTCCCGACGGCAAGGTGCGCTCGGACGCCGACTTCATCTTCTACAACCAGCCCAAGAGCGCCGACGGATCCGTCGAGCACAAGGGCGACAACCGCACCGGTCAGGGCGACGGTGACGACGAGCAGATCGCCATCGACCTGCAGAGCCTGCCGGCCGACGTGGACCGTGTCGTCGTCGTGGTCTCGATCGACCAGGGCGAGGCTCGTCGGCAGAACTTCGGCCAGGTCCGCAGCGCGTACTCCCGTGTGCTCGACCAGGACGGCGCCGAGATCGTCCGCTTCGACCTCTCCGAGGACGCCGCCCCCGAGACCGCGATGATCTTCTCGGAGATCTACCGCAGCGGCGCCGAGTGGAAGTTCCGCGCGGTCGGCCAGGGCTACCAGTCCGGTCTCGCCGGCGTCGCGACGGACTTCGGCGTCAATCTCAGCTGACCCAGCGCCACCAGCAGCACCCAGCAGTCCCCAGCAGCGCCCAGCAGCACCCAGCAGTTCCACCTCGTCACAGGAGACCACCGATGCCCGGACCGCTCGCTCCGCCGGAGCCCACCGACCCGTCGCAGGACGCCCTCGTCCTGCGTGCTGCCGACGCTGCCGAGGTCGTCACCCCGGACGACGCTCCGGGCATGGTGCCGGTGGACGCGGACCGGCAGGCGCAGATCGCGGCCCAGGCCCGGGAGTTCGTCGACGAGGTCGCCCGGCTCGACCCGCGGTCCCCCGCGTTCACCGAGAAGGTCGACGGCATCAACGCGATCGCCGGGTCCGAGATCGCACGGTCCGGCGGGTTCTCCTCGCGCATGCTCGAGCGCTCCCAGTCGTCGGTCGCCGGCGCCAAGCGGACCGGGGACGGCACGCAGGTCAAGGTCGCCACCACGCTCGGCGACCTGCGGTCCACGGTCGAGGACCTGACGCCCAACGCGGCCGACCTCAGCACCGGCCGGAAGATCCTCGGCATGATCCCGGGCGGCAACAAGCTGGCGAAGTACTTCCAGCGCTACGAGTCCGCGCAGACCCAGCTCGACCACATCATCAAGTCCCTGATGGCCGGGCAGGACGAGCTCCGCAAGGACAACGCGACGCTCGCCGACGAGAAGGTCCAGCTGTGGGAGACCATGCAGCAGCTGAGCGAGTACGCGGTGTTCGCGAAGGCCCTGGACGCCGCGACGGTCACCAAGATCGAGAGCCTGCGGAACGGCGGCCGCGTCGACGAAGCGCAGAAGCTCGAGTCCGACGTGCTGTTCCCGGTGCGGCAGCGCCACCAGGACATCCTGACCCAGCTGGCCGTGTCGGTGCAGGGCTACCTGGCGATGGACCTGGTCCGGAAGAACAACACGGAGCTCATCAAGGGTGTGGAGCGCGCCCGCACCACGACGATCGCGGCGCTCCGGACGGCCGTCGTCGTGGCCCAGGCACTGGCGAACCAGAAGATGGTCCTCGACCAGATCGACGCGGTGAACAACACCACGAACGCGATGATCCTGCAGACCAGCGAGATGCTGCGTGACCAGACCACGCGGATCCACGAGCAGGCGACGAACTCCGGTGTCAGCGTCGAGACCCTGCAGAAGGCGTTCGACAACGTGTTCCAGACGATGGACGCGATCGACTCGTTCCGCTCGCAGGCGGCACAGAACATGTCCTCGACGGTGTCGGCGCTCGAGTCCGGCATCCAGCGCGCCAAGCCGTACCTGGAGCGCGCCCGCCAGACCGACGACGACCCCCGGTCGGTCACGCGATGACCCCTGCGGTCGGCTGCCGTGCGTGATCGCCTGCGCGCGCTGTTCGGCCGCGACGACGACGACCAGGACCGACGGGTGCCCGACCCGGACGCCGAGACGCCGTCGTCGGCCGCAGCTGCTGCTGCGGCCCGCATCGACGTCCGGGGTTCGGGTGGCGCGGCCGACGACGCTGCAGCCGCGGCCGGGCTCGACGACCTCCGGACCATCGTGCGCGCGGCCGGAGCCGATCTGCCGACCGTCGTTTCCTCGCGCGTCCGACACGTCGAGGACCTCCTCCGGGAGGCCGCCGGCACCGTCATCGCGCGTGGCGCCTCGACCGAGCAGCGGTACCTCTTCCAGGCCATCGTGAACGACTACCTGCCCACGCCCGTCCGGACGTACCGCTCGCTGCCCGCGGCGGACCGCACCCCGGAGAGCGCCGCCACGGCGACCCTCGCCGGCCAACTCGACGTCGTCGCGGAGACGGTGGAGGACATGCACGAACAGATCAGGAGCGGTGCCATCGCCGAACTCTCCTCGCACGGCCGGTTCCTGCGGGACCGACTGGGCGACGGCGACGAGGGCCTGCGCCTCCGCGGAGCCGACTCGTGACCGGGCAGCTCGTCCCGGGAGCGAACGCTGCGCTGACGGCCGAGAACCCCGGCCTCACCGCGGTCGTCGTCGGCATCCACTGGGACCAGATCGCCAGCCGCGGGCCCTCGGCCGAGCTCGTCCCGGTGGCGATCGTCTGCGGCCCGGACGGGCACGTCCTCTCCGACGAGGACCTCGTCTTCTTCAACCAGATCGAGAGCGCCGACGCGTCCGTCCGGTACCTGGCCGAGTCCGACCAGGAGGAGATCGACGTCGACTTCGCCTCGATCCCCGACGCCGTCGACAAGATCGTCTTCGCGGTCTACCTCGACCCTGACCCGCGGTCCCCGAAGGACCTCGGCTCGGTCCGGTCGATGTCGGTCCGCGTCTGCGCGCCCGACGGTCGCGAACTCGTCGCGTTCCCGCTGCCGTCGGAGCGGAACCACCTGATCGACGCGGTGATCCTCGGCGAGCTCTACCGCCACCGGTCGGAGTGGAAGTTCCGCGCCGTCGGCCAGGGGTACACGACGGGTCTGACCGGCCTCCGCACCGACCACGGCATCGGCCGCGCGCGATGACGACGGGGCACCCGTTCCTCCGCCGTCGCGTCCGTCCGACCCCGCCCGGCCAGGAGGCCCGCCCGACCGCCGCCACGTCCGGCACCGCCACCACGTCGGGCACCCCCGCCACGTCGGGCACCACCGCCACGCCCGGCGTGCCGCTCCGTCGCCCGACCCCGCCCGCCGGACCGCCCGTGGCATCGGTACCGGCCGCGCCCGCCAGCTCCGGCGGCGGGCTGAGCCTGTCCTCCGGGCGGCAGCCCGCACCGTCGGCGGTCCGGACGCCGGCCCAGCGCAGCTCGACCGCACCGTCGGCCTCCGCGGCCGAACCCGGCGCGACCCCGCCCCGTTCCGACCGTGTCGCACGCCGACTGCGGGAACGGGCCTCCCGGATCCGACCGTTCCCCGCACCAGACCCCCGC
The DNA here is from genome assembly GCF_003224255.1 of Curtobacterium sp. MCBD17_030. NCBI lineage: Bacteria > Bacillati > Actinomycetota > Actinomycetes > Micrococcales > Microbacteriaceae > Curtobacterium > Curtobacterium sp. MCBD17_030. Next base: position 338,924 of record NZ_QKLI01000001.1, on the reverse strand, counting down.
GACGTCCGCGTGCTCGGACCCGAGGACCCGGTGGTCCGCATCGACCGCCGCCGCTCCGCCGTCGGAGCACTCCGGATCACCGGTTCGACGAGTGCTGCGTGGGAGTCGGTCGACCACGTGGTCGGCGCGGCGACCGCTGACGGCGCGACCGCCGGGCGCGCCGTGACGACCCGTGGCAACCGCCCCCTGGTCGGCTACGACGGCTCCGACGTCCTGGTCGCCCTCCGCCACGTCCGCGAACTGCGGCGGGCACTCGTGATGGGCCGCGGGTCGGACCGTCTCGTCGTCGCCCTGCACGACGGCACCACCCTGGCGGTCGACCCCGGCGACGCCGACACCACCACGATCCTGGCGCTCTCCGTCATCGACGGTGAACTCGAGCTCCGCGCCGAGCCGTTCCCCCGGGCCACCCACGACGGTGACGTGTTCGCCGCGTTCGGGTTCGTCCTGTCCGCCCCGACCGTCGGAGTCTGATCCGTGCGCCACTTCGCCAACATCGCCGATCAGGAACCGCTCTTCCTCCGACCACCCGAGGACGTGACGCGGGACAGCCCGCAGGACCTCCGCGCGGTGGCACTCGGGGCGACCCTGTACACGCCGGGGGTCCGTCCGGACCTGGTGCGTGACGTCCGTCGGCAGACGGAGCTCGGCGCGGGGTCGATCGTCCTCTGCCTGGAGGACTCCGTCGCCGACGACGACCTGCCCACGGCCGAGGCGAACGTCGAGGCCGCGCTGCGGATCCTCGCGGAGGACCTCGACCCGGCGATGCTGCCACAGCTGTTCCTCCGGGTCCGGACGCCGGAGCACTTCGCACGGCTGCTCGACCGCTTCGGCAGTCGAGCGCTCGACGTCCTGGCCGGGATCGTCCTGCCGAAGTTCGAGGACCCCGACGGTGCCGGCGCAGCGTGGTTCGCGGTCCTCGACGCCGCGAACGAGGGGCGGGCACCCGGCCGCCGTCTGCTCGTGATGCCGATCCTCGAGTCCCCCGCGATCATGCACCGTGAGTCGCGCACCGAGGCCCTGGCCGACGTCCACGACCTGCTGCTCGAACGACGGGACGACGTCCTGGCGGTGCGCATCGGGGCGACGGACCTCTCGAGCGTGTACGGCCTCCGGCGTCCCTCGCACCTGACCGTGTACGACGTGCAGGTGTTGGCGTCCGTGATCGGCGACGTGGTCAACGTCCTCGGTCGGGCGAGGGACGGCTTCGTGGTCGCCGGGCCGGTGTGGGAGCACTACCCCGACTCCGACCGGGTGTTCCGCACGCAGTTGCGCACCACGCCGTTCCAGGAGGCCGGGGACCTGGCGCTCCGCCGGCAGCTGCTCCTCGAGGGCTTCGACGGGCTCCTCCGCGAGGTCACCCTCGACCGCGCGAACGGCCTGACCGGCAAGACGGTCATCCACCCGCGCCACGTGCCCCTCGTCCACGCGATGTCGGTGGTCAGTGACGAGGAGTTCTCCGACGCGTCCGACGTGCTCGCGAACGCCACGGGCGGGGTCGCCGCCTCCCGCTACGGCAACAAGATGAACGAGATGAAACCGCACCACGCCTGGGCGGAGCGCACCATGCTCCGCGCCCGGGCGTTCGGTGTGGCGGCCCCGGACGTGACCTACGTCGACCTGCTCGAGCGGAGCCTCCCGTGACCACGACCACCTCGACGACCGCGACGACGGAGGCCGCCCTGCCGAGCCCGGACGAGCTCGGCGTGGTCCTGACCGACGCGCCGATCGTGCCCACTGCACCCGGCGTGCCGCTGGCGTCGCTCGTCCGGCTCGCACTCCGTCGGAACCCCAGACGGGCGCATCTGCTCGTGTCCACCGTGCTCGCGAAGCACGTCCCGACCGTGCCCGCGGTCGCGCTCCTCGCCGGTGAGGCGCTCGGCGCCCGGGTCGCCGACGTCCTGGACGGCGGCGCGCGGCTCGACGCCGGAGCCGCCGCGCGCCTCCGGGCCGTCCTCGACCGGCAGCAGGCGACCGACACCGCGACGGATGCGGGCGACGGGTCCGACGCCCTGCACCGAGCCGCAACGACGCTCCGCACCGACCTGGCCGCGGTCCGGCCGACCCTGCCCGACGTCCTCGTCCTCGGGTTCGCGGAGACCGCGACCGCCCTCGGCGCGACGGTCGCCGAGGCCCTCGGTGCCGGGTACCTGCACTCGACGCGCCACGACCCGCCCGGGGCGACGCCGGCCGCCGGCTTCGACGAGGCGCACTCGCACGCCACGGCGCACCGCCTGCTGCCCGCGGAGGACGACTGGCTGCCGGCCGACGGCACCGTGGTCCTGGTCGACGACGAGCTGAGCACCGGAGCGACGGCCCGCGCCACGATCCGCGCCCTGCACGCCGTCGCACCGCAGCGACAGTGGGTCGTCGCCGCGCTCGTCGACCTCCGCTCCGACGCGGACGTCGCCGCCACCGAAGCCCTCGCGACCGAGCTCGGCGCGCCCGTCGCGGTCGTCGCCCTCGGACGCGGCCGCGTCTCCCTCCCGGACGGCCTCACCGACACGGCAGCGGAGCTCGTCGCCTCGGCCGCGGCGCCCCTCACCACGACGACGCCGGACAGCACGACGTCACCCGACGGCACGACGTCACCGGACGGCACGACGGCGCTCGACAGCGGACCGACCGCGGACGGGAGGCCCGCACCAGGCCCGGCACGCGCCTCCCGTCCCGACGCGGTCACCGTCGTCGCCGCCCCGCCGACCGTCGTCGACCGCACCGGGACGCCCGCCGCACGCGTCCGCACCCCGCGGACCGACGTCGAGGGCATCGCGGCCGACCTCGCCCGGGTCCTGACCGACACGTCCGGCCGGGTGCCGGACCGGGTCCTGGTCCTCGGGACCGAGGAGCACATGGCGACGCCGCTCGCCGTCGCGGACGCACTCCGCCGCCGGACGACGGCGGACGTCCGGTCCTCGACGAGCACCCGCTCCCCCGTCGCGGTGTTCGACGCCCCGACCTGGCCGATCCGGTCCGGCATCCGGCACCGGTCCCACGACGTCACGGTCGACGGTCCCGGCGAGCGGTACGCGTACAACGTGCACGGCTTCGACGCGGTCGTCGTCGTCCCCGAACCGGGGACCGAACGGGCGACGCTCGAGGGACCCGGCGGCCTGCTCGACGTCCTGGCCACCGTGATGCCCCGGGTGCTGCTCGTGGACAGCGCCCTCGAATCCGCCAGTGCTGCCGCGTCCTCGCCTCGTCCGCTCACCGGGCCGTCCTTCGGGTCGTACGAGCCGGACGAGGTGACCTGGCTGCTGCAGGACCTCGCCGACGCCGCCCTCGAGGCCGACACCGCCGACCGGGAACGCGCCATCCAGCTCGAGGGCGCCAACTACGCGGAGTCGCTCCCCGTCGAGTACGTGCCGTCGGAGTCCTACGAGGAGCTGTACCGGGAGGCCCTCGCGCGGTCGGCGGATCGGATCGCGGAGGCGGTCGGGATCGTCACGGACCTGGTCCTCCGCGACCGACCGGACGCGGTGCTCGTCTCCCTCGCCCGCGCGGGAACGCCCGTCGGCATCCTCATGCGCCGCTGGGCCGAGCAGCAGCGCGGGATCCGGCTGCAGCACTACACGGCGAGCATCGTCCGCGGGGTCGGCATCGACGAGACGGCCCTGCGCTGGCTCGCCGCGCACCACGACGCGACGCAGGTCGTCTTCGTCGACGGATGGACGGGCAAGGGCGCCATCACGCGGGAGCTGACCGACGCGCTCGACCGGTTCGCGGCCTCCGACGGCGTGCGCTTCGGCGACGGACTCGCGGTCCTCGCCGACCCGGCCGGCTGCACCCCGCTGCACGGCACCCGCGACGACTACCTGGTGCCGTCGGCATGCCTCAACTCGACCGTGTCCGGGCTGGTGTCCCGCACGGTGTTCAACCGAGCGTGGACGCCGGCGGGCACCCTGCACGGTGCGAAGCAGTACCGGGAGCTCGGTCCCCGCGACCACTCCCGCTCGTTCGTCGCCACCATCGCCGACCGGTTCAGCGCCGTCCGTCCCCGCGTCGATGCTGCCGTGGCAGCCGACGGCGGACCGGCGTCACGGGCCGTCGACTGGCGGGGCATGCGGACGGTCGAGGCGATCGGTGCCGAGTACGGCATCACCGACCTGCACCTGGTCAAGCCGGGGGTCGGCGAGACCACCCGGGTGCTGCTCCGCCGCGTGCCGTGGCAGGTCCTGGTGCGCGACCCGGAGGACGTCGACATCGCGCACGTCGTCGCGCTGGCCCGTGAGCGTGGCGTGCCCGTCGTGACCCGCCCCGAGCTGTCCTACAGCTGCGTGGGGCTCATCCACCCGCTCGGCAGTCGGGTGTCGGACACCGGGACCGCTGACGGCACCACCGGGAGCGTCGCGTGAGCGCGCTCGTCGGGTTCGACCTCGACCGCACCGTCGTCTACTCCGCCGCCGCGCTCATGCTCGACGGCCCTGACGAGGACGCACCCTCACTCGTCGTCACCGAGGTGTACCAGGGCCTGCCGCTGTCGTTCATGACGCGCACGGCGGAGCGTGCACTCGCGGCGCTGGCCGAGACGTCCGTCGTCGTCCCGGTGACCACCCGCACGGTCGCACAGTTCCAGCGGATCCGTCTGCCGCTGCCGACGACCGGCTGGGCCGTCACGACGAACGGCGCGGTCGTGCTGCACGACGGCACACCGGACGAGTCCTGGACCGCAACGCTCCGCGAGGAGATCGCGGTGACGTCGGCACCGCTCCCCGAGGTCGAGCACCGCCTGGCCACCGCTCTGCCCGAGGGCGCCGTCCTCCGCACCCGGCGCGCCGAGGACCTCTTCGTGTACGCCATCGTCGAGCGGGCCGAACTGCCCGATGCCGCTGTGGAGGGCTTCGCGGCCGAACTCGCCGACCTCGGCTGGCGGGTGTCGGTGCAGGGGCGGAAGCTCTACGCGGTCCCGGTGCCGATCCGGAAGGAACGGGCCCTGGCGGCCGTCGCAGAGCGCACCGGAGCGACCCGCACGGTCGCCGCGGGCGACTCGCTGCTCGACCGGGAGATGCTGGCCTGGGCGGACGTCGCGATCCGCCCGGCCCACGGCGAGCTGCACGCGGTGGGGTGGACGGCACCGAACCTCGTCGTCACGCAGGCGCGCGGGGTCATGGCCGGTGAGGAGCTCGTCGGGCTCGCAGCCGCCGCCACGGTCCAGACGACGACCTGACCGGACGCAGAACGGGCGGTCCTCCCACAGGAGGACCGCCCGTTCGAACTCCCAGAGGGAGCAGAGCTGCTTACTTGCTGAAGCCCTTGAAGCGCTGGTTGAACTTCTCGACGCGGCCGGCCGAGTCGAGGATGCGCTGCTTGCCCGTGTAGAACGGGTGCGAGGCGGACGAGATCTCGACGTCGATGACCGGGTAGGTCGCACCGTCGAGCTCGATGGTCTTGTCGCTGTTCGCGGTCGAACGCGTCAGGAACGTCTCACCGGAAGCCAGGTCGCGGAACACGATGGCGCGGTACTCGGGGTGGGTTTCGGTCTTCATGGGGATTCCTCGGTGGATCGCGATGACGGAAGATGGGAAGTCGTGTGGCCTACGCCAGCGGACCACGTTACCAGACCACGGCCCTGATCGGGAGCGTCCGGAGCCGTGTCGCGGCCGGCCGGAGTCGGGCCCCGGCGGATCAGACGGCGCGGGCGGTCCAGCGACCGGCGTCCTGGGACACCGTGAGTTCGACACCGAACGCCGCGGAGAGCGTCTCCGCGGTCAGGACCTCGGCGATCGGACCGGCGGACTGCACGTGGCCGTCGGCGAGGACGAGCGCGTGGGTGAAGCCAGCCGGGATCTCCTCGACGTGGTGGGTGACGATGACGATCGCCGGCGAGTCCTGGCTCTGCGCGTAGCCGCCGAGCGTCCGCACCAGACTCTCGCGGGCGCCCAGGTCGAGCGACGCTGCCGGCTCGTCGAGGAACAGCACCTCGGGGTCGGTCATCACCGCACGGGCGATCTGGACCCGCTTCTGCTCGCCGTCGCTGAGCTCCCCGAAGCTGCGCTCGGTGAAGGCACCGAGGCCCCACTCCTCGAGCACGCGCTGGGCACGGCGGACGTCGAGCTCCTCGTACTCCTCGTTCCACCGGCCGGTGACCGAGTACGCGGCCGTCAGGACCACGTCGATGACCTTCTCGGTCATCGGGATGCGACGCGCCAGGGCGGTCGACGCGAAGCCGATCCGGGGGCGGAGTTCGAACAGGTCGGCGCCGCCGAGACCGGTCCCGAGGACCTCGACGTCGCCGGAGGTCGGGAAGGTCTGCGCACCCGCGACCTGCAGCAGCGTGGTCTTGCCGGCACCGTTCGCGCCGAGCACCACCCAGCGCTCGTCGTCCTGCACCTCCCACGAGATCCCGTCGAGGATGGTGGACCCGTCACGGACCACGGAGACGTCTGACAAGCGCACGACCGAGGGCATGCCGCCAGCCTAGACGAGCACGGTCGGCTCCCCCATCAGCGCCGCGCGCCCGGCTGTCCAGGGGCGACGGACGGAAGGCCCGGTGCCGGTCTCGGGGACCGGCACCGGGCCTCCAGGCCGTCAGTCGGCGCGACGCGGTCAGCGCCCGGCGAGCACCTCGTCGTACACGGCGCGGGTCTTCGTGGCGATGGCGCCCCAGGTGAACTCGCTCTCGACGCGGAGCCGGCCGGCGCGGCCCATCAGCTTGGCGAGCCCGAGGTCGTCGAGCACCTCGTTGAGGGTCGCGGCGAGGTCGGCGACGTACCGGTCCGGGTCCGTGGGGGTACCCGTGCCGTCGGTCGCCTGGTCGATCGGGACGATGCGGCCGGTCAGGCCGTCGGCGACAACCTCGGGGATCCCGCCGGTCTTCGTGCCGACGACCGGGATCCCGCAGGCCATGGCCTCGAGGTTCACGATGCCGAGCGGCTCGTAGATCGACGGGCAGACGAACACGGTCGCGCTCGACAGGACGTGCACGATCTCGCGGTGCTCGAGCATCCGGTCGATCCAGATCACGCCGTTCCGACGGGTCCGGAGGTCTTCGACCAGCCCCGTGACCTCGGCGAGGATCTCGGGTGTGTCGGGCGCGCCGGCGCAGAGCACGACCTGGACGTCCTCAGGCAGCGACGCCACCGCGCGGAGCAGGTAGGGCAGGCCCTTCTGGCGGGTGATGCGACCGACGAAGACCACGCTGGGGCGGTCCGGGTCGATGCCGAGCGCGCGGACGGCGTCGTCGTCGCGGTCGGGAGCCCAGTCGTCGATGTCGATGCCGTTGTAGACGACCTTCACGCGGGACGGATCGATCGACGGGTACGAGCGGAGGATGTCCGCACGCATCGCCTTCGACACCGCGACGACACCGTCCGCGTTCGTGAACGCCTCGCGTTCCATCCAGCTGGACAGGCGGTACCCGCCGCCGAGCTGCTCGGCCTTCCACGGACGGAGCGGCTCGAGGCTGTGTGCCGTGACGACGTGCGGGATGCCGTGCGTCAGCTGCGCCAGGCGTCCGGCCGAGTTCGCGTACCAGGTGTGCGAGTGCACGAGGTCGGCACCCTCGACGTCGGCCGCGATCTGCACGTCGGTGCCGAGCGCCTGCAGCGCGCCGTTGGCCTGTTCGAGGCCCGCCGGGGTGCGGTAGGCCCACACGCCCTGTTCGTCACGGAACCCGCCGAACGCCCGGACGCGCACGTCGGTGTCGGTCCCCGACCGCAGCGCCGCGGTCAGCTGGGCAACATGGACTCCGGCACCGCCGTAGACCTCCGGCGGATACTCCCTGGTCAGTAGATCGACTCGCACGGGTTCAAGGTAACGGTTTCCCAGTGCTGACGCCTACTGTGAGCGACATGGCAACGAAGAAGGTATTCGGCATCGTCCTGGCCGGCGGCGAGGGCAAACGACTCATGCCGCTCACCGCGGACCGCGCGAAGCCGGCCGTGCCGTTCGGTGGGAACTTCCGCCTCGTGGACTTCGCGCTGTCGAACCTGGTCAACTCCGGGCTCCAGCGCATCGTCGTCCTGACGCAGTACAAGTCACACTCACTCGACCGGCACGTCTCCCAGACCTGGCGCATGGAGGGGCTGCTCGGCTCCTACGTCGCCTCCGTCCCCGCACAGCAGCGGCTCGGCAAGCGGTGGTTCGCCGGCTCCGCCGACGCGATCCTGCAGTCCCTGAACCTGATGCGGGACGAGCGGCCCGACATCGTCGTCGTGGTCGGCGCCGACCACGTGTACCGCATGGACTTCTCCCAGATGGTGGAAGCGCACATCGCCTCCGGACGCAGCGCCACCGTCGCGGCGATCCGCCAGCCGATCGAGCTCGCGGACCAGTTCGGCGTCATCAAGGTCGACGACGCGGACCCGACGCGGATCGAGGCGTTCCTCGAGAAGCCGAAGGACGCCACCGGTCTGCCGGACTCGCCGAACGAGGTCCTGGCATCCATGGGCAACTACGTCTTCGACGCCGACGCCCTGGTCGACGCGGTGCTCCGAGACGGCCAGATCGAGTCGTCCGACCACGACATGGGCGGCGACATCATCCCGGACTTCGTCGCACGCGGCGACGCCGGTGTGTACGACCTGCAGCGCAACGAGGTGCCCGGGTCCAACGACCGTGACAAGTACTACTGGCGCGACGTGGGCACGATCGACTCGTTCTTCGACGCGCACATGGACCTCATCGCCCCGGTCCCGGTCTTCAACCTGTACAACCAGGACTGGCCGATCTTCAACCAGCAGACGAACCTGCCCCCGGCGAAGTTCGTGCGCGACGCCAACGGCAACACCGGCGCGACCGTGGACTCCATCGTCTCGCTCGGCTGCCTGCTCTCCGGCGCCCAGGTCGAGCGCAGCGTCATCGGCCCCTGGGCGACGATCGACTCGCAGGCGAAGGTCCTGGACTCGATCGTCTTCGAGCGCGCGACCATCGGTGCCGGCGCGATCGTGAACCGGGCCATCCTCGACAAGGACGTCGTCCTCGCACCGGGTGCGCACGTCGGCGTCGACCGTGAAGCCGACGAGGCCCGCGGGTTCACCGTCACCGACTCGGGCATCACCGTCGTCGGGAAGGGCGTGCGCGTCGAGGCCTGAGCGAGCAGCCTCCGCACGTCGCGTCAGCACGACGTCACGGGGCACCCGACCCCGCTACCGTGGTCGTGTGCCCCGTTTCCTCGTCGTCCTCGATGCCGACTCGACCCTGCTCGAGGACGAGGTCATCGAGCTCCTGGCCGACGCGGCAGGGACCCGGCCACAGGTCCAGGCGGTGACGGAGCGTGCCATGCGCGGCGAGATCGACTTCGCCGAGAGCCTCCGGGCGCGGGTCGCCACGTTGGCGGGCCTCCCGGTCGACACGTTCACCCGTGCGCAGCAAGCCGTCCACGTCACCCGCGGAGCCGACGAGTTGGTGCGCCGGGTACACGCCGCTGGCGGCACGGTCGGCGTCGTGTCGGGGGGCTTCCACGAGGTGCTCGACCCCTTCGCGGCCGGTCTCGCGCTCGACCACTGCCGGGCGAACCGCCTCGACACGCAGGACGGCGTGCTCACCGGGCGTGTCGCGGGCGCGGTCGTCGACGCGCAGGCCAAGGCGGACACGCTCCGGACCTGGGCCGCGGCGGACGGGGTCCCGCTCGCCCGCACGGTCGCCGTCGGTGACGGCGCGAACGACCTCGCGATGATGGCGATCGCCGGTCTCGCCGTCGCGTTCGACGCCAAGCCCCGGGTGCGGGCGGAGGCGGACGTCGCCGTCGTCGACCGCGACCTGTCCGTCGTGCTGGCGGCCCTCGGCCTGCGCGGCTGACTCCCGCCGCCACTCCGGCGGCTCAGCTGCTCAGTGGCCCATGCCCAGGCCGCCGTCGACCGGGATGACCCCGCCGGAGATGTAGCCCGCGCCGTCGCCGGCCAGGAACAGCGTGGCGTCCGCGACGTCGTCGACGCTGCCGTACCGTGCCGCGGGGATCGCCTTCTTGAACTCGGCCTGCAGCTCGTCCGAGAGCGCCGCCGTCATGTCGGTCTGGATGAAGCCCGGTGCGACGACGTTCGCGGTGATGCCGCGGGAGCCGAGCTCGCGCGTGATGGACCGGGCCATCCCGACCAGCGCGGCCTTCGACGACGCGTAGTTGACCTGGCCGATCTGCCCGTACGCCCCGACGACGCTCGACATCAGGACGATGCGGCCGAACTTCGCCTTCATCATCCCCTTGGTCGCGCGCTTGACCACCCGGAAGGTGCCCGTCAGGTTGGTGTCGATGACGCTCGTGAAGTCGTCCTCGGACATCCGGAGCAGCAGCTGGTCGTTCGTGATGCCGGCGTTGGCGACCAGGACCTCGATCGGCCCGAGCGCTGCCTCGACCTCGGTGAAGGCGCGGTCCACCGAGGCGGTGTCGGTGATGTCGGCCTGCACGGTGAGCGCGCCCTCGGGGCCGCCCTGACCGCTGCGCGACGTGACGGCGACCCGGTGCCCGGCTGCGACGAACCGTGCGGCCAGCGCGTGGCCGATGCCGCGGTTGCCGCCGGTGATGAGGACGGTACGGGGGGTGGTCATGGTCGCTCCGTTCGCTGGTGGTCGCTGGCGTGCCAGGACCCGCGGGTCCGGACACGCCCGGACGAGCCTACCGGTGCGCATCCCCCGGCGGCCGGTCTCCGCACCACCGGCCGGATGTCGGTACCCGGGCGTAAACTGGAGGTCGGCAGACGGAGACCCACCGCATGAACCGCAAGAACCAGCAGAACCCGAGCGGCCCGCGCATCCAGCTCCAGCGTTCCGCGCCGGAACACGTGATCGCAGAGCCGATGTCGGCCCAGAACATCACGACGCTCCCGGACAACCCGGAGATCGACCGTGCGCACCGGCTCTCTCGCTACGTGTGGCAGATGGCCTTCCGCGTGGTGTGCTTCGTCGCGGCCGTACTCATCTGGAGCGCATGGCACTCCTGGATCGCTGTCCTGCCCATCGTCGCCGCCGCCGTCGTCCCCTGGGTCGCGGTCGTGCTGGCGAACGCAGGCAACCGCACCGGTGGCGACGTGGTCCGACCGGGTGGCGCCATCGAGCTGTACGACGCCGTCGACCCGCACCTCCGTGACGAGCAGGAAGAGGCCCGAGCCCAGGCCTACCGTGCCGAGCAGGAGCGTCTGCGCGACCAGGCCCAGCGCGCCCAGGAGGACTGGCAGCGCAACGGCGACCGCTCGCGTGTCTGGTCGCCCCGGAACGGCGGCCGCCGCTGATGGGATCGACCTTCGACCTGTTCACCGAACCCGGCGCGACGCCGGTGTGTTCGCGGGCCGGTTGCTCGTCGACGGCATCGTGGCGGGTGAACTGGCGGAACCCCCGCATCCACGCGGAGGACCGGGTGAAGATCTGGGCCGCCTGCGACGACCACTGCGACTTCCTCGCCGATTACCTGCGGTCGCGCTCGTTCCCCGTGCGCGTGACCGGCATCGACGACGACGTGGAGGACCTCGACGACACCACCGCGCGCGTCGCGGGTGACGGGCGATGACCGAGGGCTTCGACCCCGGCTCCCGGTACGGCCGGCGCCACGCGGCCCGGATCCGCCGGGCGGGCAACGACGCGACGACCGACGTCGCCACTGCGGACGATCAGGGCGATCAGGGCGATCGCCCCTCCGAGCCCTTCGTCGGCTGGCACTTCGTCCGCAGCCGTCGGTGGCTCGGCTACTTCGCGATCGCCGTGGCGTTCGCGGTCGTCTGCGCGCTGTTCGGCATGTGGCAATGGGACCGTCGGAACGAGGCCGTCCGCCAGAACGACCAGATCGCTGCGAACTACGACCACGCTCCCATCCCGATCGACCAGGTGCTCCCCCGCTCCGCGACGTGGAGCAACGACCTGACCTGGCTTCGCGCGAGCGTCACCGGCCGGTACGACACCGACCACCAGCTCCTCGTCCGCAACCGCGTGCACAACGGGCAGCCGGGGTTCGAGGTACTCACTCCCCTGGTCACTGCCGAGGGTCGCGCCTTCGTCGTCGACCGCGGTTGGGTGCCCACCGGCAACGAGCAGGACGCGCCGGACAGCATCCCGACTCCCCCGACGGGGACCGTCACCGTCGTCGTGCGTCTGCAGCAGTCCGAGCCACGCATCCCCGGCCGCACCGACCCGGCGAACACCGATCAGGTGCAGTCCGTCACGCTGCCCGACGTCGCCGACAAGGCCGGCCATCCGATCTGGACCGGCGCGTACGGCCAGCTCGACAGCGAGACGCCCGCTCCGTCGGAGCGGGCGCCCCTCGGCTGGGACCGCCCGAGCGCCGACACCGGCCTGCACCTCAGCTACTTCATCCAGTGGTTCCTGTTCGCCGTCGGGGGCTTCGGCTTCCTGGCGTACGTGATGGTGCAGGAGTACCGGAACCTCAACCAGGACGACCCGGAAGAGCGCGAGCGGGCCTTGGACCGGCAGCGCCGCAAGGACGCGAAGCCGAAGTCCGACGCCGAGATCGAGGACGAACTGCTCACGTCCGGTCGCTGACGGGCTGACCGGACCGACGGGAGGCCCGTGGCGACGTGGCCACGGGCCTCCCGTCCGTCTGTGTCCCGGTTCCGCATCCGCGGGCCGCGCTCACGTCATGCGAGCTCGATGAGCTCCGCGTAGTCCTTGTTCCAGTGGTCCTCGGTGCCGTCCGGCAGGAGCAGCACGCGCTCCGGGTTCAGCGCCTCGACCGCACCGGCGTCGTGGGACACGAGGACGACCGCGCCCTCGAAGCCCGCCAGCGCATTGAGGATCTCCTCACGCGATGCCGGGTCCAGGTTGTTCGTGGGCTCGTCGAGCAGCAGCACGTTCGCACCCGAGACGACGATCATCGCGAGCGACAGGCGCGTCTTCTCACCGCCGGAGAGCACGCCGGCCTTCTTGTAGCCGTCGTCGCCGGTGAACAGGAACGAGCCCAGGACGCGGCGCGCCTCGGTCTCGTTGAGGTCCGTCGACGCCGAGACCATGTTCTCGATCACCGTGCGGTTGACGTCGATGTTCTCGTGCTCCTGCGCGTAGTACCCGATCCGCAGACCGTGCCCGGGCAGGATCTCGCCGGTGTCAGGTGCGTCCGCGCCGGCGAGGATGCGGAGCAGCGTCGTCTTGCCCGCACCGTTGAAGCCCAGGATGACCACGCGAGAACCGCGGTCGATCGCCAGGTCGACGCCCGCGAAGATCTCGAGCGACCCGTAGGACTTCGACAGTCCCTCCGCCATCAGCGGCGTGCGACCACAGGGAGCCGGGGTGGGGAAGCGGATCTTCGCGACCCGATCGGCGACGCGCTCGTCCTCGAGGCCCGCGAGCAGCTTGTCGGCGCGCGCCACCATCTGATGGGCCGCAGCCGCCTTCGACGCCTTCGCGCCGAACCGAGCAGCCTGGTCCTTGAGCGTCGCGGCCTTCTTCTCGGCACCGGCCCGCTCCTTGCGACGGCGCTCCTCGTCGGCCGCACGCTGCCGCTGGTAGAGCTTCCAGCCCATGTTGTAGATGTCGATCGCCTGGCGGTTCGCGTCCAGGTAGAAGACCCGGTTGACAACCTCGTCGACGAGTTCCACGTCGTGGGAGATCACGATCACGCCGCCCGGGTAGGTCTTGAGGTGCTCGCGCAACCACACGACGGAGTCCGCGTCGAGGTGGTTCGTCGGTTCGTCGAGGATCATCGTGTCCGCATCGGAGAACAGGATGCGCGCGAGCTCGATGCGGCGCCGCTGCCCACCGGACAGCGTCTTCAGCTGCTGATCGAGGATGCGGTCCGGCAGCTTGAGGTTCGACGCGATCGACGCTGCCTCCGCCTCGGCGGCGTAGCCGCCCAGGGCGTTGAACTCGTCGTCGAGCCGCGAGTAGCGCTTCATCGCCTTCTCGGCGACGGCCGGGTCCGTGCTGGCCATGTCGAGCGTGGCCTTGCGGATGCCGTCGACGAGCTCGCCGAGGCCGCGGGCGTCCAGGATGCGCTTGCGCGCGGTGTCCTCGGGGTTGCCCGAACGGGGGTCCTGCGGCAGGTAGCCGATCTCACCCGACCGCTCGATCTTGCCGTCGGTCGGGGCAGCTTCACCCGCCAGGGCCTTGGTCATGGTGGTCTTCCCCGCGCCGTTGCGGCCGACGAGGCCGATCTTGTCACCCCGCTCGACGCGGAAGGACACGTTCTCCATCAGGAGGCGAGCCCCGACGCGGATCTCGAGGTCGTGCACGGCAAGCACAGTGGTGGTCCAATCAGTTGGTGGAAGTGCACAACGGTGTGTGCGGGAGGTGCACCGCTACGCTGACGGGACCGATGGTCCGAAGAGGACCAGCAGTCCATTCTAGGAGAATCCATGACGAACGCCACCGGGTTCGCTCCCCGCGCAGTCCTCGCCGACCGTCTGCGCACGCACGGTCTCGCCACCGACGCCGCCCTGATCGCCGGCGGCGCGCTGTTCACCGCCGTCCTGGCGCAGGTCCAGGTGCCGATGTGGCCGGTCCCCGTGACCGGTCAGACGCTCGCCGTCGTGCTCGTCGGCGCGACCCTCGGTGCCCGCCGAGGTGTCCTGTCGATGCTCGTCTACGCGGTCGTCGGACTGGCCGGCGCGCCGTTCTTCGCCGACGCGCAGGGCGGCCTGCAGGCCCTCGCCCTGCCGAGCTTCGGGTACGTCATCGGCTTCATCCCGGCCGCCGGGCTCGTCGGGTGGCTCGCGCGTCGCAACTGGGACCGCAAGGTCGGGCGCGCGGCGGTGGCGATGCTGCTCGCGAGCGCGATCCCCTTCGTCACCGGCCTGCCGTACCTCGCCGTCGCCCTCGGCGCCCTCGGGGCCCCGAACGACCTCCAGTCGGTCCTCGCGGCGGGCCTGTACCCGTTCGTCGTCGGCGGCGTCGCGAAGGCGCTCATCGCGGCCGGCGTGCTGCCCCTGGCGTGGAAGGCGCTCGGCCGCCGCTGAGCGCACTCCGCACCACGCACGGACGGGAGGCCCGGTACCAGCTGGTACCGGGCCTCCCGTCCGTCTCGGGCTCTCGTGGCTAGATCGAGAAGCCGAGTGCGCGCATCATCTCGCGACCGTCGTCGGTGATCCGCTCCGGACCCCACGGCGGCATCCAGACCCAGTTGATGCGGAACGCGTCGACGATCCCGTCCAGCGCGTTCGCGGTGTCGTTCTCGATGACGTCGGTCAACGGGCAGCCGGCGCTCGTCAAGGTCATGCTGATGATCAGCGCACTCGCCTCGTCGTCCCAGGCCAGGTCGTAGATGAGGCCGAGGTCGACGATGTTGACGCCGAGCTCCGGGTCCTGCACCTCTTTCAGGCCCTCGACGACCTCGTCGAACTTCTGCGGTGCCAGTGTGGTGATCATCGTCACTCCGCCGGTGCGGCAGCGGCGGCCTGCACGTAGCGGTCGTAGCCCTCGTTCTCGAGGCGCTCCGCCAGTTCGGGGCCACCCTGCTCGGCGATCTTGCCCGCGACGAACACGTGGACGAAGTCCGGGCGGATGTAGCGGAGGATGCGCGTGTAGTGCGTGATGAGCAGCACCCCGAGGCCCGTCGCGCCCTTGGCACGATTGACACCCTCGGACACGATCTTCAGCGCGTCGACGTCCAAGCCGGAGTCGGTCTCGTCCAGGACGGCGAACTTCGGCTTGAGCAGCTCGAGCTGCATGATCTCGTGGCGCTTCTTCTCGCCACCGGAGAAGCCCTCGTTGACGTTGCGCTCGGCGAAGGCCGGGTCCATCTTGAGGTCCGCCATCGAGGTGCGGAGTTCCTTGATCCAGCCACGGAGGGCCGGAGCCTCGCCGTCGATCGCGGTCTTGGCGGTGCGGAGGAAGTTCGACACCGTGACACCGGGGATCTCGACCGGGTACTGCATGGCGAGGAACATGCCCGCGCGGGCACGCTCGTCGACGCTCATCGCCAGGACGTCCTGGCCGTCGAGGGTGATCGAGCCGCCGGTGACGTGGTAGCGCGGGTGACCGGCGATGGTGTACGCCAGGGTCGACTTGCCCGAGCCGTTCGGACCCATGATCGCGTGGATCTCGCCCTCGTTGATCGTCAGGTCGACGCCCTTGAGGATCTCCTTGACGCCCTGGTCGGTGTCGATGGCGACCTGCAGGTCACGGATTTCGAGAGTGGACATTGCGTTCCTTCGGTTGCAGCTGTGGTGCGGCGTCAGCCGCGGGAAGAGTGTGGGGTGGCGCTCAGTCGACCGGGACCGGCTCGTGCACGTCGACGTAGACGTCGCCGTCACGGACCTCGACCCGGAAGACCGGCACCGGCTCGTACGCCGGGAAGTTCTTCGGCTTGCCGGTCGTCAGCGAGAACTGCGACCCGTGCGCCCAGCACTCCAGCGAGTCGCCCTCGACGAAGCCCTCGGACAGCGAGATGTCGCCGTGCGTGCAGGTGTCACCGATGGCATGCACGGTGCCGGCCGAGTCCTTCACGATCGCGACGGCGGTGCCGTCGACGACCGCACGCATCGGGCTGTCCACCGCGATGTCGCTCTCGGCGCAGACCTTCTCGGCCATCAGGCGTCGACCCCGGCGGCAACAGACCCGGCGGCAGCAGCCTCGGCGGCGGGCGCGGCGAGGACCGTCCGGCCCTCCATGAGCTCCTGCTCGACGGCGGCGATGAGACGCTCCTCGAGCTCGGGCGCGCCGATCTTCTGGATCACCTCGACCAGGAAGCCCAGGACGACGAGACGACGTGCCTCTTCCTCCGGGATGCCGCGGGCCTGCAGGTAGAAGAGCTGCTCGTCGTCGAAGCGACCGGTGGCGCTGGCGTGGCCGGCACCGGTGATGTCGCCCGTCTCGATCTCGAGGTTCGGGATGCTGTCGGCGCGCGTGCCGTCGGTCAGGACCAGGTTGCGGTTCTGCTCGTACGAGTCCGTGCCGGGAGCCGAACGTCCGATGAGGACGTCGCCGATCCACACCGTGTGCGCACCCTGGCCCTGCAACGCGCCCTTGTAGTTGACCCGGCTGCGGGTGTTCGGCGCGTCGTGGTCGACGTAGACCTGCTGCTCGATGTACTGGCCGGCGTCGGCGAAGTAGACGCCGTACATCTCGACGTCGCCGCCCTGCGCACCGAGGTGCGTGGACGGGTTGACGCGGATGACGTCACCGCCGAGCGAGACCACGACGTGCTTGAGGAAGGCATCGCGGCCGACCTCGGCGAAGTGCGTCGAGACGTGCACCGCGTCGTCGTCCCAGTCCTGGACCGAGACGACGGTGAGTCGTGCGCCGTCGCGGACGACGACCTCGACGTTCTCGCTGAGGAGCGCCGTGCCACGGTTGTCGATGACGACGATGCCCTGCGCCTGCGGCTCGGCCGTGATGACCGTGTGCGCCGCGCGCGCCCGCGAGCCGAAGTCGGAGCGGGTCACCGTGATGAACTCGTGCTCGTCGGTGCCCTTCACGGTGATCGCCAGGACGGCGTCACGCGCGCTCCAGGCGGCCGCGGCCGCCCGGTCCTCCGGCAGTCCGGCGCCGCCGACGCGGGGGTCGTCGCTACGACCCCACTCGACGTCGGCGCCCGCGGACTGGGTCGCGAGGAAGGGGTACGCCGAGCCGTCCAGCGGGCCGTCGAGCAGCGGCTGGATCTTGGCGAGCGGGGCGAACTTCCAGTTGACCTCTCGGCCGGTGACGACGGGGAAGGCGTCGACGTCGCCCGAGCGGAACCGCTCGGAACGCGTCTGCACCGGCACCTTGGTGTCCCAGCCGCCGTCGGAGTGCGCCCGGGCGCCGTGCTGGTCCGTACCGCCCGACGAGAGCGTGCTCGCGGGCTCCGTCGGCTGGTCGATGTGGGGAGGAGGGGTGGTGCTGGACATCTAGCCGACGGATCCTTCCATGCTCATCTCGATGAGCTTGTTGAGTTCGAGTGCGTACTCCATCGGGAGCTCGCGGGCGATGGGTTCGATGAAACCGCGCACGATCATCGCCATGGCCTCGTCCTCGGCCATGCCGCGGGACATGAGGTAGAACAGCTGCTCCTCGCTGACGCGGGAGACGGTGGCCTCGTGGCCGAGCTGCACGTCGTCGACACGGATGTCGATCGCCGGGTAGGTGTCGCTCCGCGAGACGGTGTCGACGAGCAGCGCGTCACAGCGGACCGTGTTGGCCGAGTGGTGTGCGCCCGGGTCGACCCGGACCTCACCGCGGTACCCGGCACGACCGCCACCACGGGCGATCGACTTCGAGACGATCGACGACGTCGTGTACGGCGCCATGTGGATCATCTTCGCGCCGGCGTCCTGGTGCTGGCCGGGGCCGGCGAAGGCGACGGACAGGGTCTCGCCCTTGGCGTGCTCACCGGCGAGGTAGATGGACGGGTACTTCATCGTGACCTTGGACCCGATGTTGCCGTCGATCCACTCCATGGTCGCGCCCTCGTGGGCGATCGCACGCTTCGTGACGAGGTTGTAGACGTTGTTCGACCAGTTCTGGATCGTCGTGTAGCGGACGCGGGCGTTCTTCTTCACGATGATCTCGACGACGGCCGAGTGCAGGGAGTCCGACTTGTAGATCGGGGCGGTGCAGCCCTCGATGTAGTGGATGTACGAGTCCTCGTCCGCGATGATCAGCGTCCGCTCGAACTGGCCCATGTTCTCCGTGTTGATGCGGAAGTAGGCCTGCAGCGGGATCTCGACGTGGACCCCCTTCGGGACGTAGACGAACGAGCCGCCGGACCACACGGCCGTGTTCAGCGCAGCGAACTTGTTGTCGCCGGCCGGGATCACGGTGCCGAAGTACTCCTCGAACAGCTCCGGGTGCTCGCGCAGCGCCGTGTCGGTGTCCATGAAGATGACGCCCTGCTGCTCCAGGTCCTCGCGGATCTGGTGGTAGACGACCTCGGACTCGTACTGCGCGGCGACGCCGGCGACGAGGCGCTGACGCTCGGCCTCCGGGATGCCCAGGCGCTCGTACGTGGTGCGGATGTCCTCGGGGAGGTCCTCCCACGACTCGGCCTGCTTCTCGGTCGACTTCACGAAGTACTTGATGTTGTCGAAGTCGATGTCCGACAGGTCGGCGCCCCACGAGGGCATCGGCTTGCGGTCGAAGAGCTTCAGCGCCTTCAGCCGGTTGGCACGCATCCACTCGGGTTCACCCTTGCGGCCGGAGATGTCGGTGACGACCTCTTCCGACAGGCCACGGCGCGCAGAGGCGCCGGCCGCGTCGGAGTCGGCCCAGCCGAATTCGTACTGGCCGAGCCCTTCGAGTTCTGGACGGTCGATGAGCACGTCGGACATGGTCTCCTCGTTTCCTTCTCGCAACAGCGTCTCCGGTACAACCCGGTGGTGTCGGACACCATTCCACCGCAGGCCGCCGACACGGCGGTCCATGGTGTTGCTGCCTCGCAACGTCGATGCTTCCACGCAGTCGCGGGACCGATCGGCGATCACGGCTCATTCGGAGCCGGCGCCTGCCTAGACTTGACTGCTGCTGAACCCTCGAATCCTACAGGTCCAGGGCCCGGAACAACAGGAAGGCACCACCCTCGTGACTCGCGTCGGCCCCACCGTCGAGCAGGACGTCCGGACTCCGACCACCTGGTGGTCACTCCCCCGCACCGTCGACCCGCGCGTCGTGGTCCTCGCCTGGGCGTCCTTCGTCGTCGAGGTCGTGCTCATCGGCACCGGTGGGCTGGTCCGCCTGACCGCCTCCGGCCTCGGCTGCCCCACCTGGCCGAAGTGCACCACCGACTCGCTCGTGTCCACGCCCGAGATGGGCATCCACGGCGTCATCGAGTTCGGCAACCGCCTCCTCACCTTCGTGCTGGTCGTCGTCGCGATCGCGATGTTCCTGGCGGTCGTCCGGATGCGGAAGACCCGGCCGGAGCTGTTCTGGCTGGCGTTCGCCCAGGGCGCGGCGATCCCCGTCCAGGCCGTCATCGGCGGCGTGTCGGTCATCTCCGGCCTCAACCCGTTCGTCGTCGGACTGCACTTCGTCGTCTCCGCCGTCCTGACGAGCATCACCGCCGCACTCGTCTACCGCTCGGTGAACGGCCCGCGTGTCCGCGACCGCATCGTGCCCCGCTGGTACTTCGCCGTCGTCCGCAGCACCGTGGTCGCCGTCGCCGTCACCGTCCTGGTCGGCATCCTCACCACCGGCAGCGGTCCGCACGCCGGCGCGAGCGAGCGGGTGGACGGCGGCGCCGTGCACCGGACGGGCTTCGACACGCAGCTCATGGAGCACCTGCACGCGATCCCCGCTTACGCGACCTTCGCCCTGACGCTCGTGCTCGTCATCGGAGCGGTCCGCCTCGGCATCTCCAGCAGGAGCGCGCTGCTGTTGCTCGTCGTCGAGTTCGTCCAGATCGCGGTCGGGCTCACCCAGGCCCGCACCGGCCTGCCCGTCGGCCTGGTGGGCACCCACATGGTGCTCGCCGGCCTGCTCGTCGCGGCGGTGACCGCGGTGGTGCTCTCCACCCGCTCGAGTGCCGGTCGGGACGCCGTCCGGGCCTGACCCGGCTCGGCCCCACCGCGGCTGCGGGCCGGCCACCTCCCTCGTCACGGCAGCCGTCCGCGAGTGGCGATCCGTGCCTCCCGGACGGCCGCGGACCCGGTCCTGGCCCCGGACGCAACACGTCTGCGTGCACCTTCGGCCGAACGGTCGCTTCCGCGCAGGAGTCCGCCGGCACCGCGCCCCGCACGCCGCTGCCGTCTGGCCACGGGCGCGAAAGCGACAGATGAGCGCGGCCACGTTGCGGTGAACTGTCGCCCGCCGCGCCCGCCCCCGAAACGACGACGGGCCCGACCTCCGAGGAGGCCGGGCCCGTGGTCACACCGGGTGGATCAGATCGTGAACGTGAACACCTGCGGGAGCAGCGGATCGATGCCGACCGCGATGAACAGCAGCGTCAGGTACGTGATCGAGCTGCGGAACACGCGCATCGGGTGCACCTGCTCCATGTGCTGGATCGCCCGGTTGTAGAGCAGGTGCGACTCGACGACGAACCAGATGCCGCCAGCGAGTGCGACCACCGTGTACAGCGGGCCCATGTTCGCGACCGGGACGAGCAGCAGCGAGCAGACCAGGGTCGCCCAGGCGTAGAGCACGACCTGCAGCCCGACGACGGTCCGCCCGCGCACGACGGCCAGCATCGGCACGTCGGCGGCGTCGTAGTCGTCGCGGTACTTCATCGACAGCGGCCAGTAGTGCGGCGGCGTCCAGAGGAAGATCACCATGAAGAGGACGACCGGCGCCCAGGTCAGCGAGCCGGTGACGGCCGCCCACCCGATGAGGACCGGCATGCACCCCGCAGAGCCGCCCCAGACGATGTTCTGCGGGGTCCGGCGCTTGAGCCAGAGCGTGTAGACGAACACGTAGATGAGGATCGCGGCGACGCTCAACGCAGCCGCCAACCAGTTCACGAAGACGACGAGGACCGCGGTCGACACGATGCCGAGGATCCACGAGAACACCAGCGCTTCGCGGTCCGAGAGCTCACCGGTCACCAGCGGACGTGTGCTCGTGCGCTTCATCAGGCGGTCGATGTCGCGGTCGATGTAGCAGTTGAACGCGGACGCCGAGCCGGCCGACATCGCGCCACCGAGCATCGTCCAGAACACGAGCCACAGGTCGGGCACGCCGCGCTCGGCGAGGAACATCGTGGGCGCGGTGGTGACGAGCAGGAGCTCCATCACGCGCGGCTTGGTGAGCGAGACGTACGCCCGGACCTTGCGGGACAGCATCGACCGACGAACGGTGTCTGGCCTGGTCACGGTGGCAGTCGGCAAGGGAACCTCAGTCTGTTTCGCTGCAGCTCGCACGCTCGGGAGGACGTCACCGTCGGCGTCCGGGCGCGCGTGTCCGCGGAATGGTCGCGGATCACGATCAGTTTACGCGATCGAGGGCACCACGACGATGTCCGGCCGCATCGCAGCGGGTCCGGGACACGCCCGGACGGCGACCGGCCACCGAACGGCCACCGAGGCCCGTCGGTCACCTGGGCACCTTCTGAGTGCCGGTTCACTATGCTGGAGAGGCCCTCCCGCAGCGTGCCCCGAAGACGTCGGCCGCGATCGAGCCGGTCGGCCGCCGGCAACGGCGCCGCGACGGAGCCCCGGGTGGGCACCATGTCCGTGCGATGGCACGAGCCCTCGCACATGTCGCATCAATGAAGGGTCAACATCCAAGTGGCTGAATTCACCTGGGACGCCATCGACCGGAAGGCCGTCGACACGGCCCGCGTCCTCGCCGCCGACTCTGTCGAGGCGGCCGGCAACGGTCACCCCGGCACCGCGATGAGCCTCGCGCCGCTGGCTCACCTCCTCTTCCAGAAGGTGATGCGTCGCGACCCGAGCGACTCCACGTGGATCGGCCGCGACCGCTTCATCCTGTCGGCGGGTCACGCATCGATCCTGCAGTACGTGCAGTTCTACCTGCACGGGTACGGCCTCGAGCTCGACGACCTCCAGCACCTCCGCAAGTGGGGCTCCAAGACGCCGGGTCACCCGGAGTACGGCCACACTGACGGTGTCGAGATCACCACCGGACCGCTCGGCCAGGGCCTCGCGTCCGCGGTCGGCTTCGCCTACGCGCAGCGCTTCGAGCGCGGCCTGTTCGACCCGGAGACCCCGGCCAGTCAGTCGCCGTTCGACCACTACACCTACGTGATCGCCGGTGACGGTGACATGCAGGAAGGCGTCACGAACGAGGCCGGTTCGCTCGCAGGTCGCCAGCAGCTCGGCAACCTCATCGCCTTCTACGACTCGAACCAGATCTCGATCGAGGACGACACCGACATCGCGTTCTCCGAGGACGTCCACGCCCGCTACGAGGCGCTCGGCTGGCATGTCCAGGTCGTCGACTGGAAGAAGACCGGCGAGTACCACGAGGACGCCGAAGCACTCTTCGCCGCCGTCGAGGCCGCCAAGCAGGTCCACGACAAGCCGTCGCTGATCGTCATCAAGACGATCATCGGCTGGCCGTCGCCCACCAAGCAGAACTCCGGCAAGATCCACGGCTCGGCCCTCGGTGCCGACGAGCTCAAGGGCCTGAAGGAGGTCCTCGGCTTCGACACCGAGAAGACCTTCGACGTCGACCCCGAGGTCCTCGACTACACCCGTGGCGCGATCGCCAAGGGCCAGGCCGAGCACGCCGAGTGGCAGAAGACCTTCGACGCGTGGGCCGCGGCCAACGCCGACAAGAAGGCACTGTTCGACCGGGTGCAGGCGAAGCAGCTGCCCGAGGGCCTCGAAGCCGCCCTCCCGGTGTTCAGCACCGAGAAGGCCGTCTCGACCCGCGCCGCCTCCGGCAAGGTCATCAACGCCATCGCGCCGCTGATGCCCGAGTTCTGGGGTGGCTCCGCCGACCTCGCCGAGTCGAACCTCACCACGATCGAGGACGGCAAGTCCTTCGGTCCGGCCGAGGCCTCGACGAAGACCTGGACGACGGACCCGTTCGGCCGCGTGCTGCACTTCGGCATCCGCGAGCACGCCATGGGCTCGATCCTGAACGGCATCGTCCTGCACGGCAACACCCGCCCCTTCGGCGGCACCTTCCTGATCTTCAGCGACTACATGCGTCCGGCAGTCCGTCTCGCCGCCCTCATGAAGGCGCCCGCGATCTACGTCTGGACGCACGACTCCATCGCCCTCGGCGAGGACGGCCCCACGCACCAGCCGATCGAGCAGATCACCGCCCTCCGTGCGATCCCGGGTCTCGACGTCGTCCGCCCCGCGGACGCCAACGAGGTCGCGTACGCCTGGCTCGAGATGCTCAAGCACCAGGACCGCCCGGCCGGCATCGCGCTCAGCCGCCAGAACCTGCCCGTCTTCGAGCGTGGCGACGGTGACGCCTCGGGCGAGGTCTTCGCCTCGGCGAAGAACGTCGCCAAGGGTGCGTACGTCCTCGCCGAAGCGCCGAACGGCACTCCGGACGTCATCCTCATCGGCACCGGCTCCGAGGTCCAGATCGCGGTCGACGCCCGTGAGCAGCTGAAGAGCGAGGGCATCAACGCCCGCGTCGTGTCCGCCCCGTCGCTCGAGTGGTTCTTCGAGCAGGACGAGGCGTACCGCGAGTCGGTCCTGCCGAAGGCCGTCAAGGCCCGTGTCTCGGTCGAGGCCGGGATCGCGATGAGCTGGCGCGACATCGTCGGCGACGCCGGCCGCAGCGTGTCGATCGAGCACTTCGGTGCCTCGGCCGACTACCAGAAGCTGTTCGAGGAGTTCGGCTTCACCACCGAGCACGTCATCTCGGCTGCCAAGGAATCGATCGCAGCAGCGTCCTGACCCACCGGGCCGGGTCCGGACATCCGGGCCCGGCCCTTCCGCACGGGAGGCCCGTGGCGGTCCCGCCACGTCCCTCCCGTGCCGGGGGCTCGACCCCCGCACAGACCACGGCTCCCCGGAGCCGACGAACGAAAACGAAGCAGAGAAGAAGCGAATGACTGACACCACCCCCACCGAAGCCCTCTCCGCCGTCGGCGTGAGCATCTGGCTCGACGACCTGTCCCGTGAGCTGCTGGAGACCGGCCGTCTCGAGAACCTCATCGCGGACCGCAACGTCGTCGGCGTGACCACGAACCCGACGATCTTCGCCTCGGCCCTCGCCAAGGGCGAGCGCTACGACGCGCAGGTCAAGGAGCTCGCCGCTGCGGGCACCGACGTCACGAACGCGATCTTCGAGATCACCACGCGCGACGTCGCCGACGCGTCCGACATCTTCGCCCCGATCTACGCCTCGTCCAACGGCTTCGACGGCCGCGTCTCCATCGAGGTCGAGCCGGGTCTCGCGCACGACACCGCGAAGACCATCGAGCAGGCGAAGTTCCTGTTCGACAAGGTCGGCAAGGAGAACGTCCTCATCAAGATCCCGGCGACCGTCGACGGGCTCGAGGCCATCACCGAGGTCATCGGCGCCGGCATCTCGGTCAACGTCACCCTGATCTTCTCGCTCGAGCGCTACCGCGCCGTCATCGACGCCTACCTCGGTGGCCTCGAGAAGGCCAAGGCCGCCGGCCACGACCTCTCGAAGATCCACTCGGTCGCGTCGTTCTTCGTCTCGCGCGTCGACTCCGAGATCGACAAGCGTCTCGACGCCGTCGGCTCGGACGAGGCGACCGCGCTCAAGTCGAAGGCCGGCATCGCCAACGCGCAGCTCGCCTACCAGGTGTGGACCCAGGCGTTCGCGACCGAGCGTGCCCTCGGCCTCCTCGAGTCCGGCGCGAACACGCAGCGCCCGCTCTGGGCCTCGACCGGTGTCAAGGACCCGTCGCTGCCCGACACCCTCTACGTGACCGAGCTCGCGGCCCCGAACACCGTCAACACGATGCCGGGCAAGACCCTCGAGGCCACGTTCGACCACGGTCAGATCCACGGCGATGCCATCGCCGGGACCTTCGACGACGCGAACCAGGTCATGGACCAGCTCGCCGCCGTCGGCATCGACTACGACGACGTCGTCGACCTCCTCGAGAAGGAGGCCGTCGAGAAGTTCAACGTCTCGTGGGGCGAGCTCGTCGACACCGTCAAGACGGCCCTCGAGAACGCCAAGTAAGAGTGACCGTCTCCATCGCCGCCAGCGGTGACGCGGCGCGGGCCATCGACACGGTGGTCCCGCGCCTCGTCACCGACCTGGTGGCGTCCGGGATCACGGCCCAGGACGCCGCGCTGTGGGGTCCTGCAGCCGAAGCCGAGGCGTCGAACCGCCTCGGCTGGGTCGAGGCCGTCTCGGTCTCGCGCCCGCTCGTCGCCGAGGTCGTGGCACTCCGCGACCAGCTGCACGAGCAGGGCGTCGACCGGGTGGTCCTCGCGGGCATGGGCGGATCGTCGCTCGCGCCGGAGGTCATCGCCCGGACCGCCGGCGTGCCACTGGTGGTGCTCGACTCCACCGATCCCGCGCAGGTCCGGGCCGCGCTCACCGACCTCGAGCGCACCGTGCTCGTCGTGTCGTCGAAGTCGGGCTCCACGCTCGAGACCGACTCGCAGCGCCGGGTGTTCGAGCAGGCGTTCCAGGACGCCGGCATCGACCCCGCCGGGCGGATCGTCGTCGTGACGGACCCGGGCTCCACGCTCGAGTCCGCGGCGCAGCAGGCCGGGTACCGCGCCTTCACCGCCGATCCGACCGTCGGCGGCCGCTACTCCGCACTGACCGCCTTCGGGCTGGTCCCGGCCGGGCTGGCCGGCGCCGACATCGCGGAGCTCCTCGACGAAGCCGACGCCATCAGTGTGCTGCTCGCCGTCGACACCGACGAGAACCCCGGCCTCGTGCTGGGCGCGGTCCTCGGCGGGACCGCTCCGCTGCGCGACAAGATCGCCATCGTCGCGGACGGCACCCACATCCTCGGCTTCGGTGACTGGGTCGAACAGCTCATCGCCGAGTCGACCGGCAAGGACGGCACGGGGCTGCTCCCCGTCGTCCTCGACGTCGACGCCCCAGAACTCGGCGCGGGTCTGCCCGACCTCCAGGTCGTGCGGCTCGTCGGGTCCCGCGAGGACGAGCGCCACGTCGCCGACGGCGAGCTGGAGATCACCGGCACGCTCGGTGGTCAGTTCCTCGTCTGGGAGTACGCGGTCGCGGTCGCCGGGCGGCTGCTCGGCATCAACCCCTTCGACCAGCCCGACGTGGAGGCCGCCAAGGTCGCCGCCCGCACGCTGCTCGACGGTCCTGCGTCACCGGACGTCACGCCGGCCTTCGAGGAGCACGGCATCGCCGTGTCCGCGACGGGTGGAGTCGACGTCGGGACGACGCTCGCCGAGGCCGTGTCGGGCCTCCTGGCCGGTCTCGGTGCCGACGGCTACGTGGCCGTCCACGCCTACGTGGACCGCGCCGCCGGTGCCGGCCTGGTGTCGCTCCGCGACCAGCTGGCCGCTCGCACCGGTCGGCCCGTCACCTTCGGCTTCGGGCCCCGGTTCCTGCACTCCACGGGCCAGTACCACAAGGGCGGCCCCGCGAACGGAGTGTTCCTGCAGATCGTCTCCGACGAGCAGGACGACCTCGCCGTCCCCGGCCGCCCGTTCACGTTCGGCCGGCTCATCCGAGCCCAGGCAGCCGGTGACGCGAGTGTCCTCGCCGAGCACGGCCGCCCGGTGCTGACCCTGTCGACGCGGGACGTCCCCGCGGCGGTGGCGGTCATCGCGGCTGCACTCACCACCTGATTCAAAGGAGTTCACCGACATGTCACCGGTGGCGATCACCCCGGAGCACAATCCGCTCCGGTTGCCCGCGGACCGTCGACTGAACCGGATCGCGGGTCCCAGCACCCTCATCATCTTCGGGGTGACGGGAGACCTCTCCCGGAAGAAGCTGATGCCCGCGGTCTACGACCTCGCGAACCGGGGGCTCCTGCCCCCGGGATTCGCGCTGGTCGGGTTCGCTCGGCGCGACTGGGAGGACCAGGACTTCTCCCAACTCGTCCACGATGCCGTCAAGGAGCACTCGCGGACCCCCTTCGACGAGGACGTCTGGCGTCAGCTCGAACAGGGCATCCGCTTCGTCCAGGGATCGTTCGACGACCCGGAGGCGTTCCGGCTGCTCAAGGAGACCGTCGACACGCTCGACGCCGAACGTGGGACGCTCGGCAACCACGCCTTCTACCTCTCCATCCCGCCGAAGATGTTCCCCGTGGTCACGGAGCAGCTCAAGGTCTCGGGCCTCACCGAGAAGCGCGACGGCTCCTGGAGCCGCGTCGTGGTCGAGAAGCCGTTCGGCTCCGACCTCCGCACCGCACGTGAGCTGAACGCCATCGTCGAGAGCGTCTTCGCTCCCGACGACGTGTTCCGCATCGACCACTACCTCGGCAAGGAGACCGTCCAGAACCTCCTGACGCTGCGGTTCGCGAACCAGATGTACGAACCCATCTGGAACTCGAACTACGTCGACCACGTGCAGATCACGATGGCCGAGGACATCGGCGTCGCCGGACGAGCCGCGTACTACGACGGGATCGGCGCGGCGCGCGACGTCATCCAGAACCACCTCCTGCAGCTCCTCGCCCTCACGGCGATGGAGGAGCCCGTCTCGTTCAAGGCCGGACACCTCCGTGCCGAGAAGGAGAAGGTGCTCTCCGCGGTCCGCCTGCCCGAGGACCTGTCCACGGCGACCAGCCGCGGGCAGTACGCCGGTGGGTGGCAGGGCGGCGAGAAGGTGCTCGGGTTCCTCGAGGAAGCGGGCATGAACCCCGAGTCCACGACCGAGACCTTCGCGGCCATCCGTCTCGACATCGCGACCCGCCGCTGGCAGGGCGTCCCGTTCTACCTGCGTGCCGGCAAGCGACTCGGTCGTCGGGTGACCGAGATCGCGATCGTGTTCAAGCGCGTGCCCGAGGACGTCTTCGGCATCGAGCAGTCCCCGCTCGGCCAGAACGCCCTCGTGATCCGCGTGCAGCCGGACGAGGGCGTCACGCTCCGCTTCGGTTCGAAGGTCCCGGGCGTCGGGACGCAGGTCCGCGACGTGACGATGGACTTCGGCTACGGCCACGCGTTCACCGAGGCCTCTCCCGAGGCCTACGAACGGCTCATCCTCGACGTGCTCCTCGGTGACCCGCCGCTGTTCCCGCGGCACCAGGAGGTCGAGTTGTCCTGGAAGATCCTCGACCCGATCGAGGAGTTCTGGCGGACTCAGGGCCAGCCCGAACAGTACCGTCCCGGCACCTGGGGCCCGGCTTCGGCCGACGAGCTCCTGGCCCGCGACGGTCGGACCTGGAGGCGTCCATGAAGATCGACCTGCCGAACACCACGGTCTCGAAGATCCAGAAGACCCTGGTGCACATCCGCGAAGAGGGCGGCGCCGTCGCCCTGGGCCGCGTCCTCACCCTCATAGTCTCGACCGCCCTCGGTCGCGAGGAAGAGGCGATCGAGGCCGCGAACCAGGCGTCCCGCGAGC
Organism: Curtobacterium sp. MCBD17_030; assembly: GCF_003224255.1. NCBI lineage: Bacteria > Bacillati > Actinomycetota > Actinomycetes > Micrococcales > Microbacteriaceae > Curtobacterium > Curtobacterium sp. MCBD17_030. The sequence continues at coordinate 310,223 of NZ_QKLI01000001.1, read as the reverse complement.
ACCCGATGCGCGTCGTCATCGTGTCGAAGAACGAGGGGGACGTCGCGTCCCCCGGCCGGCTCGACGCGCAGATCCGCGTGGGTAGCGACGCCGGAGCCAGCGAGGTCATCGTCCTCCGTGCCTACGGCGAGACCGCGGCGGACGAGGAGAGCCTGGTCACCGGGCTGCTGCTGCCCGACGCGCCCGTCGTGGCCTGGTGGCCGGAAGCCGCGCCGGAGAAGCCCTCGGCGTCCCCGCTCGGCCGGATCGCCCAGCGTCGCATCACGGACGCAGCCGCTCAGAAGGACCCGAACGCGGCGATCATGGCGCTGGCCGACTCCTACGCACCGGGTGACACCGACTTCGCGTGGACCCGCCTGACCCTCTGGCGGAACCAGCTCGCCGCCGCGCTCGACCAGCCGCCGTTCGAGCCGATCACCGCGGTGGAGGTCTCGGGCGCGTTCGACAGCCCGTCGACCGTCCTGCTCGCGGCCTGGCTCGGACTGCAGCTCAAGGTCCCGGTGGAGGTCACCACCTCGCCCCGGGCGACCGGTTCGAGCGGCATCCACGGCGTCAAGCTGATCCGCGAGTCCGGGACCATCGAACTCGAGCGGTCCCTGGTCGACGTGGCGACGCTGTCGATGCCCGGTCAGCCGACGCACGACCTGTCCCTGCCCCGTCGGAACCTCCGCGACTGCCTGGCCGAGGAACTCCGTAGACTCGACCCGGACGTCCTCTTCGGAGACGTCGTCAAGCACGGGGTGGCCAAGCTCCGCGAACGCATCGCGGGCTGAACCACCACGGTCCGGCCGCCCGTCCTCCCCCACCCGCACGGTGGACGGTCGGACGGCCGGCCGGACCGGCCCGCGGGCACACCGACCGCACACGAACACAGGAGTCACGTGACCAACGAACGGCGGGTGCTCGTGCACCCCGACAAGCAGGCCCTCGGCGCCTCCGTCGCCGCACGCTTCATCACGAAGATCATCGACGTCCTCGACGAGCAGGGGCGAGCCGACATCGCGATCAGCGGGGGCTCCGTCTCCACTCTCGTCCTGGCTGCGATCGGTCAGTCGCAGGCGAAGCAGAGCGTCGACTGGTCGAAGGTCCACGTCTGGTGGGTCGACGAGCGCTGGGTGCCGGAGGGGGACGCGGACCGCAACATCACCGGCACGCAGACGGACTTCCTGGACCACGTGAGCATCCCGCCGGAGAACATCCACCCGATGGCTCCGTCGGACGCCGGCATCAGCATCGACGAGGCCGCCGAGCAGTACGAGCGCGAACTCCTCGCCGCTGCCCCGGACTCCGCCGAGACCCCCCGGTTCGACATCACCCTGCTCGGCGTCGGACCGGACGGCCACACCGCTTCGCTGTTCCCGGAGTTCCCGCAGCTGCGCATCACCGACCGCAAGGTCGTCCCGGTCGACGACTCCCCCAAGCCGCCGGCACAGCGCCTGACGCTCACGTACCCGGTGATCAACGCCTCGCAGCGCGTCTGGGTCATCCTGTCCGGAGCCGAGAAGGCGTCGGTCCTCGGGCTGGCACTCGCGGGCGCTTCGGTCGACGAGGTCCCCGTCGGCGGCGTGCGTGGTCGGAAGCGCACCGTCTTCTTCGTCGACCAGGACGCCGCACGCGACGTCCCGGAGAACCTCATTGCGTCGACGTACTGACGCACGGGGCGCGTGACGCGCCTGCACACGGACGGGAGGCCCGGTACCAGCTGGTACCGGGCCTCCCGTCCGTCGTCCGCTCCCGGACCGTCACGGCGATGACAGAGAAGGCCCCCGCGCCGATCGGTGCGGGGGCCTTCTCTGTACCCGGTGGTGGTCTACTTGGCTGCGGTCCCGCGGCGCTGGCGCAGCTGCTGGAGCGCGTCCTCGAGGAGCTGCGCTGCCTCTTCCTCGGTGCGACGCTCCTTCACGTACGCGAGGTGCGTCTTGTACGGCTCGGTCTTGGCGACCTGCGGCGGGTTCTCCTTGTCACGACCGGCCGGCAGACCCGTTGACGGCGAGTCGACCGTCTCCGGGATCTCGTCGTCGGGCAGGTTCGCGGCGAAGTACCGGACGACCTCGTTGCCCATCGCGTCCCAGTAGGAGATGGCCACACGCTCGGCCTGGACCCCACGGTCCTGTTCGCCCATCGGGCCCGCGCCGACGCGCGACCCGCGGATTGCGCTTCCTCCGGATGCCATGTCAGCTCCCTGCCGTGAACTTGTTGATGAGACCGAGCACGATGATGCTGGAGATCCAGAGGAGCCCGAGGATCACCGTGATGCGGTTCAGGTTGCGCTCGGCGACGCCAGATGCCCCGAGGTTGCTCGTCACACCACCGCCGAACATGTCGGAGAGACCGCCACCGCGGCCCTTGTGCAGGAGGATGAGGAGCGTGAGCAGGAGGCTCGTGATCGCGAGCAGGACCTGCAGCACGACGGAGAGTATCGCCACGACGTACCTTTCGTGTCAGTCAGCCATCCGAGTATACCGGTCACGCGGAGCGCGGTCGGGACCCGGACGTGCTGGGCGGTTCGGGAGGGGCACAGCACGAGGCGCGACGGGCGATGCCCGTCGCGCCTCGGCGGTGCTGGTCTAGAGACCGACGTGCTGCTGGAACCGCGCGATCGCGGCGAACTCCTGCACGTCGAGGGACGCGCCGCCGACGAGGGCGCCGTCGACGTCGGGCTCGCGGAGGAAGCCGGCGATGTTGCCCGACTTGACCGAACCGCCGTACAGCACCCGCGTGTCGGCAGCGGCCTGGTCACCCCAGGCGGCGGCGATCCCGCGGCGCAACGCTGCACATTCGTCCTGCGCCTGCTCTGCGGTCGCTGCCTGGCCGGAACCGATGGCCCACACCGGCTCGTACGCGACGACGATCTCGGACGGCTGCACGGAGCCGAGGACGACCTGGAGCTGCTCGACCGGCACGACGCCGGCCCCGCGCTGCTCCCGCTGCTCGCCGGTCTCGCCGACGCAGACGACCGGCACGAGACCGTGCTTCAGGGCAGCGGCCGTCTTGGCAGCCACGACCTCGTCCGTCTCACCGTGCATGGTGCGACGTTCGGAGTGCCCGACGATGACGTACTTCGCGTCGAGTGCCGCGAGGAAGGCGCCCGAGACGTCACCGGTGTAGGCGCCCGAGTCGTACTGCGAGAGGTCCTGGGCACCGAACGCCAGCGGCAGCTTGTCCGCCGAGATCAGGGTCTGCACGCTTCGCAGGTCGGTGAACGGCGGGAACACCGCGACCTCGACGTCCGCGTGGTCGTGCCGGGCGTCCTTGAGGGTCCACGCGAGCTTCTGGACGGTCGCGATGGCCTGGAGGTGGTCAAGGTTCATCTTCCAGTTCCCCGCGATGAGCGGCGTGCGGCTCATGCGGACCACCCCAGTGCTTCGAGACCCGGCAGCGACTTGCCCTCGAGGAACTCGAGGCTCGCTCCACCACCGGTGGAGATGTGGCCGAACTGGTCGTCCGTGAACCCGAGCGACCGGACCGCGGCGGCGGAGTCGCCACCGCCGACCACACCGAGACCGTCGACCTCGGTCAGCGCCTGGGCGACCGTCTTCGTGCCGGCGGCGAAGGCCGGGAACTCGAACACGCCCATCGGGCCGTTCCAGAAGACCGTCTTCGACGCGGAGACCGCTGCCACGAACCGCTCGGCCGTCTCCGGTCCGATGTCCAGGCCGATGCCGTCCGTGCCGAACGACGACGACTCGATGGCGTCCGCGGCGACCGTCACGTGCTCGGCGTCCGCGGCGAACCCGGAGGCCACCACGACGTCGGTCGGCAGGTCGATGGTCACGCCGAGCTCGGTCGCCCGCGAGAGGTACTCGCGGACCGTGTCGAGCTGGTCCTGCTCGAGCAACGACTTCGCCACGCCGTGGCCCTGGGCCGCGAGGAAGGTGAAGAGCATCCCGCCACCGATGCAGATCGTGTCGACCCGAGGCAGGAGGTGGTCGATGACACCGAGCTTGTCGCTGACCTTCGAACCACCGAGCACGACGGTGTACGGCCGCTCCGGGTCCTTCGTCAGCCGCTCGAGCACGGTCAGTTCCTGCTCGATGAGCTGACCGGCAGCGCTGGGGAGCGCCGACGCCAGCTCGTAGACGGAGGCCTGCTTGCGGTGCACGACACCGAAGCCGTCGGAGACGAAGGCGTCCCCGAGTGCGGCGATGCGCTCCGCGAAGGCGGTCCGCTCGGCGCCGTCCTTCGAGGTCTCCTCCGGGTTGAAGCGGAGGTTCTCGAGCAGCAGGACGTCACCGTCCTCGAGGGCCTCGGCAGCCGCGGTCGCGTCGTCGCCGACCGTCTCGTCGACGAAGGCGACCGGCTTGCCGAGCAGCTCGGACAGGCGCTGGGCGACGGGCGCGAGTGAGTACTCGGGCTTCCGTTCGCCGTCGGGCCGGCCGAGGTGGGACACCACGACCACGCGCGCACCGGCGGTGATCAGGGTGTTCAGGGTGGTGAGCGACGCCCGCACGCGGCCGTCGTCCGTGATCGTGCCGTCCTTGAGCGGGACGTTCAGGTCACAGCGGACGACGACACGCTTGCCGGCGAGGTCGCCGAGGTCCTCGAGGGTGCGGAGAGCCATCAGGTCAGAGCTTCTCGCCCACGAACTCGGTCAGGTCGACCAGGCGGTTCGAGTAGCCCCACTCGTTGTCGTACCACGAGGTGATCTTGACGAGGTTGCCCATGACCTTGGTCAGGCCGGAGTCGTAGATCGAGGAGTGCGGGTCCGTGGTGATGTCGGTCGACACCAGCGGGTCCTCGCTGTAGAGCAGGATGCCCTTCAGCGGACCCTCGGCGGCGGCCTTGTACGCCGCGTTGATCTCGTCGACGGTGACGTCGGCCTTGGTCTCGAGCGTGAGGTCCGTGATCGATCCGGTCGGGACCGGGACGCGGAGCGCGAAGCCGTCGAGCTTGCCGGCGAGCTCCGGCAGGACCAGGCCGATGGCCTTCGCTGCACCGGTGGAGGTCGGGACGATGTTCAGCGCGGCCGCACGGGCACGACGCGGGTCCTTGTGCGGGCCGTCCTGCAGGTTCTGGTCGGCGGTGTACGCGTGCACGGTGGTCATGAGACCGCGCTCGATGCCGAACGCGTCGTGGAACACCTTGGCGAGCGGCGCGAGGCTGTTCGTGGTGCACGAGGCGTTCGAGATGATGTGGTGGTTCGCGGCGTCGTAGGTGTCCTCGTTCACGCCGAGGACGATCGTGACGTCGTCACCGGTCGCCGGGGCGGAGATGATGACCTTCTTGGCACCGGCGTCGATGTGCTTCTGCGCATCGGCGGCCTTCGTGAAGAAGCCGGTCGACTCGATGACGATGTCGACACCCAGCTCACCCCAGGGCAGGTTGGCGGGGTCGCGCTCGGCGAGGACCTTGATGGCCTTGCCGTCGACGACGATGTTGTCGCCGTCGAGCTCGACGGAGACGCCGAGCTTGCCGGTGATCGAGTCGTACTTGAGCAGGTTCGCGAGGGACGCGTTGTCGGTGAGGTCGTTCACCGCCACGATCTCGAGGTCGCTGCCCTTGGCCAGAGCGGCGCGGAAGAAGTTACGGCCGATCCGGCCGAAGCCGTTGATGCCGATCTTGACGGTCAATGGATCTCCTGTTGGGTGTGGAGCGCCTCGGGAGACGCTGCTTTTTCGGAGTGTGGAGGCGTCGTCGCGGACGACGGCCGACCCACGCACGGGGACGATGGGCCCCGTGACGTCGCCGTACCGACCCTAGCAGTCGGACCCCCGCGGACGGCCTGCATGACGCCGTCCTGGGGACGGGGCGGGTGCGGCGGCCACGGGGGTCCGACGGTGGGTCAGCTGACTGCCCGGCCCGGGCTGCGGTCAGGCGCCCTCGAGCTCTTCCGGGACGCTCGCCTCGGTGCCCGGGATGCCGAGGTCGCTGGCACGCTTGTCAGCCATCGCGAGCAGTCGGCGGATGCGCCCGGCGATGGCGTCCTTCGTCATGGGCGGGTCCGCGTGCTGGCCGAGCTCGTCGAGCGAGGCGTCGCGGTGTTCGAGGCGCAGGGCACCGGCGTACTGCAGGTGGTCGGGCACCTCGTCGCCGAGGATCTCCAGCGCCCGCTCGACCCGGGCGCACGCGGCCACGGCGGCCTGCGCGGAACGGCGGAGGTTCGCGTCATCGAAGTTGACCAGGCGGTTGGCGGTGGCCCGGACCTCCCGGCGCTGGCGCATCTCCTCCCAGTCGGCGGTGGTGCGGGCGGCGCCCATGGCCGTGAGCATCTGACCGATCGCCTCGCCGTCACGGATCACGACGCGGTGCACCCCGCGGACCTCACGGCCCTTCGCGGCGATCCCGAGGCGGGAGGCTGCACCGACGAGCGCCATCGCGGCCTCGTTGCCCGGGCAGGTGACCTCGAGCGCGGCGGCACGGCCCGGGTCGGTCAGGGTGCCGGAGGCCAGGAACGCCCCGCGCCAGATGGCGGCGAGGTCCTCGCGGTTGCCGGTGGTCAGCCGGTTCGGGAGGCCCCGCACCGGACGACGACGGGCGTCCATCAGGCCGGTCTGGCGGGCGAGCGTCTCGCCCGCCTCGAGCACACGCACCAGGTAGCGGGTGCCGCGACGGGACGACGCGGTCGAGCCGACGGAGGCCTCACTGCGGACGCCGTAGAGCTCGGCCAGGTCCTTGCGGACCCGGTGCACGATGATCCGGGTGTCGAGCTCGACCTCGACCGCGATGCGGCCGGAGATGACGTGCAGGCCCCCGGCGAAGCGCAGGACGGTCGCGAGTTCGGCGGCGCGGACCGTGTTCCGGTTGACGACGACCCTGGCCAGCTCGTCCTTCACCTCGGCAGTCAACGGCACGGCATCATTCCTTACGTTCTTCGGGGTGGGGTTCTGCGGTCCCGGGGCGCACACGTGTGGAGGCGGCCGGTGGGACGGTCACTCCCGGCCGAGATCTCGGTTCTTCACACGCACGGCGACGTTGGGCATCCCGCGGAGGAGGCTCGCCAACTCGGCGACGATGGCGACCGAACGGTGCTTGCCGCCGGTACAGCCGATGGCGATCGTAGCGTGTCTTTTGTTCTCGCGCTGGTACCCCTCGAACACGGGCTCGAGGACCGAGGCGTAGCGGTCGACGAACGGACGGGCTCCGGACTGCTCCATGACGTAGTCGGAGACGGGCTTGTCGAGCCCCGTGTGCGGCCGCAGTTCCGGCACCCAGTAGGGGTTCGGGATGAAGCGCACGTCGGCCACCATGTCGGCGTCGGCGGGCAGGCCGTACTTGAACCCGAAGCTCATCAGCGTCACCTGGACTCCGACGAACCGGTCCTCTGCGAACTTCTCGGTCACCGAGTTCGCGAGTTGGTGGATGTTCAGGTCGGACGTGTCGATGATCAGGTCGGATGCCTCGCGGAGGCCGAGCAACCGAGTGCGCTCCCGTGCGATGCCGTCGAGCAGCGTGTCCTCGCCCTGCAGCGGGTGCGGCCGGCGCACCTGCTCGAAGCGCCGCACCAGGACCTGGTCGGTGGCCTCGAGGAACAGCACCCGGACGCGGGCGCTCGTGCTCTCGCGAAGCGACTGCACGGCACGCTCGGGATCGGTGAAGAACCGGCCGCCGCGGACGTCGACGACGGTGGCGATCTTCGGGATCGACTCCCCCGCTCGGTCCGCCAGGTCGGTGAGCGGCCCCAGCATCTGCGTCGGCAGGTTGTCGACGACGTACCAGCCGAGGTCCTCCAGCGCCTTGCCGACCGTCGACCGCCCCGCGCCGGACATGCCCGTCACGATGAGGACGTCGTGCTGTTGCTGCGAGGTGGTGTCGGTCATCTGCGAAGGGGCTCCATCGTGGTCTGGCCGGGCGGGTCGCCCGTCGTCGCCGTGCGCGGTGCGCTCGGCAGGGGTCGGCCCGCGGACCCTCGGGCTGCACGCCCCGGGTCCGCGTCCAGGCTACCGTCCGGCCGGGAGGCCCGTGCCGGGGTCACACAGGCCGGTGCGGACCGTCCGGGGTCGGCTCGGGCACACGCACCGGGCCTGCCGGCGCGGGAGCACTGACGGGCTCGGGCGGCTCTGGCGCACTGGTCAGTCCAGGTGCACCGGTCGGTCCAGGTGCACTGGCCGACTCTGGCGCACTGGCCGGCACCGTCGTGAGCTTCCGGACCACCGCGGCCGCGGTCGCCGGTCCGACGCCCGGGACCTCGGCGACCTCTTCCGGCGTCGCCTGCCGGAGCCGGGCGACGGACCCGAAGTGCTTGAGCAGCGCCGAGACGCGGTTCGGTCCGAGCCCGGGGATCTCGGACAGCTGCGAGCGCACGTCACGCTTCCGACGTGTACGCTGGTGCGTGATCGCGAACCGGTGTGCCTCGTCACGGAGGCGCTGGATGAGGAAGAGCGCCTCGGAGTTGCGCGGCAGGATCACCGGGAAGTCGTCGTCCGGCAGCCAGAGCTCCTCGAGGCGCTTCGCGATGCCGACCAGGGCGATGTCCCGGACCCCGGCCTCGTCGAGCGCACGCTTCGCCGCCGCGACCTGGGGCTGCCCGCCGTCGACGACGAGCAGCTGCGGCCGGTACGCGAACCGCTTCGAGGGCTTCGATCCCTCGACAACGCCGTCCCCCGTCACGTCCGGGACGTCGGGTACTGCCGCGTCCTCGTCGAGCCGCGCCAGGCGCCGTGTGAGCACCTGGTACATGCTGTCGGTGTCGTCGGTGGTCTCGGCGATCGTGTAGCGGCGGTACTGGTCCTTGCGGGGCAGGCCGTCCTCGAACACGACCATCGAGGCGACGACGTTCGTGCCCTGCAGGTGCGAGATGTCGTAGCACTCCATCCGCAGTGGTGCCTCGCTCATGCCGAGGGCCTCTTGGATGTCGGCCAGGGCTGCGGCCCGCGTGGTGTAGTCGGCCGAGCGCTTGGTCTTGTAGAGCATCAGCGCCTGCTGGGCGTTCTGTGACGCGGTCCGGGCCAGTCCGGCCCGGTCACCGCGCTGCGCCGTGCTGAGCTTCGTGCCACGACCCCCACGGCGGTCGCTGAGCCACTGCTGCAGCGCGTCGGCGTCGTCCGGCAGCACGGGCACGACGACCTCACGCGGCGGGCCGTCGTTCGCGACGCCCGGGGTGGGGTCTGCGCTCGCCTGCGTGAGCAGGGCACCGTCGGCACCGGTCGAGAGCCCGTCGTCGGCGTACACGCCCTGCACGATCTGCTCGACGAGGTCGCCGGTGCTGATGTCGAGCTCCTTGTCGACCACCCAGCCGCGCACACCGCGGATGCGGCCGCCACGGACCGAGAACAGCTGCACGGCCGCGGCCAGTTCGTCCTCGGCGATGCCGAAGAGGTCGAGGTCGACCGAGTCCTTGAGCACGACGGCGGACTTCTCGAGGACCGCTTCGAGCGCCTCGACCTGGTCACGGAAGCGCGCGGCCTGCTCGTACTGCATGGCGTCCGCCGACGCGGCCATCCGCTGCCGGAGCTGCGTGATGACGCGTCGGTCGTAGCTGCCCATGAAGCGGACGAACTCCTCGACGAGCGCGCGGTGCTCCTCGATGGTCACGCGCTGGGAGCACGGGCCGCCGCACTTGCCGATCTGCCCCGGGAAGCAGGGCTTGCCGGTCTGCATGGCCCGCTTGTACGAGGACTCCGAGCACGTGCGGATCGGGAAGACCTTGATCATCAGGTCGATCGTGTCGTGCACCGCCCAGATCTTCGGGTACGGCCCGAAGTACTTGGCGCCCTTGATCTTGCGGTTCCGGGTCACCATCACGCGGGGCGCCTCGTCCGCCATCGTGATCGCCATGTACGGGTACGACTTGTCGTCCCGGAACTTGACGTTGAACGGCGGATCGAACTCCTTGATCCACGTGTACTCGAGCTGCAGCGCCTCGATCTCGGATCCGACGGTGGTCCACTCGACGCTCTTGGCCGTCAGGACCATCCGCCGGGTGCGCTCGTGCAGGGTCGGCAGCGGCGCGAAGTAGTTGCTCAGGCGGGCGCGGAGGTTCTTCGCCTTGCCGACGTAGAGCACCCGACCGTTGCCGTCGCGCCATCGGTAGACGCCCGGGTCGGTCGGGATCTCACCCGCCTTCGGCCGCCAGGGGACGGTGTCGGCCACCTAGCGAGCACCTGCCTTCTGTGCACCTGCTCGACGCGCGCCGACCGACCGCTCCTTGCCCACGCGGGCGTCCTGCGCCTCGAGGATCTCGCGGAGGAAGACACCGGTGTGGCTCTCCGGGACGTCGGCGACGTGCTCCGGGGTGCCGGTCGCGAGGACCGTGCCACCACCCGAACCGCCTTCGGGACCCATGTCGATGAGCCAGTCGGCGGACTTGATGACGTCGAGGTTGTGCTCGATCGTGATGACGGTGTTGCCCTTGTCGACCAGCGACTGCAGCACGAGCAGCAGCTTCCGGACGTCCTCGAAGTGCAGACCCGTGGTCGGCTCGTCGAGCACGTACACGGTGCGGCCGTTCGAGCGACGCTGCAGCTCGGTCGCGAGCTTGACGCGCTGCGCCTCGCCACCCGACAGGGTCGTCGCGCTCTGGCCGAGTCGGACGTAGCCGAGGCCGACGTCGACCAGGGTCGCCATGTACCGGTGGATCGCGGAGATCGGCTCGAAGAACTCGGCCGCCTCGCTGATCGGCATGTCCAGGACCTCGGAGATGCTCTTGCCCTTGTAGTGGACCTGCAGCGTCTCGCGGTTGTACCGGGCGCCGCCACAGACCTCGCACGCGACGTAGACGTCGGGCAGGAAGTTCATCTCGATCTTGATCGTGCCGTCGCCAGAGCAGTTCTCACAGCGCCCGCCCTTGACGTTGAAGCTGAAGCGACCGGGCTGGTAGCCACGGGTCTTGGCCTCTTGCGTCTCGGCGAAGAGCTGACGGATGCGGTCGAAGACGCCGGTGTACGTCGCCGGGTTCGAGCGCGGGGTGCGGCCGATCGGTGCCTGGTCGACGTGCACGACCTTGTCGAGCTGGTCGAGGCCCTTCACGCGGGTGTGCTTGCCGGCGATGTGTCGGGCACCGTTGAGCTGGTTGGCGAGCACCTTGTAGAGGATGTCGTTCACCAGCGTCGACTTGCCCGAACCGCTCACGCCGGTGACCGCCGTGAACACCCCGAGCGGGAAGTCGACGTCCACGTCCTTGAGGTTGTTCGCCCGCGCACCCTGCACGCTGATGACGCGCTTGCGGTTCACCTTCCGGCGCTCCGACGGCATCTCGATCGCCCGACGTCCGGCCAGGTAGTCACCCGTGATCGACTCGCGGTTCTCGATCATGTCCGCGTAGGAGCCCGAGTGCACGACGTTGCCGCCGTTGACGCCCGCGCCCGGTCCGATGTCGACGACCCAGTCAGCGGTGCGGATGGTGTCCTCGTCGTGCTCGACGACGATGAGGGTGTTCCCGAGGTCCTTGAGCTTGACCAGGGTGTCGATGAGCCGGCGGTTGTCGCGCTGGTGCAGACCGATGCTCGGCTCGTCGAGCACGTAGAGTACGCCGGTCAGGCCGGAACCGATCTGCGTCGCCAGACGGATGCGCTGCGCCTCGCCGCCGGAGAGCCCGCCTGCTCCGCGCGCGAGCGTCAGGTAGTTGAGGCCGACCTCGAGCAGGAACTCGAGACGCGCCCGGATCTCCCGCAGGACGGCCGCGGCGATGTGCGCCTCGCGATCCGTGAGGGCGATGTCCGCCATGAACGCGTAGGCCTGGTCCAGGGCCATGCTCGTGACGTCGGCGATGCTGCGACCGTCGACGGTCACGCCGAGCACCTCGGGCTTCAGGCGGGTGCCGTCGCACACCGGGCAGGGCACCTCGCGCAGGTAGCCCTGGAAGCGCTGGCGCTGCGAGTCGGTCTCGGCCTCGGCGAACTTCCGCTCGATGTAGGGCATGACGCCCTCGAACCCACTCGTGTACCGCATCTCGCGGCCGAAGCGGTTCCGCCAGGACACCGAGACCTCGAAGTCCTTGCCCGTCAGGATCGCCGCCTGCACCGACGACGGCAGCTGGCTCCACGGGGTGTCCATGCGGAACCCGAGCTCCTTGCCCAGACCGGCGAGCAGCTTCTCGAAGTAGGAGTACAGGCCGCTGGTGCCGGTCCAGGGCAGCAGCACGCCGTCCTTCAGCGAGGCTTCGGGGTCGCCGAGCACCAGGTCCGGGTCGACGGACATCCGGGTACCGAGGCCCGAGCACTCCGGGCAGGCGCCGAACGGGGCGTTGAACGAGAAGGTCCGCGGCTCGATCTCGGTCAGGGCCAGCGGGTGGTTGTTCGGGCACGACAGGTTCTCGGAGTAGGTCCGGACGGCGCCGGGGCCCTCGTGGTCCACGAGGTCGATCGCCACGGTGCCGTTCGTCAGGCGCAGGGCGGTCTCGAGCGAGTCCGTCAGGCGTCCGAGGATGTCGTCACTGGCGACCAGGCGGTCGACGATGACGGAGATGTCGTGCTTGACCTGCTTCTTCAGCGTCGGCGGGCTGCTCAGCTGGATCCGCTCGCCGTCGACGATGGCGCGCGAGTAGCCGGAGGCCGCGAGCTCCTGGAAGAGGTCGACGAACTCGCCCTTCTTCTTCGACACGATCGGCGCGAGCACCTGGAAACGGGTGCCGCTCTCCTGCGTCATCAGCTGGTCGGCGATCTGCTGCACGCTCTGCTTGCTGATCACTTCACCACAGACGGGGCAGTGCGGGATGCCGATGCGCGCCCAGAGCAGACGCATGTAGTCGTAGACCTCGGTGATGGTGCCCACCGTGGAACGCGGGTTGCGGTTCGTCGACTTCTGGTCGATCGACACCGCCGGCGACAGGCCCTCGATGAAGTCGACGTCGGGGCGGTCGACCTGGCCGAGGAACTGGCGGGCGTACGCCGACAGGGACTCGACGTAGCGCCGCTGGCCCTCGGCGAAGATCGTGTCGAACGCGAGCGAGGACTTCCCCGAGCCGGACAGCCCGGTGAACACGACGAGCGAGTCGCGCGGGATCTCGAGGTCGACGTCTCGGAGGTTGTGCACGCGCGCACCACGGACGCTGAGCGTCGACGTGTCGTGCGGGGCCGTCCCGCCGGGCAGGTGCAGGTCCGACGGCTCGTCGAAGTCGTCCGGGCCGGACATGGCGGTTCCGCGGTCAGAGGTGATGGTCATCGCAGACGATTCTACGAAGCCGGTCCGACAAACGCCCGCTGAGCCGGCTCAGCCGAGTGCGTCGAGAGCGAACGTGACGCCGGAAGCCGTCTCGCTGGCGGCCCAGAGTCGCGCGGCCTCGTGGCGGTCGTGCGCCCGGGGTTCCGCCGGGACGACCGTCGCCCGACCGCGGAGCTGGAACCAGCCGTCCGGTCCCCAGTACTCGCCGGACCGGACGTCGTCGCCCACCGAGGCGTGGACGAGCGGGACCGCGCCCGCGTCCTTCCCCTGCGCGACGAAGCGCTGCCCGGGCCCGATCCACGCGGGTTCGGGTCGCGACCGGCCGACTGCCAGGGTGCCGGTGACGGCCTCCTGCGTCAGGGAGTCGAGGGCGAGGCCCGGGTGCGCCACGACGCTGGACACCGGGGACCCTGCGTCTGCCAGACGCTGGGCCAACTCGAACCCGAACAGCATCACCGCGAGCTTGCTGCGCGCGTACTGCCGGTAGCCGTTGTAGTGCCCGGCACCGAGCGGGTCGTGCCGGTCGAGCGTCACCCAGCGGTGCGAGATGGATCCGAGGTGGACGACCCGACCGCCGGTGTCCCGGAGCAGCGGGAGCACCAGGCCCGTCCAGGCGAAGTGCCCGAGGTGGTTCGTCCCCATCTGCAGTTCGTGGCCCTGCGCCGTGGACCGACGCTCGCGAGACCCGACGACCCCGGCGTTGTTGAGCACCGCGTGCACCGGCCCGAGCGTTCCCAGCGCTGCCGCAGCCGCGCGCACCGAGTCGAGGTCCGCCAGGTCGAGGTGCACGTGCTCGAGCTGCGCGTCGGGCACCACCGAGCGGATGCTGCGCTCGGCAGCCGCGGCCTTGCCGGAGTCGCGCGTCGCCAGGACCACCCGGTGTCCGCCCACGGCGAGCTGTTCGGCCGCCTGGTACCCGAGCCCCGCACTGGCGCCGGTGACGACGACCGTGCGAGGTCCGGCCGGGGCGCCGGGATCAGACGACATGTCCGGCCGACTCCATCTGGCGCAGCGCCTTCTTGAGGTCCTGGACCTCGTCGCGGAGTCGTGCTGCGAGCTCGAACTTCAGCTCGGCGGCCGCCTGCAGCATCTGGTCGTTGAGGTCGGCGATCGTCGCTTCGAGTTGCGTCGCACCCTCGCCGGCGATGCCCTCGCGGCGGAGCGACGGGGTCGGGGCACGACGACCGTCACGGACGCCACCACCGCGGCGCTCCAGGAGTTCGCGGGTGTCGTCGCTCTCGCGGTTGAGGACCTCGGTGATGTCCGCGATCTTCTTGCGCAGCGGCTGCGGGTCGATGCCGTGCTCGAGGTTGTACGCCACCTGCTTCTCGCGGCGGCGGTCGGTCTCCTCGATGGCCTGCTTCATCGAGTCGGTCATCTTGTCGGCGTACATGAGCACCTGGCCCGACACGTTGCGCGCTGCACGACCGATCGTCTGGATGAGCGACGTCGACGAGCGCAGGAAGCCCTCCTTGTCCGCGTCGAGGATCGCGACGAGCGAGACCTCGGGCAGGTCGAGGCCTTCGCGGAGCAGGTTGATCCCGATGAGCACGTCGTAGACCCCCTGGCGCAGCTCCGTGAGGAGTTCCACACGCTTCAGGGTGTCGACGTCCGAGTGCAGGTACCGCACCCGGACCCCGGCGTTGCCGAGGAAGTCGGTGAGCTCTTCGGCCATGCGCTTCGTCAGCGTGGTGACGAGCACGCGCTCGTTCTTCTCGGAGCGCTGCTTGATCTCCTCGAGCAGGTCGTCGATCTGACCGTCGCTCGGCTTGATGATGATCTCGGGGTCGACGAGGCCAGTCGGGCGGATGATCTGCTCGACGACGCTGTCCGTGATGCCGAGCTCGTACTTGCCGGGCGTCGCCGACAGGAAGACCTTCTGCCCGACGCGGTCGAGGAACTCCTCCCACTTCAGCGGGCGGTTGTCCATCGCGCTCGGCAGACGGAAGCCGTGCTCCACCAGGGTGCGCTTCCGGGAGGCGTCGCCCTCGTACATCGCACCGATCTGCGGCACGGTGACGTGCGACTCGTCGATGACGAGGAGGAAGTCGTCCGGGAAGTAGTCGATCAGGCAGTGCGGTGCTTCGCCCGGCCCACGGCCTTCCATGTGCCGCGAGTAGTTCTCGATGCCCGAGCAGAACCCGATCTGCTCCATCATCTCGATGTCGAACGTGGTGCGCATCCGCAGCCGCTGGGCTTCGAGCAGCTTGCCCTGACCTTCGAGCTCGGCGAGCCGTTCGGCCAGTTCTTCCTTGATCGAGCTGATCGCGCGGTGCATGACGTCGGTGTCCGCCACGTAGTGGGACGCCGGGAAGATCGAGACCGCGGGCAGGTCGTCGATCACGTTGCCCGTCAGCGGGTGCAGCGAGGAGAGCGCTTCGATCTCGTCGCCGAACATCTCGATGCGGATCGCGTGCTCTTCGTACATCGGGATGATCTCGAGCGTGTCGCCGCGGACCCGGAAGGTGCCGCGCGCGAAGTCGACGTCGTTGCGCTGGTACTGCATGCTGACGAACTTGCGGACGAGCTGGTCACGGGAGATGTTCTGCCCGATGTGGAGCGCGACCGAGGCGTTCATGTACTGCTCCGGCGTGCCGAGGCCGTAGATGCAGGACACGGTCGACACCACGACGGTGTCGCGCCGGCTGAGCAGCGAGTTCGTCGTCGAGTGGCGCAGTCGTTCCACCTCGGCGTTGACGGACGAGTCCTTCTCGATGAAGGTGTCCGTCTGCGGGACGTAGGCCTCTGGCTGGTAGTAGTCGTAGTACGAGACGAAGTACTCGATCGCGTTGTTCGGCATCAGCCCGCGGAACTCGTTCGCGAGCTGCGCCGCCAACGTCTTGTTGTGCGCGAGCACCAGCGTCGGCCGCTGCACCTGCTCGATGAGCCAGGCCGTCGTCGCCGACTTGCCGGTACCGGTCGCGCCGAGCAGCACCACGTCGGTCTCACCCGCGTTGATGCGCCCGGCGAGTTCGGCGATCGCCGCGGGCTGGTCACCGCTCGGCGAGTACTCGCTGATGACCTCGAAGGGTCGGATGGCACGCGTGGGCTCGATGGCAACTCCCATGGCCTCAACAGTAGGCGCGGCCCCCGACATCCACGTGCTCTGCTCGCCCTGGGCGTACTGTCTCCCGATAGCGCACTCAGAGGTCCCTGATCGAATCCGGTCGTAGCCTCCGATCCGTTCAGCAACCCGACCGAAGAGGCCCCATGACCACGGCCCCCGCTGCAGCACCGGCGAAGGGCACCCCGTTCCGCGGACGCATCCGCGGACGGGTGCTGCTGCTCCTCTGCTGCATGTACGCCATCTCGTACATCGACCGTACGAACATCTCCACCGCCCTCCCCCACATCACCGACGAGTTCGGGCTGACCGAGACGGCCGCCGGCTTCATCGTGTCCGCCTTCTCGTTGCCGTACGCCCTGCTCCAGGTGTTCGGCGGCACGATCAGCGAGAAGTTCGGGCCGAGACGGGCCCTCTTCGTGATCACCGTGGTCTGGGGAGTCGCGACGCTGTGGACCGGGCTGTCGCTGGGGTTCTGGACGCTGTTCGCGGCACGCCTGCTCCTCGGCCTCAGTGAAGCAGCCGCGTTCCCGTCCGCCACCCAGGCGATGAGTCGGTGGATCCCGCGGGACCGGAACGGCTTCGCCCAGGGCGTGGTGCACTCCGCCGCCCGGCTCGGCAACGCCCTCGCGCCGTTGCTCGTCGCCTACTTCATCGCGATCAGCGGCTGGCGCCTGGCGTTCTTCGCCACCGCCGTGCTGTCCGTGGCCTGGGGCATCGCCTGGTTCTTCCTCTTCCGGGACCGTCCGGAGGACGCCCACGGGATCACGAAGGCCGAACTCGCCGAGCTGCCACCCGTCGAGACCCGGGCCACGCGTCCGCCGGTCCCCTGGCGCGCCCTGGCGAAGCAGATCCTGCCGGTGTCCTTCGTCGACTTCGGGTACGGGTGGACACTCTGGGTGTTCCTCACCTGGATCCCGACGTTCCTGAGCGACCAGTACGACCTCGAGATCAATGCCTTCGCATGGTTCACGACCGCGGTCCTCCTGGCCGGTGTGGTCGGTGACACGGTCGGCGGGATGCTCAGCGACCGGATCATCCACCGGGGCGGGGACTCCCGTCAGGCCCGTCGTCTGGTGCTGGTGATCGGCCTCTGTGGATCCCTGGTCTGCCTGCTGCCGCTCGTCGTGGTCGGGCAGAGCCTGACGGTGGCGACGGTGTCGCTCGCGCTGTCGTTCTTCTTCCTCGAGCTCTGCAACGCGAACCTGTGGGCCATCCCGATGGACGTGGCGCCGCAGTGGTCCGGCACCGCCTCGGGCTTCATGAACACCGGGTTCGGTGTGGCCGGCGTCGTCTCGCCCATCGTGTTCGGGTTCCTCATCGACACCTCCGGCTGGCAGCTGCCGTTCGGGATCTCGTGTGCGCTCCTCGCCGGTGCGGCGGTCGTGGCGTGGGTGATGAAGCCGCAGCGGCTCACCGTGACCGACGGCGTGCTCGAGGTGGGCGTCCCCGCAGTCGAGCGCGACGCGACGCACTAGCGATCGAGCGGCGGACCCGCCGGCGCAGCCGTCGGTCGGTCAGCGTCCCGTCGGACCTGTGGCGGGCCTCCAGGCCGGGAGGCCCGCGACCGTCCGTCCTGACCGGACCGCCGTCAGCCCCTCGCCCGTGCCCGGCGCGCCCGCGACGGCCGTCCGGTCAGCGGCACGCTGAGCGGCGTCCACCGGAACGCCTCGGTCACCGCGACCGACAGCACCAGCACGAGCACGTACGTGACGAGTGTCAGCCACGGCTTCGGCACCGCGCTCTCGAGCCAGCTGTCGCCGTACAGCAGGATCCAGATCATGAACGGGTGGCTGAGGAAGATCCCGAAGGACCGGTCCGATCCGTAGTCGACGACCCGCGCCAGCGCCGAGCCGGCCCGACGGCGGTCCGCCCAGGCCGCACCGATCGCCAGGAAGCCGACGAAGACCGCCGTGCTCCAGAGGACCTGGACGGGCTGCAGCGGGGTGCCGGCGGCGTACAGGGACTGGCCGAGCCCGACCTGCAGCCACCACACGCCCAGGGTGAGCGCCCCGGTGCCGGCGAAGGCCCAGAGGACGGCCCGCCGGTGCTCCCGGATGAACCGGAGGAACGGGTCCGCGTGGTCGGCCGCCACCGCCCCGGAGACGATGAAGAACACGTACGAGAAGAAGAACTGCTTCTGGTAGCCGTGCAACCA
The DNA here is from genome assembly GCF_003224255.1 of Curtobacterium sp. MCBD17_030. Classification (NCBI taxonomy): domain Bacteria; kingdom Bacillati; phylum Actinomycetota; class Actinomycetes; order Micrococcales; family Microbacteriaceae; genus Curtobacterium; species Curtobacterium sp. MCBD17_030. The sequence goes on along the minus strand of NZ_QKLI01000001.1, from coordinate 291,963 downwards.
GTCGATGGAGTGCGGCCAGTACTTGTACGCGGCGAAGACGGCGAGCTGCAGCAGGAAGGCGACGACGAGCACGGCGACGTGGTGGCGCCGGGTGACCCGGACGAGCCAGATGATCACCGGCAGCAGCAGGTAGACCTGCATCGTCACGAGCAGGAAGTACAGGTGGTACCAGGACGTCCCGGTGACGATCCCCTCGGCGTACGTCGTCACCAGGGCCGGCACGTCACCCCGCGTCGTGGAGCTGAGGAGCCACGACGCGGTGACGTACACGGACGACCACGCCAGGTAGGGCACGCCGACGAGCAGGAACCGGCGTGGCCAGAACTGCGCCAGCGGGCGCGGGCGGAGCGACCAGCTGTAGACCAGCACGAACGCCGTGAGCGAGAAGAACACCAGGCGGGTGAAGTGCAGCAGGCCGAGCAGGGCGTTCAGTGGGACGTCGTCGGACGCGATGGTGTGGCTCGTGGTGTGCACGCCGATGACGCACGCGAAGGTGAGGATGCGGAGGACGTCGACCTCGTACAGGTGCCGCGGCTTGCCGGAGGCAGTCCGGGTGGGGGTCTGCACGCCCGGCGTGGTGGTGGCGGCGCTCACCGCGACTCGGTCATCGCTCGGACGCGGGCGCGCTGCACCTTGCCCGTCGGGGCCCGGGGCAGGTCGAGGACGACGGTGATCTCGGACGGACGACGGAACCGGGTCAGGGCGGACTCGGCGAGGGCCCGCAGGTCCTCGACGAGCCCGTCGGTGTCGGTGTCGGGCTGGGGGATGACGTACGCCACCGGCACCGCCCCGAGGACCTCGTCCGGCCGGCCGACGACGACTGCCTCGAGCACGCGCGGGTCCCGGAGCAGGACGTCCTCGACCTCGGACGGGTAGACCTTCTCACCGCCACGGTTGATGACGTCGTCGGACCGGCCGGCCAGCGAGACCCAGCCGTCGACGGCGATGGAGCCGAGGTCGCCCGTCGCGAGCCAGCCGTCAGCGTCGAACCGGTCGGCCGCCCGACCGCCGAGGTAGGAGCGCACGATGCCCGGACCGCGCACCCACAGGGCACCGACCTCGCCCGCGGGCAGGAGCGCGCCGTCCTCGCCGCGGACCTGGACCTCGGACCCGACGGGCAGCCCGACTGTGCCCGGTCGGGGCGGCGCGTCGAGCGGCGTGGCGGTGATCTGGCTGGCGCCCTCCGTCATCCCCCAGCTCACCACGAGCGGCAGGTCACCGAGCGCGGCCCGCACCGGGTCGGGCAGCGGCGCAGAGGCGCTCCGCACGAACCGCAGGCTCGCCGGCGGCCGCAGGGGGCCGGTCTTGGCGAGGACGGCCAGGACCGCGGGCACGGCGTTCAGCCACGTCACGCGGCGGGCCTCGAGCAGTTCCCAGAACCCGGTGCGTCGGAACCGGCGGTCGAGCACCAGGGTCGCCCCGGCGACCAGTGTCGCGAGGAGACCGACCACCTCGGCGTTGACGTGGAACAGCGGCAGCGAGTTGAACCCGCGGTCCCGCTCGGTCAGGCCGTTGTGCCGGGCGATCGCGTGCGCCACGAACCGGAGCTGCGACTCCGGCAGCTCGACGCCCTTCGGCGTCCCGGTCGAGCCGGAGGTGAACAGCACGACCGAGCCCTCGCCGGGGCCGTCGATGGGTGCGTCCGGCACGTCGCCGTCCCGGACCCCGACCGGGAGGCCCGTGGCCGCGTCCACCCGGGCCGACGGGGCTCCGGGGACACTCGCCGCTCCGGCCTCCGCACCAGGGTCAGGGTCTCGGTCCGACACGACCATCGCGGCCCCGCCCAGGAGCGCCGCCAGCCGAGCGGGTTCGGAGGCCGGCTGCCCGGTGTCGACGGGGACCGACCGACGGCCGGAGGCGACGGCCGCGAGGTGCACGGCGGCGAACGCGATCGGGTCCCCCACGTCGACGAGGACGCCGCCGGAGGGCGGGACGCCGATGGCGTCGAACGTCCGCGACCAGGCCGTCACGGCGGCGTCGAGACCGCCGTACGTCAGCGTCCGGTCGGAGCGGGCGTCCTCGAGGTAGACGTGGTCCGGGGTGCGCTCGGCGCGCTGCCGGATGAGCGCGGCCAGGGTCGTCGCGTCGCTGTGTCCGTCGATGTGTCCGTCGTCTGGCTCGTCGATGGTGACCGCCGTGCGGTCGGGGGTGGGGCGTTCGCCGTCGTGGTGCACCGCCTCATCGTATTTCCGCTGGCTATGACCGTCCGGAGGGAACGGCAGGAGTCGGGAACCGGTGCAGCATCCACTGCCAGATCCGGAGCATCCGCGGGTCGCCGTGCTCGTCGAGCGGGGTCGAGTCCTTGATGATCCGCGAGTGCGCCCAGCGCGGGTCGCCCACCGGCAGGTCGGTGAGGATCGCGTGCGGGTCGGCGGCGGGCGGCGGTGGCGCGGTGTCGGTCCGCCACGGGCCGTCGGTACCGGCCGGCCCCTCGGTCCCACGAGCGCCGTCGAGTCCCATCGCCGACCACGACCCGGTGATGCGCGGGCCGAACTCGTCGCGGACGTCGTCGAGCGCGTACATCCGGCTCGCCGGGGTCTGACCGGGGTGGTCCATCCACGCTGCGTGCACCGGGCCGACGGACTCCACCGGCGACGAGAACATCAGTGCACCGAGCACCGGCCGGATGTGGGCGATGTACGCGGCCTCGCCCCCGCCCTGTGAATGCCCGGCGACGACGATGTCCTGCCACCGGATGTCCTCGTCGGCCTGGACGAACCGCCCCCATCCCCCGGCGGGGTCGACGTCGTCGAGGTGTGCGACGGCGTCCCGGAACCGCGACACGATCGAGCCCGCCGGGCTGACGTCGCTGAACGTCGAACCGCGGGTGCCGTCGAACCGGTTCCGCTGCACCTGCCCGTAGCACCGCGCGTCGGCCTCGCACGTGCCGGACAGGGTCCTGCCGAGGTTCCAGTAGTCGAGCCCGAGCACGTGGTACCCGTCGTCCAGCGCCGTCGTGAGGAACCGCTGGTAGTCGGCCGGCTTCGCGCGGGTGGCCGGCAGGAAGAGCAGCAGCGGACCGTTCGGCGAGGTCCGGGCCGCGAAGTCGTCGCGGTTCGGGGCCAGGCGCTCCCCGTCGATCGCGCCGAGCCGGAAGCGGTGGAAGTCGCCGTGCGGTGCCTCGCCCGGCTCGAGCGTCCGGTGCGGTTGTCCGGGACGACCGCCCTCCGCCACACGCTGACCACCGAGGACGTTCGCCCCGACCAGCGCGGCGAGCCCCATGGCTACGAGGACGAGGACCGCCACGACGAGCAGCCGGTGGTGCGTCCTCATCGGACGAGGCGCGCCCATACCTCGTCGGCCGACCGGATCGTCTGCTCGAGCGTGCCGGTGGCGTCGACCACGTGGTCGGCCAGGGCGAGTCGGTCCGCGTCGGAGGCCTGTGCCGCCACTCGGCGTTCCGCGTCGTCGCGGCGCATCCCCCGGTGCTCGACCAGGCGCCCGATCCGCACCGCGGCAGGGGCGTCCACGACCACGACGGCGTCGAACCGCAGCGGCCGCGTCCCCTGTGCCTCGGCGAGGAGCGGCACGTCGTAGACGACGACGGCATCCGGGTCGGCTGCCTCGGCAGCGTCGAAGCGCTGCTGCGCCAGCCGCCAGACCTCCGGGTGGGTGATGGCCTCCAGGGCTTTGCGCGCCTCCGGGTCGGCGAACACGACGGCACCGAGCGCGGGACGGTCGAGGCTGCCGTCGGGGGCGATCACCGCGTCGCCGAAGCGTTCCCGCACCGCCTGCAACCCCGGGCTGCCGGGTGCCACGGCGTCCCGCGCGAGCCGGTCGGCATCGACCACGACCGCGCCGTGATCCGCGAACCGCCGGGAGACCGTCGACTTGCCCGCGGCGATGCCGCCCGTGAGTCCGATGATGCGCACGGGGACAGCGTCGCACGGCCTGCTCCACGAATGCTCCCAGCGACGCACGCCGAGCGCTCCGGCACGACGCCGAAGAGCCCGGCCCCGGCCGTCCCCGGGGGACGATCAGGACCGGGCTCCCGGTCGATGCGACGGATGATCAGCTCACCCGGTCACATCCGTTCAGCTGTTGCTGAGCTTCTCGCGCAGCGCGGCGAGGGACGCGTCGTCGGCGAGGGTGCCGGCTCCGGTCGTCTCGCTCGTGAACGTCGAAGCGGCGGCCGGGAGGTCGAAGCCACCCTGCGCCTCCTCGGTGAGGGACTTGGCGACCTGGGCCTTGTGGGCCTCCCAACGCGCCTGGGCGGCCGCGTACTGGCCCTCCCACTCGGTGCGCTGGGTGTCGTAGCCCTCGAGCCACTCGTTGGTCTCCGGGTCGAAGCCCTCGGGGTACTTGTAGTCACCCTTGTCGTCGTACTCGGTCGGCATGCCGTAGAGCGCCGGGTCGAACTCGGTGCTCTCCGGGTCGACGCCCTCGTTGGCCTGCTTGAGGCTGAGCGAGATGCGGCGACGGTCGAGGTCGATGTCGATGATCTTGACGAACACCTCGTCGCCCACGGACACGACCTGCTCGGCGAGCTCGACGTGCTTGTTCGAGAGCTCCGAGATGTGCACCAGGCCCTCGATGCCGTCCGCGACACGGACGAAGGCACCGAACGGCACGAGCTTCGTGACCTTGCCCGGCGCGATCTGACCGATCGCGTGGGTGCGGGCGAAGACCTGCCACGGGTCTTCCTGCGTGGCCTTGAGCGAGAGCGACACGCGCTCGCGGTCCAGGTCCACCTCGAGGATCTCGACGGTGACTTCCTGACCGACCTCGACGACCTCGCTGGCGTGCTCGATGTGCTTCCAGCTGAGCTCGGAGACGTGGACGAGACCGTCGACACCACCGAGGTCGACGAACGCACCGAAGTTGACGATCGACGAGACGACGCCCTTGCGGACCTGGCCCTTGTGGAGGTTGTTCAGGAAGGTGGTGCGCGACTCGGACTGCGTCTGCTCGAGCAGGGCGCGACGCGAGAGGACCACGTTGTTGCGGTTCTTGTCGAGTTCGAGGATCTTCGCCTCGAGCTCCTGACCGAGGTACGGCGTCAGGTCGCGGACACGGCGGAGCTCGATGAGCGATGCCGGGAGGAAGCCGCGGAGGCCGATGTCGACGATCAGACCGCCCTTGACGACCTCGATGACCGTGCCGGTCACGACGCCGTCGGACTCCTTGATCTTCTCGACGTCGCCCCATGCACGCTCGTACTGTGCACGCTTCTTCGACAGGATCAGGCGGCCTTCCTTGTCCTCCTTCTGGAGGACCAGGGCCTCGACCTCGTCACCGACGTTGACGACCTCGTTGGGGTCGACGTCGTGCTTGATCGAGAGCTCGCGCGAGGGGATGACACCCTCGGTCTTGTAACCGACGTCGAGGAGGACCTCGTCGCGGTCGATCTTCACGACGGTGCCGGAGATGAGGTCTCCGTCGTTGAAGAACTTCAGGGTCTTCTCGACCTCGGCCAGGAAGTCATCAGCCGAGCCGATGTCGTTGATGGCGACCTGCTTGGGAGCCTTGGTCGTGGTGGTTGTCATGTAGAGATTGCTCCGAACGGACATGAGTCGGGCCGTGGCGGCGAGGGAGCGACCCCCGGTCCGCGTGCCGGTCGAGCGACCGGTGCGAGCCACCATGGCGATGAGTGTTGTTGGCGCGGATTGCGCCGCACAAGTCTATCCAGCAGGCGGGACGCCCACAACCGGGCGTGTCCGCTCAGCCGACCAGCGCACTCCGCAGGGTGTCGAGGCCGACGCCGCCGAGCGCGAGGGCGCGGTGGTGGAAGGCCTTGAGGTCGAACGACGAACCCTCACGGGCCGCCACGTCGTCGCGGATCGACTCCCAGACGCGCTGCCCGACCTTGTACGACGGCGCCTGTCCCGGCCACCCGAAGTACCGCGCCACCTCGAACTGCACGAACGCCGGGTCCATGTTGACGTTCCGCCCCATGAAGTCGAGGGCGTACTCCCACGTCCAACCGCCGCCGTCCGGGTTGGTCTTCTGCAGGTGCACGCCGATGTCGAGCACCACGCGGGCGGCCCGCATCCGCTGCCCGTCGAGCATGCCCAGGCGGTCGCCGTCGTCGTCCAGGAACCCGAGCTGCTCCATGAGCCGCTCGGCGTACAGCGCCCAGCCCTCGACGTGGCCGGACGGCCCGGCGAGCTGCCGACGCCAGGTGTTGAGCTCGCCGCGGTTGTAGACCGCCTGGCTGATCTGCAGGTGGTGGCCCGGGACACCCTCGTGGTAGACGGTGGTCTTCTCGCGCCAGGTGCCGAACTCGGTGACACCCTGCGGGACGGACCACCACATGCGGCCGGCACGCGAGAAGTCGTCGGACGGGCCGGTGTAGTAGATCCCGCCCTCCTGCGTCGGGGCGATCCGGCACTCCAGGCGCTTGATCGGGTCCGCGATGTCGAAGTAGCGACCGTCCATCGCCCGGATCGACTCGTCGCTGGTCTCCTGCATCCAGGCCCGGAGCGCATCGGTGCCGTGCAGCACCCGCGCCGGGTCAGCGTCCAGGACCTCGATCGCGCGGGCGACACTCGCACCGGACTCGATGCGGTCGGCGATGCGCTCCTGCTCGTCGCGCATCCGGGCGAGCTCCTCGATGCCCCACTCGTACGTCTCGTCGAGGTCGACGACGGCGCCGAGGAACCGGCGGGAGTGCAGCGTGTAGTCGTCCCGGCCGACGGCGTCCACCGGGGTCGAGAGCGGCAGCACGTCGTGCTCCAGGAACGCACCGAAGGACCGGTAGGCGGCCGCGGCGACCTCGGCTCCCCGGGTCAACTCGGCGCGCAACCGGTCGGGGACGGGAGCGCCGCCCTCGAGCACGGCACCGTCGGCGAGCTGCCGGAAGAACCCGTCGGGCGCGCCGTTGCGGGCGGCCTGCTCCGCGATGAGCTCGACCTGGCGCTTCGCCGCGGTGACGCCCTCGCGCGTGCCCTCCAGCAGGGTCTCGCGGTAGCCCTCCAGCGCGTCGGGCAGCGACTGCAGGCGGCCGGCGACGTCCTGCCAGTCCTCCGCCGTCGCGGTCGGCATCAGGTCGAAGACGTCACGGAGCGACTGCGCCGGGCTCTGGATGACGTTGAGGTCGCGCAGGTGCAGCTTCCGCTCGTACGACTCGACGGTCAGGTCGAGCTCGGCACCGAGGTCGGTCTTCGTCACACGGTCGACGTCGTCGCGAGCGTCGGCGGCATCGAGCGCGCGGCGTGCCGTGCGAGCGGCGTCGGCGAGGGCCGCAGCACCGGCCGGCGAGGTGTCGCCGTACCCGTCGGTGCGACCCGGCACACCGATGTACGTGGCGACGGTCGGGTCGAGGTCCACGAGCGTGGTGACCCACTGCTCGGCGACCTGGTCGACGGCGGACGGCTGACGGACGGGACGGTCATCGCTCATGTCCCAGACACTACCCACCAGCCCGACCCTACCCACCAGCACGGAGTGAGCGGCGGGACGGACGGGAGGCGCGCCTCCCGTCCGTCCCGCCGCTCACCCGGGTGCGATCGCGCTCAGTGCGCCGCCGCCGCCCAGTTCGTGCCGAGCCCGACCGACACGTCGAGCGGGACGGTCAGTTCGGCTGCGCCGCCCATGCGGGTGCGGAGGATCTCCTCGACCCGGTCCTGCTCCCCCGGCGCGATCTCGAGGATCAGTTCGTCGTGCACCTGCAGCAGCAGTCTCGAACCGAGGCCACCGTCGCGCAGGTCCGCGTCGACACCGAGCATCGCGATCTTCATGATGTCCGCCGCGGACCCCTGGATCGGAGCGTTCAGCGCCGCGCGCTCGGCGTTCTCGCGGAGCACCCGGTTCGGGCTCTTCAGGTCCGGGAACGGACGGCGGCGACCGAAGATCGTCTCGGTGTAGCCGTCTTCGCGGGCCTGCTCCACGACGTTCCGGAGGTAGTCGCGCACCGCGCCGAAGCGGGCGAAGTACTCCGTCATCAGCGTGCGGGCTTCACTCTGCTCGATGCGGAGCTGCTTCGACAGGCCGAAGGCGCTGAGGCCGTACGCCAGGCCGTAGGACATCGCCTTGACCTTGGTGCGCATCTCCGGGCTGACGTCGGACGGCTCCACGCCGAAGACCCGGGCGCCGACGAAGCGGTGCAGGTCCTCGCCCTCGTTGAACGCCTGGATGAGTCCCGCGTCTCCCGACAGGTGGGCCATGATCCGCATCTCGATCTGCGAGTAGTCCGCGGTGAGGAGCGTCGTGTACGGCTCGGCGACCGCGAAGGCCGACCGGATCCGGCGACCGACGGCGGTCTTCACCGGGATGTTCTGCAGGTTCGGGTCGGTGGAGGACACGCGCCCGGTGCTCGTGCCGGTCTGCTCGTACCGGGTGTGGATGCGGCCGTCGACCACGGCGGCGTCGAGGGTGTCGACGATCTGGCGGAGCTTCGTCGCGTCGCGGTGCTGCAGCAGCAGGCCGAGGAACGGGTGCGGGTGCTGCTCCTGCAGGTCGGTGAGGCTCGCGGCGTCGGTCGAGAAGCCCGTCTTGGTCTTGCGGGTCTTCGGCATCGCGAGCTCGGTGAACAGGACCTCCTGCAGCTGCTTCGGCGACCCGAGGTTGACCTCGTGCCCGATCTCGGCGAAGGCCTGCTGGGCGAGGTCCGCGGCGCGCTCCCCGAGCTCGTGCGAGAGCCCGGTGAGCACCGGGCGGTCGATGCCGACACCGGTGGTCTCCATGCGCGCGAGCACGGACGTCAGCGGCAGCTCGATGTCGTCGAGCACCGTGAGCGAACCCGGGTCGACGCGGGAGCGGAGTGCCGTGGTGACCCGGAGGACGTACCAGGCGTGCACCCCGACGTTCACCGGGTCGGTCTCCGGCACGAGCTGGTTCGGGTCCGCCGTCGGCAGTTCCTCACCGAGCTCCTGGTAGACGAGGTCGGCCAGGGGCTGACCCTGCTTGCCCGGGTTCGCCAGCCATCCGGTGATGCGGGCGTCGCCGGCGATGCCCGCGACGGTGAAGCCTGCCGTCCCGAGCGCCTTGATCGCGGCCTTGGCGTCGTGGAAGTGCTTCGGGGCGTCCGAGGCGAACCACGCGGCGAGCTGTTCGTAGTCCTGCGCCCCGCTGCCACCGGGGACCAGGACGGCGTCGTCGTGGGTGGCGATGCCGATCGCGCTGAGACGACCGTCGATGACCTCGACCGCGACGCCGAAACCGTTCTCGGCGTCCGCGGCGTTCTTCCGCTCGAGCCAGTAGCCGAGTTCCTCGTCGATCAGGGTCTTGACCGGGGGCGGTGTCGGCCCGGCGTCCTCGACGCTGCCGTCGGTCGTCGACGGTTCGGTCGGTTCGCCGCTGCCGACGACCTTGAACACCCGGTCGAGCAGGGTCCGGAACTGCAGCGTGGCGAAGAGCTCGCGCACCGCGGCTTCGTCGAGCGGGCGGAGGGCGACGTCCGCCGGGCCGACCGGCAGTTCGACGTCGGTGACGAGGCGGTTCAACCGACGGTTCCGGATCGCCCGGTCACGCTGCTCGCGGAGGTTGTTGCCGACGACCCCCTTGATCTCGTCGGCGTGTTCGAGCACCCCGTCGAGCGAGCCGTACTGCGTGACCCACTTCACCGCGGTCTTCTCGCCGACCTTGTCGATACCGATCAGGTTGTCGCTGGTCTCCCCCACCAGGGCCGCGATGTCCGGGTACTGGTGCGGCTCGATGCCGTACCGCTCGTAGACCTTGTCGCGGTCGTAGCGCGTGAGTTCGGACACACCGCGGACCGACGGGTACAGCAGTGTGACGTCGTCGTTCACGAGCTGGATCGAGTCGCGGTCGCCGGACACCACGTAGACCTGGAATCCCTGGTCAGCACCCTGCTTGGAGAGGGTCGCGAGGATGTCGTCCGCCTCGAAGTCCTCCTTCGTGACGGTCGTGATGCCCATCGCCTCGAGCGCCTGCTGCAGGAGCGGGATCTGGCCCTTGAACTCGGCCGGGGTCTCCGACCGGGTGCCCTTGTACTCGGCGTACTCGCGCGTGCGGAACGAGAACCGGGAGATGTCGAACGCGACCGCCAGGTGCGTCGGCTTCTCGCGCTGCAGCAGCATGAGCAGCATCGAGATGAACCCGTGGATGGCGTTCGTGTGCTGCCCCTCGCGGTTCACGAAGCTGTCGACCGGCAGGGCGTAGAAGGCCCGGAAGGCGAGCGAGTGGCCGTCGATGACCATGAGGGTAGGCTTTGCGGAGTCCGACACCCGGACAGCCTACCGACGGCCCCCGACAGGGTGCGGCCGCGGTCCGGGCGGAACGACCACGCGGAAGGCCGACGCGACGTGACCGACGAACAGACCGTCCGGGGATCCGACGAGGGCGTCGCGGAGTACCTCGCGCGCGGCGCCGGGCAGCTCGCCGAGAAGATGGGCATGGAGTTCACCGAGCTCTCCGCCGAGCGGTCGGTCGCCAGCATCCCCGTCGAGGGCAACCGACAACCCGCGGGCCTGCTGCACGGTGGCGCCTACGTCGTCCTGGCCGAGAGCCTCGGGTCGATGGCGGCGAACATCCACGCCGGTGCCGGTCGCTACGCGGTCGGCATCGAGCTCAGCGCGTCGCACACGCGGAGCGCGACGAGCGGCCGGGTCACCGGCACCTGCACCGCGATCCACCTCGGCGGCACGCTCACCACGCACGAGGTCGTCCTGACCGACGACGAGGGCCGGCGCTGCTCGACCGTGCGCATCACGAACATCATCCGCGACGCCCGCTGACGCTCGGGTGGGCCTCGGGCGCTGCACCTCGAGCTCCGGAGCTGGTCCGCCAGGGCTCAGGCCTCTGGCGGACGCTGCAGCAGGAGCGGGGTGTCCCCGAACCCGAGCCGCCGGTAGAGCGTCTCGCCGTCGACGCTCGAGTGCACCGACGTCCGCTCCACCCCGGCGTCGTCGGCGAGCTCCAGCAGTGCCGTGACCAGTCGTCTCGCGACACCCCGGCCGCGCAGGTCCGGGTGCACGTAGACGGTCTGCACGTCACCGGTCACCCGACGCTCCGGTCGGTCCGGCGTCGGCGGTCGCTCCGTCAGGGCCAGCCAGCCCATCCCGAGCACGACGCCGTCCCGCTCCGCGACCACGCACCGGTGGCTGTCCGGGTGCGCGGCCGCGAAGGCCGTCGTCGCGTCGCGGTACCGCGCGGCCGACACCGCGGGCGTCGCACAACCCTCGTCGACGCTCCACCGCCAGCGCAGGTCGGCCACCGTCGGCAGGTCGGCCGGTCGGGAGGCCCGGATCACCACGTCGTCCATGCCCTCACCCTGCCACGTGGCACGGCGGAACCGGCATGTCCGCGCCGACGCCTACTTCTTCGCGCTGAGCTGCTCGATGATCGCCTTGGCGACGTCGTGCATGGTCAGCCGGCGGTCCATCGACGCCTTCTGGATCCAACGGAACGCCTCGGGCTCGGTCAGGCCCATCTTCTCGTTGAGCAGGCCCTTGGCCCGGTCCACGAGCTTGCGGGTCTCGAAGCGCTCGACGAGGTCCGCGACCTCTGCCTCGAGCGTGATGATCTGCTGGTAGCGCGAGAGGGCGATCTCGATCGCGGGGAGCAGGTCGTTCGGGGTGAAGGGCTTCACGACGTACGCCAGCGCGCCGGCTTCGGTCGCTCGCTCGACGAGCTCCTTCTGGCTGAACGCCGTGAGGAGGACGACCGGAGCGATGTGGTTCTTCGACAGCCGCTCAGCTGCGGAGATGCCGTCGAGCTGCGGCATCTTGACGTCCATGATGACGAGGTCGGGGCGCAGGTCGGTCGCGAGCTGCACCGCGGTCTCGCCGTCGCCGGCTTCACCGACCACGTCGAACCCGTTGTCGCGCAGGATCTCGACGATGTCGAGGCGGATGAGCGACTCGTCCTCGGCGACGACGACGCGACGGGGTGCGGCTGCGGTTGCTTCTGTGTCACTCACGACGGAGAGCCTACTAGACGCTCGATCCGACCGCGGCAACCCGCCCGACGGAGCTCCGGTACTCGGAGCTCCGGTACTTGTACGAGTGGCGGGACTCGAACCCGCACGCCAGAGGCAGAGCATTTTGAGTGCCCCGTGTCTACCATTCCACCACACTCGCGAGCCGTGCCAGCGTAGCAGTCGCGCCCGCCGACGCAGGTTCCGGCCAGGCCCCGGCACACCGCGACGCGGGTGGCCCGGTCACGGTACGGTCGGAGGTCCGGCTGACCTGTCAGGGAGGAGCCCCGTGGACTCTCGTGCCGTCCGCACGTTCCGCGCGTTCGTCGTCGTCACCGCGGTCGTCGCGATGATCGCCGGCGTCGTCGCCGTCGTCTGGCCGCGACCGACGCTCGTGCTCGTCGCGCTGCTGTTCGGGGTCTACCTGGTCGTCGCGGGGGCGATGCGGGTGTTCGCCGCGGCGCGCGGGTACGGCACGCCGGCCGTGTGGCGCTGGACCTCGGGCGTGGTCGGCACCCTCGTCGGCATCGCCGGGCTCGTCACGCTCCTCGACCCCGCGGTGCCGCTCGTCGTGTACGCGGTCCTGGCCGGGGTCGGCTTCCTGGTCGAGGGCGTCGCGGCGCTCGTCGGGGCCCTCGTCGGGCACCCCGGCTCCTCGCGGGCGCCGACCGTCGTGAGCGGTGTGCTCTCGGTGCTCTGCGGTGCCGCCGTGTTGCTCGCACCCACGACAGCACTCGAGGTGTTCACGGTCCTGGCCGGCATCGCGCTCGTCGGGGTCGGCAGCGCGGCGCTGCTCCTCCTGCCGGCCCGCGCGGCCGCCCGCCGTTGACCGGCCGCTGACGGCCGCTGACGGCCGCTAGCCGCTGCTCGTCCCGAACAGCAGACCGAGCAGGTACGTCACGGCGGCGGCGCCGAAGCCGATGCCGAGCTGCCGCAGGGCGCGCCGCAGTGGCGAAGCACCACTCAGCACACCCACCACCGCGCCGGTGCCGAGCAGGGCGAGGCCGACCAGGGCTGCCGCCAGGCCGATTGCGGGCCAGCCCTCGAGCCCGAACAGGTAGGGCAGCACCGGGATCACCGCACCCGACGCGAAGAAGCAGAAGCTCGAGAGCGCCGCGCTCGTCCCGGTGCCGATCGCCTCGTGGTCGTCCCCGTCTTCGGTGACGCTCGGTCGGGGCAGGGCCGACCGCGACCGGACGACGGGCACGCCGCCCGTGGTCGGGGCGACGAGCAGCGAGGCGATGACCTCGTCGGCGTGCGCGGCCGCCTCGTCCTCGCTCATCCCCCGCGCCCGGTACACCAGCGCCAGTTCGTTCACGTCGACGTCCAGGTCCGCGACCGCGTGCTGCGCCTCCGGGTGCGGTGCCGAGGCTTCGAGCAGCTCCCGCTGCGACCGCACCGACACGTACTCCCCCGCGCCCATCGACAGCGCCCCGGCGAGCAGGCCGGCGATGCCGCTGAGCAGGACGAAGTGCCGGTCCGCTCCGGAGGCACTGATGCCGATGATGAGCGCCAGGTTCGACACGAGGCCGTCGTTCGCCCCGAAGACCGCGGCGCGGAACGTCCCCGACAGACGCATCCGGCCACGGTTCGCGAGCCCCCGCACCACTTCGCCGTGGATCCGCTCGTCGGCGGCCATCGTCGCGGTGGCGTCGGCGTCGTCCGCGTACGGCGAGCGGTCCTCGGCCCGCTGCATGAGTGCGAGGACGAACACCGACCCGAACCGCTTCGCCAGGGCGGCGAGGACACGGGTCCGCAGGCTGCCTGCGAGCGGACGGCCGACGTCGTCGCCGAGCAGGTCGCGCCAGTGCTGTTCGTGTCGGCCCTCGGCCTCGGCGAGGGCTGTCAGGATCTCGCGCTCCTCGCCGATCCGCCGCGTGGCCAGGTTCCGGTAGACGGCCGCCTCGGCACGCTCGTCCGCCAGGTAGCGGCGCCACCGCTGCACGTCGGGGCGGGAGCGCGTCGGGCCGTCGGACGGTGCGCTGTCCGACGGTGGGCGGTCGGACTGGAGGCTCGGGTCACCCATGCGACGCTCCTCGCGTTCTCGGTCAGTCGGGACGGGACCACGCTACCGACGCGGCCGGCGTCGAGGACGCACCACGGGCCTCCCGGCCACCTGACCAGCCGAGCGGCACACGACGCGAGGCCGCCACCCGGTCCGGGTGACGGCCTCTCGTCGGATCGGTCCGGGTTCAGTCGCGGACGTACGCCGGCGCGGCCTCGGCGTGCGCGTCTCCGACGCGGTGCACCCGGAGGTCGTTCGTCGAGCCCTCGAGTCCGGGAGGGGAACCCGCCGTGACGATGACACGGTCGCCGGGGATGGCGAGACCGTTGCCGATGAGGACGTCGTCGACCTGCGAGAAGAGCTCGTCGGTGTGCGTCTTCCGGTCGACGAGGAAGGAGCGCACGCCCCAGGTCAGCGCCAGGCGGCGACGGGTCGCCTCGTTCGGCGTGAACGCGATGATCGGCAGGCCGTGGCGGAGGCGCGACATGCGACGCGCGGAGTCACCCGACTCGGTGAACACGCAGAGGTACGACGCCTCGGTGAACTCGGCGATCTCGACGGCCGCGAGGGTGATCGCACCACCGAGGGTGCGCGGCTTGGTCCCGAGGGGCGCGATGCGCTCCAGGCCGTGGTCCTCGGTCGACTCGACGATGCGGGCCATCGTGCGGACCGTCTCGACCGGGTACTCGCCGACACTGGTCTCGCCGGAGAGCATGACCGCGTCGGCACCGTCGAGGACGGCGTTCGCGACGTCGGAGGTCTCGGCGCGGGTCGGGATCGGGGACGAGATCATCGACTCGAGCATCTGCGTCGCGACGATGACCGGCTTCGCCATCCGGCGGGACAGCTCGACCGCGCGCTTCTGCACGATCGGGACCGCCTCGAGCGGCAGCTCGACGCCGAGGTCACCCCGGGCGACCATGATGCTGTCGAAGGCGTCGATGATCTCCTCGAGCGCGTCGACGGCCTGGGGCTTCTCGACCTTCGCGATCACGGGGAGACGCTTGCCCTCTTCGTCCATGATCTCGTGGGCGCGCACGACGTCCGAGGCGTTCCGGACGAACGAGAGCGCGATGAGGTCGGCGCCCTGGCGGATGCCCCAGCGCAGGTCGGCCTCGTCCTTCTCGCTCAGTGCGGGGACGTTCACCGCCACCCCGGGCAGGTTGATGCCCTTGTTGTTCGAGACGGTGCCGCCGACGACGACCTCGGTACGGACGCGCACGCCGTCGGTGTCGAGGACGCGCAGGCGGACCCGACCGTCGTCGATGAGCAGCGGGTCGCCGGGCTTGACGTCCTGCGGCAGGCCCTTGAAGGTCGTGCCACAGACGTCCTTCGTGCCGGGGACGTCCTCGGTCGTGATGGTGAACTCGTCGCCGACGGCCAGCTCGTGCGGGCCGTCCGCGAACTTCGCGAGACGGATCTTCGGACCCTGCAGGTCGACGAGGATCGCGACCGGCTTGCCGAGCTCCTCGGCGGCACGACGGACGTTCTCGTAGTTGGCCTCGTGCACGCTGTAGTCACCGTGGCTGAGGTTCAGGCGGGCCACGTCGACCCCGGCCTGGATGATCTGCTTGACGACCTCGTAGTCGGCGGTTGCAGGTCCGAGCGTCGAAACGATCTTTGCGCGTCTCAATGGATTCCTTCGTGTGGTGGTGTGGCTTCGGGAACGACGAGAGGCCACCAGCACCCTATCGAGTGCGGGTGGCCTCTCGTCTACGGGGAGGGGACCATCAGACCGAGATCGCCCGGTCCGTCGCTTTGACCGGGGACGGCAGGATCGTCGAACCCTCGAGGTACTCGTCGACCTTCGCGGCAGCGGCGCGGCCCTCGGCGATCGCCCAGACGATCAGGGACTGACCGCGACCGGCGTCACCGGCGACGAACACCCCCGGCTCGTTGGTCGTGTAGTCGGCCTGACGGGCGACCACGCCGGAGACGCTCGTCGGCAGGCCCAGCTGCGGCTCGATCGTGTCGGTCTCGGGACCGGTGAAGCCCAGCGCGATGAGCACCAGGTCCGCCGGGATCTCCCGCTCGGTACCGGCCTTGGGGACGCGACGTCCGTCGAGGTACTCGGTCTCGGCCACGCGGAGTGCGCGGACCTCGCCGGCCTCGTTCGGCAGGAACTCCACCGTCGAGGCGAGGAACTGTCGCTCCCCGCCCTCCTCGTGCGCGCTCGTGACCTCGAACACGGTCGCGAACATCGGCCAGGGCTGCTCCGACGGACGCTCCAGCGGCGGCTGCTTGCCGATCGCCAGGTTCGTGACACTGAGCGCTCCCTGCCGGTGTGCGGTGCCGATGCAGTCCGCGCCGGTGTCACCGCCACCGATCACGACGACGTGCTTGCCCTCGGCCGTGATCTGGTTGTCGACGACCGTGCCGGCGTTGGCCCGGTTCTGCTGGACGAGGTAGTCCATGGCGAAGTGCACGCCGGAGAGGTCGCGTCCCGGGATCGGCAGGTCACGCGGCACGGTGGCGCCGGTCGCGACGACGACCGCGTCGTAGCGGGACTTCAGGTCGTCCCACGTGATGTCCCGGCCGATCTCGACACCGGCGCGGAAGCGCGTGCCCTCGGCCTGCATCTGGGCGAGGCGGGCGTCGATCTGCCGCTTCTCCATCTTGAAGTCGGGGATCCCGTAGCGGAGGAGACCACCGATGCGGTCGTCACGCTCGTAGACGGCGACGGTGTGGCCGGCACGGGTCAGCTGCTGCGCGGCGGCGAGGCCGGCAGGGCCGGACCCGACGACCGCGACGGTCTTGCCCGTCAGGCGCTCCGGCGGGTGCGGGGTGACCCACCCCTTCTGGTACGCCTCGTCGATGATCGAGACCTCGACCTGCTTGATCGTCACCGGCGGTTGGTTGATCCCCAGCACGCAGGACGACTCGCACGGGGCCGGGCAGAGCCGACCGGTGAACTCGGGGAAGTTGTTCGTCGCGTGGAGCCGCTCGATGGCCTGACGGCCCTCGCCGCGCCACATGAGGTCGTTCCACTCCGGGATCAGGTTGCCGAGCGGGCAGCCCTGGTGACAGAACGGCACGCCGCAGTCCATGCAGCGGCCAGCCTGTCGCTTCAGCGCGCCGGACTCCTGCTGCTCGTAGACCTCTTTCCAGTCCATCAGCCGGACGGGCACGGGGCGGCGGGGCGGCAGTTCACGTTCCTGGACCTTCAGGAACCCCTTGGGGTCAGCCACGGGTCACCTCCTGGGTGAGGGTGCGGGTCGAGCGGGTGCGGGTCGAGCGGATGGCGGGGTCGCCGATGTGGATGTCGTCAGCCACCGGTGACCTCCAGGATGCGGTTCCAGACGACGGTGCCGTCCGGGTCGAGGCCCTCGTCGACGGCCTGACGACGCGTCTCGAGCACGGCCGCGTAGTCACGCGGCAGCACCTTGACGAACTCGGAGAGGTCGCCGGAGTCGAGCAGCCCCGCAGCGATCGTCGAACCGGTCTCGTCGGCGTGCCGTCGGAGCAGGTCGGTGACGATCTCGACGTCGGCGCTGTCGAGCGGCTCCAGCCGGAGCTCCCCCGAGGCCAGCGCGTCGGTGTTGACGAGTTCGCGACGGAGGCCGCGGACGTACGCCGTGCCTCCGGACATGCCGGCACCGAGGTTCCGGCCGGTCTCGCCGAGGATGAGCGCGAGGCCGCCGGTCATGTACTCGAGCGCGTGGTCGCCCACACCCTCGACCACCGCGGTCGCACCCGAGTTGCGGACCAGGAAGCGCTCGCCCACGATGCCGCGGATGAACATGCTGCCCTGGGTCGCGCCGTAGCCGATGACGTTGCCGGCGATGACGTTCTCCGCCGGGTCGAACCCGGCGTCCTCGGCCGGACGGACGACGATCTCGCCGCCGGACAGCCCCTTGCCGACGTAGTCGTTGCTGTCGCCGACCAGGCGGAGCGTGATGCCGGCCGGCATGAACGCGCCGAGCGACTGTCCGGCCGACCCGCGGAGGGTGATGTCGATCGAGCCGGTCGGCAGCCCGTTCTCGCCGTGGCGCAGCGTGACCTCGTGGCCGAGCATCGTGCCGACCGCGCGCTCCGTGTTGCGGATCGGCAGGTCGAGCGACAGCGTGCCGCCGTGCTCGAGCACGTCGGACGCCTCGGCGATGAGCCGGACGTCGAAGTGCTGCTCGAGTTCGTGGTCCTGGGCGCGGCGACGGCTGCGCGGCTCGTCGGGGGCGAACTCCGGTCCCTTGAGCACGGGCCCGAGGTCGAGACCCGACGCCTTCCAGTGCTCGACCGCACGGTCCACGTCGAGGGCGTCGGCGTGACCGATCGCCTCGTCGAGGCTCCGGAACCCGAGCTCGGCGAGGAGCTCGCGGACCTCCTGTGCGACGAACTCGAAGAAGTTCACGACGAACTCCGGCTTGCCGGAGAAGCGCTTGCGGAGCTCCGGGTTCTGCGTGGCGACGCCCACCGGGCAGGTGTCGAGGTGGCAGACGCGCATCAGGATGCATCCCTCGACGACCAACGGAGCGGTCGCGAAGCCGTACTCCTCGGCGCCGAGCAGTGCGGCCACGACGACGTCGCGCCCGGTCTTCATCTGCCCGTCGACCTGCACCGTGACGCGGTCGCGCATGCCGTTGAGCATGAGCGTCTGCTGCGTCTCAGCGAGACCGATCTCCCACGGGGTGCCGGCGTGCTTCAGTGAGTTCAGCGGGCTGGCGCCGGTGCCGCCGTCGTGGCCCGAGACGAGCACGACGTCGGCCAGGGCCTTCGTCACGCCGGCCGCGACCGCACCGATGCCGGACTGGCTGACGAGCTTGACGTGCACGCGCGCCGAGGGGTTGGCCCGCTTCACGTCGAAGATCAGCTGCTTGAGGTCCTCGATCGAGTAGATGTCGTGGTGCGGCGGCGGCGAGATGAGGCCGACACCGGCGGTCGCGTGCCGGGTCCGGGCGACCCACGGGTACACCTTCTGCGGGGGCAGCTGGCCGCCCTCGCCGGGCTTGGCACCCTGCGCCATCTTCAGCTGGATGTCGGTGGCGTGCGTGAGGTACATGCTCGTCACGCCGAACCGGCCGGAGGCGACCTGCTTGATCGCGCTGCGGCGCTCCGGGTCGAGCAGGCGCTCGACGTCCTCGCCGCCCTCTCCGGTGTTCGACCGTGCGCCGAGACGGTTCATCGCGATCGCGAGCGTCTCGTGCGCCTCCTGCGAGATCGACCCGTAGGACATCGCACCGGTGTTGAACCGTTTGACGATCTCTGCGATCGGCTCGACCTCGTCGAGGGGCACCGGGGTGCGGTCGCCCGTGGTGAAGCCGAACAGGCCGCGCAGCGTCATCAGCTGTTCGGACTGGTCGTCGACCGCCTTCGAGTACTCGCGGAACACGTCGTACCGGCGGGCACGGGTCGCGTGCTGCAGGCGGAAGACGGTGTCCGGGTTGAACAGGTGCGGCGGTCCTTCGCGGCGCCACTGGTACTCGCCGCCGGTCTGCAGGCGCTCGTGTGAGAGCACCGCACCGTCCTGCGGGTACGCCTGCGCGTGCCGCTCGGCGTTCTCCGCCGCGATCACGTCGACATCGACACCGCCGAGGATCGACGAGGTCCCGGTGAAGTACCGGTCGACGAACTCCTGGCTGAGGCCGACCGCCTCGAACGCCTGGGCACCGGCGTAGCTGGACACCGTCGAGATGCCCATCTTCGACATGATCTTCAGGACGCCCTTGCCCAGCGCCTTGATGACGTTCTTGACGGCCTGCTCCGGCGTGAGACCGGTGATCATTCCCGACCGTACGAGGTTCTCGCAGGTCTCCATGGCGAGGTACGGGTTGATCGCCGAGGCGCCGTACCCGATCAGGGTCGCCACGTGGTGCACCTCGCGCACGTCGCCGGCCTCGACGATCAGGCCGACCTTCATGCGCTGCTCGGTGCGGATCAGGTGGTGGTGCACCGCGGCGAGCAGCAGGAGGCTCGGGATCGGCGCACTCTCGGCGTTGCCGTCGCGGTCCGAGAGCACGATGAACTGCTTGCCCGACTCGATGGCCGCGTCGACCTCGTCACAGACGGCCTGGAGGCGCTGCTCCATCGCCGTCTCGCCGGCGTCGACCCGGTAGAGCCCGCGGATCGTCACGGTGAGGTGCCGGCCCGAGGCCGTCTCGAAGTGCTGGATCTTCGCCAACTCGTCGTTGTCGATCACCGGGAAGTCGAGCACGATCTGCTTCGCGTGCTCGGGCCCGGCGCTCAGCAGGTTGCGCTCGGGACCGAGCCCGAGGCCCATCGACGTGATGACCTGCTCACGGATCGAGTCGAGCGGCGGGTTCGTGACCTGTGCGAACTGCTGCGTGAAGTAGTCGAAGAGCAGGCGCGGACGCTGCGACAGCACTGCGATCGGTGTGTCGGAGCCCATCGCGCCGAGCGGCTCCGCCCCGGTCTGCGCCATCGGACGCAGCAGGATGCGGACCTCTTCCTCGGTGTAGCCGAAGGCACGCTGACGACGGGTCACCGACGCCGGGGTGTGCACGATGTGCTCGCGGTCCGGCAGGTCGTTGAGGTTGATGCGCCCGGACTCGAGCCACTCGGCCCAGGGGCCGGACGTCGCCAGGTCGTGCTTGACCTCGTCGTCCTCGATGATGCGGCCGTTCTCGGTGTCGACCAGGAACATCCGGCCCGGACGCAGACGGCCCTTCCGGACGACCTTCGAGGCGGGCACGTCGATGACGCCCGTCTCGCTGCCCATCACGATGAGGCCGTCGTCGGTGACCAGGAACCGTCCCGGACGCAGGCCGTTGCGGTCGAGCGTGGCGCCGACGAGCGTGCCGTCGGTGAAGGTGATCGCCGCCGGGCCGTCCCACGGCTCCATGAGCATCGAGTGGTACTCGTAGAACGCCCGGAGCTCGGGGTCCATGTCGGTCTGGTTCTCCCAGGCCTCCGGCACCATCATCGACATCGCGTGCGGCAGGGACCGGCCGGTCAGCGTGAGGAGTTCGAGGACCTCGTCGAACGAGGCCGAGTCACTCGCCCCCGGGCTGACGATCGGCAGCAGCGGGCCCATGTCGCCGAGCAGTTCGCTCTCGAGTTGCGACTGGCGGGCGCGCATCCAGTTGCGGTTGCCGCGCACGGTGTTGATCTCGCCGTTGTGCGCGAGCGAACGGAACGGCTGGGCGAGCGGCCACGACGGGAAGGTGTTCGTGGAGTACCGCGAGTGCACGATCGCCAGACGGGACGCGAAGCGCTCGTCGCTGAGGTCGGGGTAGAACGGCTCGAGCTGGAGCGTCGTGACCATGCCCTTGTAGACCATGGTGCGGCTCGACAGCGACATGAAGTAGAGCTCGCTGCCCTGCTCCGCACGCTTGCGCAGGCGGAACGCCTGGCGGTCGAGTTCGATGCCGGAGCGCAGTGCACCCTGCTCGTCGTGGTGGGTGGACGCGACGAAGACCTGCTCGAAGGCGGGCATGGCGGCGCGGGCGAGGGTGCCGAGCACCTCGGGACGGACCGGCACCTCGCGCCAGCCGAGGACGCGGAGCCCCTCGGCAGTGGCGAGCTGCTCGACCGTGGCCTTCACGTCGGCACGGGCGTCGGCGTCGAGCGGCAGGTAGGCCGTGCCGACGGCGTACTGACCGGTGTCCGGCAGGTCGAAGTCGACGACGTCGCGGAGGAAGGCGTCGGGAACCTGGCAGAGGATGCCCGCGCCGTCACCGGTACCGGCGTCCGAGCCGACGGCACCGCGGTGCTCGAGGTTGCGGAGCGCACCGAGGGCGGCGTCGACGATGTCGTGCCCGGCCGTCCCGCGGAGCGTCGCGACCATGGCCAGGCCACAGGCGTCCTTCTCGTTCGCCGGGTCGTACATGCCGGCGGCATCGGGGATCGCGGAGAACCGTCGGTGCGGCGAGCGGAGCCCGGTCCGTGACGACGGGTCGTTCGCGCCGTTCGGGACTGCAGAGGGCTGGGGTGGCAGGAGCGCCATGGGGAACCGTCCTCACGAGGAAGTGGAACAGGGACAGCGATGGCCCGGTGGTGCGTTCCGCCCGAGCGGGCGGGACTGGTGCCCGTGCTCGCCGTCAGGCTGTGCCCTGACGGCGTGCGAGGAGTGGAGTCCGCTTGTGGCGGACGGCAAGCGCGGTGTGGTGCTGCGTTCGGGAGAGGCTGGGGACCTCAGTGTCGGTCGGCGACGACGGCGACCGGCTCCGGATCGGCGACACCGGTCGTGGTGTCGTGCTCCGAGTAGGTGTCGTCCGAGTCTACATCGGACTTCGAGCGCGGCTCGCGACCCGGCAGGTACGGGCTCGGTTCCTTGCCGACGTGTCGTCGGGACTGGATCGCGAAGATGATGATGCCGAGCAGGATCGCGGCGAAGGACATCCAGACGTTGGTGCGGATGCCGGCGAAGGTCTCGCTCGTGTCGACGCGGATGGACTCGAGCACCGACCGGCCGACGCCGTACCAGATCAGGTAGAGCGCCATGACGCGGCCCCACTGCAGGCGGAGCCGGCGGTCGATGAGCAGGATCAGCACGGCGCCCACGACGTTCCAGATGATCTCGTAGAGGAACGTGGGGTGGAACAGCACGCCTTCCGGCAGCCCCTTCGGGTAGGCCGGGTTCGTCGCTTCGATCTGCAGACCCCACGGCAGGTTCGTCGGCATGCCGAAGAGCTCGTGGTTGAAGTAGTTGCCGAGACGACCCGCGGCCTGGGCGAGCAGCACACCGGGAGCGGCGGCGTCGATGAAGGCCGAGAAGCGGAGGCCCGCCATGCGGCAGCCGATCCACGCGCCGACCGACCCGAGGATCAGCGCGCCGAAGATGGCGAGACCGCCCTCCCAGATGTAGAAGATCGAGAGCGGGTCGATGCCGGGACCGAAGTAGTCGCTGACGTGGGTGAAGACGTGGAACAGGCGACCGCCGATGATGCCGGCCGGCACCGCCCAGATCGCGATGTCGATGATGATCCACCGCTCGGCACCACGGGCGTTGAGCCGGCTGTTCGTGAGCAGCACGCAGATGACGATCCCGATGAGGATGCAGATCGCGTACGCGTGGATCCGGAAGTCGAGCGGCAGGGTCAGACCGGACACGCTGTGCAGCCAGGCGGTGAGGTCGAAGTACTGCCAGGCCGTGCTCGGGCTCGGGATGCTCAGGAGGGGCATGTGCGACTGTCGCCTTTCACGTGTGGAGCTGGGCAGTCGATGGGGCTGGCCCCTTGCCCTGCGGGCTGGTCGGCCCGGATCACTGTAGCGCGGGTCAGCGCCGCGCTGCGCCGGACGACAGGTCGGCGGCGCGGTCCGCGACCCCGGTCACGCCGAGGTCGGCGAGTGCACGGACGAACGCCGAGCCGATGATGGCACCGTCCGCGTACTCGAGCACCTCGGCGACCTGGTCGGCGGTGGAGATGCCGAGACCGACGCAGGTGCGCTGGACGCCGGCGTCCCGCAGGCGGGAGACCACCGTGCGGGCGGCGGTGTCGACGCCCAGCCGGGCGCCGGTGACGCCCATGGTCGAGACGGCGTAGACGAACCCACGGCTGCGGTCCACGGCCTGGCGCATCCGGACGTCCGTCGAGGACGGTGCCGCGAGGAACACCCGGTCGAGACCGGTGCGCTCGGACGCGTCGATCCACTGCTGGCCCTCGTCCGGGATCAGGTCCGGCGTGATCAGGCCGGCGGCACCCGCTGTGACCAGGTCGTCGGCGAAGCGGTCGACGCCGTAGCGCAGGACCGGGTTCCAGTAGGTCATCACCAGGACCGGCACGTCGACCCGCTCGGTGATCGCGTTGACGGCGTCGAACACCTGCGCGACCTTGAAGCCGTTGGCCAGGCTCTCCTCCGCGGCGCGCTGGATCACCGGGCCGTCCATCACCGGGTCGGAGTACGGCAGACCCAGCTCGATGACGTCGACGCCGTTCTCGGCGAGGGCGACCGCCGCGTCCACGCTCGTCTGCAGGTCCGGGTAGCCGGCGGGCAGGTAGCCGATGACGGCTCCGGCTCGCTCGGCGTTCGCGCGGTCGATGGTCGCGGCGACGGTCTTGTTCGTGCTCACGACTGCACCGCTGTCTCGTCGAGGATGCCGAAGTAGCGGCTGGCCGAAGCCACGTCCTTGTCGCCGCGGCCGGAGAGGTTCACGAGGATGACGCCCTCGGGTCCGAGTTCCTTGCCGAGCTTCATCGCCCCGGCGAGGGCGTGCGAGGACTCGATCGCGGGGATGATGCCCTCGGTCCGGCTCATCAGCCGGAAGGCCTCCATCGCCTCGGTGTCGGTGATCGGCTCGTACTGCGCACGGCCGATCGACGCCAGGTACGCGTGCTCCGGACCGACGCTCGGGTAGTCGAGCCCGGCCGAGATGCTGTGGCTCTCGATGGTCTGGCCGTCCTCGTCCTGCATCAGGTACGACTTCGCGCCCTGCAGCACGCCTTCGCGCCCCAGGGTGATGCTGGCGGCGTGGCGACCGGTCTCGACACCGTCGCCGCCCGCTTCGAACCCGTGCAGCCGGACCGATTCGTCGTCGAGGAACGCCTCGAAGATGCCCATGGCGTTCGACCCGCCGCCGACGCACGCGGCGACGGCGTCGGGCAGGCGACCGACGCGGTCCAGGACCTGCTGCCGAGCCTCTTCACCGATCACCTTGTGGAACTGGCGCACCATCTCCGGGAAGGGGTGCGGACCGGCGACCGTGCCGAGGAGGTAGTGCGTGGAGTCGACGTTGGCGACCCAGTCGCGGAGGGCGTCGTTGATGGCGTCCTTCAGCGTGCGCGATCCGGTCTCCACCGGGATGACCTCGGCGCCGAGCAGGCGCATCCGGGCGACGTTGAGGGCCTGTCGCTCGGTGTCGACGGCGCCCATGTACACGACGCAGTCCATCCCGAACAGGGCCGCCGCCGTCGCGGTGGCGACGCCGTGCTGGCCGGCACCGGTCTCCGCGATCAGCCGCGTCTTGCCGAGCCGGCGGGCGACGAGCGCCTGACCGAGCACGTTGTTGATCTTGTGCGACCCGGTGTGGTTGAGGTCCTCGCGCTTGAGGATGATCCGGGCACCACCGGCGTGCTTCGCGAACCGCGGCACCTCGGTGATGATCGACGGCCGTCCGGTGTAGTCGCGCTGGAGGGTGTCGAGTTCCTCGCGGAAGGACGGGTCCGCCCAGGCCGAACGGAACGCGGTCTCGAGTTCGTCGAGCGCCAGCACGAGCGACTCGGGGACGAACCGCCCACCGAAGTCGCCGAAGTAGGGGCCTTGCAGGTCACGGAGTGAGGTCACGGTGGTGCTCCTGGGTGTCCGGCGTGCACCGGACGGGTTGTCAGCCGTCGATGAACGACGCGAGCGTGGCGGCGGGGTCGGCGCCGGTGACCAGCGCCTCCCCGACGAGGACGACGTCGGCACCGGCGGACCGGTAGTGGGCCACGTCGGCGGGGGTCTTCACGGCGGACTCGGCCACGCGGACGACCCCGTCCGGGATCCGGTCGGCCAAGGACCCGAAGAGGTGGCGGTCGAGCGAGAAGTCGGTCAGGTCGCGGGCGTTCACACCCAGGATCCGTGCGCCGGCGTCGAGGCCACGCGCGACCTCGTCCGCGGAATGCGCCTCGACAAGGACGCGCATGCCGAGTTCTTCGGCGAGGATGTGGAGCTGCACGAGCGTGGACTGGTCGAGGGCCGCGACGATGAGCAGGACGATGTCCGCTCCGGCCGCACGCGCTTCGACGACCTGGTACGGGTCGGCGATGAAGTCCTTGCGGAGCACGGGGATGCCGACACGGGCCTTGACCGCCTCGAGGTCGGCGAGCGTGCCGAGGAACTTCCGGCCCTCGGTCAGGACGCTGATCGCGGAGGCTCCGCCGCGCTCGTACTCGGCGGCGAGGGCAGCCGGGTCCGCGATCGGGGCCATCGACCCACGGGACGGACTCGCACGCTTGACCTCGGCGAGGACCTTCACCCGGTCACCCGGGGCCAGGAACTGCAGCGCGTCGAGCGGCGAGGCGACCCGGTCGAGGTCGCGTTCGACGTCCGCGTACGGGCGGTCGAGTCGACGAGCAGCGGCGTCCTCGAGCGCACCGGCGACGAGGCCCTGCAGCAGGTCGACCCCGGGCACCGGAGGAACGCGCACGGTGTCGGTGGGCTCAGCCGACACGGGCTCAGCCGCCGTGGTGCTTGGTGACGTACTTCGGACCGTTGACGCCGTAGCCGGCCTTGCCCATCGCGAAGCCCACGATGAGACCGATCACGACGACGGCAGCGGACGCCCACACGCCCCAGGCGATGTCGAACCAGAAGCAGAGCGTCCCGGCCGCGAAGCCGATCAGCATGATGACGACGGCCGTCCAGGCCGCCGGCGAGTGGCCTTCGCCGAGTTCTGCGGGCTCAGTGTTGCTCACGGTGCTCCTCGTGGTCGCTGGCGCCACCGGTCGGGCGGCGCTCCGTCGATCCTACCGTGTCCGGGGTGTCGGACTGCCCCGCGACGGCGTCCCCCGCGGTCGGGTCGACGCCCGCGCTGAGGTCGTCCCAGTCGACGACCGCGTCGCGTACGACGGGTCGGCGCGGAGCACCGTCGACGGACGCGGGACCGCCACTGGCCCCGGCCGCGGAGGCCGCTCCGGGCGTGGCGGCATCGCCGTACCTGCGGCTCGGACCGGGCCAGGACCGCTGCAGGAAGAGCACCGCGACGCCGAGCAGCGACGCGAGGACCCCGCCGATGATCCCGATGACCGGCCAGACACCGACGTCGACGCCGGTGACGACCTGCCGGACGGCGCCGATGTCGCTGACTCCGGCGACCGAACCGATGGCGCTCCGCGCGGCGGCGACCGGATCGGACAGTGCCGTGACGCCGGTGACGACGACGGCCACCCCGAGCAGGACCTGCACCACGGCGAGCACGACGCGGACGACACGGCCGGCGATCGTCATCGCGAGGAACAGGGCGAGGCTGGCGATCGCGACTGCGGTGTACTGCGGTACGACGGTGGCTCCGTCCGCGTCCACGGTCTTCACGACGGCCGCGGTGTGGTCGAGGTGCACGGTGAACCAGGTCTGCGTCCACGACAGCATCACGAGTCCGGCGACCAGGAGCCCGAGGACGACGACGAGCGGTCGGGAGCGCTTCACGGGGCGACCCCGGTCATCCGGTTGGCGGTCGCGACGGCACGCAGCGGCGCGGCGGCCTTGTTGACCGACTCGAGGTGTTCGCTCATCGGGTCCGAGTCGGCGACGAGCCCGGCACCGGCCTGCACCCGTGCGACCCCGTCCTGGATCAGGGCGGTGCGGATCGCGATGGCGACGTCGGCGTCCCCTGCGAAGTCGAAGTACCCGACGACCCCCGCGTACGCCCCGCGCTTCGCGGGTTCGAGCTCGTCGATGATCTGCAGCGCGCGCGGCTTCGGCGCACCCGAGAGCGTGCCGGCCGGGAAGGTCGCCCGGAACACGTCGATGGCCGACATCCCCGGGCGGATCGCCCCCTCGACGCTGGAGACCAGGTGCATGATGTGGCTGAACCGCTCGACCGTCATGAACTCCGTCACGGCGACGGTCCCCGGCTCGCACACCTTCTGCAGGTCGTTGCGGGCGAGGTCCACCAGCATCAGGTGCTCGGCGCGCTCCTTCGGGTCCTGCAGCAGCTCGTCGCCGAGGCGCACGTCCTCTTCGGTCGTGGCACCGCGCGGCCGGGAGCCGGCGATCGGGTGCGTCATCGCGCGACCGTCCTGCACCTTCACCAGGGCCTCCGGCGACGCTCCCACGATCCAGAACGGCCGGGCGTCGGTGCCCGCGAGCGACAGGAAGTACATGTACGGGCTGGGGTTCAACGTGCGGAGGACCCGGTAGACGTCGAGGGGGTCGGCCGTGACCTCCTGGTCGAACCGCTGCGAGATGACGACCTGGAAGACGTCGCCGTCGCGGATGAACTGTTTCGACCGCTCGATGGCGGCCGCGTACTCCTCCGGAGTGGACCGGGAGCGTGCGGTCGGTTCGGCGATGTCGAACGCCTCGGCGACGGTCGCGATGCTCGGCTGCACGAGGTCGGCCTGCATCCGGTCGAGCCGGGCCTGCGCGTCCGACCACAGGGTGTCGGCATCGTCCGTGCCGTCGTTCAGCGCCGTCGCGACCAGGAGCACCAGTCCGGTGCGGTGGTCGAGGGCGGCGAGTTCGGCGACGAACGACAGCGCCTGTCCGGGCACGTCGAAGTCGGCGGGCGGCGCGTCGGGCAGGTGTTCGAGCTGGCGGACCGCTTCCCACCCGATGAAGCCGACGGTGCCGCCGACGAGGGGCGGCATGCCCGGCACGCGGGGCGTCGCCCAGCGCTCGTGCAGCCGGGCGAGGACCTCCAGCGGCTGCCCGTCGAGCGAGCCGACGGCCCGTTCGGCCGACATGCCGGTGTCGATCCAGGCGGCGCGGTCGCCCTCCTGGGTCAGGACGCCGAAGCTGCGGACACCGACGAACGACCAGCGCGACCAGAGGCCGCCCTGTCCGGCGGACTCCAGGAGGAACGACCCGGCGCGACCGTCGGCGAGCTTCCGGTAGACCCCGACCGGCGTCTCACTGTCGGCGAAGAGCGCGCGGACGACGGGCACGACACGGTGGCCGTCGCGGACGAGTCCGTCGAAGTCGTCGCGGAGCGTGGTGCGGGGCGAGTCGCTCATCGAGCCGCCCCGTCCGCAGCCGCGGTGTCGGGCGCCGAGGCGGTCACCGGCTCGAGCGGGTCGACGTCGAAGCACCGGTGGGCACCCGTGTGGCACGCGGCTCCGACCTGCTGCACCGTGACGAGGAGCGTGTCGTCGTCGCAGTCCAGGGCGGCGGCACGGACGTACTGGGCGTGGCCCGACGAGTCCCCCTTGCGCCAGTACTCGCTCCGGGACCGCGACCAGAAGGTCACCCGGCCCTCCGTCAGGGTGCGGCGGAGGGCTTCACGGTCCATGTAGCCGAGCATGAGGACGTCCTTCGACGATTCCTCCTGCACGATGGCGGGGAGCAGTCCGTCCGTACCGAAGCGCGCGCGGTCGAGGACCGCTTCGGTGCTGGTGCTGGTGCTGTCGGTCATGAGGGCACCAGCCTACGGCCCTGCCCGGCGCGCTCGCTGCGGACGGACACGCCGGACGGGAGGCCCGAGCCGGCTCGCCGGGACGGCGTCAGCGGACGACGTGGCCGGTCGCGCGGAGCGCCCCCTTGACGTCGCCGACGGTCATCTCACCGCGGTGGAACACGCTCGCCGCGAGGACCGCGTCGGCACCGGCGTCGACGGCGGGGGCGAAGTGCTCGACGCGCCCCGCGCCTCCCGAGGCGATGACCGGCACCGTGGAGACCGGACGGACCGCGGCGACGAGGTCGAGGTCGAAGCCGTTCTTCGTGCCGTCGGCGTCGATGGAGTTGACGAGGAGCTCCCCCGCGCCGCGCTCGACGGCCTCGCGCGCCCAGGCGATCGCGTCGATGTCGGTCTCGGTGCGACCGCCGTGCGTGGTGACCACGAAACCGGACGGCATCCGGTCGGAGCGCTTGACGTCGAGCGACAGGACGACCGCCTGGGCACCGAACCGGTCGGCGATCTCGGACACCAGCTCCGGGCGGGCGATCGCGGCACTGTTGACGCCGATCTTGTCCGCGCCGCACTGCTGTAGGCGAGAGACGTCGTCGACGGTGCGGACCCCACCGCCGACGGTGAGCGGGATGAAGACCTGCTCGGCGGTGCGGGTGACGGTGTCCCACATCGTGGCGCGGTTCTCGACCGTCGCGCCGACGTCGAGGAACGTCAACTCGTCGGCGCCCTGCTCGTAGTACCGCGCGGCGAGCTCGACGGGGTCCCCGGCGTCCTGCAGGTCGAGGAAGTTGACGCCCTTGACGACCCGGCCGCCGGAGACGTCGAGGCACGGGATGACACGGACCGAGACCCCGCCGAGTGCTGCGCCCGGTGCGGTCGCGTCGGGTGCGCCGGTCACAGGCGTGCGGCGTGGATCGGGCTGACGAGGATCGCCCGGGCGCCGAGGTCGTACAGCGCGTCCATGATGAGGTTGGCGTCGTCGCGCGGGATCATCACGCGGACGGCCGACCAGGCGCGGTCGTGCAACGGCGAGACCGTCGGCGACTCGATGCCCGAGGCGATCGCGGTCGCCTGCTCGAGCAGGTCGGACGGGATGTCGTAGTCGAGCATGACGTAGCCGCGGGCCACCAGGACGCCCTGCAGCCGGCGCCGGAGCACGTCGATGCCGGAGATGGTCTCGTCGGTGGTGATGAGCACCGCGGTGGACTCCAGGATGACCGGGCCGAAGATCTCGAGCCCGGCGGCGCGGAGTGTGCTGCCGGTCGAGACGACGTCCGCCACCGCGTCGGCGACCCCGAGCCGGACGGCGCTCTCGACAGCGCCGTCGAGCTTCACGAGGGTCGCGGTGACGCCGTGTTGTGCGAGGAACTCGCCGACGAGGCCGGGGTAGCTCGTGGCGACGCGGACACCCTCGAGGTCCTGCAGCACGCTGTACCGGCCCGGGGCGCCGGCGAAGCGGAAGGTGGAGTCCGCGAACCCGAGCGCGTCGACCTCGTGCGCGGTCGACCCCGAGTCGAGCAGCAGGTCGCGGCCGGTGATCCCGACGTCGAGTGCGCCCGAGCCGACGTAGGTGGCGATGTCCCGCGGACGGAGGAAGAAGAACTCCACCCCGTTGCGCTCGTCGATGAGGTGCAGCGCCTTCGGGTCACGGCGGCCGGCGTACCCGGCCTCCCGCAGCATCTCGGAGGCGGTCTCGGACAGTGAGCCCTTGTTGGGCACGGCGATGCGGAGCATCAGGTCTGCTTCCTGGAGGAGGGGTCGGTGACGGATCTGCGGTGCGCGGGGTGACGCGCTCCCTACAGATGTCGCCAGACGTCCGCCGGGGTCAGGCCCTTCGCGATCATGAGGACCTGCAGGTGGTACACGAGCTGCGAGATCTCTTCCGAGGTGCGCTCGTCGCCCTCGTACTCGGCCGCCATCCAGACCTCGGCGGCTTCCTCCACGATCTTCTTGCCGATCTGGTGCACGCCGGCATCCAGTTCGGCGACGGTGCCGGAGCCGTCCGGGCGCGTGCGCGCCTTCTCGGTCAGCTCCGCGAACAGGTCGTCGAACGTCTTCACGTTCCCAGGCTACCGGTCTGCGAGCGCACGCTGTGCCGCCGCCCGGAGATCGGTGATGCGGGCGGCGGGCTCGCCGCCGTAGACCGCGGAGCCGGCGACCAGGGTGTCCGCGCCGCTCCGGACCGCCTCCGGCACCGTGTCGACCGCGATGCCACCGTCGACCTCGAGCCAGACGTCGAGCCCCGACGCGTCCACCGCGGCGCGTGCGTCGGCGAGCTTCGGCATCACCGAGGTCATGAACGCCTGACCACCGAACCCGGGCTCGACGGTCATCAGCAGGATCATGTCGTAGGCGTCGAGGTGGTGCAGCACCCGGGTGATCGGGGTGCCGGGCTTCACGGCGACCGCGGCGCGGGCCCCGTTCGACCGGATGGCGGCAGCGGTGGCGACGGGGTCGGTCGCGGCCTCGACGTGGAAGGTGACGCTGGACGCACCGGTCTCGGCGTACTTCGGCGCCTCGGTGTCGGCGTCGGTGATCATGAGGTGCACGTCGAGGGGCACGGGCGACACCTGCTGCAGGCGCTGGACGATCGGCAGGCCGAGCGTCAGGTTCGGCACGAAGTGGTTGTCCATCACGTCGACGTGCACCATGTCGGCGGTCTCGATGCGCTGGAGCTCGCGCTCGAGGTTCGCGAAGTCGGCGGACAGGATGCTCGGCGAGATGCGGATCGTCACCCGTCGAGCCTACCGGCCCGGACCCGGCCGGCCACCGAGCCGACAGCCCGTCAGGCGGTCCGGCGGAACAGTGCGATGAACATCGCGTCGGTACCGATCCGGTGCGGCCAGAGCTGCACGGTCCGGCCGTCCGCGACCTGCGGGTCACGCGCGGCGACCGAGCGGACCACGGATGCGGTGTCGAGCTGCTCGAGCAGGTCCCCGTGCCGACGCATCAGGGCGTCGACCTGGCCGCGCGTCTCGGCCAGGTGCGGCGAGCACGTCACGTACGCCAGGGTGCCGCCCGGTGCGAGCACGCGGACCGCGGCCTCGAGCAGCTCCTCCTGCAGGACGGCCAGTTCGGCGACGTCCTCCGGCTGCTTCCGCCAGCGGGCCTCCGGACGGCGACGCAGCGCGCCGAGGCCGGTGCACGGGGCGTCGAGCAGGACGCGGTCGTACGTGACACCCGAGCCGTCGTGCCCGTAGCGGCGACCGTCGCCCTCGACCACGGTGACGGTGTCACGGAAGTCGCGGAGTGCCTCCCGGACGAGTCCCACCCGGGCCGGGACGAGCTCGTTGGCGGTGAGGGTCGCACCAGCCTGTGCGGCCTCGGCGGCCAGGAGTGCGGCCTTGCCACCCGGGCCTGCGCAGAGGTCGAGCCAGCGTTCGCCGGCCCGTACCTCGGACGAACGGGACAGCGCGAGGGCCGCGAGTTGCGAGCCCTCGTCCTGGACGCGGAGCCGGCCGGCGGCGACGCCGGGGACGCGGGCCGGGTCACCGGTGACGCCGCGGATCCCGACGGGCGAGACCGGCAGGTCGGGAGCGGCCGGGGCGGGCTCTTGCGCCGCGTCGGCCTGGTCGGCCTCGGCCTCGGCCACGTCGGCTGCGGCGTCGTCGCCCGGACCGACGGGAGGCACGTCCCCCGTCTCGTCGTCGTCCGCCGCCACGCGGGCGGTCGCCTGCTCGACGTCCTCGGCCGACGCGACACCGGGCAACGCCGCGAGCTGGACCCGCGGTGCCTCGTTGTCGGCGGCGAGGAGCGCGACGAGTTCGTCACGGGACCGCTCCGCGGCCAGGGCGTCCCGGAGTGCCGACACGACCCACACCGGGTGCGACCAGCGCGTCGCGAGGAGTGCGTCCCCGCCGAGGCCCGCCGTCACCAGGGCGTCCCACTCCTCCGGCGTCTTGCCGGCGACCTTGCGCATCACGGCGTTGACGAAGCCGGTGGCACGGGTGACGCCGACCTCGCGGGCGAGCTCGACCGTCGCGGAGACCGCCGCGTGGGTCGGGGTGCGCATGCCGAGCAGCTGGTGCACCCCGAGGCGCATGACGTCGAGCACGTCGGCTTCGATGAGGTCCGCCCGACGTCCGGACGCCACCGCGACCACCACGTCGTAGCGGCCGATCATCCGGATCGTGCCGTAGGTGAGCTCGGTGGCGAAACCGGCGTCCCGCGCGCTGAGCCCGGCTCGTCGGATGCGCGTCGGCAGGAGCAGGTTCGCGTACGCGTCGTCGACCTGGACGGCACGGAGGACGTCGAACGCGACCCGCCGGGCGCTCATCTGCCGGGGCTCGCGGGGTCGACCGCCGGGGCGCCCGCCCGGGCGCCCGACACCGCTGCCGCCGCCGCGGCCACCGCGCTGCGCTCCGCGTGACCGTGCCTGTTCCGCGCTCATGCGAGCACCTTCCCGTCGAGCGGTCCGAGCCCTCGGGCCCAGGCCGCGGCGTCCATCGCCTTCTTGCCGGCCGGCTGCACCTCGGTCAGCACGAGCGGTTCGTCCGCCGTCCCGACCAGCAGGGCACCGTCCACGAGCCGGAGCGCACCCGGCGCGAGGTGCGGGGCGGAGTCCTCCGGGCCTCCCGGCCGGCCACCGACTGCACCGTACCGGCGCGCCCGCAGCAGCTTCACCCGGGTCTCGCCGAGGTGTGCGAACGCACCAGGCTCCGGGGTGACGCCACGGAGCCTGGCGTGCACCGCGGCCGCCGGGGCGGCGAAGTCGGTCCGGCCGTCCTCGAGGGTGAGCTTCGGGGCCCACGTCGGAGCGCCGACCTGCTCGGTGGCGACGGCGGTGCCCGCGGCCATGGCGTCGACGACCCGCACGACGACGTCGGCACCGGTCACCGCCATCGCGCTGAGGACCTCGCCGGAGGTGGCCTCCGGGTCGATCGTGAACGGCTCGGCCGCGAAGACCGGGCCCGCGTCCAGGGCCGCGACCAGCTGGAACACCGTCGCGGCCGTGGTCGTCGCACCGGCCATCACGGCACGCTGCACGGGGGCGGCACCGCGGTACGCCGGCAGGTCGGAGAAGTGCAGGTTGACCCAGCCGAGCCGCGGGGCGTCGAGGGCTGGGCGACGGAGGAGTGCGCCGTACGCGACGATCACACCGAGGCCGACGTCGAGCGCCGCGATCCGGGCCGTCACCTCGTCGTCCACACGGGAGGCCTCGATCACCGGCAGCCCGAGCTCCGCCGCTGCCTGCGCGACCGGCGTGGGCGTCAGCACGCGCTTCCGGCCCTGCGGCGTCGGCGGGCGGGTCAACACCGCCGCGATCTCGTGGTCGGACGCCGCCAGAGCACGGAGGGTGGGGACCGCGGCAGCGGGACTGCCGGCGACGACGAGACGCATCGGACCAGTCTCCCACGAGCCGCGGCCGCGCCCGGGCGGACGCCGTCCGCGCCGGGCCTGGGGACGCGCTGAGGCGTGCCTGCCTACGGTCGCTGGCATCTCGACGGAAGGACCACCATGACCACCGACGCACTGCCGCTGCCGGACTTCGACCACCTGCCGCTCGGCAACCTCGCCGAGCACGTCCGCCCGCTCGACCGCGACCAGCTGCAGACCCTGCTCGAGCACGAGCGGGCCCACGGGAACCGGCTGCCGGTCGTGGAGGTGCTGACCTCCCGGATCGCCGCACTCGAAGCCGGGGCCGAACCGACCGGCTCGGTGCCCGAGCACCTCCCGGAGGTCCAGCAGGGCACCGGCGGTTCCCCCGCCGTCACCCCGGCCACGTCCGGGCCGGTCATCAACCCGCCGTCACACGGCGACCCGACCAACCCGGCCCAGCCCCGCTGATCCGCGGACCCGGCTCGCCGGCGTCGTGCCGGACGAGCTGTGCCCTCGCCTCCGGACAGCGCGGAGACCGACGGGTACGTTCACAGGCGATTCCCTGAAAGGAACGAACATGTCAGACCGACTCTCCACCCCCGCTCCCACGAGCTTCGCCGAGACGCCCGTCCAGAAGGGCGCGCTCGTCGTCGGCATCGTCTTCCTGCTCGTCGGCCTGGCGGGCTTCATCCCCGGCCTGACCACCGGTGACCTCGGTGGTGCCGGCAACGACTCGATGGGCATGCTGCTCGGCATCTTCCAGGTGTCGGTCCTGCACAACATCGTCCACCTGCTCTTCGGCATCGTCGGCGTCCTGGCGGCCCGACGCGCCAGTGGTTCCCGGCTCTACCTGGTCATCGGCGGCATCGTCTACTTCGTGCTCTGGATCTACGGCCTGTTCACCGCGAACAGCGACAGCGCCGCGAACTTCGTGCCGCTGAACTCGGCGGACAACTGGCTGCACCTGGTCCTCGCGATCGGCATGGTCGCCCTCGGCGTCGTGCTCTCGCGCGGCCGCCGTGCACCGGTCGGCGCGGAGCGGACCGCGCGCTGACCCGGATCGGTGACCTCGGTCGGTGACCTCGGTCGGTGACCTCGGTCGGCGACATGACGGGAGGCCCGTGGCGGGATCGCCACGGGCCTCCCGTCATGTCCGGGCTCGGCTCTGCAGCGACCGGTTCAGACCTCGGAGAACGGCTCGGCGTCGTCCATCCGGACGCGGAGGGCCGGAGCCGCGCGACGCTTCGCCCCGCCCTTGACCACCCGGCGCGTCGACGACCGGCGGATCACCTCGGCCTTGAGGGTCGCCGCCACCTCTGTCCCGTGGCCGTAGGGGAAGCGCACGATCGCGCGGACCGTCCCCGGCGTCGGGTCGTCGACGGGGACCGGTCCGAGGACCGGGCCCACCGGCGCGTCGCCGAGCGCCTCGATCGCGCCGGTCACCGCCTCGTCCGTCCCGGTCAGCGTGGCGACCCGCACCGCCGGCGGGAAGAACAGCTCACGCCGGTCGGTGAGTTCGTCGTGGGCGGGCACGTCGAGCCGCCAGAGTGCCATCGCGTTCGCGAGCTTGCCGCCGATGCCGACGAGGTACACCGGCGCTCCGGGAGCGCCCTTCGCCGCGGCGTTCGCCCAGATCCGGAGGACGTCCTCCTGGACTCGCAGTCCCTCGCGCGCCAGCATCCGTTCGCCGTCCAGGAGCAGTACGCAGGCGTAGCCGCCGGCGACGTCCGGTTCGGCGCCGCGGGTCGCGACGACGACCGCGGGACGGGCCGGTACCTCGTCGATCGGGCGCGATCCGTCGGCCACCACGATCCGGGTGTTCGGGAAGGCGCGGCCGAGTTCGTCGGCGGTGCGCTGGGCACCCTGGCCGACGGGCTTGAGCTTCCCGTTGCCACAGGTCGGGCAGCGGTACCCGGCCGCGAGCGCGCCGCAGAACCGACACTGCGGGGTGGACCCGGCGTGCGGACTGCCGAGTGGACCACCGCACACCCGGCAGTGGGCGCGCTCCCCGCACTCGGTGCAGACCAGGCCGGTCCCGAAGCCGGGGTTCGACACCTGCACGAGCACGGGTCCGTCGTGACTGGCCTCGCGGGCGGCCCGCCAGGCACTGCTCGGGATGCGGGCCTGTGCGGCGTACCCGTCGGCGTTGGTCTGGTGGGCCGTCGGGACGACCTTCGGCACACGGGCGCGGTGCGGACCGATCTCCTGCAACCATCCGAGCTCGACGAGCCGCTGCACGTCGGTGCTCCGCGCGTGCGACACCATCAGGAGCGCGGCCCCGGACTGGGCGGTCCGTACCAGCGCGACGTCACGGGTGTGCACGTACGGCGCGCGCTGCTCGGCGAAGGACGGGTCGCCGTCGTCCCAGAGGGCGATGAGGCCGAGGTCCGACGCCGGTGCGTACACGGCGGCACGATTCCCGATCGCGACGACCGGGTGCGTCCGGGCGGTGAGGAGTGCCCGGGCGCGCTGCCCGTTGGTCTGCTTCGCGTCGAACCGCACCACCCGCTCGGCGGGCACGAGGACGAGCAGGGCGCGCTCGAGGTCCGTGACGTCGCGGAAGTCGGGCACGGCGATGACGGCCGACCGCTCCCCCGCCAGGGTGTGTGCGGCGGCCTGCGCCAGGGTCGCGGCCCAGCCGGGCACCCAGGCGGGAGCAGGCCCGTCGGCGTCGTCGGCCGGGATCGCTCGGGCCGGGGCGGCGAGCAGGACCGGGTGCGGGATCGCACCGACGGCCGCGCGTCCGCCGGCGTCCATCACCGCCTCGACGACCGCGTCGCCGTACCCGTCGACCGGGACCGCCGTCACGCGGGGCGGCACGTGGTCCGGGTCACGAGCGAGCCAGGCCTTCTCCGGCCGGACCTGCCGCGTCGGCACCGCGAGGCGCAGCACGTCGCTGGCGACCCCGGCGGCACGGTCGGCCACGGCGCGGGCCAGCTCCCAGACCTCCGGCGCGAGCACCGGCACCGGGCTGACGAGCTCCTCGACGGCACTCAGCTCGCCCGGGAAGTCGTTCTCCGGCGAGAGGGCGTCGTCGGCCACGACCTCCACCACGTAGGCGTCGGTCATCCGGGCGCCGGAGCGCAACGGCACCCGGACCCGGACCCCCGGCACGCAGTCGTCCTCGATCTCGGCCGGGACCCGGTAGTCGAACAGACGGTCGAGTTGCGGGAGCGGTGAGTCGAGGACGACACGCGCGACGTTGGCCACGAAGGGCCTCAGACGGTGACGGAGACGAGTCCTGCCGCGGTGCGGAGCTCCTCGACGCGGTCGAGCTGCTCCCAGGTGAAGCCGGGCAGTTCGCGACCGAAGTGCCCGTAGGTCGCGGTCTGCGCGTACTTCGGGGTCAGCAGGTCGAGGTCACGGATGATCGCGGCCGGTCGCAGGTCGAACACCTTCGTGATCGCGGCTTCGATCGTCGCGTCGTCGACGTGGCCGGTGCCGAAGGACTCGACGTACAGGCCGACGGGCTTGGCCCGACCGATCGCGTAGGCGACCTGGACCTCGAGGCGGTCGGCGAGACCCGCCGCGACGGCGTTCTTCGCGACCCAGCGCAGGGCGTAGGCGGCCGAGCGGTCGACCTTGGACGGGTCCTTGCCGCTGAACGCGCCGCCGCCGTGCCGGGAGGCCCCGCCGTAGGTGTCGACGATGACCTTGCGCCCGGTGAGTCCGGCGTCGCCCTGCGGGCCGCCGATCTCGAAGCGTCCGGTCGGGTTCACGATCACGTCGACGTGCGACGAGTCGAGCTCCACCAGGTCGAGCACCGGGCGGATGACGTGCTCGGTGATGTCCGCGGTCAGCTGCTCGAGCGAGACGCTCGGCGCGTGCTGGGTCGACAGGACCACGGTCTCGACGGTCTTCGGCGTGACGCCGTCGTACCCGACCGTGACCTGGGTCTTGCCGTCCGGGCGCAGGTACGGCAGCTCGCCGGACTTGCGGACCGCGGCGAGCTTCTCGGCCAGGCGGTGCGCGAGCCAGATGGCGACGGGCATGTACTCCGGCGTCTCGTTCGTCGCGAAGCCGAACATGATGCCCTGGTCACCGGCGCCCTGGCGGTCGAGCGGGTCCGTGCCGGCACCCGAGCGGGTGTCGAGGGACTCGTCGACACCCTGGGCGATGTCCGGGGACTGCGCGCCGATCGAGATCTCGACGCCGCAGGTGCGACCGTCGAAGCTCACGTCGGACGAGTTGTACCCGATGCCGGTGATGACGTCGCGGACGAGCTGCGGGATCTCGACGTAGCCCGAGGTCGTGACCTCTCCCGCGACGTGCACGAGCCCGGTCGTCACCATCGTCTCGACGGCGACCCGTGCGTTCGGGTCGACCGTGAGCAGGGCGTCCAGGATCGCGTCCGAGATCTGGTCGCAGATCTTGTCGGGGTGGCCTTCGGTCACCGATTCCGACGTGAACAGGCGGAGCGCACTCACCGGGATCAGGCGGAGGGCTGCTGCTGCTTGGTGACGGTCAGCTTGTCCTCGTTGATCTCGTGGAGCGCGACCGAGAGCGGCTTGTCGTCGATCGTCGAGTCGACGAGCGGGCCGACGTTGTCGAAGAGCGAGCCTTCGTGCAGGTCGGCGTAGTAGTCGTTGATCTGGCGAGCGCGCTTCGAAGCGAAGATCACGAGCGCGTACTTCGACTCGACCTTGCTGAGCAGGTCGTCGATGGGCGGGTCGATGATGCCCTGGGGGTTGGCCATGGGGTTGCTCCTCGTCGTCGGTGCACCGGTCAGGGCGCAGAGAACAAGTCTACGACCTCGCGTGCCGCCGTGCTGACATCGGAGTTCACGATCCGCACGTCGAACTCGTCCTGGGCCGCGAGCTCCACCTTCGCGGTCTCGAGTCGGCGGGTCTGCTCCTCGGGCGTCTCGGTGCCGCGGCCGATGAGCCGACGGACGAGTTCGTCCCACGTCGGCGGCAGCAGGAACACCAGGACGGCCTCGGGCATCGCGTCCCGCACCTGGCGGGCGCCCTGCAGGTCGATCTCGAGCATGACCTTCTCGCCGGCGTCGAGCGCGCGGTCGATCGGCGGGCGCGGGGTGCCGTACCGGTAGGAGTTGTGCACGGTCGCGTACTCGAGCAGCTCGCGGTCGCGGATCATCCGGTCGAACTCGGCGTCGTCCACGAAGTAGTAGTGCACGCCGTCGACCTCGCCCGGGCGGGGCTTCCGGGTCGTCGCGGAGACGCTGAGGTTCACCTCGGGGTACTGCTCACGGATGTACGCGCTGACCGTGCCCTTGCCGACCGCGGTGGGTCCGGCGAGCACGACGAGCTTCGACGCCGCGCGCTTGCGTCCGCGCTGGGCGAGCCAGTCCGCCAGTTCGGTCCGCTGCCGGCTGCCGAGTCCCCCGAGGCGCTTCGACGGGGCGATCCGCAGCGCACCCATCACGGCCTCCGCCCGGGCCGGTCCGACACCGGGCAGACTCGTGAGCAGGTCACGGACGCGGAGCGAGCGTTCGGCCGCGGTGGTCGCGACGACGGACTCGTCCTCAGACCAGGCGGAACGGGCGACCTCGAGCGGCGACCGCTCGCCGGTGGCGATCGCCGACTTGACCGCGGCGCGTGCGCGTCGTGCGGCGACGGCGGCCTTCGCGGCCGCGACCCGGTCGACCTCCGGCGGGTTGCGGTGCGCCGGCAGGGCCGAGCGGCCGGGATCGGTGTCGTCGGACCGGACGTCCGCCTGCTCGTCGCTCACGCCGCCGTCCCCAGCGCGCGTGCGATCCGGTCGGCACGGTCGGCGACGAGTGCGGCGACACCGTTCGGCCCGTCGCCGAGCAGCCCGCGGGACTCGCTCACGAGGACCTGCTCCGCCCGGCTGCCGTACAGCGCGCGGAGGTCCTGGATCCGGGCCCCCTGCGCACCGAAGCCGGGTGCGAGGACCGGGGCGGTGCCGATCTCGTCGGCCGTGATGCCGAAGTCGTCGAGGTCGAGGGTCGCGCCGAGGACCAGCCCGACGTCCCCCAGGGGCTGGTCGGCGCTCGTCCGGTTGTCGTCTGCCACGTCCACGACGATACCGGCCGCCACGGTCCGGCCGGCACGCGGGCCCTCGGCGAGCACCGCTGTCTGCAGCACACGCGCCTCCGGGTTGCTCGTCGCGGCGAGGACGAACACGCCCGCACCGTTCTCGCGGGCGACGGCGACGGTCCCGGACAGCGAGCCGTACCCGAGGTACGGCGACACCGTCATCGCGTCCGCCGTGAACGGGCCGTCACGGTCCAGCCACGCCAGGGCGTAGTCGTCGCCGGTCGAACCGATGTCGCCGCGTTTGACGTCCGCGACGACCAGGAGGCCCGCATCACGCGCGCGACCGATCGTCGCCTCGAGCGCTCGGTACCCGGGCACCCCCGCCGCCTCGAAGAACGCGATCTGCGGCTTCACGACAGCCGCTCGCCCCGCGGCGGCGTCGACCAGGGCGGCGCCGAAGGCGGTGAGACCGGCCTCGTCGCGGCCGAGCCCCCACGCCGCCAGGGTGGCGGCGTGGGGGTCGATCCCGACGCAGAGCGCCGACCGCGACTCGATGGCGGCCGCGAGCCGGACGCCGAACGGGGTCGGGCCTCCGTGCAGACCTGGGGTCACCAGCCCGCCCGCTCGAGCGCGTAGTCCTGCAGGCTCCGGACACTGTGCGGCGTCCCGATCGTCTCGATCGCCGCGACGGCGGCGCCGAGCTGCGAGATCGTCGTGAACAGCGGCTTGTCCGCCGCCACGGTGGCCGCGCGGATCTCGTACCCGTCCGCGCGACCGGCGGCACCGCTCGGGGTGTTGATGACGATGTCGACCTCGTTGCGGGCGAGCAGGTCGACGACGCTCTCCTGCCCCTGGCTGTACTTGCCGACGGTGCCGACCAGGATGCCGTTGCGGCGGAGCACCTCGGCGGTGCCCTCGGTGGCGATGATCGTGAAGCCCAGCTGCTGCAGGCGGTGCACCGGCAGGACGATGGCGCGCTTGTCGGTGTCCGCGACGCTCACGAACACGGTGCCGCTGGTGGGCAGACCACCGTAGGCGGCCTCCTGGCTCTTGAGGAACGCCCGCGGGAAGTCGCGGTCGATGCCCATGACCTCTCCGGTGGAGCGCATCTCGGGGCTGAGCACCGAGTCGACGACCTGACCCTCGCGGGTGCGGAAGCGACGGAAGGGCAGCACGGCCTCCTTCACGGCGATCGGGGCCTCCATCGGGACGAAGGCGCCGTCGCGTGCCGGCAGCAGTCCCTCGGCGACCAGGCCGTCGACACTCGTGCCGGTCATGATGCGTGCCGCGGCCTTGGCCAGTGCGATGCCGAGCGCCTTCGAGACGAACGGGACCGTGCGGCTGGCGCGGGGGTTCGCCTCGAGGACGTAGAGCACCCCGGCGGCGATGGCGAACTGCACGTTGAGGAGTCCGCGGACGCCGACCCCGCGCGCGATCTTCTCGGTCGCGTCGACGACGGCCTGGATCTCGGCGCGGCCGAGGCCGACCGGGGGCAGGGTGCAGGACGAGTCGCCGGAGTGGATGCCGGCCTCTTCGATGTGCTCCATGATGCCGCCGACGTAGAGCCGCTCGCCGTCGTAGAGCGCGTCGATGTCGATCTCGACCGCGTCATCGAGGAACCGGTCCACGAGCAGCGGCAGGTCCGGGCCGATGATCGCCTGGTCGGCCATCCGGTCGAAGTAGTCGGCGAGGGTGGCGGAGTCGTAGACGATCTCCATGCCGCGGCCGCCGAGCACGAAGGACGGACGGACGAGCACCGGGTAGCCGATGCCCTCGGCGACCGCGGTGGCGCTGGCCAGGTCGTGGGCGGTGCCGTTCTTCGGCGCGAGCAGGCCTGCTTCGTCGAGGATGCGCGAGAACGCCCCACGCTCCTCCGCCAGGTCGATCGCGTCCGGCGTGGTGCCGAGGATCGGGATGCCCGCGGCCTCGAGGGGCTTCGCCAGGCCCAGTGCGGTCTGGCCGCCGAGCTGCACGACGACGCCCACCACCTGGCCGGACGCCTGCTCGGCCTCGATGACCTCGAGCACGTCCTCCACCGTGAGCGGCTCGAAGTAGAGCCGGTCCGAGGTGTCGTAGTCGGTCGAGACCGTCTCCGGGTTGCAGTTGATCATGATCGTCTCGAACCCGGCGTCGCTCAGCGCGAAGGACGCGTGCACGCAGGAGTAGTCGAACTCGACGCCCTGGCCGATGCGGTTCGGACCGGAGCCCAGGATGACGACCTTCTTGCGGTCGCTCGGGGCGACCTCGGTCTCGGTGTCGTAGGACGAGTAGTGGTACGGCGTCAGGGCGGGGAACTCGCCGGCGCAGGTGTCGACCGTCTTGAACACCGGGCGGATGCCGAGCGCGTGTCGCTGGTCGCGCGCCTCCTGCTCGGAGACCCCGCGGAGCGCCGCGATCTGCGCGTCGCTGAAGCCGTGCTCCTTGGCCCACCGGACGGTGTCCGCGTCCAGGGTCTCGGCGGCACGGACCTCGTCCGCGACCTCGTTGATGAGCACGATCTGGTCGATGAACCACGGGTCGATCTTCGTGGCCTCGAAGACCTCTGCCGCGGTGGCGCCAGCGACGAGGGCCTGCTGCACCGTGACGATGCGGCCGTCGGTCGGGACCGAGGACTTCTCGAGCAGGGCGGCCTTGTCGAGCTGGTCGGCCGGCACGTCCCAGTGGAAGCTCGACCCGCGCTTCTCGAGCGAGCGGAGCGACTTCTGCAGCGCGGTGGCGTAGTTGCGGCCGATCGCCATCGCCTCGCCGACGCTCTTCATCGTGGTGGTGAGCGTGGCGTCGGCGGCCGGGAACTTCTCGAACGCGAAGCGCGGGGTCTTCACGACGACGTAGTCGAGCGTCGGCTCGAAGCTCGCCGGAGTGACGCGGGTGATGTCGTTCTGGATCTCGTCCAGGCGGTACCCGATGGCCAGCTTCGCGGCGATCTTGGCGATCGGGAAGCCCGTCGCCTTCGACGCGAGCGCCGAGGAGCGGGAGACGCGCGGGTTCATCTCGATGACGATCAGACGGCCGTTCGCCGGGTCGACCGCGAACTGGATGTTGCACCCGCCGGTGTCGACCCCGACGCGGCGGATGATGTCGATGCCGATGTTCCGCATGTTCTGGTACTCGCGGTCGGTCAGCGTCAGCGCCGGGGCGACGGTGATCGAGTCGCCGGTGTGCACGCCGACCGGGTCGACGTTCTCGATCGAGCAGACGACGACGGTGTTGTCGGCGTTGTCCCGCATCAGCTCGAGCTCGTACTCCTTCCACCCCAGGATCGACTCCTCGAGCAGGACCTCGGTCGTCGGGCTGGACTGCAGACCGTCGCCGACGAAGCGCACGAGTTCCGACTCGTCGTAGGCGAAGCCGGAGCCGAGACCGCCCATCGTGAAGGACGGGCGGACCACGAGCGGGTAGCCGAGGTCCTTCGCGAACTCCTTCGCCTCCTCCAGGGTGTGCGCGATGTGGCTGCGGGCGACGTCGGCACCGGACTCGAGGACGAGCTCCTTGAAGAGCTGCCGGTCCTCACCGCGCTGGATGGCGTCGACCTTCGCGCCGATGAGCTCGACGCCGTACTTCTCGAGGATGCCTGCTTCGTCGAGGGAGATCGCGGCGTTCAGCGCGGTCTGTCCGCCCAGGGTCGGCAGGACGGCGTCCGGCTGCTCGATGCGGATGATCTCCTCGAGCGACGCGTTCGTGATCGGCTCGATGTAGGTCGCGTCGGCGAAGTCCGGGTCGGTCATGATCGTCGCCGGGTTCGGGTTCACCAGGATGACGCGGACGCCCTCCGCGCGGAGGACGCGGCAGGCCTGCGTGCCCGAGTAGTCGAACTCGGCGGCCTGCCCGATCACGATCGGGCCGGAGCCGATGACCAGGACGG
Source organism: Curtobacterium sp. MCBD17_030 (assembly GCF_003224255.1). NCBI lineage: Bacteria > Bacillati > Actinomycetota > Actinomycetes > Micrococcales > Microbacteriaceae > Curtobacterium > Curtobacterium sp. MCBD17_030. Next base: position 248,058 of record NZ_QKLI01000001.1, on the reverse strand, counting down.
AGCTGATGTCGGTGCGCTTGGGCATCAGTTGCCCTCCTTCGTGATGTCGGCGGCAGGCGTGGTGGCGTCGGTGGTGGCCGCGTCGAGCGGCGCTCCCTGCCGTCGGGCGAGCACCATGTCCCGGAAGCGGTCGAAGAGGTACATGCTGTCGTGCGGTCCGGCGGCGGCCTCGGGGTGGTACTGCACGCTGAACGCGGGGATGTCGAGCGCCCGGAGGCCCTCCACGACGTTGTCGTTCAGTGAGTAGTGCGAGACCTCGACACGACCGAAGCCGACCGGGGACTCGAGGACCTCACCGACGGGCGCGTCGACCGCGAAGCCGTGGTTCTGGCTCGTGATCTCGACCTTGCCGGTCGTCGTGTCGAGCACCGGCTGGTTGATGCCGCGGTGACCGAACGGCAGCTTGTACGTGCCGAAGCCCAGGGCACGGCCGAGCAGCTGGTTGCCGAAGCAGATCCCGAAGAACGGCCGGCCGTCGCGGAGGCTCTCCTGCAGCAGGGACACCTGCGCGTCGGACGCCGACGGGTCGCCGGGGCCGTTCGAGTAGAAGAGCGCGTCGGGGTCGAGTTCGCGGAGCCGCTCGACCGTGACGTCCTGCGGCAGCACGTGCACCTCGAAGCCGCGCTCCGACAGGTAACGGGTCGTCGACGACTTCACGCCGAGGTCGAGGACGGCCAGCGTGCCGATCCGCTCGCCGACCGGCTCGACGACGTACTCCTCGGCCGTGGAGACCTCGGCGGAGAGGTTCTTCCCCGCCATGCCGGCCTGCTCGGTGACGATCCGGAGCTGCTCGTCGGCGTCGAGCGTGGCATCCGCCCCGCTGAACACGCCGCCCTTCATGGCACCCGCGTCGCGGATGCGACGGGTGAGGGCGCGGGTGTCGATCCCGGAGATCCCGACGATGCCGTCGCGCACCAAGTGCTCGTCGAGCGACGCGTCCGCGCGGTGGTTCGACACCACGCGGCTCGGGTCGCGCACGACGTACCCCGCGACCCAGATGCGCCGGGACTCGGGGTCCTCGTCGTTGACACCGGTGTTGCCGATGTGCGGCGCGGTCTGCACCACGATCTGCCCGGCGTAGGAGGGGTCGGTGAGCGTCTCCTGGTAGCCGGTCATGCCGGTCGCGAAGACCACCTCGCCGAGCGTGCGCCCACGGGCGCCGTAGGCCCAGCCGTCGTACCGGGTGCCGTCTTCGAGGACCAGTACGGCCCGTTCGCGTGTCATGAGTTCGTCCCTTCGCCCGCAGTGTGCGGGGAGTCGTTCGTCGTCGCCAGTCCCTGCAGGGCGGTGAGCGCTTCCGCGTCGCCCTCCGGGAACCGGAAGTAGGTGTCGAGGTCCGTCGCAGCTGCGGCGCCGGTCGCCGTCCATTGCAGTCGGACCAGTCCCCCGGGCTCGACCACTCGGTCGATCGCCCACGTGGCCCGGTCGGCACCGCGGACGGCGCTCCGGGCGATCCACCGGTCGTCCACGCCGGCGTGGTGCAGCACGACGCCGGTCGCGTGCACGGTCACGCCGCCGCGGCCGCGGAAGCCGAGTCCGCCGGCGGTGATCCGTTCGAGCGGTTGGTCCGCTCGGGTCGTCGCGACGGTGAACCCGTCCCACGACCCGGCCGCCGGACCACGGTCGGCCGGCACCGGGACGGGAGGCACGGCCTCCGCCTGCCGTCGGCTCCGCGTCCGCCACGTGCGCGCCATCGCGACGTACAGCGCGGCCACCGCGAGCAGGATGACCCCGCCGAGCAGCCAGCGCGCCGTGTCACCGCTCATGCCGTCGCCACCCGTGCCGCTGCAGCCCGGGCCGCGACGGTGTCGGCGTCGACGAGCTGCCCGTCGAGCACCGTCGGCTCGCCGTGGTGGAAGGTCGCGACGACCCGGCCGGGCAGCCGCATCCCGACGTACGGCGAGTTCTGCGACTGCCCGTGCAGGTCGGCCACCGAGAACTCGCGGCCCGCCGCGGGGTCGTAGAGGGTGATCTCGGCCGGCGCACCCGCGGCGATCGCGTGGCCGTGGCCCGTGACCTGGCCGATCCGGGCCGGCGCGCTCGACAGCACACGGGCGACGTCGGCCCAGTCCAGTCGGCCGTCCTCGACCACGGCGGCGTGCACCACGCTCAACGCGGACTCGAGCCCGACCATGCCGTTCGCGGCGGCGGGCCACTCGCAGTGCTTGGCCTCGGCGGGGTGCGGGGCGTGGTCGGTCGCGACGATGTCGATCGTGCCGTCGGCCAGGGCGGCGCGGAGTGCCTCGACGTCCTCGCGGCGGCGGAGCGGCGGGTTCACCTTGTACCGGGCGTCGTAGCCCGGGGTGCCGTCGTGCCCGGCGATCAGGTCCTCCGTGAGCAGCAGGTGGTGCGGTGTGACCTCGGCCGTGACGTCGATGCCGCGGGACTTGGCCCAGCGGATCACCTCGACGCTGCCGGCGGTCGAGACGTGGCAGACGTGCAGCCGAGCTCCGACGTGGTCTGCGAGCAGGACGTCTCGCGCGATGATCGACTCCTCCGCCACGGCCGGCCAGCCCGCCAGACCGAGTTCGGACGACAGTCGGCCCTCGTTCATCTGCGCGCCGACCGTCAGACGGGGCTCCTGCGCGTGCTGTGCGAGCACGCCGCCGAAGCCCTTGATGTACTCGAGCGCCCGGCGCATCAGCAGCGGGTCGGCGACGCACGAGCCGTCGTCCGAGAACACCCGGACCTTCGCGCGTGAGGTCGCCATGGCACCGATCTCGGACAGGTGCGTGCCCTGCAGCCCCTGCGAGACGGCACCGATCGGACGGACCGTGACGTACCCGGCGTCGTCCCCGAGCGCCTGCACCTGCTCGACGACCCCGGCGGTGTCCGCGACCGGCGAGGAGTTCGCCATCGCGTTCACGGCCGTGAAACCGCCGGCGGCCGCGGCCCGCGAGCCGGAGAGGACGGTCTCGGACTCCTCGTGCCCGGGTTCCCGGAGGTGGGTGTGCAGGTCGACCAGGCCCGGCAGGGCGAGCAGCCCGTCGGCGTCGACCACCGTCGCACCAGCCGCGTCGAGACCGGACCCGACCGCGGTGACGAGCCGTCCCTCCAGGCGGATGTCGGCACGCGAGCCGTCGACCAGCTGCGCGCCACGGATGAGGTGTGCGGTCATGCGACGGTCTCCTTCTGGTGGTCACCGGTGAGGGCGAGGTAGAGCACGGCCATCCGGACCGAGACGCCGTTCGCGACCTGTTCCACCACGGTCGAGCGAGCGTCGTCCGCGGCGACCCCGGCGATCTCGAGGCCCCGGTTCATCGGTCCGGGGTGCATCACGAGCGTCCGCTCGGGCAGCCGGGCGAACCGCGCGGCGGTCAGCCCGAAGTGCCGCGTGTACTCACGCGGGTTCGGGAAGAAGGCGTCGTCCATCCGCTCCTGCTGGATCCGGAGGGTCATCACGACGTCCGGGTCCTCGGCCAGTGCGGCGTCGAGGTCGTGGTGCACGGCGGCGCCGAAGGGACGGTCGACCGCCGGCAGCAGTGTCGGCGGGGCGGCGAAGGTGACGTGTGCACCGAGCGTCCGGAGCAGCCAGGCGTTGCTCCGGGCGACGCGGCTGTGCAGCACGTCGCCCACGATGAGCACCCGGACCCCGTCGAGCCCCTGCCCGCGGCTGTCGGTGCCGTGCAGACGGCGGCGCATCGTGAAGGCGTCGAGGAGCGCCTGCGTGGGGTGCTCGTGGGTGCCGTCACCCGCGTTGACGACGGGCACGTCGATCCAGTCCGCCTCGGCGAGCACGCGCGGAGCGCCGGAGGCCCCGTGGCGGATGACGATGCCGTCGATGCCCATGGCGTCGAGGGTCTGCACGGTGTCCTTGAGGGACTCGCCCTTCGAGACGCTGGAGCCCTTCGCGGCGAAGTTGATGACGTCCGCGGACAGCCGCTTGGCGGCGGCCTCGAACGAGATGCGCGTGCGGGTCGAGTCCTCGAAGAAGAGGTTCACGATCGTCCGACCGCGGAGCGCCGGGAGCTTCCGGACCTCTCGTGTGTTGACCTCGGCCATCTCCTCGGCGACGTCGAGGATCCCGATGGCGTCGTCGCGTGACAGGTCGGCGGTGGAGAGCAGGTGCCTCACGACGCACCACCCTGTTCGGTACCGCCCTGTTCGATGACGACGTCGTCGACACCGTCCGTCTCGGTCAGGTGCAGCGTGACCCGTTCGTCGCCCGCCGTCGGCAGGTTCTTGCCGACGTGGTCGGCGCGGATCGGCAGTTCGCGGTGGCCGCGGTCGACGAGCACCGCCAGGCGCACGGCGCGGGGCCGCCCGATGCCCTGCAGCGCGTCGAGTGCTGCCCGGACCGTCCGGCCGGAGTACAGCACGTCGTCGACCAGGACGACGACCCTGCCGTCGACGCCGCCGGCCGGGATCACCGTCGGGTGTGGCGCACGACCGATGCCCCGGCGCAGGTCGTCCCGGTACATCGTGACGTCGAGTGCGCCGACCCGCTCACTGCCGATCCCCGCGGCGGCGGACTCCCACCCGGGCTCGATGTCGGCGAGGATGCGACCGAGGCGCTCGGCGAGGACGGCCCCACGGGTCGGGATGCCGAGCAGCACGAGTTCCGAGCCACCGTGGTTGGCCTCGAGGATCTCGTGCGCGATGCGCGTCAGAGCACGCGTGATGTCGGGTTGCTGCAGGACCGTTCTGGTACCCACGCCGACCTCCTTCCCCGCCTCTCTGGACGGCTCCCGTCTCTCTGGACGGCTTCAAGGATGCTGACGGCTTCGAGCCTAGCGGGACTCCTGGTCCTCCGCGACAGTCCGACCGGACGGTCCGCGGCCGCTCGCGACGGCGCCGAGGACACCGTTCACGAAGCCGGCCGAGTCGTCCGTGGAGAGCGACTGCGCGAGCTCGACGGCTTCGGCGATCGCGACCGCGTCGGGGACCTCCGGGTTGAACCGCAGCTCCCAGACCCCCATGCGCAGGATGCAGCGGTCGAGCACCGGCATGCGGGCGATCGACCAGCCCTGCGCGTGGTCGGCGATCACGCCGTCGATCTCGTACCGGGCTTCGTCGATGCCCGTGACGATCTGCCGCGCGTAGTCCCAGCTGGAGGCACGCTCCGGCTGGTCGAGGTGGCGGACCGTCTCGGTCGCCAGGACGTCCGCGATCGGCAGCTCGCGCACCTCGGCCACGTAGAGCATGTCGAGGGCGCGCTTCCGCGCCTTGGAACGAGCACTCATCCGGTCAGCGCCTAGTCGTTGACGCGGCCGAGGTAGTTGCCGTCACGCGTGTCGACCTTGACCTTCGTGCCGCTCTCGAGGAACAGCGGGACCTGGATCTGGTAGCCCGTGACGATCGTCGCCGGCTTGGTGCCGCCGGAGGAGCGGTCACCCTGCAGGCCCGGCTCGGTCTCGATCGTGGTGACGATCGAGGTCGGGAGCTCGACGTAGAGCGGGTTGCCCTCGTTCATCGCGATGGTGACCTGCGCGGACTCGAGCAGGAAGTTGCGCGCGTCACCGACGACGGCCGCCGGGACGTTGACCTGGTCGTAGGTGTCCTGGTCCATGAAGACGTACGAGTCGCCGTCCTCGTAGAGGTACTGGAAGTCGCGACGGTCCACCACGGCGGTCTCGATCTTCGCGCCGGCGTTGAAGGTGCGGTCGACGACCTTGCCGGAGACGACCTGCTTGAGCTTGGTGCGCACGAAGGCGCCGCCCTTGCCCGGCTTCACGTGCTGGAACTCGACGACCGACCAGAGCTGCCCGTCGATGATGAGAACGGCGCCGTTCTTGATGTCAGTGGTACTCGCCATTGGTCTTCCGTTCGATGGTGTTGTGAAGGAGTCCGGGCTCGTGGAGCCCCGGACGAGTGTAGCGGACGGGCTACTGCCGTCGGCGCGCGAGCCAGGCGTCGATCGCTGCCCAGGCGAGCAGGACGACGCAGGTGCCGCCGAGCAGGGCGCCGGCCACGAGCGTGCTGATCACCGCGGTCGGTCGCGCGGGCGTCGCCAGGTACACCACGGCCAGGAGGCCCGACCCGGCTCCCAGGAGCACGAGCAGCACCCGACGGATCATGCCCGACACCGTCTGCCTGTCCCGTCGATCGCTGAGCAGGCGGATGTTCACCGACAGGCGGCCGGCCTCGACCGCCTCGGTGATCTTGTCGATGCGTCGTGGGAGCCGACGTGCCGAGGTGACGAGGCCGAACAGTTCGCGCACCAGCACGTTCCGGATCGCGGCCGGACGGAGCTGGTCGCGGATCTGCTCCGCAGCCAGGCCGCGCGACTCCTCGAGCAGGTCGAACGACGGGGTCAGCGTGCGGAGCGTGCCCTCGAAGATCGCCAGGGCCCGGGCCGCCGCCACGAAGTCCGCCGGCGCACGGAGCCGGTACCGCCCGAACACCGCGACGGCGTCGTCGACCGTCTCGACCCCGATCCGTGCGCCCGGACCGAGCTCCTCCGCGACGAAACGGGCCATGTCCCGACGGAAGTCGGACTCGTCCTCGGCGTTGCGGACCGGGGCCATCCGGAGCACCGCGTCGGCGATGCGCGAGGTGTCGTCCTGCAGGTAGGCGGCGAGGAGTTCCTGGACCGTGTCCCGGAGACCCGGGTCGAGCCTCCCGACCGAGCCGAAGTCGATGAGGGCGGGCCGACCGTCGGGTAGCACCAGGACGTTCCCCGGGTGCAGGTCCGCGTGGTAGACCCCGTCGAAGACGACCTGGCGCAGGAACGACCGCAGGATCGCCCGCATCGGCTCGTCGAGGTCACGGTCGGAGCGCTCTGCTCGGATGGCGCTGAGCGTGTCCCCCTCGAGGAACTCCATCACGAGCACGCGACGGCTCGACAGGTCGCGGTACGGCTCCGGGAACCGGACCTCGTCGGGTCGGGCGCTGCGGGCCTGGGCGGCGCGGAGGGACTCGAGGTTGCGGAGCTCGGCCGAGAAGTCCACCTGGCGGATCAGGTCCGCACCGTACTGCTCGGCGACCTGCACCACCCCGAGCTGACGAGCCTGGGCGGAGGTCCGGGTGAGGAACCGCACGACGCGGAGCGCGATGTCGACGTCCCGCCGGACGGCTGCGTCGATGCCGGGGCGCTGGACCTTCACGGCCACCGCGGTGCCGTCGGTGAGCCGGGCGCGGTGCACCTGCGCGATCGAGGCCGCGGCGACCGGTTCCGAGTCGAACGACGCGAACACCTCGGACACCGGCGCGCCGAGTTCGGCCTCGAGCAACGCCGCGACCTCGACCGGGTCCGCGGGACGGACGCCCCGCTGCAGGTGCGCGAGACCCTCGGTCCACTCCTCGGGCAGCAGGTCGTCGCGGGTCGACAGGAGCTGGCCCATCTTCACGAAACCGCCGCCCGCTTCCTCGAGTGCCCGGCGCAGGTGGTCCGCCTGGTCACGGCGCAGGTCGGCGGTGGCCGGGTCCCGGGAGAAGTCCAACCGACGGAACGGCAGCAGCGCGTGCCGACGGGCGATCCCGAGCACCTCGGTGAAACGGCGGCCGCGGCTGCGGAGACCCGAGGGCTCCTGGCGCTGCTGGGTGGAGAAGTCGCTGAGGCGGGGCGGGTTCGGCACGCCGTCAGTCTGCTCCGCGGGCCTGGGGCCGACCGGGGTACAGCTCTTAGGCACCCACCTCTTGGTAGGCGGTGAAGAGCAGGTGGTCCTCCGGTCCCTCGAGCGTCACCGGCTTGCCGACGGCATCGAGGATGATGAACCGGAGCATGCCGGCGCGGGCCTTCTTGTCGCGGCGCATCGTCGCCAGGAGGCTCTGCCACCGGCCGAGCGGGTAGGTCGTCGGGAGCGACAGCGAATCCAGGATCGAGCGGTGCCGGTCGACCGTGGCGTCGTCCAGGTGCCCGGTGAGGCGTGCCAGCTCGGCGGCGAACACCATGCCGACCGCCACCGCTGCACCGTGTCGCCACTGGTACCGCTCGGCGTGCTCGATGGCGTGGCCGAGGGTGTGCCCGTAGTTGAGCACCTCGCGGCGGCCCTGCTCGGTGAAGTCCTCGGACACGACCTGGGCCTTCAGCTCGATCGCGAGTTCGACCACGCGGCGGAACTCCGGCGTCGTCGGGTCGGTCACGCGGTCGACGTCCGCCTCGATCACGTCGAGGATCTCCGGCACGGCGATGAACCCGGCCTTCACGATCTCGGCGAAGCCCGCCAGGATCTCGTTCCGTGGCAGGGTGCGGAGCAGGTCCAGGTCACCGACCACGGCGCGCGGGGCGGCGAAGGCCCCGACCAGGTTCTTGCCCTCGTTCGTGTTGATGCCGGTCTTGCCACCGACGCTCGCGTCGACCAGCCCGAGGACCGTCGTCGGCATCGACAGGTACGGCACACCGCGCAGCCAGGTGGCGGCGACGAAGCCGGCGAGGTCGGTGACGGCACCGCCGCCGAGGCCGATCACGGCGTCGGTGCGGGTGAAGTCCGACTGCCCCATGACCTGCCAGCAGAACGAGGCGACCTCGATCCGCTTCGCGGCCTCGGCGTCGGGCACCTCGGCGATGAGGGCCTCGAGCCCCGCGCCGACGAGCAGCTGACGGAGGTCCTCGGCGCGGGCACCCAGGGTCGGGGCGTGCACGATGAGGACCTTCGCCACTCGCGGACCGAGCAGGGCGGGGACCGACGCGAGCAGGCCGTTGCCGACCGCGACGACGTAGCCGTCCTGGCCGCCGACGCGGATCTCGGTGGTGCCCTCGGGCAGGGTCGACTCGGTCACGGTGCTCCTTCGTCGGAGGTGGGGGGAGGTGGGGTGTGGGTGCCGGCGGGTGCGCTGTCGCGGACCCAGGTGACGACGTCGTCGGCGACCCGGGACATGGGTCGGCGCGAGGTGTCGAACACCACGTGGGCGAGCTCGGCGTACGTCGCCGCCCGCTCGTCCAGGATCGCCTGCCAGGCGTCGATGCCACCCGAGGCGATGAGCGGGCGGTCACTACCGGCGATCCGCGCGGCGACCGCCTCGGCCGTGACGGTGAGGAGCACGACGTGCGCGCCCGCCATCGCGGCGCGGGTCTCCGGGTGCATGACCGCTCCCCCGCCGACCGAGACGACGCCGCCGATCTGCATGGCGCGACGGACCGCCGCGGCCTCGAGTTCCCGGAAGGCCGGCTCGCCGCGTTCGGCGAAGAGCTGCGGGATCGGACCGTGTTCGCGTGCGATCACCCGGTCGGTGTCGGTGAACGGCACGCCCAGGGCCTTCGCGACCCGGCGCCCGACGCTCGACTTGCCGGCACCCATCGGCCCGATGACGACGACGGGCGGGACCGCGGCCCCGGCCTGGACTGCCCCGGGCGGGACGTCGGCCCCGGTCACCAGGCGGGGGTCTGCGCGGACGACTCGGTGCGACGCGTCCGGAGCGTGTCCGGGATCGCGGCGAGGTAGCCCTCGAGGTTGCGCTTGGTCTCGGCGACGCTGTCCCCACCGAACTTCTCGAGCACGGCGTCGGCGAGCACGAGTGCCACCATCGCCTCTGCCACGACCCCGGATGCCGGCACCGCGCAGACGTCCGAGCGCTGGTGGTGTGCGGCCGCGTCCTCGCCGGTGGCGACGTCGATGGTCTGCAGGGCGTGCGGCACGGTGGCGATCGGCTTCATCGCGGCACGGACGCGGAGCACGGTGCCCGTGGACATGCCGCCCTCGGTCCCGCCGGCGCGGTCGGTCCTCCGGACGATCTCGCCGTCCTCGCGCTGGAGTTCGTCGTGGGCGGCTGAGCCACGTCGGGCCGCGGTCGCGAAGCCGTCCCCGACCTCGACGCCCTTGATCGCCTGGATCCCCATGATCGCCGCCGCCAGTCGGGCGTCGAGACGACGGTCCCACTGCACGTGCGAGCCGAGCCCCGGTGGGACGCCGTAGAACAGGACCTCGACGACGCCGCCCAGGGTGTCGCCGTCCTTCTTGGCCGCCTCGACCTCGGTCACCATGCGCTCGGAGGTCGCGGGGTCGAAGCAGCGCAGCTGGTCGTCGTCGAGGCGGTCGACGTCCTCGGGCACGGGCAGTGCGGCGTCGTCCGGCACCCGGACGGTCCCGACCTGCAGGGTGTGCGCCACCGAGGTCATGCCGAGTTCGGCGAGGAAGGACTTCGCGACGGCGCCGAGGGCGACCCGCGCGGCGGTCTCACGGGCGGACGCGCGCTCGAGGATCGGCCGGGCCTCGTCGAAGCCGTACTTCTGCATGCCGACCAGGTCGGCGTGCCCGGGCCGCGGACGGGTCAACGGTGCACCTCGGCCACGCGACGCGTCGGTCTGCTCGACGGGCTCGGGGTTCATCACCTCGACCCACTTCGGCCACTCGGTGTTCCCGATGCGGATCGCGATGGGGCTGCCCATCGAGAGGCCGTGTCGGACGCCGCCGGACAGGTGGAGCTCGTCCTGCTCGAACTTCATGCGCGAGCCACGCCCGTAGCCGAGCTTGCGGCGCGCGAGGTCGGCGCGGATGGACTCGTACGACACCGGGACGCCGGCCGGGAGGCCTTCCATCATGGCGATCAGTTCGGGTCCGTGGGACTCACCAGCGGTCAACCAACGAAGCATGACGACATCCTCCCACAGCGACGGGCGGCGGCCGGTGTACCGCGAGGTGCACCGACCGCCGCCCGTCGCGCGAGGTCCTGCTGGTGGTCCGACCGACTACTGGTAGGCGGGGTGGGCGCGCAGCCAGGCCTGGAAACGCTGCACGGCCTGCTCGTGCTGCGCGAGCGTGTCCGAGAACACGGTCTCACCGCTCTCGAGGTCGACCGTCACGAAGTAGTGCCAGTTGCCGGTCGCCATCTTCGTCACCGCGTTGATGGCGAGGTCGCCCGGGTTGGAGATCGGTGCGGGCGGCAGCCCCTCGTGCTGGTAGGTGTTGTACGGGTTGGACCGGTCCGCACGTTCGGCGTCCGTCGTCGTCACACGGTGCGTGTTGCCCGTGCCGTACGCCACCGTCGCGTCGGACTGCAGGAGCATGCCGTCGTCGAGTCGGTTCTGGAAGACCCGCGCGACCTTCGGGTAGTCGGCTGCGAGGCCGGCTTCCTTCTGCACGAGCGACGCGAAGACGACGACGCGCTCCTGATCTGCGGCGGCGACACCGGCGGTCTCCAGGTGCTGCTTCATGGTGTCGACCATGGTCTGGAAGTACTGCTTCGCCGTCCACTTCGGGTTGATCGGGTAGGTGGCGGGGAACAGCCAGCCCTCGAGCGTGGTGACACCCGACGGCAGGCCGTACGCGGAGACGTCCTCGGCTGCAGCCTCGACGTCGGCCTTGCTCAGCCCGGCCTTCGAGACCATGCCGGCCTCGATGTCCTGCAGCGCCGTGCCCTCGGGGATCACGATCGACGGGTCCTCGACCCGGTTGGCCTTGTCCTGCAGAGCCGTCAGCGCGGCCTTCGAGCTCATCTTCTTCTTCAGCGAGTACGAGCCGGGCTGGAACTGCACGTTCGGCGACGAGAGCAGGAGCTGGTAGAAGACCTTCGAGGTCTTCACCACACCGCTCCGCTGCAGCGTCGCGGCGACGTCCTCACCGATGTCGCCGTCCTTGATCGTGATCGTCACCTTCGAGGTGCCGTCGCCGGTGTAGTCGTCGCTCTCCTGCGACCCCGAGATCGCGCTGGCGATGGCCTGGATCTTCGGTGCCGCGAAGTTGTAGGCGACCGCACCGCCAGCGACCACGATCGCCACGATGACGATCCCGGCGATGAGGGGCCCCTTGCGTCGCGGCGGACGCTCGTCGCGCGGCGGCCGGGAGACTCCCCCACGTCCGCCACGTCGCCCGCCACCGTCGCCACCACGGCCACTTTCGCCGCCGGTGCCACCGGCACCACTCGTGCTCGCCAGGGCGTCGCCGTCCACGGGGTCGCCGTCCGGGTCGTCGCCGACCCGCCCAGTGCCGTCCGGGAGAGGCGATCCGACGTCGACCCCCTGCCAGGTGCCGCGTCGTCGGGGCTGCTGCCCGTGGTCCTCGTCGACGCCGTCGGCCGGGCCTCCGTCGGCCGGGCTTCCGTCGGCCGGTGCCGCGGTGCCGGGCACCGGACCGCTGTGCAGCGAGCCACCGAGGAGGGCGTGCACGTCGGGGTGGACGTCGTCACCTGCGGGAGCGGCGCCGACGCCGGGACGGGGGGCGGGCCTCCCGGCAGCGTCGGGACGCTGGTCGCCGTCGTCGTCGGGTCGGTACGCGGTCGGATCGACGGCATCGTCGGCCGATGCCGATGCCGATGCAGCTGCTGCGGCTCGTGCACGCGCAGCACGGGCTTCCCGACGCGACAGCGGCGGGTCGTCCGTGGGCGTCTCGGTGGGTCCCTCGCCTCGGCGGGTCCCCGTGCGGTCACGGCGTCCGGCGTCGCTGCCGGTCGCGATGATCGCGTTCCAGTCCAGATCGTCTGCCAACGGTCCTCGGTCTCTCGGTCGGGAACCCCGCGCGGCTCCGGTCCGCTGGGGCGGGTCCGGGAGGGCAGCTGTCAGGGGAGTTCGGCCCCGGGTGGGGCGCCGGCTGCGCGCTCGTGGTCGAGCGCATGTTGCAGAATGATAACAGCGGCCGCTTGGTCGATCACGGCCCGCGACTTCTTCGTGTTCTTCCCCGCCTGGTGGAGCCCGCGCTGCGCTGTGACCGTCGAGAGTCGCTCGTCGACGAGCCGGACCGGCCGGTGCGCCGCGATCCGGGCGGCGAAGTCCCGGGCGTCGGTCGTGGAGGGGGTGTCCCCACCGGACATCGAGAGCGGGAGTCCGACGACGATCTCGAGGACGTCGTACTCCTCCGCGATCGCCAGGATCCGCCGGAGGTCGGCCGAGTCGTCCCGACGGACGGTCTCGACCGGGGTGGCGAGGAGCCCGTCGCGGTCACACACCGCCACCCCGATCCGGGCGCGGCCGACGTCGATGCCGAGCCGGCGCCCGGAGCGGACCGTCACCGTCAGGCCGCGATGCGGTCGGACACGGCGCGGAGGGCCGCGGGAAGCGCCGACGCGTCGGTGCCACCGCCCTGCGCGAGGTCCGGCTTGCCGCCGCCACCACCGCCGAGGACACCGGCGGCCTCCTTGGCGAGCGGCCCCGCCTGGACACCGGCGGAACGGGCGGCGTCGTTGGTCGCGACGATGACGACCGGCTTGCCGCCGATGACGGCACCGAGCACGACCACGGCGGCGTCGGAGCCGATCTGACCCCGGACACCGGTGGCGAGGGCACGGAGGTCGTCGCCGGAGGAGAGCCCGTCGACCACCTGGGCGACGAGCGCCACGGCACCCACGCGCTCGGCGGTCCGGGCGATCGCCGGCACGCGCTGCTGCAGGTTCGCCGACTCGAACTCGGCGATGCGCTTCTGGGCCGTCTTCAGGTCCTCGAGCAGCGACTGCACACGGCCCGGGAGGTCGTCACGCGGCGCCTTGAGTGCGCTCGAGAGCTGGGACACGATGGTCCGCTCGACGGCGAGCTCGCGGAAGCCCTCGAGGCCGACGAGGGCCTCGACACGGCGGTTGGTCGACCCGACGCTGGACTCGCCGACGAGGTTGACGAGGCCGACCTGGGAGCTGGAGGCCACGTGGATGCCACCGCAGAGTTCCCGGGACCACGGGCCGCCGATGTCGACCATGCGGACCTCGGCGCCGTACTTCTCGCCGAACAGCGCCTGGGCCCCGAGGGCCTTGGCGTCGTCGATGGGCAGGATGCGCGTGGAGACCTCGAGGTCGGAGCGGATCGCGGTGTTCACGACCTCCTCGATCTCGGAGCGGGTCTCGAGCGACACCGGCTGGCTCCACGAGAAGTCGAGGCGCATGTAGCCGGCCTTGTTGTACGAGCCGGCCTGCAGTGCCTCCGGGCCGAGGACGTCGCGGAGCGCCGCGTTCACCAGGTGCGTGGCCGAGTGGGCCTGGGTCGCACCACGGCGGTACTCGGCGTCGACCAGGGTCGTCGCCGGGTCACCGACACCGACCTCGCCGGAGCGCACCTGGACGGTGTGGCTCCAGAGGCCGGACACCGGGCGCTGCACGTCGAGCACCTCGAGGTCGAAGCCGTTGCCGACGATCGCCCCCTGGTCAGCGTCCTGGCCACCGGACTCGGCGTAGAGAGAGGTCTCGCCGAGGATGACCTCGGCGATGTCGCCGACGACCGCACGGTCGACGCTCCGGCCGTCGACGATCAGACCGAGGATCCGGCTCTCGGCCTGCAGGGCGTCGTAGCCGAGGAAGACGGTCTCCCCCGCGGCACGGAACGCGCTGTAGACGCTGAGGTCGGCGAGGGCGGTCTTCTTGCTCTTCGCATCGGCCTTGGCACGCGAGCGCTGCTCGGACATCAGCGTCTCGAACGCGGAACGGTCGACGTGGACGCCCGCCTCCTCGGCCATCTCCATGGTCAGGTCGATCGGGAAGCCGAACGTGTCGTGCAGCAGGAAGGCGGTGTCCCCGCCGATCGACGGACGGCCGTCCTGCTTGGCGCGGTCGACGGCGACGTCGAGGATCGTCGTGCCCTGCGCGAGCGTGCGGAGGAACGTCTCCTCTTCCGCGTAGGCGATCCGGGCGATGCGGTCGTACTGCTCGCCGACCTCGGGGTAGGCGTCGCGCATGGCGTCGCGCGACGCCGGGAACAGCTGGGGGAAGGTCGCACCCTCGACCCCGAGCAGCCGCATCGCGCGCACGGTGCGACGGAGCAGGCGACGGAGGATGTAGCCACGACCCTCGTTGGACGGCGAAACACCGTCGGTGATGAGCATGAGCGCCGAACGGACGTGGTCCGCGATGACGCGCATCCGGACGTCGTCCTCGTGGTCGGCGCCGTAGCGACGGCCCGAGACCTCGGCGGCCTTGTCGAGGACCGGGCGGACCTGGTCGATCTCGTACATGTTGTCGACGCCCTGCTTGATGAAGGCGACGCGCTCGAGCCCCATGCCGGTGTCGATGTTCTTGTTCGGCAGCTCGCCGGTGATCTCGAAGTCGTACTTCGACCGCACGTCGGCGATCTGGTACTGCATGAACACCAGGTTCCAGATCTCGACGTAGCGGTCGTCGTCGGTCGCGGGACCGCCGTCGACGCCGTACGCCGGGCCACGGTCGAAGAAGATCTCCGAGCAGGGGCCGGCCGGACCAGGCTGCCCCGTCGACCAGTAGTTCGTGTCCTTGCCGAGGCGCTGGATGCGGTCGTCCGGCAGCGTCGAGTGCCGCTTCCAGAACTCGATCGCCTCGTCGTCCTCTTCGTAGACGGTGACCCAGAGGTCGTCCGCCGAGAAGCCGAGCCCGCCGTCGGACTCCGGGTCGGTCAGGAACTCCCAGGCGTACTGGATCGCCTGCTCCTTGAAGTAGTCGCCGAACGAGAAGTTGCCGTTCATCTGGAAGAACGTGCCGTGCCGCGGGGTCTTGCCGACCTCTTCGATGTCGTTGGTGCGGATGCACTTCTGGACGCTCGTGGCGCGGGGGTACGGCGCCGGGATGAGCCCGGTCAGGTACGGGATGAACGGCACCATGCCGGCCACCGTGAACAGCAGCGACGGGTCGTCCGAGACGAGCGACGCGGACGGGACGACGGTGTGGCCGCGGTCACCGAAGAACTGGAGCCAACGACGGCGGATCTCTGCGGTCTGCATGGTGCTTCCTGTAGGGCATGTGGCGGGGACGGGAGGCTCGGAGCGAGTCAGGTGGGACGGTGCGGCAGGCGGACCCAGCGTCCGGAACGGGGCTGCGTCAGTCCGTGTGGGCGGTCGGGCGCAGCTCGGCTCCGCGTAAGCGGTACCCCTCCGCCACCGCGCCCGTGAAGGCCTTCGCGCGGGCGTCGACCTGGGCGAGGAGGTGTGCGGCGGACGGCGTCCGGCTGACGCGCTGCGCGGCGACGAAACCGATCACCACGCCGACGGCGACGAAGAACAGCTGCTTCACGATGCCTCCCTCTCGGGCACGCCGGGGCGTGCGTCCGACAAGCGTAGCGCGGGCACGAAGAACGGCGGGCCGCCCTCCGAGGAGGACGACCCGCCGTTCACACAGGCGCTGGGATCAGCGGGCTGCGTAGTACTCGACGACGAGCTGCACTTCGCAGGTCACGGGGACCTCGGCGCGCTTCGGGCGACGGACCAGGCGGGCCTGGAGCTTGTCGATCTCGACCTCGAGGTAGCCCGGGACCTTCGGGAGGACTTCCTGGTGGCCACCGGCAGCGGCGACCTGGAAGGGCTCGAGCGACTCGGAGCGCTGCTTGACGTGGATCAGCTGGCCCTCCTTGACGCGGAAGGAGGGGCGGTCGACGAGCTTGCCGTCGACCAGGATGTGGCGGTGCACGATCAGCTGGCGGGCCTGCGAGGTCGTGCGGGCGAAGCCGGCGCGGAGCACGAGGGCGTCCAGACGCGTCTCGAGGGTCTCGACGAGGTTCTCACCGGTCAGACCGGCCGCCTTGCGGGACTCTTCGAAGACGATGCGGAGCTGCTTCTCGCGGATGCCGTACTGGGCGCGCAGACGCTGCTTCTCACGGAGGCGCACCGCGTAGTCGCTGTCCTGACGACGGCGGGTACGACCGTGCTCACCGGGGCCGTAGGGGCGCTTCTCGAGGTAACGGGCCGCCTTCGGCGTCAGCGGGATGCCGAGCGCGCGAGACAGGCGGGTCTTGCTGCGGGTGCGTGACTTGGTAGACACAGGGTCCTTTTCTCTGTACTGAACTGAAGGTGTCACGGGTCTCGGAGCGCGCACGCGCCGACGGACCCCGTGACGGGATCCAGAGGGATGAGCCTGTGGGATCGGGCGGCTACAGCCCGAACCTCTGCCCCCGTGCCGGTCAGGTCCGTTCAGGACGTGTCCGACACTGTGTCCTCGACGCAGCCGCACGCGAGGACCAGGACGTAGGCCCGTCAACGATAGCAGCATCCGGTCCCGATGTGGCCCTCACGGCGCCCGCGCGTCGCGCCCGGGGGTCAGTCGCCGCGGATGATCCCGCGGAGTCGGTCGAGCCGCGGGCCGATCTCGCGCTCGAAGCCGTTGCCGGTCGGGGTGTAGTACTCCGTGCCGTCCAGCGCGTCGGGCAGGTACTGCTGCGTCGCGACCCCGTGCTCGGCGTCGTGCGAGTAGATGTACCCCTTGCCGTGCCCGAGCCGCTTCGCGCCGGCGTAGTGCGCGTCGCGGAGGTGGTTCGGCACGACGCCCATCCGGCCGGCCTTGACGTCGGCGACGGCCTGGTTGACGCCGTTGTACGCCGCGTTCGACTTCGGCGCGGTCGCCAGGTAGACGACGGCCTCGGCGAGCGGGATCCGACCCTCGGGCATGCCGATCAACTGCACGGCCTGCGCGGCGGCGACGGCGATCGGCAACGCCTGCGGGTCCGCCATGCCGATGTCCTCGGACGCCGAGATGATGATCCGTCGGGCGATGAACCGAGGGTCCTCACCGGCCTCGATCATCCGCGCCAGGTAGTGCAGCGCCGCGTCGACGTCACTCCCCCGCACCGACTTGATGAAGGCGCTGATCACGTCGTAGTGCTCGTCGCCCTGTCGGTCGTACCGGAGGAGTGCGCGGTCCACCGCCGCGGCGACCGTGTCGGCGTCGACGACCGGAGCGGTGCCGGCCGCACGCTCGTCGTCGTCCTGGGCCGCCACGGCGGACGCCGCCGCTGCCTCGAGCGCGGTGAGGGCCCGGCGGGCGTCACCGGAGGCCAGACGGACGATCGCAGCCCGCGCTTCGTCGCCGAGGACCACCGCACCACGCAGGCCCCTGGCGTCCTCGACCGCGCGGTCGACCAGCATGCCGAGGTCGGCGTCGGTCAGCGGCTTGAGCGTGAGGAGCAGCGAGCGCGAGAGCAGCGGCGAGATGACCGAGAAGGACGGGTTCTCGGTGGTCGCGGCGATGAGGATCACCCAGCCGTTCTCGACCCCGGGCAGCAGGGCGTCCTGCTGCGCCTTGCTGAACCGGTGGATCTCGTCGAGGAACAGGACCGTCGTCGCCCCGTAGAGGTCCCGGTGCGTCAGGGCCTTCTCCATGACCTCCCGCACGTCCTTGACACCGGCGGTCACCGCGGACAGCTCCACGAACTCGCGGCCGGACTGCCGGGCGATCGCCTGCGCCAGGGTCGTCTTGCCGGTGCCGGGCGGTCCCCACAGGATCACCGAGACGCCGCCTGGGCTCTCCCGTGAGCCGGTCGCCAGCTGCACGAGCGGTGACCCGCGTCCGAGGAGGTGCTGCTGACCGGCCACCTCGTCGAGACTGGTCGGACGCATGCGGACGGCCAGCGGTACCGAACCCTGGGCCAACCCGGTCCGGCCACCCGTCGTGGGCGCGTTCATCCCCGACCGGTCAGTTGCCATGCGTCGATCGTAAGCGCCAGCACCGACGGGCCGGTGACGGGCGAACCGGTACGCTCGTCGGACACCGCGACGAGAGGTCAGAAGAGCACCGTGGCACCGAAGAACCAGAGCCGTGAAGCCCGCGAGCGTCTCCGTCTCTACCAGGCCAGACAGGGCCTCCACGAGCGTCAGCGTCGACGTCGTGTCCGTGACAACGTCATCGGGGCCGGTGCCCTCGTCCTCGTCGCCGCCCTCGCCACCGGGTCACAGCTGGTGCACGCGTCGACGCAGGATGACGACCGCGCCTCCGCTCCGGCCAGCGCGACCTCCACGGCCACCCCGACGCCTTCGGCCAGCGCGACCGCCGGCAACACCGGCGACGTGCCGAGCAAGCGCATCGCACAGGGCACGACGTGGACCGGCACGCTCACGCTGAACAAGGACATCCGCCTGGGCATCGAACTCGACGGGGCGAAGGCCCCGCAGGCCGCGAGCGTCGAGATCGACCTCATCCGCAAGCAGTTCTACGAGGGCACGAAGTGCCACCGCCTGGCCGACAGCACCGGCTTCCACTTCCTGCAGTGCGGATCGGCGAACGGCGACGGCACGGGCGACGCCGGGTTCCAGTACGGACCGCTCGAGAACGTGCCGAGCGACGGCACCTACGCGAAGGGCACGATCGCCATCGCCCGCGGCGCGACGCCCGCGTCCCAGACGACGCAGTTCTTCATCGTGACGGACGACACCACGCTCGACCCGTCGACGGGCGGCTACACGGTGGTCGGCAAGGTGACCAGCGGGCTGTCGGACCTCGTGTCGAAGGTGACGTCGAAGGGCATCGCCGACGCGGGTTCCGACGGGTCCGGTGAGCCCGAGGTCGCCACCGAGATCACCGGCGCGACCATCGCGGAGCAGAAGTAGTCCACAGCGAAAGCGCACACGCCCGTCGTACGGCGCGGCGGTGCAATAGGCTGACGACCTGACCGTGCCGACGGTGACGTCGGTGATGCACGACCACGATCGAGGCGAGACCTGTGGCATCTGACGAAGCAACGACCTGGGGCCGGGTTGACGAGAACGGGACGGTCTACGTCCGGTACGAGGACTCGGAGCGGGTCGTGGGTGAGTACCCCGACGCCTCCGCGGAAGAGGCGCTGGCCTACTTCGCCCGCAAGTACGCGGACCTCGAAGGCCAGGTGAAGATCGCGGAGCAGCGCGTCAAGGGCGGCGCGTCCGCCAACGACGTCGCCCGGACCGTCGAGCACCTGCGCAGCCTGGTGGCCGAAGCCCGCGTCGTCGGCGACATCAAGTCGCTCGAGGACCGCATCGGCGCCCTGACCGACCAGGTGGGCTCGCTCACCAAGGAGCAGGCCGCCCAGGCGCAGGCCGCCCTGACCGAGGCGCTGGCTCACCGCACCGCCCTGGTGGAAGAGGCCGAGGCACTCGCCGCGGTGGACCCCGCCCGTGCGCAGTGGAAGCAGGTGACCGCGCAGCTCGACGACGTGTTCGCCCGGTGGCAGCAGCACCAACACGACGGGCCCCGGATCCCGAAGAACGACGCGAACGACCTCTGGAAGCGGTTCCGCACCGCCCGCTCCACGGTCGACCAGCACCGTCGGGCCTTCTACTCGGAGCTCGACTCGCAGCACCGCGACGCCCGGGCACGCAAGCAGGAGCTGGTCCAGCAGGCCGAGGCGCTCGCTCCCCGCGGTTCCGACGCCATCCCGGCCTACCGGGAGCTGCTCGACGAGTGGAAGAACGCCGGCCGCGCCGGCAAACGCCACGACGACACGCTCTGGGCCCGTTTCAAGGCGGCCGGAGACGTCCTCTTCGAACAGCGCCACGCCGAGAACACGGCCGAGAACGAGGAGTACTCGGCCAACCTCGAGGCGAAGCTGGCACTCCTGACCGAGGCCGAGCCGATCCTGCAGATCAAGGACCGGATCGCCGCGCGCAAGGCCCTCACCGACGTGCAGCGCCGCTGGGACGAGATCGGACGGGTCCCCCGCGCCGACGTCCGTCGCGTCGAGGACCGCATCCGTGCGGTCGAGGACCACGTGCGCAGCCTCGAGGACAGCCACTGGAAGCAGTCCGACCCGGAGCGCAAGGCCCGTCAGACGGGTCTGGCCAGCCAGCTCGAGGACGCGATCGCCAAACTGCAGTCGGAGCTCGCCGACGCGCAGGCGACCGGCGACGCCCGCAAGATCAAGGACGCGCAGGAAGCGCTCGACGCCCGCAAGATCTGGCTCGACGCGCTCGGCGGCTGAGCACGAGCTGCACCCACGAACGCCCCGCGACCAGATCGGTCGCGGGGCGTTCGCGTTGCGCTCGAGTGGATCAGACGGAGCCGACCAGGCGCTGAGGGTCAGGCGGAGACGGGCATCCCGAGGAGCAGTCGGATGTCCAGATCGTCCTGTCGCATCTGGGCGGCGAGTTCGTCCATGCCGCGGAAGGCGACCATGCCCCGGACGTAGGCGACGAACAACACCGAGATCGTCTCGTCGTACAGGTCGAGGTCGACGTCGAGCAGGTGCGCCTCGATCTGCTTCGCCGGGACTCCCTCGAACGTCGGGTTGTTGCCGACCGACACCGCGGCCGGGTACGTCACACCGTCGTGCAGCACCCGGGCGGCGTACACGCCGTCAGCGGGCACGAAGCCCTCGCAGGCCGGCGCGAGGTTCGCCGTCGGGTACCCCATCGCCCGGCCGCGCTGGTTGCCGTGCACGACGACGCTCCGGACGGCGTGCTCACGACCGAGCAGACGAGCGGCCTCGGCGACCCGACCGACGGACAGGAGTTCGCGGATCCAGGTCGACGACACGCGGCGCTCCCCCACCGACCGGACGTCGTCGGCCAGGTCCACGTCGTCGATGAGCTCGACCTGGAAGCCGTGCCGTTCGCCGAGCTGTCGGAGCAGGGTGACGTCCCCGGCACCGCGGGCACCGAACCGGAAGTCGCTGCCGACGAAGACGAGCTTCGCGTGCAGGGTGTCGACGAGGATCTCGGACACGAACGCCTCGGCCGGCTTCGCCTGGAGCGCTGAGTCGAACCGCAGCAGCAGCGTCGTGTCGACACCGACCGCGTCGAGGAGTTCGCGCCGCTGGGCCGTGCTGGTCAGCGCCGGCGGCACACGCAGAGGGTCGATGACGTTGAGGGGGTGCTGGTCGAACGTGACCACCGTCGAGACGAGACCGCGGGCCCGTGCGGCGTCCTCGAGGTGGGCGATGACGGCGCGGTGGCCGACGTGGACACCGTCGAACTTGCCGATGGTGACCGCGCTCGGACCGAAGTCGTCGGGGACGTCGGCGACGTCGTCGTAGAAGTGCATGCGCAGGTCCTCCGTCCTCACTCTGCCGACGCCACGGACGCGGTGGCCCGGTGGTGCTTGCGGAGCCACCAGAGTCCGGCGATCGGCAGCACGAGCGGGGCGAAGGCGTAGCCGAGGCCGTAGTACGACCAGATCGTGTCGTCCGGGAACAGCTGCCGGTCGAGCAGCGAGAGCGTGCCGATCACGAGCACGCCGGTCATCTCGAAGACGATCGTCACGCAGGCGACCCGGTACCAGGCGCGGCCCGGCACGATGAGGGCGACCATGGCGACGATGTACACGACTGCGGCGATGGCGCTGAGCGTGTACGAGAACGGCGCGAAGGAGAACTTCTCCGCGATCTGCACGACGCTCCGGCCCGTCGCGGCCAGGGCGAGGATGCCGTAGACGGCGATCAGGACCCGTCCGACACCGCTCGCCAGGGTCGACGTGCGACGGCCCCGGGCCGGGCGGTCGGTTCCTGCGGGGGACTTGATCACCATTGCACCGATCCTACCGACCGTCGCAGCGTCGCGAGCACGGGGAGCGGACCGCGGACGACGTCACCGGGGACGTCCGGACAGGAGGGCCGGCGTCAGTTCAGCGCGAACCAGATCTGGTACATCCGGTACACCATGACCGCTGCGGTGAAGGCCCCGGCGCCGAGCACGACGGTGCTCCAGCGCGTCCGGTCGACGAGCGCCCAGACGATCGTCGCCGGCGGGACCAGGACCACCGACACCGCGTAGACCCAGAACTCGAGCATGTTGCCCTGCGGCGGGTTCCCGACCGCCGGGGCGACGAGCGAGACCACCAGCTGCGCGAGGAGCAGCAGTTCGACGAGCGCGAGCCCGCCGACGGTGTAGTCGTTCGGCTTCCGTCCGATCAGGCCGAGCACGACCGCGGCCAGCCCGATGACGCACGCGATGCCGAACTGCACCCACATGAACCACTCGATCACGTGTTCGCTCCTGTCGCGGTCGGGAAGTTCGTGATGACCCGGAGCTGTCCACGCCGGACGGCGACGAGGCCGACGAGCCGGTCGGCACCTGTGGCGATCGCCGCGACCGGGCCGTCGGTGTCGGGGTGGTCCGCAGTGATCCGCTTGCCGTCCCCGAGGTCCTTCGCCTGGGCACCGTCGAGCTGCACGACCGGGAACAGGCGACGGGCGACGTCGGTCGGTCGGGCGAGGGCGGCGCGGACGTCGACGGCGTCGTCTTCGAGGTCGACGGCGTCCTCGACCGCGAACGGGCCGACGACGGTCCGACGGAGTGCGGTGAGGTGGGCGCCGGTGCCGAGGGCGGCGCCGACGTCACGCGCGAGCGCACGGATGTAGGTACCGGACGAGCACGAGACGACGACGTCGAGGTCGATCACGGCGACGTCGGCCCCGTCCACGGAGACGACACGGTCGGCTCGGCCCCGCACGTCGAACCGGTCGACGGTCACACGTCGGGCCTTCAGCGTGACCGCCTCACCCTTGCGCGCCAGGTCGTAGGCACGTCGGCCGTCGACCTTGATCGCGCTGACCGTCGACGGCACCTGGTCGATCGGACCGCGGAGCGCCGCCACAGCGGCTTCGATCGCGTCGTCGCTCACCGTGCCCGCGGGGGCACCGTGGGCCGTGATCGGGTCACCGTCGGCGTCGTCCGAATCGGTGCCGACACCGAGTCGGATGGTGGCCGTGTAGGTCTTGCCGAGGCCGACGAGGTGCGTCAGGAGGCGTGTCGACGGGCCGACGCCGAGGATCAGGAGCCCGGTCGCCATCGGGTCCAGGGTCCCGGCATGACCGATCTTCTTGAGGTCCAGGCGTCGTCGGGCGATCGAGACCACGCGGTGGCTCGAGATGCCCTGCGGCTTGTCGACGAGGAGGATGCCGTCTGGAGGGATCACGAGCACCGGACGAGACTAGCAGCGGGACGGTCGCGCAGCGCCGATCAGCAGGCGTCGTTCCACTCGCGCCGGGGGTGCTCCGGATCCGTGACGTCGAGCACCGCGGAGGCGGCGATCTTCACGTCGGCCCGCCGCTCGAGCCGACCGGTCTCCTGCTCCACCCACAGGGACCACCGCCACAGGGTGCGGGTGCTCGGAGCGAGGAGCCCCTGGCCGTGGACGACGAGCACGCCCTCCCCCGCCCCGGTCGTGCGGAACGGGGTCACCAGATCGTCCCGCAGCGTGTCCGCGTGGGTGGACGGGGCAGCCGCAGCCATGGCCTGGACGCCGCGCTGCTCGAAGCCGGCGACGAGCGCCGCCGCGACGTGCTCGAGGTCGGTCCCGTCCTGCCCGTCGACGGCGATGACCGTCCGGTTCGTCCCGACCTGCGCGATCACCTCGCTCGCGATCGCGGCCATGGTGTCGATCTCCTGCGGTGCCCAGCGTGCCATGCCACCACCGTAGGCTGTCGTGGTGAACGTGGGCAGAGCCTCCAGTCCGTCCGTGGACGACGCGACGATCCACCGGGCTGCGGCGATCTCGTCCCCCTTGTTGGCCTGGTACCGCCGGGAGGCCCGTGACCTGCCCTGGCGTCGTGTCGGCTTCCCTGCCTGGGGCACCCTGGTCAGCGAGATCATGCTCCAGCAGACGCAGGTCGCGCGGGTCGTCCCCCGACTGGAGGCATGGCTCACCCGGTGGCCGACCCCCGCGGACCTCGCGGCGTCGCCCCCGGCGGACGCGGTGCGTGCCTGGGACCGGCTCGGCTACCCGAGACGGGCCCTCGCCCTGCACGCGGCCGCGACGGTCATCGCCGAGCGGCACGGCAACGTCGTCCCCCGGGACGTCGACGATCTCCTGGCCCTCCCCGGGATCGGGGACTACACCGCCCGTGCGGTCGCGGTGTTCGCGTACGGCGACCGGCACCCCGTCGTCGACGTCAACGTCCGGCGTGTCCTGGCACGTGCCGTCCTCGGCCAGGGCGAACCCGGGCCGGCGAAGGCCAAGCAGGACCTGCCGCTGATGGAGGCGACCCTGCCCGCCGACCGCGACGACGCCGCGGCGACGAACGCCGCGGTGATGGAGCTCGGAGCCCTCGTGTGCGTCGCGCGGTCCCCCGCCTGCGACGCCTGCCCGATCGCGGACCGCTGCGCCTGGCGAGCGGCCGGGTACCCGGAGCACGACGGACCGCGCGCGCCGAAGCAGTCCCGGTTCGCCGGGAGCGACCGACAGGTCCGCGGGATGATCATGGCCGAACTGCGGGCGAGCGACGTCCCCGTCACGCCGACGGAGATCGCGATGGTGTGGCCGGATGCCGGTCAGCGGGACCGGGCGCTCGCGTCCTTGCTGCATGACGGACTCGCCGAGGGCGACGACCTCGAGGGCTACCGGCTGCCGCGCGGCTGATCCCCCGGCGCCTCCGGCCTCGCACAAACGCGAGCACCTGCCACACGAGAGAGCCTGCCACGCCAGAGCACCTGCCAGGCCAGAGCGCCTGCCACTCCGAGCGCCTGACACGCCAGAGCGCCCGCCACCGGGGTGGTGGCGGGCGCTCTCGTGGTCGATCGGGTGTCAGACGCGAGCGTCGGGCCCGGACGGCGCTGTGCCGTCCACGTCCTCGTCCTCGTCCTCGTCCTCGTCCTCGTCCTCGTCCTCGTCGTGCTTGTACGGGTCCGCATCGCCGGCGTAGGTCGCACCGACCGCCGCCTGCTGGACCTGCAGGTCACGCATCTGGGCCTGCGCGAGCAGGTCCTCGAGGTGCGCCGACGTGTCCGGCAGGGCGTCGGCGATGAACTCCAGCGACGGGGTGAGCCGCGCCGTGATGTTCTTGCCGACCTCGGTCCGGAGCATGCCGGTCGCGGCCTTCAGCGCCGCGGCGGAGTCCGCCCGCTCCTCGTCGGAGCCGTACACGGTGTAGAAGATCGACGCGTGCTGCAGGTCCCCCGTCACTCGGACGTCGGTGATCGTGACGAAGCCGAGCCGCGGGTCGCGCAGGCCCTTGTCGAGTCGACGGGCGACGACTTCCTTGATGCGGTCCGCCATCTTGCGGGCACGCTGCGGGTCAGCCATGGGTTCCTCCTTGCGGAACGGGGTGAGGCCCCGCCTCTCCGGTTCGGGAGAGGCGGGGCCCAGGGTACTCAGTGCGATCAGTCGCGCGGCTTCTCGACGAGCTCGGTGGTCTCGATCTCGTCGCCGTTCTGGATGTCGTTGAACTTGCCCAGACCGATACCGGCTTCGAAGTCCGTGCGGACCTCGGTGACGTCGTCCTTGAAGCGGCGCAGGGACTCGATGGCGAGTCCGTCTGCGATCACGACGCCGTCACGGATGACGCGCGCCTTGGCGTTGCGCGTGATCGTGCCGGACCGGACGATGACACCGGCGATGTTGCCGAACTTGGAGGAACGGAACACCTCGCGGATCTCCGCCACACCCGACTGGACCTCTTCGTACTCGGGCTTCAGCATGCCCTTGAGCGAGTTCTCGATGTCCTCGAGTGCGTTGTAGATGACCGAGTAGAAGCGGACGTCGATGCCTTCACGGGCAGCACGCTCGCGGGCCTTGACGTCCGGACGGACGTTGAAGCCGACGACGATCGCGTTGTCGATCGTGGCGAGGTCGATGTCCGACTCCGTGATCGCACCCACACCGCGGTGCAGGATGCGCAGCTGGACGCTGTCGTCCACCTCGATGTCGAGGAGCGACTGCTCGAGTGCCTCGACGGCACCGGAGACGTCACCCTTGATGATGAGGTTGAGCGAGTCGACCTTGCCCTCTTCGAGTGCGCGGGTGAAGTCCTCGAGCGAGATGCGCTTGCGGGCCTTGGCCAGCTGGGCGTTGCGCTGCGCGGCTTCACGCTTCTCGGCGATCTGACGGGCGGTGCGGTCGTCCTCGGTGACGAGGAACGTGTCACCGGCGCGGGGCACCGACGACAGACCCTGCACCTGGACCGGACGGGCGGGCGTCGCGGCCTCGACCAGGTTGCCGTTCTCGTCGGCCATCGCACGGACACGGCCGTACGCCGTGCCGGCGACGATCGCGTCACCGACGTGCAGCGTGCCGGACTGGATGAGGACGGTGGCGACTGCACCACGGCCCTTGTCGAGCCGTGCTTCGATCGCGACGCCTCGGGCGTCCTTGTCGGGGTTCGCACGCAGGTCGAGACCGGCGTCCGCGGTCAGCAGCACCGCGTCCAGGAGGTCCTGGATGCCGATGTTCTGACGGGCGGACACGTCGACGAACATGACGTCGCCGCCGTACTCCTCGGCCACCAGGTTGTACTCGGTGAGCTGCTGACGGACCTTGGCCGGGTTCGCCCCGTCCTTGTCGATCTTGTTCACCGCGACCACGATCGGCACACCGGCCGACTGGGCGTGGTTCAGCGCCTCGATCGTCTGCGGCATGATGCCGTCGTCCGCCGCGACCACCAGGATCGCGATGTCCGTCACCTGTGCACCACGAGCACGCATGGCCGTGAAGGCCTCGTGACCCGGGGTGTCGATGAAGGTGATCGGGCGTTCGATGCCCTCGTGCTCGGTGACGATCTGGTACGCACCGATGTGCTGCGTGATGCCGCCGGCTTCGCCCTCGACGACCTTGGAGTTCCGGATCGCGTCGAGCAGTCGGGTCTTACCGTGGTCGACGTGACCCATGACGGTGACGACCGGGGGACGCTGCTGCAGGACGGAGTCGTCCTCGTCGGCGTACTCGGCGTCGATGTCGATGTCGAAGCCCTCGAGGAGCTCCTTGTCCTCGTCCTCGGGCGAGACGACCTGGATCTTGTAGCCCAGCTCCTCGCCGAGGACCTCGAAGGTCGCCTCGTCCAGGGACTCGGTCGCGGTCGCCATCTCACCGAGGTGGAACAGCACCGTCACCAGGTTGCCGGGGCTCGCGTCGATCTTGTCCGCGAAGTCCGAGATGCTCGCACCGCGACGGAGTCGGATGACCGTGTTGCCGTCACCACGCGGGACCTGCACGCCGCCGAGGGACGGTGCCTGCCGCATCTCGTACTCGGCGCGCTTCGTCCGCTTCGACTTGCGGGCACGGCTCTTGCCGCCACCACGACCGAACGCACCAGCGGTACCACCACCGGGGCCACGACCACGGCCGCCACCACCTGCGGGGCGCGGGCCGGTGAACGCGGGACGGGCGAAGCCGCCACCTGCGCCGGCACCGGCACCACCGGGTCGGCTGAAGCCACCACCGGGGCCACCACGGCCGCCGCCACCCTGGCCCGGGCGCTGCCCGAAGCCGTTCGGACGGTTGTTCTGGCCGGGACCACCGGGGCGCGGAGCACCCGGACGGGGAGCACCGGGACGCGGCGGCTGAGGACGCGGGATGCCGTTGCCGGCACCGGCGGCCGGACGCTGGCCCATGCCCTGGTTGGAGGCGAAGGGGTTGTTGCCGGGGCGCGGCGGACGTGCGCCCATGCCCTGGCTCGACGCGTAGGGGTTGTTGCCGGGACGGGCTCCGGGCTTCGGCCCACCGGGCTTCGGGGCGGAACCGGAACCGGACGGCTTGGTGCCGCCGGGCTTCACGGCGTCGCTGGGACCGGAGTCCTGCTGGTCGCCGTCGGTCTGCTGCGCAGCTGCCTGCTGCTCAGCGGCCTTCTGCTCGGCCGCGGCCTTGCGTGCCGCCTCTGCCTCGGCCTGCCGCTGCGCGACGGACTTCGGGGCGGCGGGAGTCGGCGCGCCGTCGACTGCCTGGGCCGCGGGTGCTTCCTCGACGACGGGCTCGGGTGCCGGGGTGGGGCGCTTCGGGCCGGGCTTGGGGCCGCCGGGCTTCGGGGCACCGGAACGCGGTGCCGCGGGAGCCTTGGCGGCGGGGGTCGTCGGAGCGGACGACGCGGACGCGCCCTCCGCCTGCAGTGCTGCACGGAGCTTCCGTGCGACGGGGGGTTCGATGCTCGAGCTCGGGCCCTTGACGAATTCGCCGAGTTCCTTGAGCTTCTCCATTGCGGTCTTGCTGTCGACGCCGAGCTCGCTTGCGATCTCGTGTACGCGTGGTTTCGCCACTGTTCTCCTTCACGGGTCCCACCCCGTCAAGGGGCAGGACTCAATGGTTGACGGGTCTCATTTCGAGCCGCTCATCAGTTGTCCATAAGCCGTTCAGCCTGTTCTGTCATGTCCTGGCGCTCGGGAGCTGTGCTGTTCGGGCCATCGGGCCCCAGCCCAGCGAGGTACTCGCGCACCGCGGACGTGTCGGGATCACGCTCCAGCCGGAGCGCACGGCGGAATGTCCTGCGCTTGACGGCCAGTTCGTACGCTTCGACGGTCGGTGTGAGCCATGCACCCCGGCCCGGCATGACTGCCTTCGGATCCGCTACCACGGAGCCATCGCTGCGAGCGACGACACGGAGGAGGGAGGATCGGGTTGCACGACGACGACTGCCGATGCACGTTCTGACGGCGTCCACTCTACTCCTTGACTCCGACGACCGCGATCCGGCGCGCCCGAGGCCTCTCGCCACGAGCGAACCGGACCGCTCCGATGGGGGTGCTGCTCAGTCGTCACCGTCGAGGATCGAGTCCGGCTGGATGTCGATCCGGGCGCCGGTCAGCTTCGCGGCGAGGCGGGCGTTCTGCCCCTCCTTGCCGATCGCGAGCGACAGCTGGTAGTCCGGCACGAGTGCGCGGACGGCCTTCGTCGAGGCGTCGAGCACGAACGCGCTCGTGACCTTCGCGGGCGACAGGGCACTGGCGACGAAGGTGGAGAGGTCAGAGGACCAGTCCACGATGTCGATCTTCTCGGCGCCGAGCTCGTTCGTCACCGCACGCACGCGGGCGCCGAGTTCGCCGATGCAGGCACCCTTGGCGTTCACGCCGGGCTCGTTCGCCTTGACCGCCATCTTGGTGCGATGCCCGGCTTCACGCGCCAGCGAGGTGATCTCGACGACACCGGAGGCGATCTCCGGGACCTCGAGGGCGAACAGCTTCCGGACCAGGCCCGGGTGCGTCCGCGACACGGTGATCTGCGGCCCCTTGTGGCCACGACCCACGCTCGTCACGTAGACGCGCAGGCGGGTGCCGTGCGCGTAGGTCTCCCCCGGTACCTGCTCTTCGGGCGGCAGGATCGCCTCGACGGTGCCGAGGTCGACCATCACCATCTTCGGGTTCGGTCCCTGCTGCACGATGCCGGCGACGATGTCGCCTTCCTTGCCGCGGAACTCGCCGAGGATCTTGTCGTCGCCGATGTCGCGCAGACGCTGGTTGATCACCTGCTTGGCGGCGAACGCCGCGATCCGGCCGAAGTCGCTCGGCTGATCGACGGACTCGCCGATGACGTTGTCGTCCTCGTCGCGCTCGGGCACGAACACGGACACTTCGCCGGACTTGCGGTCCAGCTCGACCCGGGCCTGGGCGTCGACGGGTTCGTCGTTCTCAGCACGGTGCTTCTGGTAAGCGGTCAGGATGGCAGATTCGATGATCTGGACGAGCTCGTCGAACGGGATCTCCCGCTCACGCTCCATGAGTCGCAGGACTGCGAGGTCGATCTTCACCGAGGTGCCTCCGTATTCAGATGAGTCACTCCCGCGGATGGAACCGCGCGGAAGCCGTCGTCGATCGTACCGCAGGAATGGCGGAGGCCCGTGGCGGATCCGCCACGGGCCTCGCTTCGGACGCCGGTGTGTCAGATCGCTCGGACCGCCTCGAGCAGTTCCGCGACCGGCAGGTCACGACGCTCACCGGTCGCCCGGTTCCAGAGCTCGACGACGCCGTCGGCAGCGCCGCGACCCGCGACGACGACGACCGGCATGCCGAGCAGTTCCGCGTCCCGGAGCTTGACGCCCGGCGACACCTTCGGCCGGTCGTCGTAGACCACGTCGAAGCGCTCGCCCTCGAGTTGCGCGACGATCGACTCCGCCAGGTCGTACGCGGTGGCGTCCCGCCCGGTGGCCACCACGTGCACGTCGAACGGGGCGACGTGCTTCGGCCAGGCCAGGCCCTTCTCGTCGTTGTGCGCCTCGGCCAGGATCGCCAGGATGCGGGTCACGCCGATGCCGTACGAGCCCATCGTCACGGTCGCGAGCTTGCCGTTCTCGTCCTGCACCTTCAGTCCGAGCGCCTCGGCGTACTTCCGGCCGAGCTGGAACACGTGACCGATCTCCATGCCCCGAGCGGTCTCGAGCGGACCGGAGCCGTCGGGCGCGGGGTCACCGGCACGGACGTCGGACACCTCGGCGACGCCGTCGGCGACGAAGTCCCTCCCGGCCACCAGGCCGGAGACGTGGACGCCACGCTCGTTGGCACCGGTGACCCACGAGGTGCCGTCCACCACGCGCGGGTCCACGAAGTAGCGCAGACCGGTCGCGCTGTCGGCGCCGAGGACCTGCGGGCCGATGTAGCCCTTGACCAGGCCACGGTGCTTGCGGAAGTCGTCGTCGCCCGCGGCTTCGACCTCGGCCGGAGCGAAGGCGACCTCGGCGCGCTTGAGGTCGACGTCGCGGTCGCCGGGCAGGCCGACCACCACGATCTCTCGGGTGCCGTCGAGGTGCGTCAGTGCCAGGACGACGTTCTTCAGCGTGTCCGCCGCCGTCCACGGGGCGCCGTCGCGCGGGGCGACCGCGTTGGCGTGCGCCACGAGCGACTCGATCGTCGGCGTGTCCGACGCCGGCAGCAGCACGGGCTCCGGCAGGCCGTCGACCGGCTTCGCGTCGGGCACCGGGGTGACGTACGCCTCGACGTTGGCCGCGTAGCCGCCGGCACTCCGCACGAAGGTGTCCTCGCCGACCGCGATCGAGTGCAGGAACTCCTCGGACTTCGAGCCGCCCATGGCGCCGGCGTCGGCCTTGACGATGACGTACTCGAGGCCCAGGCGCGCGAAGATCCGCTCGTAGGCGTCGCGCATCACCTGGTAGCTGCGCTCGAGACCAGCGTCGGAGACGTCGAACGAGTAGGCGTCCTTCATCGTGAACTCACGGCCGCGCAGCAGCCCGGCGCGCGGACGCGCTTCGTCGCGGTACTTGTCCTGGATCTGGAAGAGCGTGACGGGGAGGTCCTTGTAGGACGAGTACAGGTCCTTCACGAGGAGCGCGAACATCTCTTCGTGGGTGGGCGCGAGCAGGTAGTCGGAGCCCTTGCGGTCCTGCAGGCGGAACATGCCGTCGCCGTACTCGGTCCAGCGGTTCGTGGCCTCGTAGGGCTCGCGCGGCAGGAGCGCGGGCAGCAGGACCTCCTGCGCACCGGCCGCGACCATCTCGTCGCGGATGATGCCCTCGATCTTCGCGCGGACGCGGAGTCCGAGCGGCAGCCAGGCGAAGATGCCCGGCGACTGGCGGCGGACGTAGCCGGCGCGGACGAGCAGCTTGTGACTCGTCACCTCCGCGTCGGAGGGGTCGTCGCGGAGCGTGCGGAGGAAGAGATGAGAGAGCCGTGTGACCACTCCGTCAGCCTAGCGGCGCGCGGTCACGACGCGACCCGCCTGTGGACGGCGGGGCCGCGGCGCCGGACCTGTGGCGGAACGGACGGGAGGCCCGTGGCGGTGTCGCCACGGGCCTCCCGTCCGGCAGTCGGCCGCGAACCGCGACCGCGCGGCTGCTAGGGAGTGACGACCAGCGGCTTGCCGGTGCCGGCGGCGGGACCCATCTCGTCGGCGAGACGGTTCGCCTCCTCGATGAGGGTCTGGACGATCTCGGCCTCGGGCACCGTCTTGATGACCTGGCCCTTCACGAAGATCTGGCCCTTGCCGTTGCCCGAGGCGACGCCGAGGTCGGCCTCACGAGCCTCGCCCGGGCCGTTCACGACGCAGCCCATGACGGCGACACGCAGCGGCACGGTCATGCCCTCGAGACCCGAGGTGACGTCGTTCGCCAGCTGGTAGACGTCGACCTGCGCGCGGCCGCAGCTCGGGCAGGAGACGATCTCGAGCTTGCGCTCGCGGAGGTTCAGCGACTGCAGGATCTGCAGGCCGACCTTCACCTCCTGGGCGGGCGGAGCCGAGAGGGACACACGGATGGTGTCGCCGATGCCCTCGCCGAGCAGGATGCCGAACGCGGTCGCGCTCTTGATCGTGCCCTGGAACTCCGGGCCCGCCTCGGTCACGCCGAGGTGCAGCGGCCAGTCGCCGCGCTCGGCGAGCTGGCGGTACGCCTTGACCATGATGACGGGGTCGTTGTGCTTGACCGAGATCTTGAAGTCGTGGAAGTCGTGCTCCTCGAACAAGGACGCTTCCCACACGGCCGACTCGACGAGCGCCTCGGGCGTGGCCTTGCCGTACTTCTGCATCAGGCTGGGCTCCAGCGAACCGGCGTTCACGCCGATGCGCAGGGACACGCCCGCGGCCTTCGCGGCGGCCGCGATGGCGCCGACCTGGTCGTCGAACTTCCGGATGTTGCCCGGGTTCACGCGAACCGCGGCGCAGCCGGCGTCGATGGCCTGGAAGACGTACTTCGGCTGGAAGTGGATGTCCGCGATCACCGGGATCTGGGACTTCTTGGCGATGATCGGCAGCGCGTCGGCGTCGTCCTGGCTCGGCACGGCGACACGGACGATGTCGCAGCCCGACGCGGTCAGCTCGGCGATCTGCTGCAGGGTCGCGTTGATGTTCGTGGTCGGCGTCGTGGTCATCGACTGCACCGACACGGGGGCGTCGCCACCGACCAGGACCTTGCCGACCCGGATCTGCCGGGACTTGCGACGAGGGGCCAGGGTTTC
The DNA here is from genome assembly GCF_003224255.1 of Curtobacterium sp. MCBD17_030. Lineage (NCBI taxonomy): Bacteria > Bacillati > Actinomycetota > Actinomycetes > Micrococcales > Microbacteriaceae > Curtobacterium > Curtobacterium sp. MCBD17_030. Next base: position 215,020 of record NZ_QKLI01000001.1, on the reverse strand, counting down.
GGGGGCCTTCGGCATTCCGAGGTTCACTGCGGGCACGTCCCGAACTCTACGCGCTCGTCTGGACAGCGCGGTCCGCCGGGACTCAGGCTGGGTCGGCGGCAGCGGCCGTGTGCGCTGCCCGGGTCAGCGTCAGAGCGTGTCGACGACGGTGACGAGCGGGGCGTACAGCCGCATCGCGTCGAGTGCCCGGGCGTGGTCGACGTCGCTCGCGCCGGCACACGCGTCGGCCACCACGGTGACCCGGACGCCCGCATCCGCGGCCGCCAGGGCGGTCGAGAGGACGCAGCAGTCCGTGGAGACCCCGGTGAGCACCAGGTGGCGTCGCTCCGGCCCGGCTCCGGTGTCGGTGTCGGTGTCGGTGTCGGTATCGGTGTCGGTGACGGCCTGGAGGCTCGTCCCCCACTTCCCGAAGGTCGGCTCGGTGACGACGGGGACGGACGACGTCGTGACCCCGCCCGGCGTCCCCGTCGCCGCCAGCGCGGCGAACGGCTCGGTGAGTGCGTACAGCTCGTCGTCGTCCGGGACGAGCGCGAACGGCCAGTCGCGGTAGTACGGCACCCAGGCGCCTGTCGGCTCCGCGGGCGCGACGAACCGGGTGACGACGGTGCGACCCGCGAAGCGCGGCAGGAGCCGCTCGATCGCGGCCGAGGCCTCGGCGAACCGCGGTGCCGCCCACGGGCTGTCGCCGGTGAAGACCCGCTGCATGTCGATGACGACGAGCCAGGCGTTCGCCGTGTCCACCGCCACGTCCGCTGCGGTCACGGGCGGAGCTCGGCATCCGGCACGCGCGACACCGGCTCGGTGACCGGCAGCGCCTCCTGCCGACGGACGGCGCGGCCGCCGGACAGCAGCGTGCCGAGGAACCCGACGACGAGCGCCACGAGGACCCCGAGGTTGGCGTACGCCCAGGGCCCGGTCACCCCGCCGAGACCGAACGGTCCCAGCAGGAAGCCCTGCCAGTGCACGAGTTCCGCCCCCGGCGTCGAGTTCGTCACGAGCCCCCACCCGAGCACCGAACCGATGACCACCAGCGCGATGGCGGACCACCGGACGCTGCCGTAGCGACCCCGCGGGGTGTCGAGCTCGCCCTCGGCGTAGGCGCGTCGACGGAGCAGGACGTCCGCGACGAACACCCCGCACCATGCGGCGATCGGGACGCCGAGGGTGATGAGGAACGCCTGGAACGGACCGATGAAGTCCGTCGCGAAGAACACCACGAAGACCGCCCCGGCGACCATGAGCACGCCGTCGACACCGGCGGCCACCGGTCGCGGGATCCTGACCCCCGCGCTGAGGAGCGCGAGCCCCGAGGAGTAGATGTCGAGGACGGCTCCGCCCACGAGCCCGAGGATCGCGACCACCGCGAACGGTACGAGGAACCAGGTCGGCATCACCGTCACCAGGGCACCGATCGGGTCCGCCGAGATCGCTGCGTGCAGTTCCTCCGAGGACCCGGCGAGCATCACCCCGATGACGACGAGGACTGCGGGCGCCAGGGCACCGCCGAAGGTCGTCCACCCGACGACCCCGCCGGTGGAGGACGATCGCGGCAGGTAGCGCGAGTAGTCCGCCGCCGCGTTCACCCAGCCGAGACCGAAGCCCGTCATGACGAGGACCAGGGCACCGATGACGTTCTGCGCGCTCCCCGCCGGCAGGGCGGCCAGCGTGCCGAAGTCGATCGAGGGGAGCGCGAGCACCACGTAGACGATCGTCAGCACGCCGGTGACGACGGTGATCCAGGTCTGCATCCGCATGATCACGTCGAAGCCCGCGATGCCGGCCCCGACCACGAGCGCCGCGACGACGACCAGGGCGACGAGCTTCGTCAGCACCCCGTCGTCCCAGCCGAGCGCCTGGAACACCGTCGAGGTCGCGAGCACGGCGAGGGCGGCCAGCGCGGTCTCCCACCCGACGGTGAGGACCCAGCTGAGGAAGGACGGCAACCGGTTGCCGTGCACGCCGAACGCGGCACGACTGAGGACCATCGTCGGGGCGGAGCCCCGCTTGCCGGCGATCGCGACCACGCCGCACAGCAGGAACGAGAAGACGACGCCGATCACCGAGACCACGGTCGCCTGCGCCAGCGAGATCCCGAAGTCCAGGACGAACGACCCGTACGCCAGGCCGAGCACGGAGATGTTGGCGGCGAACCACGGCCAGAACAGCCCGCGCGGACGGCCCTTCCGCTCCGACTCGGTGATGACGTCGATGCCCTGCCGCTCGACGGCGCGGGTCTGGTCGGCGATCGGCCGCTGCGGGGCCGTCGGCTCTGCACTCATGGGGTGAGCGTAGTGGGCGCCGGCGGCCTCGTCGTTCCCGGCTCCCCGGAGCGGTCGACGCTGCGCGAGGAGGTCGCCGCTGCGCGAGGAGGTCGCCGCTACCCGAAGAGGTCGACCGGTCGGACGATGTCGGCGTAGATGAGGAGCGCGCTCATGCCGGCCAGCAGCACGACGACGACCATCGTCAGCGGCATCGTCTTCGCCAGGTCGATCGGACCAGGGTCGGCCTTGCCGAACAGGCGGAAGGTCCGGCGTTTCACGGCCTCCCAGAGCGCACCCGCGATGTGGCCGCCGTCGAGCGGCAGGAGCGGCACCATGTTGAGCACGAACAGGCCGATGTTCAACGACGCCAGCAGGCCGAGGATCGTGTAGACCTTGTCGACCACGGGGACGCCGCTCATCGACGAGACCGTCCCGATCGCCCGACCGACACCGACGACCGACACCGGGCTGTCCTGCGACCGGGCCTGCGAACCGAAGGCCGCGTTCCACACCGCGACCAGGCGCTGCGGCAGGTCGATGATGAGGTGTGCGGATGCGCCGATCTGTGCGCCCGTCGCGGGCAGGACCGCCGCCGGGGACTGCCGGACCAGGGTCTGCCCGATGCTCACTCCCACCACGCCGACGCGCTGGGTCTTCGTCGTGCCGTCGCTGTTCTCCGCGACCGTCCCGTCTGCGTCGTAGACGTCGCGGGTGGCCAGCACCGGCGTGACCCGCAGCGTGCGCTCGGTGCCGTCGCGTTCGACGACGACCGGGACGGCCTTGCCGGCGGACCGCTGGAAGGTGTCAGAGACCTGGGTGATGGTGGGGTTCGGCACGCCGCCGACGGACAGGACGACGTCGCCGGAGCGGAGGCCGGCCTGCTTCGCAGGCGACACGGCGTCACCGTCCGTGCACGTCGTGCGCGCACTGGTCGGCAGGACGCAGTCGACACTCGACGTGAACGTCGTGGTCGGGGCACCGAACCCGACGAGCAGGATGCCGAACAGCACGACGCCGATCACCAGGTTCATCGCCGGTCCGGCGACCATCACGATGATCCGCTTCCACGGCGTCAACCGGTAGAACGCGCGGGAGTCGTCACCGCCGGACTCCGCGATCTGCTCGGCGCTGGCCGCCCGAGCGTCCTGCACGAAGGCCGAGTACATGCCGGTGTTCGTGATCTCGCGTCCGGAGGCACGGGGCTTGAGCATCCCGACCATCGAGATGTAGCCGCCGAGCAGGATCGGCCGCAGGCCGTACTCGGTCTCGCCGCGCCGGAAGGACCAGATCGTCTTGCCGAATCCGAGCGAGTACTGGGTCACCTTCACCTTGAAGAGCTTCGCGAAGGCCAGGTGGCCGAGTTCGTGGAGGCCGATCGACACCAGCAGACCGATGACGAAGACGACGACGCCGAGGACGAAGAGCAGGACGGTTCCGACGGTCACCGGCAAAGAGTACGGGACGCTGGCCATGACGGAGCCGTACGCGGGCTGGGTGGTGATGTGAGCCTCCAGAGCGGTGCCGCCCGGGAGGCACGGATCACGTCGTGCGCGACAGGATCCGGTCCGCCGTCCGCCGTGCCCACCGCTCCGCGGCGAGCACGCCGTCGAGCGACCGCTCCCCCGCGGTGTGCTCGTCGACGACCCGTGCCACCGTGTCGACGATGTCGAGGAACCCGATCGCGCCCGCATGGAACGCGGCGACGGCCTGCTCGTTGGCGGCGTTGAAGACCGCCGGGAACGTGGCGCCGAGGACACCGACGCGCTTGGCGAGGTCGACGGCGCCGAAGGCCCGGGTGTCCAGCGGTTCGAAGGTCCAGGTGCTCGCGGTCGTCCAGTCGAGGGGGACGCCGACGTGCGGCACACGGTCCGGCCACGCCATCCCGAGCGCGATCGGCAGGCGCATGTCCGGCGGCGACGCCTGCGCGATCGTCGAACCGTCGACGAACTCGACCATCGAGTGCACGATCGACTGCGCGTGCACGGTGACGTCGATGCGGTCGTAGGGCACGCCGAACAGCAGGTGCGCCTCGATGACCTCGAGTCCCTTGTTGACGAGCGTTGCGGAGTTCGTCGTGACCACGAGGCCCATGTCCCACGTCGGGTGTGCCAACGCCTGCGTCGGCGTGACGTCGGCGAGCTCGGCGCGGGTCCGCCCGCGGAAGGGGCCACCGCTGGCGGTCAGGACCAGGCGTCGCACCTCGGCATCGCTGCCCGACCGGAGCGCCTGCGCGATCGCGGAGTGCTCGCTGTCCACGGGGACGATCTGCCCCGGAGCGGCCGCTGCCTGCACGAGCGGACCGCCGACGATCAGACTCTCCTTGTTGGCCAGCGCCAGTGTCGCGCCCGTCTCGAGGACCGCGAGGGTCGGGCCGAGTCCCACCGAACCGGTGATGCCGTTGAGGACGACGTCCGCCTCGACGCTCCGGACCAACCGCTCGGCGTCGGCGGCCCCGAGGGCGGTCTCGCGGACCCCGAACCGGGCGGCCTGCTCCGCGAGGGCACCGGCGTTGCTGCCCGCCGTCAGGCCGACGACCTCGAAACGTTCGGGATTCCGTTCGATGACGTCGAGCGCCTGGGTCCCGATCGATCCGGTGCTGCCGAGGAGGACGACGCGGCGGCGGGGGGTTCTGGGGCTCATGGGGGAAACCTACCGGGAGCAGGCGGATGCCGACCGTTCCGCCTGGAACATCAGATACCACTAGCGTGGTGATCTCCATCACCGACGAAGGAGACCCCATGACCAAGCAGTTCCTCGCCTCCACGGCCGTGCTCGTCGCCGTCACCGCGGCGACGTTCGGACCGACGCCCGCGTCCGCCCAGGAGTCAGGCGACCCCTACGCGGCGGTCGACGCACGCCTTGCGACACTCGAGGGCACCCGGTCACCCGCGGAGCTGAACCGCATCTTGACGGGCGGCGGCGCCGTCCAGGCACTGGTCGACAACGAGTCGGGCGACGTCGTAGCGGCGTTCCGAGCGACGACGCGCACCTTGACCCCGGTCTCGCCGGGGTGCACGACGACGAGCGCGTGCATGACCACGTCGGCTGGGCTCCCCTACGGCCTCGCCGGCAGCGGCACCCGGACGGGCAGCTGGAAGAAGATCGTCCGAGTGGCAGCGGGTGATCGCCGAACCAGTTATGCGGCGTCGAACGGCGCCGCGTACAACTACAGCGCCGGCGTGAGCATCGCGTGGAAGAACCCGGTGACCGTGGTGAAGGTGTCTCGCTGACACGACGTCCATGACGAAAGCGGGTGGTGCGCCGACACGCACCACCCGCCTTGTCTCTCGGGACCAGGACGGACCTGGTCGGGCCGTCAGCCCTTCGCCAGCAGGTCGACCACGAACACCAGCGTGGCGTTGGCCGGGATGCCGGAGCCCTCGCGCGGGTTGGCACCGTAGCCGTCTTCCGGGGTCACGACGATCAGGACCTGGGAGCCGATCTTCTGGCCGACCAGACCCTTCACGAAGCCGGGGATCAGACCGCTGTTCGAGATCGTGAAGGTCGTCGGGGAACCCTTCGACCACGAGGAGTCGAACTCCTTACCGCCCTTGTAGAGCACGCCCTTGTACTGGACGAGCGCGGTGTCGCCGTCCTTGATCGTGTCGCCGTCGCCCTGTTTGATGACCTCGGCAGTGGTCTTCGTCGGAGCGGCCGTGTCGGGGATCGTGATCGTCGGCTCGCCGTCGGCGGCGTCCTTGACGGTCGGCAGTTTCGGGTCCTGGTCCTGCGGCGTACCGGTCGACTTGGTCGGGGTCTGCTCGACGACGTCCGCGACGACGACGATGGAGCCGCTCGTGTTGAAGCCGAGTGCCGCCGCCTGACCGACCACGGCGACGCGGTCACCGACCTTCGCACACGACAGGATGGCGCCGAAGCCGGTGCCACCGACGGAGAGGACCTGCGGGTTGCCCTGGTCGAACCCGACCGTGACGAGGTTCTTCGCGTCCTTCGCGTTGTAGGCGCTGTAAGCGACCTGCACGAAGTCACCCTCGGCGAGGGAAGCGCCTGTGCCCTTCACGACCCGGGTGGCCTGCGGCGGATCAGCCGTCAGGCCCTTGTCGAACGTGACCTTCGGTGCCGCCGAGCCACCGACCGCTCCGGTGGCCTCCACGGAGCCCGAGGCCTTGCCGGGCTTCGGGCACGAGGTGATCGGCGTCGGGGTCGAACTCGGGGCGGAGGTGGCTGATGCCGAGGGGTCCGACGAGCCGGAGCCGGAGCAGGCCGCGAGGCCGAGGATCACGGCGGGCACGAGGGCGAGGGGGAGCAGACGGAGACGCTTCACGCGTCTCATCCTGCCGCACCCACTGATGCGTCGGCTCCGAGTACCAGGATCTCGGCCTCGTGATGGACCGGGAACGCGACGGAGCGGGCGATGAAGCAGAGGCGGTTCGCCTCGGCGTGCGCCGCGCGGGCATCCTCGACGCGGTCGTCCTCGCGGATCGTGACGACGGGGCGCAGGACCGTCCCCGTCAACTCGCCGGAACCGTCGCGGTGCACGTCGAGGCTCGCCGTGGCTCGGTCCTGGTAGCCGACCACCGTGATGCCGAGGGTCGAGGCGACGTACAGGTAGCTGAGCATGTGGCACTGGCTCAGTGCCGCCAGGAGCATCTCCTCCGGGTTCCACCGGTCTCGGTCACCACGGAAGGTCGGGTCGGCACTGCCGAGGACGTCGGGCTTGCCCAGAGCGGTGACCACGTGGTCTCGGCCGTAGTCGCGGTACCCGCTCGTGCCGGTCCCCCGGTCGCCGGTCCAGCGCACGGACACCTCGTAGGAGTGGTCGGTCATCGGCGGTCCCTTCGTCGCGGTGCGCGGTCCGTTGGTCGGTAGGCTCGCGGGATGCGCGCGGCTCCCAGCACCGACCGTCATCCTCTCACCGTCGACGGGTCCGTCGAGCTGGCGGTCCTCGACCGTTCCGGCTTCGACGAGAGTCGGCACATCGGGGCCGGAGTGGTCGTGGCTGCCGACGGCACGGTCATCGACGCGGTCGGTGACGCCGCGGCGAGCATCTACCCTCGCTCGACGATGAAGCCGTTCCAGGCGCTGGCGATCCGCCGTGCCGGGGCGCTCTTCGCTGGGGACGAGCTCGTGATGACGACCGCGAGTCACGCCGGGACCCCGTCCCACCAGTCACTGGCGCTGCGCATGCTCGAACGCTTCGACCACCGCGAGGACGACCTCGGGTGCCCACCGGACCTGCCCTTCGACCGGGAGACCGCGCGCGGCATGGACGGTCCGCGACGTCTGGCGATGAACTGCTCCGGCAAGCACGCCGGGATGCTCGCTGCCTGCCGCGTGCACGGATGGGACGCGGCGACGTACCTGGACATCGACCACCCGCTCCAGCGCGCGGTGCGCAGCACCGTCGAGGACGTGACCGGCGAGGTCGTCGACGTCGTCGGTACCGACGGGTGCGGCGCGCCGGTGTTCCCGCTCACGCTCACCGGCCTGGCGCGCGGCATCGCGGGTGTGGTGGCCAGCGCGGACGACGACACGGCAGCGCTGACCGACGCGGTGCTGGCGAACGCGTGGGCGATCGACGGCGTGGGCCGGGCGAACACCGTGACGATCGAGCGGCTCGGCGTCCTGGCCAAGCTCGGCGCCGAGGGCGTGATGGTGATGGGGGTGCCGCAGGGACCCGCCGTCGCGGTCAAGGTGCTCGACGGTTCGCTCCGCGCCGGCACGCTGGCGGCGCTGACGCTCCTCGTGCGCAACGGACTCGTCGACGCCGCGGCCGCGGACGAGGTCCTCGCCACGACCGGCGAACGGGTGCTCGGCGGCGGCGTGCCCGTCGGCGCGGTCCGCGTCGGCTCGGGTTTGCGCTGAACCGGGATCCACGCTGCGTCGTCCGCCGGGTCAGGGGTGCGGGGGACGTCGTGACGGTCCGGGATGACGAGCAGCGGCAGCGTCGGGGTCACCGCGACACCCACGGCTTCCGCCGAACCGTCGGACAGTCGACGCCGGAGGCGGCACCCGTACCGCGTGACGTCGACGACGGCGGTCCACCGACGTGGTGACGTCGCCGTGCTCGGGACCAGGACGACCGATGCCCGACGGCGGCCGTCCGGGTCCAGGAGCGCAGCCGCTGCGGTCCCCTCGGGCATGCCGCTGCGCACGACGCGCCTGCCGAGGACACCGACGTCGGCGCTGACGCGCAGCGACGCCGAGCCGGCGAACGGGTCGACGAGTTCCCGGTCGAAGCGCCGACGGCGGAGCTGGTCGAGCTGGTCGACCAGGCCGGTGAAGACGGCCCGGGCGAGCGCGCCGGTGCCGCACACGACGATCCCGTCCGTGGGGTCGACCCGGACGAGCGCCCCGCTGCTCGTGCGACCGACGACGACGCAGCCATCCCCTGCGTCGTCCTCCACTCGACCGTCGGGCAGGTCCTCGTCCCGTGCTGGGCCGGGACTCGCGACGGCCTCTTCACGGGCACCGACGGACTCGCCGCGCTCGGCACCGGCACCGGCACCGGGCGGGACGACGACCACCGGAGGCTCACCGTCGTGTCCTCGAGACCGCACCGAGAGCCCGACGAGCGTGCACACCGCCGCCGCGCAGCACAGGGCCGGCACACTGCCGATCGGCACGACCAGCGTCCCGGCGAGGATGAGGACCGCCACCGTCACGGCCACGCGACGTGCTCCACGAGGTTCCATGTCCCCCATCCCAGCGCGAACACGCACCCGCCAGCGGTCACCGACCAGGACTGTGGAGAACCGGCGGGCGAACGCGTCACTGTGGAGAGGCCGCCGCGGACGTCACTGCAGCAGGAAGAACTGCTCCCCCACGTCCACACGAGCACCACGCTCGACCCGGTACCGGCGCCCCGGCTCGCAGCGGCGGATCGACCCGTCGATGTGCCGGACCACCGTGCCGTTGCCCGAGTAGCGGTCGGACACCCAGAGGTCGTCACCGTCGCGCCCGAGTTCCAGGTGCGTCTTCGACACGGACTTGCCGGGGTCGCGGATGGTCAGCAGGTCGTCGAACCGTTCACCGGCCTCCGGGCGCGGCAGCCGCCCGAGGAGCGCCGACCCGTGGACGCCGAGCCGCTCGCCGGTGCTGAAGTGCAGCAGGAACGGGGCGTGATCGGCGGTACGGGACACGATGCGCGTCTCTTCGACGTCCTCGTCCTCGTCCGCGTCGAACACCGGGTCGACCGGCGCTCCGCCGTCCGCAGCCTCGTCCGGGAGTCGGACAGGGGGCAGGGGTGCAGCAACCGGCGGCTGCCGGGGTGCGACGGGCGGGAGCGGCGCCGCGGAGGGGATGGGGGCCTCCTGGTCGACCGTGAGGTCGCTGCTGTCGCTGTCGCTGTGCGCCGGATCGGAGTCCTGCGCGTCGGCGAGAGCACCACCAGCGTCGTCGACGACGGGCTCGCCGGCCGCGGTCTCGACCGGGTCGTGCTGATCGGCAGCAGGTCCGTCCACCACGGTCTCGTCAGGAACGGGCTCGTCGGCGACGGGCTCGTCGGCGACGGGCTCATCGGCGACGGGCTCATCGGCGACGGGCTCGTCGACGACGGGCTCGTGGGTGCTGGGGGCACCCGCACCGTCGCGGTCCTCGGTCAGCTCGTGCGCGTCGGAGACTGCGCTACGGAGGGCGTCCTCGTCAGCGGCCCAGTCCGGCCGGGTGAGCGGCAGGGGCATCACGGGACCGGTGAACGCCGCGGTGACGGCGGGTCGGACGGATCCGCACTCCTCGCAGAAGATGTCGTCGGGCTCGAGAGCGTGCCCGCACACGTGGCAGGTCGCACTCTGGCTCCCCGGCGCCACGAGCGGAGCGGGGCGGGGCGCGCGCCGCTCGAGGACCGGCTGGAACGCCGCGGTGTCACCGGGCCGGGGAGCGTCGTCGGCCTCGCCGGCACTCGATCCGTCAGCATCGTCCGAGGACGTCTGCGTGGCCGCGACCGCAGCCGAGGGGGCACGACCGACCCACCAGGAGGGTCCGGCCGGCGGAGCAGCCGTGGTCGTCTGCGGTTCCCAGACCGGGACGTCAGCAGAGGGACCGGCTGAGTCCGCGGCGTCCGTCCCCAGGGGGGCCCAGGCGGCGGTGCGCTGGACCTCCGGGTCGTCCTGCGGAGCGACGGCCTCGGAGGGGAAGGCGTCGGGATCGAGTGTCGGCTCCGTGGGCGTCTCTGCACCGGCGGGGCGTCCGGTCCAGTCGCCGAGACCGGTGCCGGCACCGTGCACGTGGCTGGGGGCACCGCGCGGCGTCAGGTCGGGGCGCGGAGTGATGGAGCCGGACGACGCGTCGGGGGCGTCACCGGCACCAGCACCAACCGAGCCGGCCGCTGCCGGCGCGGGACGCGCACGATCGGCGCCGGTCAGCCAGGCGCGGGTCGCGGGGTCGAGCGTCGACTCCGGGAGCCAGGCGTCGTCGCCGGTCTCGGGCACGCGGCCGTGCGCGTCGGGTTGCTGCAGCGGTGGCGGGGTCGCACGGTCGGCGGCTTCGACGGGTGCAGTGCGGCGAGCTGCCGAGGTCGTGACGGCTCGTCCGCACTCACCGCAGAAGATCGCTCCGTCCGGGAGCGCCGATCCGCAGTGTTCGCATCTGATCACAGGGTGCCTCTGTCCTCGTCCGGCCGTCCGCGAGGTGCCTCCGGCCTCGGGACATCGTAGTCACCGCCGATCGGAGCACTCTCCGACCGCTCCCGACGGCGACGTGGCACTGCCCCTCACCGCCGGAACGACCGCCGGAAGGACCGCAGCGACGTCGCCGCGCGGAACCGGTCGCGCCGACCGCGCCCAGCGCGCAGGGCGGCGATCGCCCCGTCCGCCGCCGCCCAGGTCCGGTCGGCGACGGCGTCGTCGACGTCGCTCGGACCGAAGACGGCCGCATCGGCGTCGGCTGCGATGACCGCGCCGGCCTCGCCGGGTGCGGCTGCACCGACCTCGCGGCGGGTCGCCGACGGGGTGACGTCGTGTCCGCCGTCGAGCAGGGCGTCCCGGTACTCGTCCCAGGCGCCGACCACGCGCGTCCGGGGCTCCGGTGCTCGTCTCCGCCGTCGACGCCGGAGACGCTTGGCCAGCACGACGGTGGCGATCGGGAGCAGCACGAGTGCGAGGAGCCCGAGGACCCCGAGTGCCCACGGCAGCACGGCGAGCAGGATCTGCAACCACACCGGCTGCGTCGGCGGGGTGTCCCGGTCCGCCTGCGGCGGTGTCTGCTCGTCCTGGTCGAGCTGCTGGGCTGGCGGCGGCGGGACGACGGTCTCCGGCCGTGTCACGGGCTTCGGCGTCTGGTCGGACTGGTCCGGGATCTCGCGGACCGCCGGGTTCGGGTCGAGCATGACCCATCCCCACTGCGCCGTGTCGACCTCGATGCGTGCGGTGACGTCCGAACCGCGGAAGGTGGTCCGGCCGGTGGTCGCCCCGCTGGTCGTGTCCCGCGCACCGGAGTCGCCACCGGCCGTGAACCCCAGGACGACCCGCGCGGGGAAACCGATCTCCTGGGCCATGAGAGCAGCGGCGACGGCGTACTGCTCCTGGTCCCCCACCATCGGCACCGCGGTGAGGAGTTCCGCGATCCGGTCGGCGCCGTGTCCGCTCCGGCTCGGACGGTCGTCGCCGACGCCGTGACTGACGTAGCCGTTGCGCTGCAGTGCCTGCAGGGCCGCGAGCAACTGCGCCCCGTCGCTGGTGTCCGCGTCGCTGTCTGCCCGCACGGCGTCCTGCACCGCAGCGGGGACGTCACGCGGAGTCGGGACGACCGCATCACCCGGTCGTGCGTCGCGCAGTTCGTCTTCGGTCGGCTGGTCGGGGAGCACCGCCGACAGCGTGTACCGGGTGCGGTCGCTCACGCCGTCGACGACCGCTGCGGTGCCGGTGGAGCGGTTGTAGAAGAAGGCGGTCCGCTCGCGATCGGCGTCCGGGCCGCGGAACGACACCGACGTCAGTTCCCCGACCGTCGGCAGCCAGACGCCCCGGTACCCGTCCACGGTCACCACGACCCGGACGGCGGTCCCCCGGACGTCACGTGTGTCCACCGCGGTCGGGACGCGCTCGAACGAGCCGGATGCCGCGTCGCCGTCCGGCCCACCGACGCGGTAGACGACGCCGTCGTAGCTGTCGAGGGTGGCGATCCGCATGAACCCGCCGGCGGGCAGTCCGGTGACGGTGAGCTGCGGCTGCTCGGCCCGACCGCGTTCCTCGTAGGCGCGGAACCCGCTCAGCGGGCTGACCTGGTCTCGCGGGTCGAAGGGCTTGACGACGCCGCTCCGCGCGACCGTACGGGTGCCGGCAGGCGGTGCCACGAAGCCGAGTCCGGTCGCGACGACCGCCGCCGCGGCGATCGTGGCCGTGCCGACCAGCGCAGGCCGGACGACGGCACGGGCGATCCGGATGCGGGTACCGGTGGTCGCCGCGACGGTCGCCGCACGGCGGAGGTGCCGGACGGTCAACGCCCACACGAGCGCGATCCCCGCCAGCAGGACCCCGAGCCAGACGGAGGTCTCGAGCCGGGTCGGACCGAAGACCGTGCCGGTCACGAAGAGCGCCAGCGCCGGCAGGCTGGCCAGTTCCGGACGGGAGGCACGGGTCGCGATGCTCACGCCGACGACCGTCACGAGGAGCACGGACACGAAGTACGGCACGAGGAGCGCCTCGTAGGACCCGACCGGCAGGCTGATGGTCAGGAGCTGCCGCCACCCGAGGGCGACGCCGCTGAACAGGTCCACCAGCCCGGGCACCGTCGGGAGCGGACCGTCGGCCGCACCGGGCACAGCAGCGGGCACCCCCGTCGCCGCGAACCCGACGACGGTCGCGATCGACACGACCGCGGCCGGGAGGCGCATCCCCGCTCCCAGGAGCGCCATCACCGAACCGACCACCACCGCGGTGGCCCCCGCGGACACCATGCTGGCGTCACGGTGGATCGGCCACCAAGCCGTACTCGCGAGCGCCACGAGGAGCCAGACGGCCAGGGTGCCCGCGACGAGACGCAGCGGTGCCGCGCGACGTCGTCGGGCTGCGCGCGCGCCGGAACGAGGACCGGAGCGGGCCACGGGAGGACGCGGGGACCGGCGCTCGTCGGCCGTCACACGGAGACCGATCGCTGCAGTGCGTGGCGGAGGTCCTCGAGGTACCCCACGGTCATGATCGTCAGGCCACCGACGCGCACCGACCGGGGCACGGCCTCCGGCTCGCAGACGACGGCGACGACCTCGACCCCGATCGGGAACCGGGTCGCCGCGAGGCGGAGGGCCGGCACGCCGACGGTCGACCCGACGACCAGGAACGCGACCGAGATCCCGGGGGTGTCGCGCCCGACGATGCGCGCGACCTCGGCGACCGGCAGGCAGGCGTCCGCCAGTCCGACCCGGGCGAACGCGTCGAGCAACCGGGTCGGCGTGACGGTCGGCATCGGGTGCACGGCACGGACGGCGCGCTTGGCGAACTCCGGGGTCCGTTCCGAGACCACCACCGTGACCTCACGGCCATCCCGGACGGCGCGGGTGCCGAGCGACGCGGCCACGCTGACCGCGAGCTCGAACTCGTCGTCGTCGGCGAACTCCGCGCGGGCGACGCCGAGCGCGACGACCAGGTGCGAACGTCGGGTGTCCTCGAACTGTCGCACCATGAACGCGCCGGTCTTCGCCGTCGACTTCCAGTGGATCGTCCGCGGGTCGTCGCCCGGCATGTACTCGCGGATCGCGTGGAACGCGATGTCCGCGGGTGAGAGGTCGGTGGTCGCCTGCCCCTCGAGGTCGCGGACCAGCCCGGTGCTCGTCGACGGGATCGCGATCGTCCGCGGGTGCACGATGACCTGCTCACGCGTGGTCCACACGACCTCCCGGCGGACCAGGCCGACCGGGTCCGCACGGACACCCGTCACCGGGCCCACGTCGAGGACCCCTCGGCGGACGGTCGGGACCGCGACGTGCTGCTCGAAGGTGCCTCGCGGCGGTACCGCGGGGATCGTGACGTCGACGAGTCCGACCCCGACCGGCACCTCGACCGTCGTCGGGACGGTCGGCAGGCGCGTGGGGTTCTCGGCGGTGATCGTCACCCCGGCGTCGGCCCCGACGACCACGCGGTGCTGCGGTGGGGTCATCCGGATGAGCAGCCGGGACCGGCCGAGGAGCGCGATCGCCGCCACCACCACCAGGACCGCCCCCGCCCACCCGACGACGACGACCTCGCGGAGCCCGCAACGGTACCCCGCGACGAACGCGACGATCGTCAGGACGACTGCGGTCCATCCGAGGCCCGTCACGACGGAGGCGACGTCGTCCCGGACACGGATGACGAGCCTCCCGGCCGTACGCCACGCGCGGACCACACCGACCACGGCGTCAGCGGCGACGTCCTCGCGGTCACCGACCAGACGGGTCCGGACGTTGGTGGGTCCGGCGACCGTCCGGGCGCCCTCCTGGGTGGCCGCCCGACGCGACCGTGTCGCGAGGGGCCGCCGGGAACGCGTCCCGGTGGGACGGTGGTCCGTCACCGCGGGACCCGGTCGGCCGGTGGTGGCGTGTCGACGAGCAGCTGCGCGACGACGCTCGAGGCACTGACGCCGTCGAACTCGGCCTCCGGATCGAGCACCATGCGGTGCGCGAGGACCGGCTCGGCGAGTGCCTTCACGTCGTCGGGCGTGACGTAGTGCCGACCGTTGACGGCGGCGAGGACGCGGCTCGCGCGCATCAGGCCCATCGCTCCGCGCACACTGACGCCGAGTCGGACCTCGGTCGCGCCACGGGTGCCGTCCACCAGGCGCGCGACGTAGTCGGCGATCACCGGGTCCACGTGCACGGTACGGGCGAGAGCGGCCATCTCGGTGACCGTCGCCGCGGGCACCACGCTCGCGACGGGGACCGCTGCGGACGGCGCCGCGGACGTCTCGAGGATCCGGACGGTCGCCGCATGGTCCGGGTAACCGATGGACGTCTTCATGAGGAACCGGTCGAGCTGCGCCTCGGGCAGGCGGTAGGTGCCGGCCTGCTCGATCGGGTTCTGTGTGGCGACGACCATGAACGGCTGCGCCAGCCGGTGGGTGACGCCGTCCACGGTGACGGCGGACTCCTCCATCGCCTCGAGCAGCGCCGACTGGGTCTTCGGGCTCGCGCGGTTGATCTCGTCGGCCAGGACGATGTTCGCGAACACCGGACCACGGTGGAACTCGAACGCCTGCGCACGCTGGTCGTACACGCTGATGCCGCTGATGTCGCCGGGCAGCAGGTCCGGGGTGAACTGGACACGGTTCGTCGACCCCTGCACGCTCTGGGCGAGGGCGCGCGCCAGGCTGGTCTTGCCGGTCCCGGGGACGTCCTCGAGCAGCAGGTGCCCCTCGCTGAGCATCGCGGTGACGGCGAGGCGGATCACGAACGTCTTCCCGAGGAGCACCTGCTCGACGTTGGTCACGATGCGGCCGGCGACGTCGGCGAACCAGGTGGCCTGCTCCGGGGTCATGCTCATGCGGGTGTCGTTCCTTCGGTGGTGGGGACGGCGTCGGCGGTGCTGGCGGTGCTGGCGGTGCTGGCGGTCCTGGCGGTGCTGGCGGTCCTGGCGGTGCTGGCGGTGCTGGCGGTCACGATGTCGGCTCGGAGGGGTCGCCAGCACCGGGTGCGGGGTCAGCCGGAGGGTCCGCCGGTGGGTCGGCGGGCGGTGGGTCCGCCGCTGCGACGGGTGACGTCGGCGAGGACCTGCCGGTGGTGGCCGAGAGCCTGGGGTCGGCGTCCAGCTGCACCGTGACCAGGATCCGGACGGCCCGAGCGCCAGCTGGTGCTGTCGGGGCCGTGCTGCCGGGTTGCCAGGTGTCCGTGTCCTGTGGCGTGATCGCGACCGTGCCGTCGGCGTCGCTGTACCACCGGGCCGTGTACGACGTCACACTCACCCCGCTGCCGACGGTCGGACCGCTGACCACGATCTGCTGCCCCTCCTGCGCGCCGTCCACCGAGCTCGACGTGTCGAAAGCGACACCCGCCGCAGACCACGAGCCGTCCTCGCCGGTGCAGAAGGCATCGCCGGGCGCCCCGCACGCCTGGAGCGTGAGGGTGGCCGGGGCGTTCCGCGCGCCGGTCCCGGGCACCCCGGTCCAGGCCTGGCCGGGCTGGAGCGAGACGACCGATGTGCCGGTCTGGAGGCGGTAGTGGTCGACCTCCGCACTCGGGGCGGTGACCCGGAGGTCGGACTGCGTGGCGGTCGACCCGGAGACGATCGCGACGGCCGGGGCAGCGGTGCCGCCCGGCGTCTCGTAGGCGACCGCGCTGGCGGAGGCGACGTTGCAGAACAGGCCGTTGTCGGACACCACCGCGTACCGGACGCCACCGCCGCCGACACCCGCGTCGGTCGTCCCGGATTCCGCGCCGAGCGACGTCTGGCCCGACAGGGTGTCGCAGCTCGGGCTGCTCCCCGGTGCGACCCGGTACACCCGGTAGGTCGGACCGGAACCCCCGGCACCGTCCGCGGGCGACCAGGTGATCGTCACCGTCGACCTGCCCTGGTCGTCCGGCTGGTCACCGGTGACGGCCCGGACGTCCTGCGGCGCGCCGGGGGTCCCGACAGCGGTTCCGGACGCCGTCGCGCTGTTCCACTGCACGACCGTGCCGTCCCGGGCCGCGTCGTTGCGGGGCGAGACGGTCACGACGTAGACCGCGCCGCTCGTCGCGCCGCTGAACGACGTGGTCGTCGCGGTGCCCGTCCGTCTCGTGTCGCTGAGACCAGGGCCGGCGATCGTCACGACGTGGTCGTCGACGGCGCTGCCCGTGGCGGGTCGGGGCACCGCGTTCCACGAGACGTCGAGCTGCCCGGGGTTCGTCCGGTCAGGCACGACCGAGAGCCCGGTCGGTGCCGTCGGGACGAAGTCGGCGCTCATCGTGGCGGACTGCGGCGAGGGCTGCGAACTGCCGAGTTCGTTCTCGGCCAGGACGCTGAACCGGTAGGACGCGGTCGGGTCCAGCCCGGTGACGGTGCAGACGGTGGCGGTGCCGCAGTCCTTCGTGACGCCGCCGGTCCCGGTCACGCGGTAGCCGGTGATCGGTGCGTTGTTCGCACGGGGGGTGGACCAGTTCAGCGTGACCTGCCCACCGGCCTCGGTGCCGGTCCGGGTCGGGGTACCCGGCGCGTCCGGGACGTCCTGCACCGAGATCGTCACGTCGCCCCACGCGGATCGGTCGGTGTCCCCCGTCGCGTCGACGACCCGGTACTGCAGGTGTGTGTCGAGCGGCTTCGCGTCCGCGGCGACGCTCACCCGGAGGCGCGACCGGTCGGCACTCGGGGTGATGGTCACGCCCGCGGGGATGCCGCCGGCGAGACCGCGGATGTCGACGACCCGCAACGGCTGCCCCGGGAAGGGGTTCGTCTGTCGGTCGTTGGCGAGCACGTCGACCGTGGTCGACGTGCCTCGTCGTACGACCGCGCTGTCCGGCCCGGGCTGCACCAGCGGTCGGGTCGACGCGACGACCTCGATGGTGATGCGGCCCGACCGCCCCTGGTTCGTCGAGTCGGCGACACCGACGCCGACCGTGGACCGCTCGCCCGGTGACGCCGCGTCGTCGACCACGACGGCCAGGCGCTGCCCGGAGATCGTCGCCGTCGTGCCGTTGCCCGGTCGCTCGACCACGGACCACCGCAGCTCCGGCAGGTCAGCCGGGTACGGGTAGTCGGTCAGCTTGGTGAGGTCGAGCACGCGCTGGTCGCCGGGCTGCATCTCGAGGGTCGTCCCCGTGAGCGCTGGCGGCTGGTTCGAGCGCGGCGTCACGGTGATCGGCAGCACGAGGGTCGCGACGCGCCCGGTCCCGCCGTTCGCCGCCGACCCGTCCGTCACCTCGAACGAGATCGACGCCTTGCCGAAGTAGAGCTTCGACGAGGTGAACTGCAGCGTCGAGTCGTCGACCACCAGGGAACCACCGTCGGCGTGCGTCGCCTTCACGGCCCCGCGGTCGGTGATGGCCGCGGTCTTGCCGTTCGCGGTCACGACGTATCGGGACAGCGGGATCCGGACCGTCGACTCACTCCGGACGGAGACGGCGGGAGCGGTCCGGTCGAGTTGCGGGAGCGCGTCGTCAGTGCCCGGGACGTGGACGAAGCCGTAGGACACCACGTCCGGGTGGTCGCGTCGTGCGACCGCGAACGGGATCACCTGCGACGTGTCCGAGACGCGGACGACGAGGCGGTCGTCACCTGTGACCGACGCGGTGCCGTGGTAGCCGTCGACCACGCCGACCCGGAGGTCCGCGTCCGTGCCCTCGGCGAAGAAGACGTTCCGGAGGACGTCGACGGTGACGGTCTGCCGGCCGAGCACGTCCTGGAGGTCGAGCACGGTGTCGTCGACCTCGGGGCGCAGTGGGATTGCGTCCTCGTCGACCGTCACGGTGACGAACGCGGTGCTGGTCGCACCCTGGTCGTCGGCGACGGTGTACGCCACCGCGAAGTCGCCGCGCCGGGCGGACGGCGGCGGGGTCACCTGGACGGTCTGGCCACCGACGACCCGCGCGCGGACGTCCGGCGCGGTGGGCTCCACCGCGGTGACGGTGAGGCGACCGCCCTCGGGGTCGGAGTCGTTCTGCAGCACCCGGACGGACACGGATCCGCCGGGCCGGATGGTGACGCGGTCGGCCTCGGCGACGGGACGGCCGGCCGCGTCGGCACGCGGGGCGATGCCGACGCGGACCGTGCCCGTGGCGCGGGCCCCGAGGGCATCGACCACGGTGTAGGTGAACTCGTCCGTCCCCGCTGAGTAGTCACCCGCTTCGTAGGTGAGCGAATCGGCGGCGACGTCCACCACCGAGCCCTTCTCCGGGTTCGATGCCACGCCGACGAGTTGCACGGAGTCGCCGTCCGGGTCGATCCCGCTCAGGGGCACCGAGACGCGCACGGACTGACCGGCGACCACGCGCGCGGTCACCGTCTGCGGGACGGGTGCGCCGTTCGTCGCACGGTCGCGGTCGCGGACGGACACCGAGACGGTCGCGTCAGCGATCTGCCCGTCCGGTCCGGCGACCCGGTACGCCGCCGTGTAGGTGCCCGGGGTGTTCGGCGCGAGGTAGCGCAGGTGGTCGCCGGAGACGAACAGCAGACCGGCACCACGAGGGAGGTCCTGGACGAGGTCGGGCAGCAGCGAGACAGCGCCTCCCTCCGGCTGGGTGTCATTGGCGAGGACGTCGATGTCGGTGACGGCACCGACCCGGACGGTCGCCGTGTCCGGCTGGGCGACGGGCGGCTGGATGCGGTCCGGCTCGGGGATCTCGACGACCGTGATCGTGCCCGTGGCCGTCGCGAGTCCGTTCGACACCGAGTAGCCGAAGGACACCGGGCCGTCGAGCGGTGCGGTGAGGCTGACCCGGACGATGTGCTGGTCGACCACGTCGGCCTGGACGCCGGAACCGCTCGGCGGCCCGTCCAGTCCGGTGACGAGGAGGACGCCGCCGGCCGGGTCGAAGTCGGTCGCCGTCACGTCGGTGTCCTTCGACGAGAGCGTGGTGACGAAGACGGTCTTCGGCGTCGTCACCGGCGCGGCCGAGGCGTCGGGCGGCGCGAGCACGGTGATCCGCACCACGCCGCTGGCCGTCTTGGTGCCGTCCGAGACGGTGTACTCGAGCTGCCAGTCCCCCGGCGTCCGCGCTTCGACGCGCACGGTCCCGCTGTCGTAGCTCGGCGTCACCGTCAGGCCCGGCGCTGACGACACGCTCGTGAGGGTGACGGCACCGTTGCCCCCGCGGACGTGGTCGAGCGGTTCCACCGTGAACGGCTTGTCGGCGTACCCGCTCACGGGGAAGCCCTGGGCGCGCAGCGGCACGTCGCCCTGCGCCGCCACCGTCACCGTGACCGGACCGCGACCGGTGTCCCGGCCGTCGCTGACGGTGACCTGCTGGACCCGGTCGCCGGTGCGACCGCTGTCGTTGCGGTAGTCGAGCAGGCCGTCCGGCGTGGTCGAGGTGTGGTCGCCCTCGGACGGGTCGGCCGACTCGAGGTACACCGGGTCGCCGTCCGGGTCGATCCAGTCGCCGAGGACGTTCGTCGAGACGTGCCCGCCCCGGACGACGTCGGCCCGGGTCGCGCGGACCTGCCGGGGCGGCTCGTTCTCGGACTCCGGCCTGACGGTCACCCGGACGGTCGCCGTCGCGGACCCCCCGTTGCCGTCGGTGATCGTGTACGGGAACGTCACGACCCCGGTGGCCGCGCCGGGCAGGGAGACCTGCAGCTGTTGGCCGTCGGTGACGATCGTGACGCGCGCCGCCGGGTCGTCGACGTCGCCGACGTCGCTGACGACCAGCGGGTCGCCGTTCGGGTCGTGGTCGTTGAGCAGGACCGGGAGGGTCGTGGTGCGGCCCGGACGAGCGCCGAGGTCGTCGTCGACCGCGACGGGCGGGGCCTGCTCCTTCTCGACCTCCGGGTCGTCGTCCGACGCCCGCTCCTGCTGCCGGTCGTCCTGCTCGTCGACGAGCTGCGCCCAGTTGTCGATGAGCTGGCCGCTGCGGCCGACGGCCCAGGAGCGCCCGGTCTCCGGGTCGTTGGCCACCACGGTCCGCCCGTTGTGGACCACCTGGAGCGCCGCGCCGCCCGGCACCCGGTCGAGGTCCTGCACGGCACGACCGTCGCAGGTGTCGATCGCTTGCCCGCCGCTCCACGCTCCGAACGTGCACCCGTCGTCGGTCCATGGTCGGGCAGCGCGTCCGGACACGGCGAGGGCGGACTGCTGGACGGCGCCGGAAGCGGACACACGGACGAGGCCCGCAGTGCCCGCGACCGTGACGTCGTCGCCGGTGCTGGCCGACTGCTGCAACGCCGGTGCCGAGCCGACGCGGTCCCCCAGGTCGACGGTCCGTCCGTCGATCGAGAGCACGCCGTCGGTGCGGTCGAGGACGGCGATGTGGTCACCGACGGTCGCGACCTGGAAGGCGTGCGTACGGTCCATCCGGACGGATGAGCGGCGTTCGACGGTCGGGGTCGAACCCAGGGCGACGAGCGAGGCGGTGCCGGTCCGCGGCGAGTACACCGCGACGTGGTCGGCCGACGCGTCGAACACGGCATCGGCACCCAGGGTCAGTTGCGGGTCCGTCGAGGCGTCGAACTCGTCGAGGGAGTCCGCGGGTGTGGACCAGAGGCCGCCGGTGTCCGCGTTGCCGATGACGGCGGTGTCCCCGGCGAACAGGACGGTCGGCGAACCCGTGGGCAGCGTGACGGCGTCGCCCAGGGTGGCATCCGCGACGTCGACCCGCGCCACCGTGCCCTTCGTCTGGTCGACCGCGTAGACCGTCGATCCGTGCTGCAGCACGGAAGTGGCGTCCGAGGAGGTCTCCACCGCGGTGTTCAGTTCGAGCACCTGTGGATTGACGCGGCCCACCGCACCGTACTGCGCCGACGGCACCCAGACCGTGCCGTCGCCGAGGTCGACGCGCTGTGCGTGGTAGCCGTTCGACACGAGCGCCGTCCCGGCGACGACCGCCCCGACGACGACGGCCACCGCGGTCGTCACGGTCGCGGAACGTCGGGCAGCGAGCAACCGCCGGATCACCGGGCCCCGCCGATCGTGCCACACCGCTCGACGCTGTCCGCCCCGGTGCGGCCGTCACGGTTCACCGCGACCCGGATGCACTGCTCGACGCCGGGTCGGCCGGTCGCGACGAACGTCGTCCCGGTCTGCTGGCTCGTCACACCGTCGGTCGTCACGACGAAGGTGTCGCCCTGCTGGAGGCCCGGATCGGTCCAGCGGAACGTCACGGCGGACGCACCGGCGGTGGCGCTGACGTCCGACACGACGGGTACGGCGTCATCACCGCCGCGGGTGAGGACGGCCACGGTGGTCACGGCCAGCGCCACCACCACGACCGAGGAGAGGACCGTCGCCCAGACCAGAGCAGACCGCGATCCGCGGCGTCCGCGCGCGGTCGAGGCGGACCGGTGGACGGTCCCGACACTCTCTGACGCGCTCGCCACCGCGCCGCCGCGCAGGGTGGAGCGGGTCCGACGACGACGGCCCGACCGCGCTCCGACCCCGCTGCCACCCGCACCGACCGCCGCGATGACGGTCCGTTCGCCGGGGCGCGACGGTGTGGCGACCGCCCAGGCCTCGACCGCGACCTCGGCCGGGGTCTGCGGGAGACCGAGTTCGGCCTCGACCTGCTGGAACCCACGCACGAGTTCCATGACCGTCGAAGGTCGGTCCCGCGGACGCCGCGAGAGCGCGGCGCCGAGGACTCGTTCGAGTGTCGGTGGCACGTCGGGACGCCCGGTGGGCAGCGGTCCGCCCTTGTCGATCCGCGCCATGAGGTCGGCGGCGCCGTTCTTGCCGCCGGGCACCTCGAACGGACTACGCCCGGCCAGGAGCGAGTACACGGTCGCTGCGAGCGAGTAGACCTCGGACTGGATCGTGCCGCGCGACTCGTCGCCGAGCACTTCCGGTGCCGACCACGGGATCGACATGCCGACGGGCTCGTCGGCGTCGGCCCCTCCCAGGGTCGCGGCGATCCCGAAGTCCGACAGCACCGGGTTGCCGTAGGCCGTGAGCAGGATGTTCGACGGCTTCACGTCACGGTGCAGCACGCCGTCGCGGTGTGCGGTCTCGAGCGCCGAGCCGATCCGCACGCCGACCGAGAGGACCTGCGACACCGGGACCGGTTCGTGACGGTAGCGCTCGCTGATCGACGCCGAGCAGAGCTCCATCACGAGGTACGGGCGGCCGTCCGCGGCGACGCTCGCCTGGAACACGGTGAGGATCGAGGGGTGGGTGCTGAGACGTGCCATCAGGTTCGCCTCGGCCTGGAACATCTGGCGGACGCGGTCGTCCACGACCTCGTCGAGCAGGACCTTGACCGCGACCTGGCGTCGGGGCATGTCCTGCTCGTAGAGGAACACGTCGGCGAAGCCACCGGAGCCGAGCACGTGCACCGGACTGAAGCCCGGGAGCACGGGAGGGCTCGACGGCAGTCTGCGGGCCATGGACGCTCCTTCCCGGCTGAGTGGCGTGGTCACGACGGCGTTGCGGGATTCTACCGGGCCTGGTCGTCCAGACCCGTTCGCAGCACGTCCCGTCGAGGTCAGTGACGCGGGAGGGTGTCCTCGATGTCGTCGGGCACCGCCGGGGCCTCGTCGACCTGCAGCACGACGACCGTGACGTTGTCCCGACCGCCGGCGATGACGGCGTCGCCCACGAGCCGCTCCGCGAGCTCCTGCGGGTCGTCGACCTTCGCAGCGATGCGCGAGATGCCGACGTCGCCGATCTCCTTCGTCAGGCCGTCCGAGCAGACCACGTAGCGGTCGCCGGTCCGGAGCGGGATGGTCCACCAGTCCGGCTCCGGCGGCTCGCCGAACCCGACGGCCCGGGTGATGACGTTGCTGTCCGGGTGGGACTCGGCGTCCTCGGCCCGGAGGACACCGGCGTCCACCATCTCCTGCACCACCGAGTGGTCGATCGTCAGTCGCTTCAACGGTGCTCCCGCATCGCTGCGGTACGTGCGCGAGTCACCGACGTTGAACACGAGTGCCGAGGGCTGTCCGTGCGTCGCGACCAGCGCCACGCCGGTGACGGTCGTGCCTGCCCCGATGGCGTTGCCGCCCGCTGCCCGCTCGATGTCGGCGGTGGCGAGCAGCAGTGCCCGCTGGATGGTCTGCCGCGAAGCGAACGGTTCGGTGGTGGAGTCGCCGAGGCGGCGCACGACCGCGTCGGACGCCCGGTCACCCGCCAGGTGACCACCCATGCCGTCCGCCACCACGAAGTAGGGGGCGTCGACGATGTAGCTGTCCTCGTTGTGGTCACGGCGGCGTCCGACGTCGGTCGCGGCCCCCCACGACAAGGTCAGCGTCGCACCGTTGCCGTCGGGCAGGTCGATGGCGTGGGAGGAGGCAGCACGGCCGAGTTCGGTCACGGTTCAGGGTCGCTCTCTGGGGGTTCGGGACGGACCGGTGGTGGACGGTGGAGACAAGAGGGGTCCGGACGACTCGCGACCGCCGGGAGGGACGGACCGCAGGTACGGCGACAGCACCTCGATGGTGGCGCCGTCCCCGATGTCGACAACCGTACCGGTCAGCACGACCATCGAGGCACCCGAGGGCATCCGGTGCGGCGGGGCGCCGGGAGCGCGGACGACCGTACCGTTCGTGGCGTGCAGGTCGTCGACGACGGCGGTGGACCCGGCGGCGTGGAACAGGACGTGGGAGGAGGAGACCACTCCGCCCGGCGAGGGCACGGTCACGAGTTCCGGCACCGAGCCCTGGACGACCCGCGGGGGCCCGGGCCGCCGGCCGACGACGACGGGACGATCCAGGCGGTACACCCGTGCCCCGATCCGGATCGAGGGGACGGCCGTCGGGAAGTCGGCCTCCTGGTCCGGGCGAGACGACGCCGGAGTCCGATGACGCCCGGGACGAACGAGGGTGTCGTCGAGCGGACCCGGAGCGGTGGTCGCCCGACGCCGGTCCGACGCACGCAGCACGGTGTCGTCGAGCTGGTCCTCGTCGTCCTGCACGTGCGGCTCCTCCGGTCGGCACCACAACCGTAGACGATGCGGTGCACCCGGTCTCATCCACGCCACGCCGCCCGGATGCCCAGCGTGCAACCGCGGAGCACCAGTTGCGCGAGCGGGTCGTCAGCGCGCAGGTCGAGCGCGTACCGCGCCCGCGTCTCGGCACGGAGCTCCGCGCCCAGCGCCCACGCGCACCACGCGCCGAGACCGAGTGCTCCCCCGACGCCGACCACGGACTGTCCGGAGTCGCGTTCCCCGGACCACTGACGCCAGGCGTCCACACAACGGTCGCCGGCCCGTCGCACCCGGTCGCGGTCGGGCTCCGGACCGGATCCGAGCAGCGCCGAGGGCATCGGGTCGGTGAACGGATCGTGCCCGCTGATGCCGATCGGGTCGTCGGCGTCCGGGTCGGCCAGAAACCCGAGGAGCGCCACGCGGGTCGACAGCGCGCCGCACGCCGTCGTGAGCGCGATGCCGCCCGCCGTGGTCAGCGGGCCCGGTGCGACGAGGGCGCGAGCAGCGCTCGGCAGCGTGACGGCAGCGGCGATCTCGTGACTGTGGCGAGGGGAAGTCGGGGTCGTGGGTCCGGTCGTGGTGTCTGTGGTTCGCATGCAGGCGAGCCTGACGTGGGTCGGGCCTCCAGGACGGCTGCTCCAGCGACCCGTGGACTGCCCACCGTCGTGACCGCCCTGTGGAGGAACGGACGTCAGACCGCCACGGGCTCGAGACTCTCGGCGACCAGGTCCCAGCCGTTCCCGTCCTGCTCGATGACGACTCCGTGCGCGGCAGCCCAGGCGGCGAGTTCCACCATGGAGGAAACCGACACCCCGGTCCGCCCGAGCAGCGAGACGAGCCGCCCCTTCGCCGTCTTGTTCCAGTGGTTCAGCGCCTTGCGTCGACCGTCCCCAGCGACGCTGACCACGCGCAGGGGCACGCTGTCCGGCACCGGCGCGAGCGCCCGGTAGCCCTCCGACCGGAGGTCGAGGACCAGCCCCGGCGGACGGGTCGCCAGCGCCGCTCCCGCCGGAACAGACCAGTGGGACGCAAGCCGGATCCCGGGCAGCCGGGAATCGTGCGACAGCCGGTACGCGGGGATGGGGTCCCCCGCGCCCACGGGTCCGAACATCGCGGACTGCACCACGACGTGACGATCCCACCAGGCGCGCGTCGCCGCGTCCGCCGTCAGGGCGTCCAGCGGGTCGTAGAGCACGCCGGTGTACCGCTCGACGGCCGGCATGGTGGGGCTGGTCTCGAGGACCAGGTTGCGGAGCCGCTCAGCGACCGACTTCGGCCCGAGCTTCAACGCCGTCCGCGCGGAGGTCTCCTCGGAACTGACTGAGCGGGCCGCGGTGATCACCGCGGCCCGCTCAGTGGCCAGTTCCGGGAACGAGAGCGCACCCAGATCGAGGGTGCGCTCCGTGTCCCCGCCCTCCCGCTTCGTCTCGGACGGCGGGAGGAGGACGGTCAGTCCGGTCAGGACGCCAGCGCGGCCTGCCGCGCCACGATCGTCACCGTGTCGTGCTCGACGGAGAGGAAGCCGTCCTCCGCGTCGACCGCGACGGTGGAGCCATCGGCCCGCGTGATGCGGACCTGACCCTGCGCGAGGATCGCGAGCATCGGCTCGTGTCCCGCGAGGATGCCGATCTGGCCCTCGGTCGTGCGTGCGACGACCATGGTGGTGTCGCCCGACCAGACCTCGCGGTCAGCCGAGACGACGCTCACGGTGAGACCCGCCATCTCAGCGGTTCTCCTTCTGGATCTGAGCCCACTTCTCTTCCACGTCGTTGATGCCACCGACGTTGAAGAACGCCTGCGTCGCGACGTGGTCGAACTCGCCGTCGGCGATGGCGCGGAAGGACTCGATGGTGTCCTTGAGGGGCACCGTGGAGCCCTCGACACCGGTGAACTTCTTCGCCATGTAGGTGTTCTGGGACAGGAACTGCTGGATGCGACGGGCGCGCTCCACCGTGATCTTGTCCTCTTCGGAGAGCTCGTCGACACCGAGGATGGCGATGATCTCCTGCAGCTCCTTGTTCTTCTGGAGGATCTGCTTGACGCGCGTGGCGGTCTCGTAGTGGTCGGCGCCCAGGTACCGGGGGTCCATGATCCGCGACGTGGAGGTCAGCGGGTCGATGGCCGGGTAGAGACCCTGCGACGCGATCTCGCGGGAGAGCTCCGTGGTGGCGTCGAGGTGGGCGAACGTGGTCGCCGGCGCCGGGTCGGTGTAGTCGTCAGCCGGCACGTAGATCGCCTGCAACGAGGTGATCGAGTGGCCACGCGTCGAGGTGATGCGCTCCTGGAGCACACCCATCTCGTCAGCGAGGTTCGGCTGGTAGCCCACCGCGGACGGCATGCGACCCAGCAGCGTGGAGACCTCGGAACCGGCCTGCGTGAAACGGAAGATGTTGTCGATGAAGAGCAGGACGTCCTGCTTCTGCACGTCGCGGAAGTACTCCGCCATCGTCAGCGCCGACAGGGCGACACGGAGGCGCGTCCCCGGCGGCTCGTCCATCTGGCCGAACACGAGGGCCGTCTTGTCGAAGACCCCCGCCTCTTCCATTTCACCGATGAGGTCGTTGCCCTCACGGGTGCGCTCACCGACACCGGCGAACACCGAGACGCCGCCGTGGTCCTGCGCGACGCGCTGGATCATCTCCTGGATGAGGACGGTCTTGCCCACGCCCGCACCACCGAAGAGGCCGATCTTGCCACCCTGCACGTACGGGGTGAGGAGGTCGATCGACTTGATGCCGGTCTCGAACATCGAGGTCTTGGACTCGAGCTGGTCGAAGGCCGGGGCCTTGCGGTGGATCGGCCAGCGCTCGGTGATCTCGATCTTCTCGTCCGAGTTCAGGACGTTGCCGAGGACGTCGAAGACCTTGCCCTTGGTGACGTCGCCGACGGGGACCGAGATCGGAGCGCCCGAGTCACGGACTTCCTGACCACGGACGAGGCCGTCGGTCGGCTTCAGGGAGATGGCACGGACGAGGTCGTCGCCGAGGTGCTGCGCGACCTCGAGGCCGATCTCCTGCGACGACTCACCGATGGTGATGGTCGTGAACAGGAGGTTGTACATCTCCGGGATCGCGTCATGCGGGAACTCGATGTCGACGACGGGACCCGTGACACGGGCGATCCGGCCGACACCGGGCGCCGACGACGTCTCGACCGCGGTGGTTGCGGTGTCGGTCATGGCTGGTGCCTTCCTGGGGTGGGTGTCTGTCCGCGCACGCGGCGGACTACTTCTTCTTCGACGAGAGGGCGTCGGCGCCGCCGACGATCTCGGAGATCTGCTGCGTGATCTCGGCCTGTCGCGCGTTGTTCGCGAGACGGGTGAAGTCACGGATCAGGGAGTCGGCGTTGTCGCTCGCCGCCTTCATGGCCTTCTGACGGGCGGCGTGCTCGGAAGCAGCCGACTGCAGCATGGCGTTGAAGATGCGGCTCTCGATGTAGACCGGGAGCAGCGAGTCGAGCACCGCGTCGGCGTCCGGCTCGAACTCGTAGAGCGGGAGCGGCTCGTCGCCCTGGGGCTCGTCCACTCCGTCCACGACCTCGAGCGGCAGCAGGCGGACGACCTGCGGCTCCTGCGTGGCGAGGCTGAGGAACCGGTTGAAAACGATGTGGATCTCGTCCACGCCGCCCTCTGCGGTGTCCTGCAGGAACTTCGCCACGACGGCGTCGCCGATCTCCTTGGCGGTCGAGAACTCCGGCTGGTCGGTGTTGCCGACCCACTGCTGCTCCGACGCGCGCTCACGGAACGTGAAGTACCCGACGGACTTGCGCCCGACCAGGTAGTACACGATGTCCTTGCCCTCACTGCGGAGCAGGGAGGCGAGCTCCTCGCCCTGCTTCAGGACGTTGGTGCTGAACGCGCCGTTGAGACCGCGGTCCGAGGTGAACAGCACCACGGCCGCGCGGGTGGAAGTCGTCGGCTCGGTGGTCAGCACGTGGTCGACGTTCGAGAACGTCGCCACGGCCGACACGGCCCGGGTCACCGCACGGGAGTACGGACCGGACGCGGCCATGCGGGCTTGCGCCTTCTGGATCCGCGACGCCGAGATCAGTTCCATGGCGCGCGTGACCTTCTTCGTGGTCTTCGCGGACTTGATCCGCTGACGGTAGACCCGGACCTGCGCTGCCATCTAGCGACGACCCTTGACGATCTGCTCCTGGTCGACGTCCTCGGAGTCCGCGGCGTCGAACTGCTCCGAGCCGAGCGTCTTGCCGTCGCTCGTCTGGAAGCTCTTCGTGAACTCGTCGATCTGCTTCGACATCTCGGCGACGGTGTCGTCGCTGAGCTGGTTCGTCTCGCGCAGGGTCGTGAGCACGTCGGAGTTGCGACGCAGGTGGTCGAGCAGCTCAGACTCGAAGCGCAGCACGTCCGGCACGGGGACCGTGTCGAGCTTGCCGTTGGTGCCGGCCCAGATCGAGACGACCTGCTCCTCCACCGGGTACGGCGAGTACTGCGGCTGCTTGAGCAGCTCGGTCAGGCGGGCACCACGGTCGAGCTGACGACGCGACGCCTGGTCGAGGTCGGACGCGAACATCGCGAACGCCTCGAGCGAGCGGTACTGCGCCAGTTCGAGCTTCAGCGTGCCGGAGACCTTCTTGATCGACTTCACCTGGGCGTCACCACCGACGCGGGACACCGAGATGCCGACGTCGACAGCCGGACGCTGGTTCGCGTTGAAGAGGTCCGACTGCAGGAAGATCTGGCCGTCGGTGATCGAGATCACGTTGGTCGGGATGTACGCCGAGACGTCGTTCGCCTTGGTCTCGATGATCGGGAGGCCCGTCATCGATCCGGCGCCGAGCTCGTCGGACAGCTTCGCACAACGCTCCAGCAGACGGGAGTGCAGGTAGAAGACGTCACCCGGGTAGGCCTCGCGCCCCGGCGGTCGACGCAGGAGGAGCGACACCGCACGGTAGGCCTCGGCCTGCTTCGACAGGTCGTCGAAGATGATCAGGACGTGCTTGCCCTGGTACATCCAGTGCTGGCCGATGGCCGAGCCCGTGTAGGGGGCCAGGTACTTGAAGCCGGCCGGGTCAGAGGCCGGAGCGGCGACGATGGTCGTGTACTCCATCGCGCCGGCGTCCTCGAGCGCACCCTTGACGGAGGCGATCGTGGAGCCCTTCTGACCGATGGCGACGTAGATGCAGCGGACCTGCTTGTTCTCGTCGCCGGAGTCCCAGTTGGCCTTCTGGTTGATGATCGTGTCGATGGCGATGGCCGTCTTGCCGGTCTGGCGGTCACCGATGATCAGCTGACGCTGGCCGCGGCCGACGGGGATCATCGCGTCGATCGCCTTGATGCCGGTCTGCATCGGCTCGTGGACCGACTTGCGGGACATGACGCCCGGCGCCTGCAGCTCGAGGGCACGACGACCCTCGGCGGCGATCTCGCCGAGACCGTCGATCGGGGCGCCGAGCGGGTCGACCACCCGGCCGAGGAACGCGTCGCCGACCGGGGCCGAGAGGACCTCACCCGTGCGGGTGACTTCCTGGCCCTCTTCGACGCCGGAGAACTCGCCGAGCACGATGGCACCGATCGAGTCCTCGTCGAGGTTCTGGGCGAGGCCGAGCGTGCCGTCCTGGAAGCGGATCAGCTCGTTGGCCATGACGCCGGGGAGGCCTTCGACGTGGGCGATGCCGTCACCGGCGTCGGTGACGTGCCCGACCTCGGCCGTGGAGGCCTTCGTCGGCTCGTAGTTCGAGACGAAGTCCTTCAGGGCATCACGGATCTCATCGGGGCTGATGGTGATGTCTGCCATGGGATTTTCCTTGTTGGTTTCCGGGGCCCTTCGGCTCCGAGAGGGTGATGCTGCCGGGCGGGGCAGTTCCCGTTGTGGACTTGGAGGGACGAGTCCGACCGTACGCTCAGCCGGCGAGTTGCAGACGGAGGTCTGCGAGCCGCGTCGCGACGGTGCCGTCGATGACGTCGCCGCCGACCTGCACGCGGACCCCGCCGATGACCGAGGGGTCGACGACGCGGTTCACGGTGATGTCCCGTCCGTAGCGCTGCGCGATCCCCCGGGCGACACGAGCCGCCTGGTCGTCGGACAGCGGCGTCGCCGTGATGACCGTGGCGACGAGCTTGTCCGCCTGGTCCGCGACGATCCGGGAGGCGTCACGCACGATCTCGCCGATGCGGCGGCCGCGGGGCTGCTGCACGAGGTTCGACACGATGGTGATCGTCTGCTGCGACACCTTGCCGGCCAGCAGACGCTCCGCGAGGGAGCCCTTCTGGTCGGCGCTGCCGAGCTTGGTCCCGAGCGCGAGCTCGAGTCCGGCGTCCGAACGGACCGCGGTCTCGAAGGCGAACAGCTCGGCCTCGATCGAGGTCGACTGGTCGGCCGTCGCGGCCACGGCGCGGACCGCTGCGTCCTCGATGCCGGCGAGCAGGTCACCCTGCGACGACCAGCGCGAACCGGCTACGGCGGCCAGGACGGCGCGCGTGGCGTCGCTCTGTCCGGCGAAGACCCGGTCGATGAGGACCTTCTTGCCCGCGGTGTCGGCTGTCGGGTCGGCGAGCAGGTTGAGCAGCTGCGGCGCCCGGGCGATCGCTCGCCCGGAGGCGAAGATCTGTGCTCCGACGCCCAGGTCGACGGCACTGCCGAGGTCGGCGAGCACCGCCCTGGTGGACGTCATCGCTTCACGGGTGGCGCTGCGCATGCTCAGTGCTCCGTTCCGGCCGACGTCTGGGCACCCTGCGACGACTCGAGGTCGGCGAGGAAGCGGTCGACGACGGCGGTCGCCTTGGCGTCGTCCTGGAGGGACTCGCCGATGACACCCGACGCGAGGCCGAGTGCGAGCGTGCCGACCTCGGAGCGGAGCGACTGGAGCGCGCTCTGGCGCTCTGCCTCGATCTGCGCCTGGGCGTTCGCGGTGATGCGTGCGGCGTCGGCGCTGGCCTGCTCGCGGACCTCGTTGCCGATCGCAGTGGCGTCGGCGCGGGCCTGCTCACGGATGCGCGATGCCTCGGCGCGCGCATCAGCCAGCTGCTTGTTGTACTCGTCGAGCGCAGCAGCGGCCTGTTCCTGGGCGGCTTCGGCCTTCTTGATGCCGCCTTCGATGGCCTCGGTGCGCTCATCGAGCATCTTCGTGATCCGCGGCGTGACGACACGCCACATCACGATGAAGATGATGACGAAGGCCACCGCGGACCACACGATGTCGTACACCGGTGGGATCAGCGGATTGTGGGTCTCCTCCGCCGCGATGATGAGTGCAGTCTGCATCGAGATGCCTTACTGGGCGGTGAAGATGAAGTACGTCGCGATGCCGATGAAGGCAAGGGCCTCGGTGAAGGCGATACCGATGTACATGAGGGTGGTGAGGCGACCCTGGAGTTCGGGCTGGCGGGCCACGGACTCGATGGTCTTGCCGACGACGATGCCGACGCCGATGGCCGGGCCGATCGCAGCGAGGCCGTAGCCAACCGTCGCGATGTTGCCGTTGATCTCCGCGAGAACGGTCGTTGCGTCCACGTGTTTTCCTTTCGAAGTGCGGGTCCGACGAGTGTCGGTCCCGTAGGGGGTCAGAAGGGTGTCAGTGCTCGTCAGCCAGCGCGAGCTGGATGTAGACGGCCGTCAGCAGCATGAAGACGTACGCCTGGAGCAAGCCGACGAGGACTTCGAAGAAGCTGAAGGCGATGCCGAACGCGAGCGTCCCGACACCGAACAACTTGAAGAGGCTCTCCGTGTCGAAGAAGAAGAACCAGGTCGCCGAGAAGAACAGGACGAGGAGCAGGTGCCCGACGACCATGTTCATCAGGAGTCGCAGCGTCAGCGTGATCGGACGGAGCACGAAGGTCGACACGATCTCGATCGGCGTCACGATGATGTACAGCGGCCACGGCACCCCGGGCGGGAAGAGCGAGTTCCGGAGGAACGTGCCCGGGTGCTTGCGGAGGCCGGCGTAGATGAACGCGACGTAGGCGACGATCGCGAGGATCATCGGCATCGCGATGCGGCTGGTACCGGCGATGTTCATGAACGGGACGAGTCCCGTGAGGTTCATGAACAGGACGCCGAAGAAGATCGTCGCGAGGAGCGGCAGGAAACGCTTGCCGTCCTTCTCACCCAGGTTGTCGAAGGTGTTCCGACGGACGACGTCGAAGGCGTACTCGATGAATGCCTGTCCACGGTTGGGGACCAGCTTGAGCGCGCGGGTTCCGGCGAACGCGAAGACGAGGAGCACGGCCACCGCGAAGAAGCGGATGAGGACGATGCGGTCCATCTCGAACGCAGTACCGGCGAAGAAGATCGGGTCCGGGAAGAACTCGTTGATCGACGGACCATGGAACTCGGCGGCCTTGCTGCTCCCCGCCGCGACGGGGTTACCCGCAGCGATGAGGGACAGGGGAAGAGCGTGGGATAGCAGCGCTGTCTCCTGTGTCGGGGCGCGCACGCATGGCACGCGGAGGTGGACTGATGTGGAGGCTTGCCCGTCCGAGCTCATGCTCCGGCAGCGGGCTCCCGAAGCCTATCAGGTGTGTGCGGCTTCTCGGGCTCTCAGGCAGCGGGGCCGTGATCCTCAGCGTCCGTTCGGTCTCCCGGCAGGCTGACGCCGATCGGGACGCGCGCCCGTGCGATGACGGTGACGTCGATCACGAGCGAACCGATCACCCCGATGATGATCGCGATCGCGAGGACGGGCGTGTTGACCCAGTCGCGGTCCTTGAGTGCCACGAGCACGACGATGAACAGGACGAACTTCACCAGGAAGGTGCCCATGATCGTGCCGAAGAAGGCGCCGGAGATCATCTGACCACCGGAGAACCGGATCGCCAGGAGCACGCTGACCGCGGTGAGCCCGCAGAACACGACGCTCATCACCGCACCGATCAGCCCGCCGGTCAGACCGGGGCCGCCCGCGACGAACCAGCCGACGACACCCCCGACGATGGCGAGGGCAGCGGCGAGGACCGCGCCCTGCAGGAGGATGCGGCGGAACACCGGCCGGACGTGGTCGAGGCCGTTCGGGGTGGTCACGAGGGGTCTCCAGAGATCGGGTGGGACGAGGGGCGGGTGGGTGCGTCACGAGTTGAGGCGGCGCGGTCCAACGGGTCGAGACTGGCGTCCACCGCTCCCCCGTTCCGGGCGGTCGTCTGCGCGGCGATCTCCACGCGCTTGCGTCCGAGCGGCGCGAACGTGGCGATGGCGCACACCGTGAAGCCGACGGCGACGAAGGCCGTGACCCACCACCAGTTGACGAAGAGGAACAGCAGGCAGCCGAACGCGACGGTCGCCGTCCACGCGTAGAAGACCAGCACCGCGTGGAAGTGCGAGTGCCCCATGTCCAGCAGGCGGTGGTGCAGGTGCTTCCGGTCGGCGGAGAAGGGTGACTTGCCGGCACTGACGCGCCGGACCACGGCGAGGGCGAAGTCCAGGATCGGCACGACGAGGATCGCGAAGGGCAGCAGGATCGGGATGAACGCCGGCAGCAGGTCGGTGCGGGTGCGCACGGCGGCCGGGTCGATGTTGCCCGTGATCGACACCGCACTGGTGGCCATCAGGAACCCGACGAGCAGTGCGCCGGCGTCACCCATGAACAGCTTCGCGGGGTGCCAGTTGAGCACGAGGAACCCGGCACAGGCACCGACCAGCACCGCGGTCAGCAGCGACGGCAGGTTGAAGAAGAACTCCGTCTCGACCACCACGCGGTTGATGAAGAACGTGTAGAGGAAGAACACCCCACCGGCGATGATCGCGACGCCGGCGACCAGACCGTCCAGGCCGTCGATGAAGTTGACCGCGTTCATCACCAGGACGACGGCGAGCACCGTGAAGATCAGGCTCATGTAGGACGAGCCGACGCCGAGCGTGTTGCCGATCGGCAGTGAGACGATCGCGACGCCCTGCCACGCGAGGATGCCGGCGGCGATGATCTGGCCCGCGAGCTTCGTCATCCAGTCGAGGTCCCAGATGTCGTCCGCGACACCGAGCACCACGATGATCGTCGCCCCGGCCAGGACGGCCAGCACC
The DNA here is from genome assembly GCF_003224255.1 of Curtobacterium sp. MCBD17_030. Lineage (NCBI taxonomy): Bacteria > Bacillati > Actinomycetota > Actinomycetes > Micrococcales > Microbacteriaceae > Curtobacterium > Curtobacterium sp. MCBD17_030. The sequence goes on along the minus strand of NZ_QKLI01000001.1, from coordinate 180,377 downwards.
CGCCCCGGTTCCGCGAAGACGAGCCGGAAGTAGTCCTGCCCGGCGATCGCCGGGAAGAGGAACCACGCGCAGAGCAGCGACACGATCACGCCGAGGAACATCGCGATGCCGCCGAGTCTCGGCGTCGGAGTGCGGTGCACGTCCCGTTCGCGGACCTTCGGGTACCACCTGTACTTGACGCCGAGCTTCCAGACGAGCCAGCTCACCAGGAAGCTCACGACCGCCGAGATGACCCCCGCGAGCAGGTAGAACTTCACCGCACGAGGTCGTCCCCGACGACCCGCCTGATCTCGTCGTCGGAGATCACGCCGTGGCGCACGATCCGCAGGCCGTCGCCCGCGGCCAGGCCGGTGGCGTCGACGATCGTGGAGCCGGTCGAGGAGGCGGCGCCCTCGTGCACGGGGATCGCGCCTCCGTCGAGGTACACCGCGATGCTGTCGCCGAGCATCCGTTCGGCGTCGTCGATGTCCATCGCGGCGGGGTCACCGGTCGAGTTCGCGGACGACACTGCGAGCGGTCCCACTTCCTGGAGGAGCTCGAGGGCGATGCGCGAGTCCGGCATCCGGAGCGCCACGGTGCCGCGCGTCTCGCCGAGGTCCCAGTCGAGGGACGGCTGCGCGCGGAGGATGACGGTGAGACCGCCGGGCCAGAACTCGTCGACGAGTCGTCGCACCGCTTCGGGGACCTCGCTGGCGAGGGCGTCCATCGTCGCCACGCCCGGGATGAGCACGGGCGGTGGGGACTGCCGTGTCCGACCCTTCGCGTCCAGGAGGCGCTGCACGGCCTGCGCGCTGAACGCGTCCGCGGCGACGCCGTACACGGTGTCGGTGGGGACGACGACGAGTTCACCGCGACCGAGGGCGGCTCGGGCGAGCCGCATCCCGGTGAGGAGCCCGTCGGGGTCGGAGCAGTCGTATCGGGAAGCCATGACCTGCACGATGATAGTGCGCGAGGATGGGGGGCATCGTGAACGAGACGCCCGCGCCCCCACTCCTGTTCCTCTTCGACATGGACGACGTCCTCGTCCGCTACGACTGGAAGACCCGCATGGCCGGACTCTCCGAGCTGACGGGACACGACTTCGTCGAGCTCCGGCGCCGCTGGTGGGACACCGGCAGCGAGCAGCGCGCCGAGGCGGGGCACTTCGCGGACGGCGACGAGTACCTGGCCGCCTTCCAGGAGGCCATGGGCTGCGACGTCGACGAGGCCGAGTGGGCCCGGGTCCGCGGCGCCGCGATGACCGAGCTGCCCGACCGGCTCGAAGCGGTCCGGATCGCCAAGGAGCACGGCCGGGTGGCGCTCCTCACGAACAACGGTCCGTTGGCCGGACGCTGGCTGCACGAGTGGGTGCCGTCCCTGCCTCCGCTGTTCGGCGAACACCTGGACACGTCGAGCAGGTTCGGTGCGCGCAAGCCCGAGCAGGACGTCTTCCGGCGGGTGCTCGAGCACCACGGCGTCCCCGCCGAGCGGACGTTCTTCGCCGACGACATGCCGGAGAACGTCGCCGGCGCTCGGAGTGTCGGCATCACAGCCGTCCTGGTCGAGCACGACACCGACCTGCGGCACGCGGTCCGCACCTTCGTCGCGGCACACGAGACCACGCCCGTCCCGGCGAACGCCCAGCCGGCCCCCGCCTGACCGCCGACCGGGAGGCCCGACCCGCGTCCGCCTAGCGCGTGGCGGTGGTCGTGCGGTCGCGTCCGGTGAGGTCGACGTGCGTCTCCGGTGATCGGAAGCCGCGCGCGGCGAGGACCGCTCGGACCCCGGCACCCTGCTGTTCGGCGTGCTCGACCACGACGAGACCACCGGGGACGAGCAACCGCCACGCGGTCTCGGTCAGGGCGCGCACGGCGTCGAGGCCGTCGGGTCCGCCGTAGAGCGCGAGTGCCGGGTCGTGGTCGCGGACCTCGGGGTCGATCGGCACCGCGTCGTCCGGGACGTACGGGGGGTTCGACACGACGACCGAGACCTGTCCGTCGAGCTCCGGGAACGCATCGGCGAGGTCGCCCTCGACGAGTCGCACGGTGGCGCCGTGGGCGTCGACGTTGCGGCGGGTCCACGGCAGGGCCTCGGCCGACCGCTCGACGGCGTACACGACGGCGTTCGGGACCTCGGTGTCCATGGCGATGGCGATCGCACCGCTCCCGGCACCGAGGTCGACGGCGATCGGCTCGGGGACCGCGGTGGCGCGGAGCGCGTCGATGCCGAACTGCACGACCGACTCGGTCTCGGGTCGCGGCACGAACACCCCCGGTCCGACGGACAGGGTGAGCGCACGGAAGTGGGCTTCGCCGGTGACGTGCTGCAGTGGTTCGCGGGTGACACGACGCGCCACCGCGTGCCGGAAGCGTTCGACGTGCTCGGCGGCGATCGCTCCCCCGGTCAGCGCCCGGGCCTGCACCGCGCCACGGGAGGTGTCGGTCGCCCACGCCAGCAGCAGCTCGGCGTCGACCTGCGGCGTGGGCACACCCGCTGCCGACAGCGCCGCGACCGCCTCACGCAGGAGGCGGTCTGCGGCGAACGTCGGCTGCGGGAGGTCCACGCCGCTCAGGCGTCCTGGTCGCCGATGGCGGCCAGTCGAGCCTCTTCGTCCGCTGAGATGGCGGACTGGATGACCGGCTCGAGCGCTCCGTTCATGACGCGGTCGAGGTCGTACGCCTTGTAGCCGGTGCGGTGGTCCGCGATCCGGTTCTCCGGGAAGTTGTACGTCCGGATGCGCTCCGAACGGTCCATCCCGCGGATCTGCGACTTGCGCGCGTCCGACGCCAGGGCGTCGAGCTCCTCCTGCTGACGAGCGAGGATCCGGGCACGCAGGACGCGCATCCCCGCCTCTCGGTTCTGCAGCTGCGACTTCTCGTTCTGCATCGCGACCGTGATGCCCGTCGGGAGGTGCGTGATGCGCACCGCGGAGTCCGTCGTGTTGACGGACTGCCCACCCGGACCCGACGACCGGTACACGTCGATCTTCAGGTCGTTCTGGTTGATCTCGACCTCTTCGGGCTCGTCGACCTCGGGGAAGACGAGCACCCCGGTGGTCGAGGTGTGGATACGACCCTGCGACTCGGTCTGCGGCACCCGCTGCACACGGTGCACCCCGCCCTCGTACTTCAGGTGCGCCCACACGCCCTGGGACGGGTCCGTCGTGTTCGACTTGATCGCGACCTGGACGTCCTTGTACCCGCCGAGGTCGGACTCGGTGCGCTCGAGGAGCTCGACCTTCCAGCCCTTCCCCTCGGCGTAGTGCGAGTACATCCGGAGCAGGTCGGCCGCGAACAGCGCCGATTCCTCGCCGCCCTCGCCGCCCTTGATCTCCATGATCACGTCGCGGCCGTCGTCCGGGTCGCGCGGGATGAGGAGTCGGCGGAGCCGCTCCTGGCGTTCGGCCAGCTGCCCCTCGAGCCCGGGGACCTCTTCCGCGAACGCCTCGTCCTCACGCGCGAGTTCCCGGGCGGCGGCGAGGTCGTCCCCCGCCGCCTGCCAGGCTTCGTACGCGGCCTTGATCTGGCTGAGTTCGGCGTAGCGCCGGTTGACCTTCTTGGCCCGGGCCGGGTCGGCGTGGAGCGCGGGGTCCGACAGCTGCTGCGTCAGTTCCTCGTGTTCCGCCAGCAGCCCTGCCACCGACTCGAACACGCGTTACTCCTGGTGGCCGTTGCCGTGGTGACCGCTGGTCGCCGGCACCGACTTCTGGATCTGGACCAGGAACTCGACGTTCGACTGCGTCTCCCGGAGGTTCCGCAGCACCACGTCGAGCGCCTGCTGCGGGTCGAGCCCGGCGAGGGCACGACGGAGGCGCCACGTGATCGCGACCTCGTCGGCGGAGAGCAGCTGCTCCTCCCGACGGGTCCCGGAGGCGTTGATGTCGACGGCGGGGAAGATCCGCTTGTCGGCCAGGTGACGGTTGAGGCGGAGCTCCATGTTGCCGGTGCCCTTGAACTCCTCGAAGATCACCTCGTCCATCTTCGACCCGGTCTCGACGAGAGCGGTGGCGAGGATGGTCAGCGAGCCGCCGTTCTCGATGTTGCGGGCGGCGCCGAAGAAGCGCTTGACCGGGTAGAGCGCAGCCGAGTCCACGCCACCGGAGAGCACGCGGCCCGACGGCGGGGTGGCGAGGTTGTACGCGCGGCCCAGACGGGTGATGGAGTCGAGCAGCACGACGACGTCGTGGCCGAGCTCCACCAGGCGCTTGGCACGCTCGATGGCGAGCTCGGCGACCGTGGTGTGGTCCTCGGCGGGGCGGTCGAAGGTCGAGGCGATGACCTCGCCCTTCACCGTGCGCTGCATGTCGGTGACCTCTTCGGGACGCTCGTCCACCAGGACGACCATCAGGTGCGCCTCCGGGTTGTTCTTCGAGACGGCGTTCGCGATCGCCTGCAGGACGACGGTCTTGCCGGCCTTCGGCGGGGAGACGATCAGGCCGCGCTGGCCCTTGCCGATCGGCGACACGAGGTCGATGATCCGCGTCGACAGCTTCGCCGGCTCGGTCTCGAGGCGCAGACGCTCGTTCGGGTACAGCGGTGTGAGGTCCTGGAAGTCGACTCGGCCGGCGGCCTCGTCGGCGGTCTGACCGTTGATCGTGTCGATCTTGACCAGTGCGTTGTACTTCTGACGGCTCTGCTGCTCGTTGTCACGCGGCTGCTTGATCGCCCCGACGACGGCGTCGCCCTTGCGCAGGTGGTACTTCTTCACCTGGCCGAGGGAGACGTAGACGTCCTCCGGCCCCGGCAGGTAGCCCGTGGTGCGGACGAAGGCGTAGTTGTCGAGCACGTCGAGGATGCCGGCGATCGGGATGAGGACGTCGTCCTCGGTGACCTCGGGCTCGAACTCGTCGTTCTGGCCGCCGCGACCGCGCTTGCGGTCACGCTGCCGGCGGGTGCGCCCGTTCTCGGCTTCCTGCTCGGCGGCGCGCTGCTGCTCGCCACGCTGCTGGTCGCCACGCTGCTGCTCGCCGCGCTGCTGTTCCGGCTGCTTCTGGTCCTGCTGCTTCTGGTCGCGCTGCGCGTCGCGCTGGTCCTGCTGCTTCTGCTGGCCGTTCTGCTGCTTGCCGTTCTGCTGCTGGGCCGGCTTCTGCTCGGGCTCGGTCTGCTGCTGAGCGGGCTTCTGCTCGCCCTGGTCGGCCTGGTCGGCGTTCTGCCCGCGGCCACGACCGCGGCCACGGCTGCGTCGGCCACGACGGGCGCCGCCCTCGGTCTGGTCGCCCTGGTCGGCCTGGTCGTTCTGCTGGCCCTCGTCCTGGCGGGCGTCGTCCTGGACGGCGTCCTGGTCGCCCTGCTCGACGGCGTCTGCGACCGGGACCTGGGTCTCGGCGGTGGCACCGCGCGACTCCTGGGTGTCGGCCTGCTGCGCCTGACGGTCGCGGCCGCGACCACGACGCTGGCCGCTCTGGGCGGCTTCCTGGGCGTCCTTCTCGGCACGGACCTGGTCGAGACCGGCGAGGAGGTCCTCGGTGCCGGTGTGCCCGGCGTTGGTGTGCGAGACCGCAGCGGTCGGCTCGGCGGTGACCGTGCCTCCCGAGGTGACGCGGCGGCTGCGACGGCCGCGCGGTGCGGACTCGGCGGGGGCATCGGTGGTCTGCGCGGCCGGAGCCTGCGCGATGTCGACCTGCGTGGCGGGCACCTCGGCCGCTGCCGGTGCGACCTCGGCAGCCGGGGTGCCGGTGCCGGCACCGTCGAGGACCGGCGTCTCCGAGGCGGACGCCTCGGCCGGTCGCTTGTCCTCGATCGATGCGATCAGGTCGCCCTTGCGGAGCTTCGAGAGCCCGGTGATGCCGAGGGACGAGGCGATGCGCTGGAGCTCCGGGAGACGGAGCGTGCGCAGGTCAGTGGGGATCTCCACCGAGGTGGAGGTGGTGACGTCGGTCACGATGCTGTTGTTCCTTCCGACCGCAGAACGCGGAGAGTTTCCACCGGACCCGTGGCAGCGTGCAACGGCCGTCGTTCAGACGACGGACCGGGAACGGTGATCTGGCCAAGAACGGTGATCTGGAGAGAGTGCCCCACGCACCGGATCAGGCTGGCGGTCGACCGTGGATGGTCGAGGCCTGCGCGAGATCGGCTTCGAGCGTCGGGAGCGCTTTCACTGTAGCACCACCCAGATCGACGGCCAGCATGAGCGGGCGCCACGTGGATTCGGCGTGTCGCTCGACCAGTTCCGCGGCGTCGAGACGCTGAGCCGGATCACTGCCCATGACCAGGAGGCTCGGTCCGGCACCCGAGACGACGGCGGCCAGACCGTGCTGCCGGAGCAGGCCGATGAGGGCGTCGGTCTCCGGCATCGCACTCGCCCGGTAGGCCTGGTGGAGCCGGTCCTCGGTCGCGGCGAGGAGCAGTTCCGGGCTCTGGATGAGTGCCGCGACGAGCAGCGCCGACCGGGAGACGTTGAAGGCCGCGTCCTCGTGCGGCACCGTCATCGGCTGCAGGGAGCGAGCGAGCTTCGTCGAGAGCGTCGACGTCGGCACGAACACGACCGGCGAGACACCGCGGTGCACGAGCAGCCGCTTGTGTGCCGGACCGTCCGGGGTCATCCACGCGATCGTCAGGCCGCCGAACAGGGCCGGGGCGACGTTGTCCGGGTGACCCTCCATCTCGGTCGCGAGTGTGAGCAGGGTCGCGGCGTCCAGGTCGACCATGCCCTCGAGCAGGCCACGAGCCGCCATCAGCCCGGCGACGATCGCCGCTGCCGAGGACCCCATGCCGCGTCCGTGCGGGATGGCGTTCGTGGCGTACAGCTCGAGCCCCGGCTGCGCGACCCCGGCGTGCTCGAGGCCTCGGCGGACGGCCCGGACGACCAGGTTCGTGTCGTCCGTCGGGACCTCGCCCGCGCCGACACCGTCGATGGTGACGGTCGCGCCGGGTTCCGGACGGACGCGGACGACGACCTCGTCGTAGAGGGAGAGCGCGAGCCCGAGGGAGTCGAAGCCGGGTCCGAGGTTCGCCGACGTCGCCGGGACGCGCACACGCACCGCCCGTCCGGCCGGTACAGCATCGTGGGCGGTCATGCCCTCCCCCGGTCCGGACGAGCGGTCGGCGTTCACCGCGCGCTGACCAGTCCGAGCACGTCGGCGATCGCCGCGGTGTCGACGGGGACGCTCGTCGGAGCGACCTCGCCACCGTCCTGGGTGCGGAGTGCCCACTGCGGGTCCTTGAGGCCGTGACCGGTCACCGTGATGACGACCGTCGCCCCCTTCGGGATGACGCCTGCATCGGAGCGCTCGAGGAGCCCGGCCACGCCGATGGCCGAAGCGGGCTCGACGAAGACGCCGACCTCGGCCGACAGCAGGTGGTGCGCCGCCAGGATCGCCTCGTCCGAGATGGCGCCGAAGTAGCCGTCGGTCTCGTCACGGGCCTCCAGCGCGTACTTCCACGACGCCGGGTTGCCGATGCGAATGGCGGAGGCGATCGTCTCCGGGTGTCGGACGACCTCGCCGTGCACGATCGGGGCCGAGCCCGCCGCCTGGAAGCCGAACATGCGCGGCATCTTGGTGGAGCGGCCCGAGGCCACGTCCTCGCGGTAGCCGCGGGAGTACGCCGTGTAGTTGCCGGCGTTGCCGACCGGCAGGAAGTGGAAGTCCGGCGCGTCGCCGAGGACGTCGACGACCTCGAAGGCGGCGGTCTTCTGCCCCTCGATGCGGTCGTTGTTCACGGAGTTGACCAGGTGCACCGGGTAGTTGGCGGACAGGTCACGCGCGATGTCCAGGCAGTCGTCGAAGTTGCCCTGCACCTGCAGCAGCTGGGCGTCGTGGGCGACCGCCTGGCTGAGCTTGCCCATCGCGATCTTGCCCTCGGGCACGAGCACGGCGGCGGTGATCCCGGCGTGCGTCGCGTACGCGGCGGCCGAGGCGCTGGTGTTGCCGGTCGAGGCGCAGATCACGGCCTTCGCGCCGTGCTCGACGGCCTTCGAGATCGCCATCGTCATGCCGCGGTCCTTGAAGGAGCCGGTCGGGTTCATGCCCTCGTACTTCACGTACACGGTCGCGCCGGTGCGCTCGGAGAGTCGACGCGCCGGGATCAGCGGGGTCCCGCCCTCACCGAGCGTCACGATCGGGGTCGCGTCGGTCACGTCGAGTCGGTCGGCGTACTCGCGCAGGACTCCCTGCCACTGGTGGGCCATCAGGCTTCTCTCTCTGTCCGGTGGATCGGTGTGGATGGGTCTGTCGGGAGGCGTGTGCCGGCGTCAGGCGCCGACGAACCGCAGGACGCTGGTCACGTCCATGACGACGTCCTCGCCGCGGAGTGCGGCCACGGTGTCGGCCAGGTCGGCTTCGCGCGCCAGGTGCGTGCCGATGACGAGCGTCGCGGTCCCCTCGGTGGCGCCCGTGGTGGTCTGCTCGACGGTCTCGACACTGACGCCGTGGGCCGCGAGCACCCCGGCGACGGTCGAGAGCACTCCGGGTGCGTCCGACACGTGCAGGGAGATCTGGTAGCGGGTACGGACGGTCCCGATCGGGAACACCGGCAGCGCCGACCGCGTCGACTCGGCGACGCCCGGACCACCGATGACGTGCCGTCGCGCCGCGGACACCAGGTCGCCGAGGACCGCGGAGGCCGTCTCGACCCCGCCGGCTCCGGCACCGTAGAACATGAGGTCACCGGCGGCCTCGGCCTCGACGAACACCGCGTTCTTCGCGCCGTGGACGCTCGCCAGCGGGTGCGACTCCGGCACCAGTGCCGGGTAGACACGGGCGCTGACGCCTTCGCGGCCGTCGGCGTCAGTGAGGCGCTCGCACGTGGCGAGGATCTTCACGACGTAGCCGGCCTTGCGGGCGGCGCGGACCTGCTCGATCGTGACCGAGGTGATGCCCTCGCGGTGCACGGCGGCGAGCGGGACCGAGGTGTGGAACGCGATCGAGGCCAGGATCGCGGCCTTCTGCGCGGCGTCGTAGCCCTCGATGTCCGCGGTCGGGTCGGCCTCGGCGTACCCGAGTTCCGTCGCGGTGGCCAAGGCGTCCTCGAACGTCGCGCCCTCGCGGTCCATCAGGTCGAGGATGAAGTTCGTCGTGCCGTTGACGATGCCCATGATGCGCTCGATGCGGTCACCCGCGAGCGAGTCGTGCAGCGGTCGGATGATCGGGATCGCCCCGGCGACGGCGGCCTCGTAGTAGAGCTGCGCGCCGACCTGCTCGGCAGCGGCGAAGAGCTCCGGGCCATGAGTGGCGAGCAGCGCCTTGTTGCCGGTGACGACGTCCGCACCGGACTGCAGCGCCTGCAGCACGAGCGTGCGGGCGGGCTCGATCCCGCCGATGAGCTCGACGACGATGTCGGCGCCGAGGATGAGCGAACCGGCGTCCGTCGTGAACAGCTCCCGCGGCAGGTCGACGTCCCGCTGGGCGTCGACGTCGCGCACGGCGATCCCGACGAGTTCGAGGCCGGCGCCGGCACGCGTGGCGAGCTCCGGTCCGTGCTCGAGCAGGAGTCGTGCGACCTGGGAGCCGACCGAGCCGGCTCCGAGCAGTGCGACGCGGACGTTGCGGTATTCGATCATCTGGTGGGGGTCTCTCCGGGTCGGGTTCTCAGGCGTCCGTACCGGTGTCGGGTACCGGCACGACGCCCGTGTCGCGGGCGAGGAGGTCGTCGACGCTCTCGCCCCGCACGAGGATACGGGCTGCCCCGTCGGCGACTGCGACGACCGGCGGACGGCCGACGTGGTTGTAGTTGCTCGCGAGGCTCCAGCAGTAGGCACCGGTCGCGGCCACGGCGAGCAGGTCGTCGCGGTGCACGTCGCCGGGCAGGTACTCGTCGTGGACGACGACGTCACCGCTCTCGCAGTGTTTGCCCACCACCCGGGTGAGCACCGGGTCGGCGTCCGAGGTCCGCGCGAGCCGCGCCGTGTAGTCGGCACCGTAGAGCGCCGGCCGGACGTTGTCGCTCATCCCGCCGTCCACCGAGACGTAGGTGCGCGTCGCGGCGGATCCGTCCTCGGAGTCGACCGTGACGGGCTTGATCGTGCCGACGCGGTAGAGCGTGACGCCGGGCGGGCCGACGATGTACCGGCCGGGCTCCACCGCGATCTCGGGCACCGGGATGCCTCGGGACGAGCACTCGTCCGCGATGATCGCGGCCAGGGCGTCGGCGACGTCCTCGGGTTCGAGGGCGGAGTCGGCCTCGGTGTAGTCGATCCCCCAGCCACCGCCGAGGTTGAGCTCCGGCACCGGACCCGACTCGACGAGCGTGGCGTGCACGTCCATGAGCCGACGAGCGGCCTCGCGGAACCCGCTGTCGTCGAAGATCTGCGATCCGATGTGCGAGTGCAGCCCGACGAAGGCGAGCGAGGGCTCGGCCCGGACGGCGGTCGCCGCCTGCACCGCCTCGGACAGCGGGATGCCGAACTTCTGGTCCTCCCGCGCGGTGGCGAGGAACTCGTGTGTCGAGGCGTGCACGCCGCTGTTGATCCGGATGCGGACCCGCTGCGTCACCCCGGCGTCGGCGGCGATCCGGGCGACCCGGCCGATCTCCTCGTGGCTGTCGAGCACGATCGTGCCGAGGCCGACCGCGACGGCGCGCTCGATCTCGGCGTCCGACTTGTCGTTGCCGTGGAAGCCCATCCGTGCCGGGTCGACGCCCGCGGCCAGTCCGACGGCGAGTTCGCCCATCGTGCAGACGTCGAGCCGGAGGTCCGCGTCGGCCATCCAGCGCGCGACGTGCGTCGTCCAGAAGGCCTTCGCCGCGTAGTAGACGTGTGCCCGCGTCCCGATCCGGGTGAACGCGTCGGTGAAGGCGTCCCGCACGCGGACGGCACGCGACTGCACGTCACGCTCGTCGACGACGTAGAGAGGAGAACCGAAGCGCTCGACCAGCGCGTCAGCAGCGACTCCACCGATCGCGAGCATGCCCTCGTCGGTACGGGTCGCGGACGCGGGCCAGATCCGGTCCACCAGTTCGGAGGCGTCCGCCGGGTACCGCAGTCGCGGCGGCGCAAGGGGGTTCTCGCTCACGGGACCCGATCCTATCCGGCCGGGGCGTCCCTCCCGGCCATGTGACGCCGCCTGTGGACGGCCGTCGGACACGGCACCACGCGCCCGGTCAGCAGCGACCGGTGGTGCGGAGGCCCGCCTCGTTGAGGGGCAGTTCGTCGGCCGTGATCCGGACCGTCGCCGCCGCCGAGGTCACCCGGAGCGAGCGCACCCGGAGCTGCTCCGGCAGGAACTGCGCCGTGCACACCGGCACCGGGACGTCCGAGACGCCGGGGATGTCGTCGACGTCGAGCCCCAGCGAGGAGTTCGTGATCCGCACCGTCTTCGGCGTGATCGTCACCCCGCGCCCGTCGGACTGCGCCGTGACCGAACCGTCCGCCGCGTAGCCGATCCGGAAGCCGAGCACCGAGGCACTCCCCCGCAGCTCGACCCCACCGTTGATCAGGCGGACCCGCTCGAAGAGGGGCGAGTACTTCGCCAGGTCCTTCACCGCACCGGAAGCGAGCCGGACGGTGCCGTCGACGTCGTGCACCGCCCCCTTGCCGTCCACCGGCAGGTCGTGCGCCGTGACGTCGGCGGCGAGCGGGATGCCCTCCACCGTGAGTCGGTCCGACGTGATCCGGACGTCGTCGAGCGTGCCGCGGAGCAGCTGCGGGATGACGACCCCCGGCACGTGGGCGTCGACCGTTCCCGTCGTGCCGTCCGGCAGCGACTGCTCGACCTGCGACGCGACCGTCCGATCCACCACGCCGCGGAGCACGAACTCCGCCACCACGACGAGCACGGCGAGGACCACGAGGACGACGACCAGCACGATCGCGACCGTCCGGCCGCGGCGCTTCGGGCGTCGGCCCGCTGCCGGCGCTGCTGCGGTCGACACGACTACATCCGGTCGGGCGCGCTGACGCCGAGCAGCCCGAGACCGTTGCGGACGACCTGCCCGGTGGCGTCGTTCAGCCACAGGCGGGTGCGGTGCAGGTCGGTCACCGGCTCGTCGCCCAGCGGGGTGACGCGGCAGGAGTCGTACCAGCGGTGGTACAGCCCGGCGAGCTGCTCGATGAAGCGCGCGATGCGGTGCGGTTCGCGGAGCTCGGCGGCCTGACGCAGCACGCGCGGGTACTCGGCGAGGGCACCGAGGAGCGAGCTCTCCGACTCGTGCGTGAGCAGCGACGCGTCGAACACCGACCGGTCGACACCTGATGCCGCGGCGTTCCGCGCGACGGACTGCGTGCGGGCGTGGGCGTACTGCACGTAGAAGACGGGGTTGTCGTTCGTCCGCTTGGTGAGCAGGTCGAGGTCGATGTCGATCGCGGTGTCGCTCGCGAACCGGACGAGGGCGTACCGACCGGCGTCGACACCCACCGCGTCCACGAGGTCCTCCATCGTGACGACGGTGCCGTTGCGCTTCGACATCCGGAGCGGCTGGCCGTCCTTGAGCAGGTTCACCAGCTGACCGATGAGGATCTCGAGGTTCTTGCCCGGCTCGTCCCCGAACGCAGCGCACATCGCCATCATCCGACCGACGTAGCCGTGGTGGTCCGCGCCGAGCATGATCAGGTTGCGCTCGAAGCCGCGCTCGCGCTTGTCGAGGTAGTAGGCCAGGTCACCGGCGATGTACGCGGGCTCGCCGTCCGACTTGATGACCACACGGTCGCGGTCGTCGCCGAAGTCCGTGGTGCGGAGCCACAGTGCGCCGTCGGCCTCGTACATCCGGCCCTGCTCCTGCAGTCGGGCGATGGCGCGGTCGACGGCCTTCGACTCGTGCAGGGAGTTCTCGTGGAAGTAGACATCGAAGTCCACCCCGAAGTCGTGCAGGGAGCGCTTGATGTCCGTGAACATGAACTCGACGCCCTCGCGCCGGAACAGCTCCTGCGCCTCGTCGCGCGGCAGGTCCGTCACGTCGAGCCCCGGCTCGAGCGTCGCGAGCACCCGGGCCGAGATCTCGCCGATGTAGGCGCCGCCGTAGCCGTCCTCGGGCGTCGGCTCGCCGAGCGCGGACGCCAGCAGCGACCGGGCGAACCGGTCGATCTGGTTGCCGTGGTCGTTGAAGTAGTACTCGCGGGTGACCAGACCACCCTGCGCCTGGAACACGCGGGCCAGGCTGTCGCCCACCGCAGCCCAGCGGACCCCGCCCATGTGGATCGGGCCGGTCGGGTTCGCCGAGACGAACTCCAGGTCGATCCGCACCCCGTCGTACAGGTCACCGTGGCCGAAGGACTCGCCCTGGTCGACGACGGTGCGCGCGACCTCGCCCGCCGCGGCGGCCTCGAGCGTGATGTTGATGAAGCCCGGACCCGCGACGTCCACCGACGCCACACCGTCGAGCTCCGTCAGCTCGCCGGCGATCTCCGTGGCCAGCTCCCGCGGGTTCGTGCCCAGGCGCTTCGCGAGCTGCATCGCCGCGTTCGACGCCCAGTCGCCGTGCGCCCGGTTCTTCGGACGCTCCAGAGCCACGTGCGAGTCCTCGATCGTCACCGTGTCGGCAGCACCTCGTCGCTCGACGATGCCCGTGAGGATCGACAGGTACGCTTCGGAGAGTTCGGCAGGAGTCACGGCGGACGAGTCTACCGGGACACCCAGGCAGCACCCGGACCACGCCGGGCAGCATGCAGCAGGATGGTGCGTCATGACCTCCCGCAGCCTCCGGGCGATCAGCATCGCCGCCCTCGTGCTCCCCGCCGCCCTCGTCCTCGCCAGCTGCTCCGGTGGCGACGGCGACGGCGACGGCACGACCGCCTCCGCGTCGGCGACCGCCGGCGTCGTGGGACGACCCGTGACGCAGACCTGCGACGAGCTCGTGCCCGCCGACACGTTCAGCGTCTACGGGCAGCGGTTCGACCGCGTCCGGTCCCCGAAGCCGACGAAGGGCTCCCCCGTCGCTCAGATCGCCGCCCAGGACGGTCGGGTCTGCACCTGGCGGTCCACCACCGACGACAGCGTGACCGTGACCGTCGCCGTCGCCCACCTGCCGCAGGAGCAGCTGACGCAACTCGAGGACGCCCTCTTCGAACAGGGTGGTTCCGTCCCCACCTACACGGTCGAGGGCTACTTCAGCCTCGCCGGCAGGACCGGCCGCGCTGACGCCTTCGCCGACCGCTCCTGGATCCACACCTCGTCCTCCCTCTACACCGAACCCGGCACCGCGCAGCCCGTCGTCGACGCGGTCCGGGCAGCGGTCGCGCCCGACACCACGGCCCCGAGTGGGTCCCCGACGCCCTGATCGGACCGCCCGGCGGACCGCCGTCGGACGGGAGGCGCGGGGCGGGCCCGGCACGGGCCTCCCGTCCGGTGGGGCGTCCTGTCCGGAACGGCAGGCCGGAGGCCGGACACGCGTACGGGGGCGCGGTCCGGACCTGCTACGGTTGATGTCACCCCGGGCCCCCATAGCTCAGGGGATAGAGCACTGCCCTCCGGAGGCAGGGGCGGAGGTTCGAATCCTCCTGGGGGCACAGTGAAATTCCCGCGCAAGCTGTGGTCGACATCTCCGCGCAAGCTGACGTCCTCGCTGCGCTCGGTCGGCAGCGCGCGATGTCGGCTTCGCCGACTGATCCCCCGTGGTGACCCCGGTGGGTCGGCGCGCCTCGTCGTGGTGACTCCGACAGGTTCACGCACCTCGTCGTGACGACTCCGACAAGGGACGCGCCTCGTCGTGACGACTCCGACGTGTGAGCGTCACCGCTGTTTCCGAGGAGGACACCTCGGGGCCCTAGTATCACGCGGCGTGACGCACTCCACGCAGCGGGAACTCGACCGGGGCAGCCTCGCGGCACCCGCCCGGACCCTGCTCGACGTCCTCGCTGCCACCGCCGCGACGCACCCTGACGCCCTGGCCCTCGAGACGCCCGAGGGGCCGCTCGACTACCGCGCGCTCGTTGCCCTCGTGCACGAGGGCGCCGACGACCTGGCACGGCACGGCGTCCGCCGCGGCGACCGGGTCGGCATCCGCATCCCCTCCGGCGGCCGCGACCTCTCGCTCTCGATCCTCGCCGTCCTCGCCGCCGGTGCCGCCTACGTCCCCGTCGACGCCGACGACCCCGAGGAACGCGCGACCCTCGTCTTCGGTGAGGCCGGTGTCGTCGGCGTCATCGGGGCCGGCGGGGTGCTCCGCGACCGCGACGGCGCAGCCCTGCCGGTCACCGACCCCACGGCGAGCGCCGAACCCCCGACCACCGACGACGACGCGTGGGTCATCTTCACCTCCGGGTCCACGGGGGTGCCGAAGGGCGTCGCCGTCACCCACCGCTCCGCTGCCGCGTTCGTCGACGCCGAGGCGCGGATGTTCCTGCAGGCCGCTCCGATCGGTCCGGCGGACCGGGTGCTCGCCGGGCTCAGTGTCGCGTTCGACGCGTCGTGTGAGGAGATGTGGCTGGCCTGGGGGCACGGCGCCTGCCTGGTCCCGGCGCCCCGGTCGTTGGTGAAGAGCGGTGTGGACCTCGGGCCGTGGCTCATCGCGCACGGGATCACCGTCGTGTCGACGGTCCCGACGCTCGCGGCGCTGTGGCCGGACGACGCGTTGGAGTCCGTGCGTCTGGTGGTCTTCGGCGGTGAGGCGTGCCCGCCCGAGCTCGCCGCCCGCATCGCGTCGCGGGACCGGGAGGTCTGGAACACCTACGGACCGACCGAGGCCACGGTCGTCGCGTGCGGGGCCCTGCTCGACGGCAGCACCCCGATCCGGATCGGGCTGCCGCTCGACGGGTGGGACCTGGCCGTCGTGGACGCCGAGGGGCAGCGGGTCGCGCCGGGGCAGGTGGGTGAGCTCGTCATCGGGGGTGTCGGGCTCGGCCGTTACCTCGACCCGGCGAAGGACGCGGAGAAGTACGCGCCGTTCCCGACCCTCGGGTGGGCGCGGGCGTACCGGTCCGGCGACCTGGTCCGCTACGACCCGGAGGGGCTCGTCTTCCAGGGTCGTGCGGACGACCAGGTGAAGCTCGGTGGGCGGCGCATCGAACTCGGCGAGATCGACGCCGCGCTCCAGGCGCTCGACGGAGTCGCGGGTGGTGCTGCCGTGGTGCAGCGGACCCCCGCCGGCAACCAGGTGCTCGTCGGGTACGTGGCCCCGGTCGCCGGCACGTCCATCGACACGGCCGCGGCGAACGAGCGACTGCGACAGGAGCTGCCCGCCGCGCTCGTGCCGCTCCTGGCCGTGGTCGCCGTCCTGCCGACGCGCACGTCGGGCAAGGTCGACCGGGCGGCCCTCCCCTGGCCGCTCGAGGGTGTGACCGGCACCGACCTGCCGCCGACCGTCGCGTGGATCGCCGAACGGTGGTCCGCGATCCTCGGCGTGCCCGTCGCGGACGTCGACGACGATTTCTTCGCGCACGGTGGCGGCTCGTTGACCGCTGCGCAGCTGGTCTCCGCGATCCGCGAGCGGTACCCGACGACGACCGTCGCCGACGTGTACGACCATCCCCGCATCGGTGCACTGGCGGACGCGCTGGACGAGTCCGGTCCGGTCGCCGCGGTCCGCCGTGACGTCGTGCCGGTCCCGCCCGCGACCGGTGCGCTGCTGACCCTCCTCGGGCTGCCGCTCCAGGTGCTCCGCGGACTGCGGCTGCTCAGCTGGACGGCGCTGGTCGCACAGGTCCTGCACGCCACGACCATGCCGTTCCTACCCGTGCTGCCCTGGCCGGCGCTCGTGGTCGGTCTCCTGCTGTTCGTCAGCCCCGCGGGCAAGATGACGCTCACGGTCGTCGCGGCCCGTCTGCTGCTGGCCGGCGTCCGTCCGGGCGACCATCCCCGTGGTGGGTCGGTGCACGTGCGGGTCTGGCTCGCCGAGCGGATCGCCGAGGCGGTGGACGGTCCCTCCACGGCGGGCGCGCCGTGGATCAGCTACTACGCCCGCGCACTCGGCGCGACCGTCGGTCGCGGCGTCGACCTGCACACGCTGCCGCCCGTGACCGGCATGCTCACGATCGGCAAGCGGGCCTCGGTCGAACCCGAGGTGGACCTCGCCGGGCACTGGGTGGACGGCGACGTCTTCCGGCTCGGCCGGGTGCACATCGGAGCGGACGCGGTCGTGCACAGCCGCTCGACGCTGATGCCCGGCGCCCACGTCGGTGACGGCGCCGAGGTCGAGGCCGGTTCCGCCGTCGCCGGGCCCGTCCCCGACGGCGAACGGTGGGCTGGTTCTCCCGCCGGACGCGTCGGCTCGGCACGTCACGGCCGGGAGGCGCGCCCCGCCTCCCCGAAGCGTTGGCTGCTCGCGTACGGGGTCGGCTCCGTCGCCGTCGCCGGGCTCCCCGTGGTCGGGGTCGCCGCCGGGCTCGCCGTCGTCGCCGCGGTGGTCGGGCGTCCGGACTCGCTCGGCGCCGTGGTGGGTCCGGCCTTGGTCGCCGTCCCGCTCGGCACGGTCGTCGCCGGCGTCGTGTACGCGGGGCTCGTCGTCGCCGCGGTCCGGCTCCTCGGACTCGGACTGGTCGAGGGACGACACCCGGTGCGTTCCCGGACCGGTTGGCAGGTGTGGAGCATCGAGCGGATCCTCGACGCCGCCCGGACGCTGCTGTTCCCGCTGTACGCGAGCCTCGTCACGCCGCTGTGGCTCCGGCTGCTCGGTGCGCAGGTCGGTCGGGACACCGAGATCTCCACCGTGCTGCTCATCCCCGCGCTGACGCAGATCGCTTCGGGTGCGTTCCTGGCCGACGACACGATGGTCGCCACGTACGAACTCGGCGGTGGACGGGTGAAGATCGGCCGCTCGAAGGTCGGACGTCGGGCGTTCCTCGGCAACTCGGGCATGACCGGTGCCGGTCGCTCGGTCCCCCGCGAGGCACTCGTCGCGGTGCTCTCGGCCGTGCCGAAGAAGGCCAAGCGCGGGTCGTCCTGGCTCGGCAGCCCGCCGGTCCGCCTGCGCCGGGCCGCCGCGCAGTTCGACGAGGAGCGCACCTTCCGGCCGCCGACCCGCCTCAAGGTCGCCCGCGGCGCGTGGGAGCTGCTGCGTCTGCTCGCCCCGATGGTGTCCGCCGCCATCGCCCTCGGCGTCGCGTTGACGCTCCTGGCGTCCTGGAGCACCGTCGGCATCGGGTGGACGGTGCTGCTCGCCGGCCCGGTGCTCATCGTCGCCGGAGCGGTGGCCGCGGCCGTGTCGACCCTGGCGAAGTGGGCCTTCGTCGGTCGGATCACCGCGACCGAGCACCCGCTGTGGTCTTCGTTCGTCTGGCGCAACGAGGTGCAGGACACCTTCGTCGAGACCGTCGCCCGTCCCTGGTTCGCCGAGCAGGCCATCGGCACGCCCGCCCTGTCCGTCTGGCTGCGGAGTCTCGGCGCGACGATCGGCCGCGGCGTGTGGTGCGAGACGTACTGGCTGCCCGAGGCGGACCTCGTCACGATCGGCGACGGCGCGACGGTCGCCCGCGGCACCGTCGTCCAGACCCACCTGTTCCACGACCGCGTCATGCAGCTCGACGCCGTCACCCTCGACGCGGGGTCGACGCTCGGCCCCCACGGCGTCGTCCTGCCCGCCGCCGGCATCGGCGCGGGTGCGACCGTCGGACCGGCGAGCCTCGTCATGCGCGGCGAGCAGGTCCCCGCCGGGACGCTCTGGGCCGGCAACCCGATCGCGCCGTGGGGACGCCCGCCGTGGCGTGACGCCCCCGGGGCCGTGACAGACTGACCGGCACCGTGAAGCAGACCGACCCCGCCGCCGACCCGTACACCCCGCACAGCGGCGACCGACGCTGGTCGAGCCGCCACCACGACCTGCACCTCGACTACCGCGTCGCCACGAACCGCCTGGACGCGACCGCGACCCTCACGGCGGTGGCGAACGAAGCGCTCGACCGGGTCCTGCTCGACCTGCACGGGCTGTCCGTCGACCGGGTCGACGTCGACGGTGTCCGCGCGAAGAAGGTCTCCGTCGGCACCCACAAGACGACCGTCACGCCCGCGACGCCGATCGCCGCCGGAGCCGAGTTCACCGTGCACGTCCGCTACCGCGGCGCACCCCGACCGCTCCGGAGCCCCTGGGGCACGCTCGGGTGGGAGGAGCTGACCGACGGCGTGATCGTCGCCAGCCAGCCGATCGGTGCGCCGTCGTGGTTCCCCTGCAACGACCGGCCCGACGACAAGGCGACCTACCGGATCGAGCTCACCTGCGAAGCCGGGTACGACGTCGTCGCGAACGGGGCACTGCTCGGCCGTGACCGCACCGCACGCGGCAGCCGGTGGACCTTCGCCGTCACCGAGCCGATGGCGTCGTACCTCGCCACGGTGCAGATCGGCCGCTACCGCACGACGACGATCCGCGGCGGCGACGTCCCGGTCACGCTGCACCACCCGGCCGACCTGACCGCGGCGGTGAAGACCGACTTCGGCCGGGTGCCGGACATGATCGCCCTGTTCACCGACCGCTTCGGCCCGTACCCGTTCGCGGAGTACGGCGTCGTGGTCACCGACGACGAGCTCGAGATCCCGCTCGAGGCACACGGCCTGGCCGTCTTCGGCCGGAACCACGTCGACGGCGAACACGGGACCGACCGGCTGATCGCCCACGAACTCGCCCACCAGTGGTTCGGGAACTCGGTCACCCTCGGGCAGTGGCGGGACATCTGGCTGCACGAGGGCTTCGCCTGCTACGCCGAGTGGCTCTGGTCCGAGCACCGCGGCGATGCCTCGGCGGACGTGCTCGCCGCCGAGCACCGGGCCGGCCTGCTCGACCAGCCGCAGGACCTGGTGGTCACCGACCCGGGCGCTCGGGACATGTTCGACGACCGCGTCTACAAGCGAGGGGCGATCGCCCTGCACGCCCTCCGTCGGACGATCGGTGACCAGGCCTTCACCGCCGGGCTCCGGACCATCACCGAACGGCACCGCCACGGAACGGTCGCGACGACCGACGTCGTCGGGGCGTTCGCCGCGGCGGCCGACAGGACGCCCGGAGACGTGCTGCTCGCCATCGGGCCGTGGATCGACGAGCCCGGGGTGCCGGAGCTGCCCTAGTCGCGGGGCCGCGTCTCCCCCGCGAGCATCCGGGCCAGGACCGCGTACAACTCCTCGGGGTCACGGGCGAGCATCTGCTTGACCAACGCCGTCTGCTCGTCCACCACGACCTCGAACACGCCGCGCTCCACCCCGTCGAGGGTCGCGCGCGCCACGTCCGCCGGGTCGGTCTTGGCCAGCGGGACTCCCGCCGCCATGTCCGTGTCGGCGATGCCGAGGTGCACGGACATCACCGATGTCCCCTGTCCGGCCAGCTCGTGGCGCAACGCGTTGCCCATGTTCCACAGGGCAGCCTTCGACACCGCGTAGGCGGAGGCGCCCGGCATGGCCAGCCAGGAGGCGCCCGAGGCGATGTTCACGATGCTCCCACCACCGTTCGCGGACAGGACGGGTGCGAACGCCCGGATCACGGACAGGGTGCCCCAGACGTTCGTGTCCATGTCGGCGTGCGCCGCGTCCAGATCACCCAGCAGGGTCGCCGTGGTGGCGATCCCGGCGTTGTTGATCAACAGGTCGACGTCGGTCGCGACAGCGGCGGCGGCTGCGACGGACGCCGGGGAGGTGATGTCGAGGGCGAGCGGCTCGACGCCCTCGAGGTCGATGAGTTCAGGCCGGCGGGCGGTGGCGTACACCGTGGCCCCGCGTGCGACCAGCTGGGCGGCGAGGTGGCGTCCGATCCCGCGGTTCGCGCCGGTGACGAGGGCAGTGGCTCCAGAGATGTTCATGCCGCTACGGTAGAACCTGACATCAGCGTGAGGATCAAGCCCGGGAGTCGAGGATGCGGATCGGTGCACTCGCGGAACAGGCCGGCGTCAGCGTGCGGTCGCTGCGGTACTACGAGGAACAAGGCCTCCTCGCGTCCGAGCGGACCGCAGGAGGACACCGGGAGTACCGCGAGTCCGACGTCACGCGTGTGCGCTTCATGCAGATGCTCTACGCAGCGGGCATGCCGAGCCGCCGGATCATCGAACTCCTGCCCTTCCTCGACACCGGGGTCGCCACGTCGACGATGCTCGACCACTTCGACGAGGAGAGCGATCGCATCCGACGCCAGATCGAGGACCTCACCGCTACCCACGATCGCCTCGCGCGCCTCCGCGGCATCGCCGCGGAGTCAGTCGCGGGACGGCCGCCGGAGGAGTGTCGCTCCTCAGCGAACGCCGCCGCCGCCTGATGGCCGGGGTCGTTCCCGGGCGCTGAGCGCCACCACTCGATGGGCATTCTCTCGGTCGGTGACCAGCCCGACGCGTCGGTCCTGGACCGTGACCGGAGCGCTGCCTGCCGCGACGGCGAGCACGAGGTCGTCGTCGAGCCGGAGGACCGTCACCGGCTGCACGAGGCCGTCGAAGCGGGCGGTGTGCCCGCTGGGCTCGGGCGTGATGCACCCGAGCACCGCGTCGACCTCGGTCGGGTCGACGCGGAGGCCCCGACCGTCCTGTTTCAAGACGGCCTCCTTCACGGCCCAGCACGCGGTGAGGTGGACGGCGGCGGACCCGGACCGTTCGGCCCGCTGACGCTCCCCCGGCGTGAAGGCGTCGAGCTCGGCGGCGGTGACGCGGGAGGGGCGTTCGACGTCGACGCCGATCCCGCTCGGGACGATCGTGTCGGGGCTCGTCGTGCTCGGGACGGCGGCCAGTGCGAGGACGCCCGTCGTCCGCGACAGGCTCACGCGGATGTCGTGACCGTCCACGACGGCTGCCGGACGGCCGTGGTCGGCCGCCCCACAGTGCGCGCACCGACGCACGACACGCACCAGCGCCTCGGCGGTGTCGGTGACGTCCGCGACGAACGCGACCAGGGCCTCCCGGTCGGCGGCGCGTGTCCCACGTCCGGTCAGGACGCGGACGACGACACCGTCCGACACGGAGCCCTTCAGGCGTGCGTGAGGGCGATGAGTGCGACGTTCATCGTCGCGTACTTGCCTTCGGACCGGGTGGCCTGGCGGACGCGGCCACGGAGGACCTCGTACCGGCCGTCGCTCTCGCGGACGAACCCGATCACACCGCTCAGCGGTGTCGACACGCGGTGGTACCCGTCCTCCAGTGGGACGACTTCTGCGGTGGTCGCTCGCTCCATTGCTGGACCCCTTCCTCGTTGACGTGGACTCACCATACCCCGTTTCGGGGGACACGCCTCCCGGATCGTCCGCATCCGGCTCGGAGCCACGGAGGCGAGACGGGGTACAGGTCGACGCCTCCTGACCGAGTTGTCCACAGCCCGGGCCGGTCCAGCGGGTGCCTGGATAGACTCCGGGCGACGGCCACGGACCAGGTCGACAGGACCACGGAAAGAGGACGGATGCGCGCGGTCGGAAGCAGGACGGACCCCGGTTCGGCGAGGGTGACGCGGCTGCTGTCGGGGATCGTCTCGGCGGTGGCCGCGGTGGCGCTCGTCGTGCTCCCCGCAGCGGGAGCGCAGGCCACGGCACCGGTCGACATCGGCAGCGCCTACGTCGTCGACGACGCCGGCGCACTGACCGACGCGCAGCAGGCCGACGTCGAGCAGGCCGTGCAGGAGCTCTACCAGGACACGCAGACGCAGCTCTACGTGGTCTTCGTCCCGTCGTTCACCGACCCGACCGACCACACGGCATGGGGCGCGGCGACGCTGCAGCGGAACCAGATCGAGACGGACGGCATCCTGCTGTCCGTCGCGGTCGACGAGCGGAACTACGACGTCCAGCAGACGAACGAGACCGCCATCAGCTCCGGCGACGTCGAGACCGCGGTCGACTCGGACCTGCTCCCCCGGCTGAAGCAGGGGCAGTGGGCCGCCGCCGCGACCGCGTTCGCCGCCGGACTCCAGCAGAGCCAGCAGCCCGCCGACCTGACCTGGCTGTGGATCCTGCTCGGCCTCGCCGTGCTCGCCGCCGTCGTCGCGGTCCTGGTGATCCGTACCCGCACCAGGCGCCGCACGGCCGCGGCACGCGAGCAGCAGGAGCAGACCCTCGCCGAGCTCGAACGCCGAGCCGGTGGCGCCCTCGTTACGATCGACGACGAGATCCGCACCGCCGAGCAGGAGGTCGGGTTCGCCGCGGCCCAGTTCGGCGACGACGCCGCGAAGCCGTTCGCCGACACCGTCGCGATCGCCAGACGCGAGGTCCGCAAGGCCTTCGCCCTCCAACAGCAGCTCGACGACGAGGTCCCGGACAGCGCCCAGCAGCGCGTCGACTGGTCGAACCAGATCATCGCGACGTGCGAGCAGGCCCACGCGGCGATCGAGTCCCAGACCGAGGCGTTCGACCAGCTCCGGGCGCTCGAGGAGACGGTGGACACCGCCTCCGCCGAACTCACGACGTCGCTCACCGCGGCTCCCGCCGCCATCGACGCAGCCCGTGCCGCTCTCGAGCGCGTCCGGAGCGCCTACACCGGCCGGACCCTCGCGACCGTGGCCGACAACGTCGACCAGGCAGGCGAGGTCCTGCGGTACGCCGACGAGCGCGCCGCCGCAGCCCGGACGGCCCTCGCCGCCGGTGACCGTGGCGGAGCGGTCGTCGCCGTCCGCGACGGCCAGCACGCACTGGCTCAGGTGCAGCAGCTCACCGGTGCCGTGACCGCGGCCGAGACCACCTTCGCCGACGCCGCGAGCCGCGCCGAGGCCATGCGCGCCGACATCGAGGGGGACCTCGCCGCCGCCGGCACCCTCACCACCGGTGGTGCAGACCTGGCCGCCGCCGTGGCGCGGGCGCAGCGGGTCCTCCGCGCCGACGTCGACCCCCGCGACCCGGTCGGCGCCGTCGACGCACTGACCAAGGCGAACACCGACATCGACGCGGCCCTCGCCAGCGCCCGCACCGCCGAGGAGCAGCACCGCCGCGCGACCCAGGCCCTCGACGCCGCACTGCGGGACGCCCGGAGCCGGATCACCCAGGCCCGCCAGTACGTCACCGTGCACCGCGGTGGTGTCGGCTCGACCGCGCGCACCCGTCTGTCCGAGGCCGAACGCGCGCTCGACGACGCCCTCGACCTCGCTGTGACCGACCCACAGCGTGCGCTGCAGGCGGCCCGTGCGGCCGAGCAGTACGCGGCCGCGGCCGTCGACGAGGCGAACAACGACATGGGCGGATGGCCCGGTGCCGGCGGGGGCATGGGTGGCGGCCGCGGTGGCGCACAGCTCGGCGGACTCGTCACCGGCATCGTCCTCGGCGGTCTGCTCGGCGGGCGTGGCGGCAGCTACGGTGGCGGCAGCTTCGGCGGCGGCGGCGGCTTCGGCGGCGGCGGCTTCGGTGGTGGCGGCGGCGGGGGCGGCGGCTTCTCCGGCGGCGGCCGGTTCTGACCAGACCTCTCGACCAACCAGCAGTCCATCCACGAAAGGGAACCAGCAATGGCAAAGCAGTCCATCTTCGGCCGCATCTCCACACTCGTCCGGGCGAACATCAACCAGCTGATCGACAACGCCGAGGACCCGCAGCTGATGCTCGACCAGCTCGTCCGCGACTACTCGAACAACATCGCGGACGCCAAGAGCGCCATCGCGCAGACGATCGGGAACCTCCGCCTGCTCGAGCAGGACAACGAGGAGGACGTCCGCGCCGCGCAGGAGTGGGGTCAGAAGGCCGCGAACGCCTCCGCCGCTGCCGACCGGTACCGCGCCGAGGGCAAGGCCTCGGATGCCGACAAGTTCGACAACCTCGCGAAGATCGCGATCGGCAAGCAGATCGCCGCTGAACAAGAGGTTCAGGACAACGCCGCACCACTCGCCACGCAGAACGAGCAGGTCGAGAAGCTCAAGCAGGGTCTCGCCGGCATGGAGCAGAAGCTCGAGGAGCTCCGGTCGAAGCGGAACACCCTCGTCGCCCGTGCCAAGACCGCCGAGGCGCAGTCGAAGGTCAACGACGCCCTGGGCAACATCGACATCACCGACCCGACGAGTGACCTGGCCCGCTTCGAGGAGAAGGTCCGCCGTGAAGAGGCGAAGGTCATCGGTCAGCAGGAGCTGCAGGCCTCCAGTCTCGACGCACAGTTCGAGAGCCTCGAGGACGTCGGCCGTGACGCCGAGGTCGAAGCCCGTCTCGCCGCCCTGAAGTCCGGCGGCCCGACGGTCTGACCCCGACGGGCCGGCACACGCACGACGACTGCTCCGGACGACGTCGGACCCGCCTGACAGACTGACAGGATGCGCTTCATCGTGGTCGGTCAGTGGCAGGGTTCGGCGTCGTCGCGCGCCATGCGGCTCGCGGATGGAGCAGCCGCCGTCGCAGCGGACCTCCCCCGCACGGCGACCACCACGATCGACGTGCCGACCGGTGCCGGCGACCGCCTCGACACCGCGGTCGCGCGGTACACCTCGGTGCTCACGGTCTCCGGCTCCGTCGCCGCGGAGGCGGCTGTCGCCACCGAAGCCGTCCTCGTGATCGGCGGCGACGGGTCCAGCGTGCTCGGCGCCTCCGTCCTGGTCGGGGCGGACACGGCCGTGGTGCGCCTCTCCGGGTCGAGCGGGTTCCGGGCGTTGAACCGCGCCCAGCCGGTCGCGGCCGAGACGGCCGCGCTGCGCCTCCTGGTCGACAGGCCGTCGGATCTGTTCCCGGACCTGCCGGTCGTCCCGGCGTCGTCGGTGGTGGTCGCGGGCACGCGCGGCACCGAGCCCGCCGAGGCGGCCGCTCTGGACCGGGCCGGGATCACCCACCTCGACGTGGACGCGGCGACCCCGGACACCGTCCGTGCCGCGGTCGAGCGCACCGGTGCCGGCAGCGTGTTCGTGCACGTCGACCTCGACGTCCTCGACCCCTCGCAGGTCGACGGGCTGCTCGAACCGGTCCCCTTCGGCATCGACGGCGCAGCCCTCGTCGCCCTGGTCCAGGCGGCCGCGGACGGACGACGGCTCGTCGGAGCAGCCCTGACCGGGTTCGCCCCGGTCGACCCGAGCCGTGCCGTCGAGGACCTGGGCGTGATCCTGCGGGTCGTCGGCGCCCTGACCACCGCGGCGCGCGCGGCCTGACGCACCCGTCGGGTCCGGTTCTCCACCGGGCGCACCGCTCCCGGCCGATGACCGCCCGGCGAAGGCTACGCTCGGCCACATGACGGACTACGACCTCATCGTGATCGGAGCCGGCGCTGTCGGCGAGAACGTGGCGGACTACGCCCACAAGCGCGGCCTGACGGTCGCCGTGGTGGAAGCCGAACTCGTCGGCGGTGAGTGCTCCTACTGGGCCTGCATGCCGTCCAAGGCACTGCTCCGCAGCAGCCACGCGGTCGCCGCCGCCAAGCGCGTGGCTGGCGCGGCGGAAGCCGTGACCGGTGACGTCGACGCGGCCGCCGTGCTCGCACGCCGCAACTCGTTCACGAGCAACTGGGACGACGCATCGCAGGTGCAGTGGCTCGAGTCCGCCGACATCGCACTGATCCGGGGCCGTGCCGTGATCACCGGCGAGAAGACCATCGAGGTCGACGGCACCACGTACACCGCACACGCCGTCGCCCTGGTCACCGGTTCGGTGCACACCCTGCCGCCGGTCCCGGGTCTGGCCGAGGCGAAGCCGTGGGGCACGCGGGAGGGCACCAGTGTGCAGGAGGTCCCGGAGAGCCTGCTCGTCATCGGTGGCGGCGTCGCCGGTTCCGAGCTGGCGACCGCCTGGGCAGCCCTCGGCGCGAAGGTGACGCTGGCCGCCCGCCACGGTCTCCTCGGCGGCATGGAGCCCTTCGCGGGCGAACTCGTCGCCGACGGCATGCGGGAGCTGGGCATCGACGTCCGCACCGGTGTGAACCCGACCCGCGTCGACCGCGACGAGCACGGGCTGGTCACCACCACCTTCGACGACGGCACGACCCTCGTCACGAGCGAGGTCCTCGCCGCGACCGGCCGCGCGCCCGGCACCGAGCACCTCGGGCTCTCCTCCGTCGGGCTGACCGACGGCGAGTGGCTCGACGTCGACGACACCATGCTCGTCACCGGCACCGACTGGCTGTACGCCGTCGGCGACGTCAACCACCGAGCGCTCCTCACCCACCAGGGCAAGTACCAGGCCCGCGCAGCCGGCGAGGTCATCGCGGCACGGGTCCAGGGCCGTCCGGTGCACGCCGAGCCGTGGGGCGCGCACGTCGCCACCGCGGACCACGCCGCGGTCCCGCAGGTCACCTTCACCGACCCCGAGGTCGCGAGCGTCGGCCTCACCGAGGAGCAGGCGCGTCAGCAGGGCATCGACGTCCGCGCGGTCGAGTACGACCTGGGCAGCGTCGCCGGCTCGGCACTGCAGGCGGACGGGTACACCGGCCGGGCGAAGATGGTCGTCGACGAGTCCCGCGGGGTCGTCGTCGGGGTCACCTTCGTCGGGCAGGACGTCGCCGAGATGCTGCACGCCGCCACCTTCGCGGTCGTGGGCGAGGTCCCGGTCGACCGGCTCTGGCACGCGGTCCCGGCGTACCCGACCATGAACGAGATCTGGCTGCGCCTGCTCGAGACCTACGGCCGCCCCGAGTAGCCGATGCGGAACCCGTTCGTCGACTCGCCGGTGTCCCGCGCGGGATGGCTCTTCGCGACCGCCGTGGGCCTGGCGATCGGGTTGCCGCTGTCGTCCGGACCCGTGCGGGTCGTCGACGGCTTGATCGTCTGCCGGGGACTGCCGCGCTGGGTCTTCCGGCGCGGTGGGACCTGCGTCGGCTCGGTCTACCTGACGCGGGACAACGACGGCGACCGGGTCCTGCGGCACGAGCGTGTGCACGTCGACCAGTGGCGCCGCTACGGCATGCTCATGCCCCTCCTCTACGGGATCTCCGGGCGGGACCCGCTCCGCAACCGCTTCGAGGTCGAGGCCGGGTTGGAGGACGGCGGCTACCGCTGACCCGCGTTGCCCGCGCTCGGCACCCGGCTCGGCTGGCGCCGCCTGGCGCCCGGCGCCCGGCGCCCGGCCCCCGGAGCCCGGCGCCGCCCGGCCACGCACAACAGCAACCGGCTCGAACCACGGGATCCCCCGGTTCGAGCCGGTTTCCGTTGTGCGGCGCCGTTCTGCGCCGCCGATCCGATCGAGCGCCCGGCAGAGGACAACCGGGCATCGTCCTCGCGCCGAACGGTCACGACAACGGATCCGCCGTTCGGTCACGTTCGGTCGTTCCGCGGCGCTGAGAACGACGATGTGGGACCACTCGACGGACCCGAGCCGGGCGCGGCAGCCCGTCTCAGCGCACGCGGCGGCCCGGCTCAGCGCACGCGGCGGCCCGGCTCAGCGCACGCGGCAGCCCGGGTCAGCGCGCGCGGCAGCCGGGCCCGACGCACGGCAGCCCGGCAGCCCGGCAGCCCGGCTCAGCGCACGCGGCGGCCCGGCCCGACGCACGCGTCAACCCGACTCAGCGCGAGCGGCGCGGGACGACCAGCGGCGTCCCGGTCTCCGGATCCGGCACGACCACGCACGGCAGCCCGAAGACGTCCGCGACGAGTTCCTCGGTGACGACGGACTCCGGCGTCCCCTGCGCGACGATCACGCCGTCCCGCATCGCGATCATGTGCGTGGCGTAGCGGGCCGCCTGGTTGAGGTCGTGCAGCACCGCGACGACCGTGCGCCCGGCGGCGTGCAGCGTGGACGCCAGTTCGAGCACGTCGTACTGGTGCGCGATGTCGAGGAACGTCGTCGGCTCGTCGAGCAGCACGATGTCGGTCTGCTGCGCGAGCACCATCGCGATCCACACCCGCTGCCGCTGCCCGCCGGAGAGTTCGTCGACGCCACGGTCGGCGAGCCCCAGGATGTCGGTCTGCGCCAGGGCCGCCTGCACGACCTGTCGATCGGTCCCGCTGGAGGGGTGCAGCAGGTCCTGGTGGGGGAACCGTCCGCGCGCCACGAGGTCCCGCGCGGTGATGCCGTCCGGGGCGATCGGCGTCTGCGGCAGCATCGCGACCCGCCGGGCGACGGCCTTCGGGCGGTACGACGTGATCGGCCGACCGTCCAGGTACACGGTGCCGGCCGAGGGCTTGAGCGTCCGGGCCAGGGCCTTGAGCAGCGTCGACTTGCCGCACGCGTTCGGCCCGACGATGACGGTCAGTTCGCCGTCCGGGACGTCCACGTCGAGGTCCTGCACGACGACCCGGTCGTCGTACCCGAGCCGGAGACCCCGGGCTCCGAGCGCGGTGACCGGTGCCTCCGGCGTGAGGACGGTCGCCGGACGACCGGCAGGACTCAACACTCCGCCTTGCCGTGCCGCCAGTACCCCATGAACGCGACCTGCTTCCGGTCCAGGCCGATGCTCCGCACGAGGTGACGACGGAGCTCCTTGACGCAGCCGGCCTCCCCCGCGATCCAGGCGTACACGGGCAGGTCGTCGTCCTCACGCGGGACGTCCCAGAGCACCTGCTCGTCGACGTCCACGTCGACGAGTTCGGCCGTGGCCGCAGCGCGTCGGTCGGCGACGAGCGGGTCCGGTGCCACGGTCGAGGCCCAGGCGTGCACGTGGTCCGTCATCCGGGCCCCGTGCGAGGCGCCGTTGCGGGCGATCCAGCGGACCTCGACCCCGGCGGGCGCCGTCACCGGCAGCCGGTCGGCGTCGGTCGGGACCTCGATGAAGACGTGTCCGACGGCGCTGACGTCGAGGGCTTCGAGGATGGCGCAGATCGCGGGCGCGGCGGTCTCGTCCCCGGCGAGCAGGATCCGGTTCGCGGACCCGGGCGAGAACTCGGCAGCGCCGGACGGCAGGTCGGCCGGCGATTCCGGGACGCTCGGCCCGACGATCCGCAGTTCGTCACCGACGCGGCACGCGGACACCCACCGCGATGCGGGGCCGGCGTCCCCGTGGGCGACGAAGTCGATGTCGAGCTCGTGGGCGTCGGGCCGGAACGAGCGGACCGTGTAGGTGCGGATCGGGTTCCGGGTCGCGTCCGGCAGGGCACGCCACGCGGCGAACCAGTCCTGGCCCTCGGGCAGGTCCGAGAACCCGTGGCCCTCGAGCGGCAGGAGCACCTTGATGCGCTGGTCGAGACCGACGGCGGAGAAGTCAGCGAGCTCGTCACCCGTCAGCGTCACCCGGACGAAGTGCGGGGTGAGCGACGTGACGGCGGCCACACGGACGGAGAAGACACGGTACCGGGCTGCCACACCTCGAGTATGGCATGCCTAACCTAACGAAGAAAGGGCGCGAGGCACTGCGACACTGGTCGGGTGTCCGAGCACGATGACGAATTCGCCGACGTCCCCGCCCTGGCAGCTGCGAGCGGCGTGACCGAGCCGCTCCGCGCCTCCCGTCAGGAGGTCCCGACCGACGACGGTGGGGCGGTCTCCGCGATCCGCTGGTCGCGCACCAGCCCGCCGGCAGTCGGACGGGAGGCGCGGATCACCTACCTGCACGGGCTCGGCATCGACGCACACAGCTTCGATCAGACCGCGGTCGCGATCGACCAGCCGGCCGTCGCGCTCGACCTGCCCGGGCACGGCCGCTCGGCCTGGCGGGAGGACGCGGACTACGCGGCGACCGCAACGGCGCCGACCGTCCTCGCCGCCCTGGACACCCTGGACGTGCCGCCCGGGCTGGTCGTCGGCCACTCACTCGGCGCGATCCTGTCCGCGCGGCTCGCCGCCCTCGCACCCGAGCGGGTCACCGGTCTCGTGCTCGTCGACATGTCGCCGGACTTCGCGCAGCGGGCCGTCGACCGGATCGCCCGGGCGCTGGAGTCCGAGGAGCCGTTCGCGAGCCTCGACGAGGTCGTCGAACGGGCGATGGCGGCCCGCGTCGGTGGGGACGAAGCGACGCTCCTCCGCGAAGCGCGGCACTCCACCCGGGTCGGCGCGGACGGACGACTCGTGCGGCGGCACCACTTCCCGCACCTCGGCGGTCGCACGTCGTCCGTCGGGCGGTTCGCGGACGCGTGGCCGGACCTCGAGCAGCTCGACGTCCCGCTGCTGCTCGTCCGCGGCGACCGGGGGTACGTCTCCCCCAAGCTGCACCAGGCGTTCGCCCAGCGGCTGCCGGACGCCACGATCGTGACGGTGGAGTCGCGGCATTCCGTGCAGACGCAGGCGCCGCTCGCCCTCGCGGACGCGATCCGGGAATGGGCGACGGCTCACGGCTTGTTGGATGGCGTCGAAGAACCCCCCGAGACTTCGTCCGAGACCTGACACCGCCGGTGCCCGGCCGCCCGGTAGCCTCGTGCGAGCGTCGCTGACGACCGTCGTCGCGCCGCCCTCGTCCCGGCCCTCGTGGGTCTGGCTCCGGGAAGGAACCCAGCATGCGTCCGCTCCACCGCACCGCCCTGGCCGCGGCAGCCCTCGCCGTCGCGACCTCGGTCGCCCTGACCGGCTGCTCCGGCGGCTCCGACGACACCCGGGGCGGCGCCGACGGGACGGTCCGGGTCGGCCTGGTGCTCGAACCGACCAGCCTCGACATCCGCACCCAGTCCGGCAACGCGCTCGATCAGGTGCTCATCGACAACGTCTACCAGGGGCTCGTCGGACGGACCGCGGACGGGAAGGTCCGCGACGTGCTGGCGTCCTCGCACGAGGTGTCCGACGACGGCCTGACCTACACGTTCACGCTGCGCGACGGTGCGACCTTCCAGGACGGCGAGCCGGTCACCGCGAAGGACGTCGTCTGGTCGTTCGAGGACGTCAAGGCGCACGAGTCGTACGTCGACGCGGACGACCTCGCCGCGGTGGAGACCGTGGCCGCCACCGGGGACGACACCGTCACACTGACCCTCTCGAAGCCGGACTCGGACCTGCTCTGGAACCTCACCGGCCGCGCGGGCCTGGTCCTCGAGCAGGCGGCCGACAACGACCGGACGAAGACCGCCAACGGCACCGGGCCGTTCGAGGTCGCCAGCTGGAAGCAGGGCGACTCGCTCACCTTCCGCCGGAACCCGGACTACTGGGGAGCGAAGGCGAAGGTGGCGAAGGTCGTCTTCCGGTACATCACCGACCCGTCGACGGCCGTCAACGCGATGGCCGGCGGGGACCTCGACGTCGAGACCGCGGTCGACGGCACACTGAAGAGCCAGCTGCAGGACACCTCCGGCGTCACACTGCACACCGGCAAGACGACCGACAAGTACACGCTCGCGTTCAACGACCAGAAGGCACCCTTCGACGACGTCCGCGTCCGCAGGGCGATCCGGCAGGCCATCGACCCGAAAGCCGTGATCAAGGCCATCGGCGGCGGCGGCGTGGAGCAGGGCGGCCCGATCCCCGCGCTCGACCCCGGCTACCAGGACCTGACCGACATCGACGCGTACGACCCCGCCGCGGCGAAGAAGCTCCTGCGGCAGGCCGGCGTCACGAAGCCGACGCTCACCCTGACCTACGCCAACGTGTACCCCACGGCGATCGGCGATGTCCTGACCTCCGAGCTCGCTGAGGTCGGCATCACGCTCAAGGTGCAGCGCGTCGACTTCGCGACTTGGCTCGATTCGGTGTTCGAGAAGAAGGACTTCGACCTCAGCATGGTGAACCACACCGAGGCGCGGGACTTCGGCAACTGGGCGAACCCGGACTACTACTTCGGGTACGACAACCCGGAGGTCCAGCGGCTCTACGCGGCCTCGCTGGTGACCACCGACCAGGCCGAGAAGGTGCGCGCCCTGCAGCAGGCGGCGAAGATCGTCAGCGAGGACGCCGCAGCCGAGTGGCTCTACACGGCGACCACCACGACGGCGGTCCGCGACGGGGTCACCGGCTTCCCGTTCGACAGCACCACGACTCGCTTGGACCTGGCGGACCTCGCCGTCTCGTAGCATCGGAGTCGTGACCCGATTCCTCGTCGGGCGGGTGCTCCTGCTCGCCGTCGGACTGCTCGTGGCGAGCCTGATCGTCTTCGCGACGCTCCGCGTGCTCCCCGGTGACGTCGCGCAGGTCGTCGCGGGCGCCGAGGCGACGCCCGCCCAGGTCGCCGCGCTCCGCGAGCAGCTCGGGCTCGACCGGCCCGTTGTGCTGCAGTACCTCGACTGGATCGGCGGCCTGTTCCGCGGTGACCTCGGCGACTCGCTGGTCACCCGTGGCCCGGTCGCTCCGGAGATCGCGCAGAAGCTCGCGGTGACGCTGCCGCTCGCCGGCATGTCCCTCGCGGCAGCGCTGGTGATCGGCGTCCCGCTCGGCGTCCTCGCCGCGGTGCTCCGGCGCCGACCCGGCGGCGCGGTCATCTCCGCCGTCGCGCAGGCCGTCGCCGCGATCCCGGTCGTCTGGGCCGGCATGCTGCTCGTCGCCCTGTTCGCCGTGACGCTGCACTGGCTGCCCGTGCAGGGCTTCCCGCTCGACGGCTGGGACACGCCGGGCCGGGCGTTCGCGGCGCTCGTCCTGCCCGCGCTGACCATCGGCGCGGTCGAGGGAGCCGTCATCCTCCGCTTCACCCGGTCCGCGACGCTGTCCGTCCTCGACGCCGACCACGTCCGCACCGCGGCGGCCGTCGGCTTGACGAAGAACCGGGCGCTCCTCCGCCACGGCCTGCCGAGCGTCGCGCTGACCGTGCTCGCCGTTCTCGGTGTGCAGATCGCCGGGCTGCTGGTCGGAGCCGTCGTCGTCGAGCAGCTGTTCTCGCTGCCCGGGGTCGGCCGCATGCTCGTCACCGACGTCGGCCGGCGCGACATCACGAAGGTGCAGTCCGAGCTCCTCGTGCTCACCGGTCTCGTGCTGCTGGTCGGGTTCGCCGTCGACGTGCTGCACCGCGTGCTCGACCCGAGGCAGCGCGAGGCCTCGTCGTGAGCGCGCTCGGCCGGCTGCTCCGGACCCCGACCGGACTGTTCGCCGTCGTCGTCCTCGGGCTGCTCGTCGTCCTGGCCGCGGTGTCGCTCGTCTGGACGCCCGAGGACCCGTTCCGCACCGACCCGTTCCACCAGTGGGAGCGCCCGAGCGCCGCGCACTGGTTCGGCACCGACGGGGTCGGCCGCGACATCGCCAGCTACCTGCTCGCCGGCACCCGGACCACGCTCCTCGTCGCGGTCGGCGCCGGGGTCATCGCCAGCGTCGTCGGCATCGTCCTCACCGCGATCGGCTCCCTCACCGCCCGCTGGGTCCGCGAGGCCACGGCGGTGCTCCTCGACGTCCTGGTCGCCTTCCCCACCCTCCTCACCGCGATGCTCCTCACCGCCGTGTACGGCGGGTCGCTCGGCGTCGTCGTGGTGTCCGTCGGGCTGGCGTTCGGCGTCACCATCGCCCGGGTCGCCCGCGGCGAGATCCGGCGCATCGCCCGGAGCGACTACGTCGTCGCAGCCCGCGCGTCCGGGGTCGGCCCGCTCGGTGTGCTGTTCCGCCACCTGGTGCCGAACGCGGCGCCGCTGTTCACCGTGCAGCTGTCGCTCGCGATGGCGACCGCGGTCCTCGCCGAGGCCGGGCTGTCCTACCTCGGCTACGGCGCCGACGCGGGCACGGCGTCCTGGGGGCGCCTGCTGTCCGACCTGCAGACGTACATCGGGGTGCACCCGTGGAGTGCGACCTGGCCGGGTGCGGCGATCGCGCTCGTGGTGATGGCGCTGTCCCTGCTCGGCGACGCGGTCCGGGACGCCACCGACCCTCGGCTGACGACAAGTCGGCGGGGGCCGGACGCGGCTCCCGCACCCGGCACCGCAGTGGGCACGCCCGACACACCCGACACCCGCGGCACGACCGGCACGGTCAGCGGAACGGAGGGCATCGCATGAGCACCGGAACGGCGACGACCGGCCTCGAGGTCCGCGGCCTGACGGTCCGGATCGCGGGGCGGACGGTGCTCGACGACGTGACGTTCACCGTGCCTCCTGGCCGTCGCGTCGGCGTGATCGGCGCGTCCGGGTCGGGCAAGTCGATGACCTCACTCGCCCTGATGGGCCTGGAACCCGCCGGTGCGACCGTCACCGGCAGCATCCGCCTGGACGGACGGGAGCTCGTCGGCCTGCCCGACCGCGAGCGTGCACGCACCCGCGGCGCGGCGATCGGGATGGTGTTCCAGGAGCCGGGGACCGCCCTCGACCCGCTCCGGCGCGTCGGCAGGCAGATCGTCGAGCCGCTCCGGCTGCACCGGGGTCTCGACCGGCGCGCCGCCGCCGAGGCCGCCGTCGGACTCGCCCGGGACGTCGGTCTGCCCGACCCGGAACTGCTGCTCCGGCAGTACCCGCACCAGCTGTCCGGCGGGCAGCGGCAGCGGATCTGCATCGCGATGGCGATGGCGGGCGAGCCCGCGTTCCTCGTCACCGACGAGCCGACCACGGCCCTCGACGTGACCACGCAGGCGCGGATCCTCGACCTGTTCGAGTCGCTCACGGCCTCCAGGGGGACGGGGATGCTGTTCGTGACGCACGACCTGGCGGTTCTGTCGCGGATCGCGGACACGGCGGTCGTCCTGGAGGCCGGACGTGTCGTCGAGCACGGCCGCGTCGCCGACCTGCTCGCCACGCCCGGGCACCCCGCCACACTCGCGCTCGTCGAGGCAGCCCGCGCCACCGCCAGGAGGACCTCGTGACGGAGCCCGACACCGCCGCTCCGGCCCTCGCCGGCGCGGACCTCAGCCGCACGTACCGGCTTCCCCGACGTGGCCCCTTCGAGCCCGGCGCGGTCCGCACCGCCTTGGACGGCGTCGACCTCATCGTCCCGTCCGGCGCACGGCTCGGGATCGTCGGTGAGTCCGGGTCCGGCAAGTCGACGCTCGTCCGCCTCCTCGCCGGGCTGGAGGCCCCCACCACCGGCACGGTCCACGCTTCTGGCCGCCCTGTGGACGCGCGGGCATCGGCCGCGTCCTCGCGCTGGTTCCGGCGCGAGACCGGCATCGTGTTCCAGGACCCGGTCGCCTCGCTCGACCCGCGGATGCGCGTCGGTGCGATCGTAACCGAACCGCTCCGGGCACTCCGTGTCGCCGGCGACCACCGCGCGATGGTCGCGGCGGTCCTGGAACGGGTGGACCTGCCCGCCGACGCCGCCGACCGGTACCCGCACGAGTTCTCCGGCGGGCAGCGCCAGCGGATCGCGATCGCCCGGGCGGTGGTGCACCGACCGCGGATCCTGTTCGGGGACGAGCCGATGAGCGCCCTCGACGTGGTGGTCCGTGCCCGCGTGATCGACCTGTTCCGCTCGTTCGTGGACGACCTCGGGGCGACACTCGTGCTCGTCTCGCACGACATCGGGGTCGTGCAGCGCCTGTGCGACACCGTCGCGGTGATGTCGGCGGGGCGGATAGTGGAGCACGGCCCGGTGTCCCTGCTCGACGCGCCGACGCACGAGGTCACCCGGGCCCTGGTCGCGGCCGCGCCGACGCTGCCGTAGGCGCGTGGGAGGCGCGTGGGAGGCGCACGAGTGTGGTCCGTCGAGGTTCCAGAAGACCGGCACCTCGACGCGCGAGATGCCGCAATCGCGGCATCTCGGCGGAG
Source organism: Curtobacterium sp. MCBD17_030 (assembly GCF_003224255.1). Classification (NCBI taxonomy): domain Bacteria; kingdom Bacillati; phylum Actinomycetota; class Actinomycetes; order Micrococcales; family Microbacteriaceae; genus Curtobacterium; species Curtobacterium sp. MCBD17_030. Next base: position 144,298 of record NZ_QKLI01000001.1, on the reverse strand, counting down.
AGCATGCGGCAAGTCGTGACCACTCGACGGCCGGGCCGGAGCGCGCCTCCGGCAGCAGCGCCCGCGCTACCAGCCAGCCGGGTGCCGCCGCTGCCAGCGCAGTCGGCGCTCGAGCTGCGCCCCGATCGCCAGGAGCACCCGCTCACCCCCCGGGCGCCCGATGAGCTGCACGCCCATCGGCAGCCCCGCGCCGTCCGGGTGCCCCTCGCCCGTGACCCCGACGGGCAACGAGATCGCGGGCAACCCCGACACGTTCGCCATCGACGTCCAGGGTGAGTACGCGCACTGGCGACGGAAGTCCTCCTCCGGGTCGTCGCCGTACCAGCCGAGCGGTCTCGGGGTCATGGCGAGCGTCGGGCTGAGGACGGCGTCGAAGCGGTCGAACGCGCGGATCAGGGCGACCGAGAACGCGTCGAGCCCGGCCATCGCGTCGAGCACCTGCGTGCCAGTGAGGGCCCGACCGCGCTCGACCAGCCAGGCGACGAGGGGCGTCAGGGCGCGCAGGTCGATGCCGGGGATCCGGGCGATGCCGGCGCCGGAGGACTCCCACGCCACCTGGAACGACTCGGCGTACGGGACGCGCGGCATCGCCACCTCCTCGACCCCGTGCCCGACCTCGCCGAGCACACGGACGGCGGTGTCCACGGCCTCCCGCGCGGCCGGGTCGACCACCACGTCGACGAAGTCGTCCCACGGCGAGCCGTCGAGCAGGCCGACGACGAAGCGCCCCTCACCGCGGACGGCGGCCGCGGTGAACGGCCCCTCGCCGACGTGGGGCGCCACGAGCGCGTACGGCTGCCGCTCCGGCACCCCGGTCGGAGCCACGAGTGCGTCGAGCAGCATCCCGGCGTCGGCGACGGTCCGGGTGAGCGGCCCGGCGACAGCGAGTCCGCCCAGCCCGGAACGCCCGGGCATCGACGGCACCCGACCACGACTCGGCTTGAGTCCGACCAGGCCGGTGGCCGCGGCCGGGATCCGCACCGAGCCTCCGCCGTCCGACCCGACGGCCGCCGGCAGCAGCCCGGCCGCGACGGCGACGGCGGCGCCGCTCGACGACCCGCCCGGGGCACGCGCGGTGTCGTACGGGTTGCGGGTGGTGCCGAAGCGCGTCTCGGAGGAGGACGACATGCCGAACTCGGGCGTCGCCGTCTTGCCCAGGCTGATCGCCCCGGCGTCGTCCAGGGCGGTGACGAGCGGATGGTCGACCGTCGCCGGGTCACCCGGCAGGGCGAGCGTCCCGGACCGGGTGGGGACGCCGCGCCGGTCCGTCAGGTCCTTGTCTCCGGACGGGAGGCCCCACAGCGGTCGCGACGTCGGCACCAGGTCGCCGAGGTGGTCGGCCCGGGCACGCGCGGCCTCGGCGGTGACGGTCACGAGCGCGCCGAGCTCCGGGTCGAGCCGCTCGATGCGGGCGAGGTAGTGGTCGGTGACCTCGCGGGCGGTGGTGTCACCGCGGCGGATCCAGTCCCAGAGTTCCTGCGCGGACAGGTGGTGGAGTTCGAACACGGACCGAGCCTAGGCCGACGTGTCGCTCCCCGGCCCTTGACCGACCGCCTCGATGAGACCAGGCTCGGCGCATGGACCACGGCGGAGTGCTCAGTGCGGATGCGCCCGACCCGGAGATCGCGCGCCGGGCCGCGGCCCGCTCGCTGGGGTTCGGCATCGCCGGGCTCGTCGCACAGCGGCATCTCGAGGACTTCGGTTCCGTCGGCGTGCAGACGGGCGAGTCCGACGGCATCCGCGACAGCGCGACCGTGTCGCGGCAGTACACGCTCTGGCGGAACCCGGAGGACCACGACGACCCGGTGAACCTGGCGACGATGGACGACGAGCGGCGACGGTCCCTGGAGGAGGTCCCGCCCTGGCCACGCCCGGATTGGCTCGTCGCCACGGTCGAGCGGATGCGGTACCCGATGCTGTGGGAGGCGGTCCAGACCCACTGGAGCCGGCGCGGTACCAGCCGCCCGTCACCTGCCGAGACCCTCGTGCAGCACGTGCAGTACGTCCTCGTCAACGGGTACCGCGAGGAACTCGCCCTCCCGGAGTCCACCGAGGACCCCTGGCCCACCCTGGTCGACGAACGGAGCGTCCAGTCCGGACACCCCGTCCTGGTCGACGGCGTCGAGCGCCCCGGGCTGCTCCTCGACACGGACCCCTTCGTGCTCGGCCTGGCGACCGAGCTCGACGACGGGCGACTCCTGACGGCGGTGCTCCCCCGCGACGAGCTGCCCCTGCTCACCGTCGCATTCGACTCGGCCGCACCGCTCGACTGACGGGAGGCGCGGGGCGGCCCGGCACCGCGCCTCCCGTCCCGGTCCGTGGCGGCCCCGGCGAGGTGGGACGATGTGGGGATGACCGCCACGCTCGTCGCCAAGGGGCTCGCCGGCGGCTACGCCGCCCGCACGCTGTTCGACTCCCTCGACCTCACGGTCGCACCCGGTGACGTGATCGGCGTCGTCGGCGTCAACGGCGCGGGCAAGTCCACGCTGCTCCGTCTGCTGGCCGGGGTCGACGAGCCGCTCGCCGGGACCGTGTCCCTGTCCCCGACGGATGCGTTCGTCGGCTGGCTGCCGCAGGAGCACGAGCGGGTGCCCGGTGAGACCGTCGCCGGGTACGTCGCCCGCCGGACCGGGTGCGCGGACGCGGCGGCGGAGATGGACACGACGGCGCTGGCCCTCGGCGAGCCGGACGCCGGGGGCGCCGCAGCGGACCGGTACTCGGTCGCCCTCGAACGGTGGCTGGCCTCGGGTGCCGCGGACCTGGACGAGCGGATGCCGGTGGTGCTCGCCGACCTCGGCCTGACCCTCGACGCACCCGACGGCTCGGTCACGGCGGACTCGCTGATGACCTCGCTGTCCGGCGGACAGGCGGCCCGGGTGGGGTTGGCGGCGCTGCTGCTCTCGCGGTTCGACATCGTGCTGCTCGACGAGCCGACGAACGACCTGGACCTCGACGGGCTGGACCGGCTCGAGGAGTTCGTGCGCGGCCTGCGCGGCGGCGTCGTCCTGGTCAGCCACGACCGCGAGTTCCTGGCCCGCTCGGTGACGGCGGTCCTGGAACTCGACCTGGCGCAGTCGTCGAACCGGCTGTTCGGCGGTGGCTACGACGCGTACCTCGAGGAACGCGAGATCGCCCGTCAGCACAAGCGCGACGCGTACGACGAGTTCGCGTCCACCAAGGCCGACCTGGTCTCACGGGCTCGGACGCAGCGCGAGTGGTCGAGCCAGGGCGTGCGGAACGCGATGAAGAAAGCGCCGGACAACGACAAGATCCGCCGCAAGGCCGCCAGCGAGTCGAGCGAGAAGCAGGCGCAGAAGGTCCGGCAGATGGAGTCGCGGATCGCCCGGCTGGACGAGGTCGAGGAGCCGCGCAAGGAGTGGCAGCTCGAGTTCACGATCGGCCAGGCGCCGCGGTCCTCGGCCGTCGTCGCGACCCTGTCGAACGCCAGCTACGAGCAGGGCGACTTCACCCTCGGCCCGGTGTCGCTGCAGGTGAACGGCGGCGACCGGATCGGCATCACGGGCCCGAACGGCGCCGGCAAGTCGACGCTGCTGCGGGCGCTGCTCGGCCGGCAGGAACCGACGAGTGGCACGGCGTCGATCGGGTCGAGCGTGGCGGTCGGCGAGGTCGACCAGGCCCGGTCGCTGTTCACCGGGTCCGAGCCTCTGGCCGCCGTGTTCGAGGGACTGGTCCCCGAGATGAACACCGCGGACGTCCGCACCCTGCTCGCGAAGTTCGGGCTGAAGGCCGACCATGTCGGACGGGCCGCCGGTGAGCTCTCGCCGGGCGAACGGACTCGGGCCGGCCTGGCGCTCCTCCAGGCTCGCGGGGTGAACGTGCTCGTGCTGGACGAGCCGACGAACCACCTGGACCTCGTCGCGATCGAGCAGCTCGAGCAGGCGCTCGAGTCCTACGAAGGCACGCTGCTGCTGGTCACCCACGACCGGCGGATGCTCGACACCGTGCAGCTCGACCGGCAGTGGCGGGTCGAGGCCGGGCGGGTCACCGAGGTCTGATCCGGGAGGTCGGCGCGCTCCGTCCCGCCCCGCCCGATGTCGTCCGGTGGGACGGGGTCAGTGGCCGCCGCCGCGGTGGAACGGGCAGCCGCCGGATCCGGACGCCCGCGATCGGCCGCCGGCGACATCACCCGGGGACCGGGAGGCCCGGACCCGGCCACCGGACGCGGGCTTGGTGGGCAGGCGGCGACGGTCGACGTCGAGCCCCTCGTCGAGGACGCTCAAACGCGGGTCGCTCAGGGTCGCGACCGAAGAGGCGAGTGCGACGATCGCGAGCTTCTCCCCCGGGCACCGATGGCCGGTCGCGACGTCGCCGCCACCGTGCGGGACGAACGTCTCGATCGCCTCGTAGTCGTCGACGCCGAGGAACCGATCCGGGTCGAAGCGGTCGGCGTCGGGCCACGAACGGTCGTCGGTGTCGGTGCCGAGGAGGTCGAGCAGGACCCGGCCGCCGCTCGCGAGTCGTTCGCCGCCGATGTCGAGGTCCTCGGTCGCCCACCCGGGCAGCATCGGCACGAACGGCGCCGTCCGGCGGATCTCCTGCGCGAAGGCGGTCGCGAGGGGCCCGCCGGCGAGCGAGCGTCGGGTGACGGACTCCTCGGCGATCCGGGCACGCCACTCCGGCCGGTCGTGCAGTTCCTTCGCGGCGAACGCGACGAACCGGGCGACCGCGATGAGCGGACGGATGCTGTTCTGGAGCTCCACGCCGGCGGTCACCGCGGGCAGCAGGACGCCGGAGCGGTCACGGTGCCACGCCCACTCGTACAGCGCCGTGCCCTCAGCCGGGTCGAGATCGCCGTCCCGGACTGCCCGGACCAGGCGTTCCGCGTGTCGGTTCGACCACCACCGGTTCCGGACGGCGAGCAGGTACTCGGGCGAGTACGGCACACCGAACCCGTCGACGATCTGCGCGAGGCGTGCTGCCCACCGGGTCTTCGCGGCCGGCGTGCCGGGCAGACCCGCCCACCGCATGCCGGCACGGCCGAACACACCGACGGCGGCGTCGTAGGCGGACCGCTGCCCGCCGCCGAGCCACTCGTCGAGTTCCCGGTGCCACTCCTCGGCGATGAGCGGGGTGAGGCGGGCGACCTGCTCGTCCTCGTACGCGACGTCGACGAAGGTCGCCTTGCGGTGCCGGTGCTCGGCGCCGTCGAGGCTGTGCACGGACCCGTCGCCGAACAGCGTCTGCTGAACGATCGCCGGCATCGCACCGTGTCGGGCGACCCGGTCGCTGTAGAACAACTCGACACCCTCGGCACCGCGGACCAGCAGCGCGTCACGGAGCAGGAAGCGCATCGGCACCGCCCTGGCACCGTCGGCCGCCCGGCGCCAGACGTGGGCGCCGAAGCCGTAGCCGCGGGTGAGCAGGGACGGGGAGTCGTCGACAGGCATGCCCCCATGCTGCCGACGTCCGCCCGTCCGCCCTCTCAAGCGGGGCGGTCCCGTCAGGCCGTCCGGAACCCCAGCAGCTCGAGCACCTCGGCGGACTCCTCCTCCGGTGAGCGGTCGGCGGTGACGGTGAGATGCGCCTCGTCCGGCTGCGGCGGCTCGAGGGTCGCCAGCTGCGATGCGAGCAGGGACGCCGGCATGAAGTGCCCGGACCGCGAGGACATCCGCTCCTCGAGCAGGGCCCGGTCCGCGGCGACGTGCACGAAGACCACCCCGGAGGCCCGCAGCACGTCCCGGTACGACCGCTTCAGTGCCGAGCAGGTCACCACCCCGTTCGTCCCGGCGTCGAGGTGGCCGCGGATCCAGCCGGCGACGACGTCGAGCCACGGCCAGCGGTCCTCGTCCGTCAAGGGTGTGCCGGCGTGCATCTTCGCGACGTTCGCCTCGGGGTGCATGCTGTCCCCCTCCGCGAACTCCCACCCGAGCTCGTCGGCGACCATCGCCGCGACGGTGGACTTGCCGGAACCGGAGACGCCCATCACCACGAGCACCCGGGAGTCCAGCGTCCGGGACTCCGAGCGGGGCTGCCGTCCGTCCGACTGCCCGCTCATCTGATGAAGATCCCGGCGACGAGCACGCCGACCAGACCGATGACCGAGATCAGGCACTCGAGCACCGACCACGACTTGAAGGTCTGTCCCACCGAGGTGTTGAGGTACCCCTTCACCAACCAGAACCCGGCGTCGTTGACGTGCGACAGGAACACCGACCCGGCGCCGATCGCGAGCACGAGCAGTGACGTCATCGGCGACGACAGGTCGTGGGCGATCGGGGCCATGATGCCCGCGGCCGTGACGGTCGCGACGGTGGCGGACCCGGTGGCGACGCGGACGAGCGCGGCGACCACCCAGGCGACGAGGAGCACCGAGACGCCGGAGTCCTTGACCGCGTCGGCGATCACGCCGCCGATGCCCGTGTCGATGAGCACCTGCTTGAAGCCACCGCCGGCACCGACGATGAGGAGCACCCCGGCGACCGGTGGCAGCGCGCTCTCGAGCGACTTCGCGACCGCGGACCGGTCCATGCCGCCGCCGATCGCGAAGAAGACCATCGCGTAGACGGTCGCGATGCCGATCGCGATCATCGGCGTCCCGAGGAAGTCGAGCACGCCCACCCAGGCACCACGCGCGTCCGGGGCCGTGGCCTCGCGGATCGCCTGCGCGAGCATGAGCACGACGGGCAGCAGGATGCCGACCAGCGCGACGGCGAACGACGGGCTGCGTGGCTCGCTGATCACCCGCGTGAAGTCGCTCTTGCCGTGGGGCAGGGACGCGGTGTCCTCCGAGGCGGGGGTGCGGCGGGCCTCCCGGCCGGAGTGCGCGGGGTCCTCGCCCCGTGCGCCGAAGATGTCCGGCACCGGGACGTCGACCCAGCGCGCCGCGAAGCGGGCGAAGACCGGGCCGGCCAGGACGATGACGGGGATCGCGAGCACGATGCCGAACGCCAGCGTCGTGCCGAGGTCCGCACCGACCGTCGAGACGGCGACCAGCGGACCGGGATGCGGCGGGACGAACGCGTGCATCGTGGAGAGCCCGGCGAGGGCCGGGATCGCGATCTTCATGATCGGGACGGAGCTGCGCCTCGCGACCAGGACGATGATCGGGATGAGCAGGACCAGGCCGACCTCGAAGAACATCGGCAGGCCGATCAGCGCACCGATCAGTGCCATCGTCCAGGGCAGCGCCGCGGCCGAGGACCGCCGGACCAGGGTGTCGACGACCCGGTCAGCGGCGCCGGAGTCGACGAGGAGCTTGCCGAACATCGAGCCGAGGCCGACGAGGATCCCGACGCTCGTCATGGTCGCGCCGAAGCCGTCCCCGAAGCTCGCCACCGCCTTCTCCGGGGCGAGCCCGGCACCGATGCCGACGCCGAGCGCACCGATCGTCAGGGCGACGAAGGGGTGCACCTTGAGCCAGGTGATGAGGGCGATGATCACCACGATGCCGATGAGCGCAGCGATGACGAGTTGCGGGATCGAACCGGACGGGTCGACCGTCTCGGTGCCCGCGGCGAGCACGTGGCCCGGCGGGAGCGAGCTCACGCCGAGCGGGCTGGCCGCGGTGGTCTGGAGGTGAGGCATCTGTGCCCCTTCCTGGAGCAGCTCCTGCGCTGCTGCCGTCCTGCTGCTGGTGCCGGGTGGACCGGGGTGCTGATCCCAGCCGCGGTCGCCGGTGCAATAATCTGATTAATCAGACTACATCGTCGTCGTCCGCGCGCCACCCGGACTCAGGCGCAGTCTGCCGCTGCAATGGTCACCGCGTCACACATCCGCGTGACGAGGTCCGACGAGGAGGAACGATGCCGACACCCGGCGGCCTGCACGCCCACGTGCTCGACACGCTCGGTCAGCGCATCGTCGACGGCACCCTCGTCCCCGGCACCGTGCTCCGCCCGGACGACGTCGTCGCCGAGTTCGGCGTCTCGCGGTCCGTCGTCCGCGAGGCACTGCGTGTCCTGCAGTCCCTCGGGCTGGTCGAACCACGACAGCGCGTCGGGACACAGGTGCAGCCCGCGACCCGGTGGGAGCTGCTGTCCCCGTCGGTGATCCGCTGGCGGGGCACCTCCGGGGCGTACTTCACCCAGCAGCGCGAACTCCTGGACCTCCGGCTGGGCATCGAGCCGGTCGCCGCAGGCCTCACCGCGGAACACGGCGGGGCGGCGGCCGACGCCGTCCTCACCGCCGCGCAGGAGATGGTCGCCGCAGCGTCCGCGGGTGACGGGCGCGCCTACCTCGACGCCGACGTCCGCTTCCACCGCGCGCTGCTCACCGGCTCCGGCAACGCGGTCTTCGCCCACTTCGCGGGCACCGTCGAGGCGCTGCTGCGCACCCGGACGAGCGAGCCGCGGGACACGATCACCGGGTGGACGGCGGGGGCGGCGGCCCGGCACGACGCCGTCGGTCGGGCGGTCGTCGGCCGGGACGCCCGGGTCGCCTCCGCCGCGGCCGCCGACCTGGTGCGCACCACCCGGGACGAGTTCGTCGCCGAAGCAGGTTGACGACGGGTCCGGACGGGGTCTCGTTCGGCGGTCGACGTCAGTCGCGCGGACCGAACAGCGGCTTGCGGGTGCTCCGCAGGCGCAACCGCATCGTGACCGTGCCGAGCCACCGGTCGTACTTGTAGCCGACGCGGCCCATCCGTCCGACCTCCTCGAAGCCGAGCCGCTCGTGCAGCCGGATCGACGCGTCTGCGGACCGGTCGGCGATCACGGCGATCACCTCCCGCACGCCGACGGTCCGACAGGCTTCGAGCAGCGCCTCCATCAGCGCCCGGCCGAGGCCCTTGCCGCCCGCCGCGGCGCCGAGGTAGATGGAGTCCTCGACCACCCGGTTCGACCGGTCGCGGATGTTCCACGGCTCGACGAGCGCGTACCCCAGCACCTGTCCGGACGGGTTCTCCGCGACCAGGAACGGCAGCTTGCGACGCTGGACCTCGTCGAACCGCTTCTTCCACGCCGCGAAGGTGAACGCGGCCGCGTCGAAGGTCACGGACGAGTTGCGCACGTAGTGCGTGTGGATCTCGCGGACCTCGGGCAGGTCCGCGGCCGTGACGGGACGGATCGCGTACGCGAACGCCGGCTCGACCGGCGCCGGGGCACGCAGGTGGCGCGGCAGGACGCGCCGCTGCTGGTATTCCTCCTCGAGCACGACACGAGCCTACGGGAGGCCCGTCACGCCTCCGTCGGCAGTGTCCACTCGACGGGGTCGGCCCCCTGGGCGACGAGCAGGTCGTTCACGGCCGAGAACGGGCGGCTGCCGAAGAACCCGCGGGAGGCGCTGAGCGGGCTGGGGTGGGCCGACGCCACGACCGGGGTGTCACCGAGCAGCGGTCGGACCGACGCGGCCTGCGCACCCCAGAGCACGGCGACGAGCGGACGGTCGCGGGCGACGAGCGCCTCGACCGCCCGCTCGGTCACCCGTTCCCAGCCCTTGCCGCGGTGGCTGGCGGGTTCGCCGACGCCCACCGTCAGCACGCGGTTGAGCAGCAGCACGCCCTGGTCCGACCAGGCGCGGAGGTCACCGTGCGGCGGCGGCGTGACGCCGAGGTCGTCGTGGAGTTCGCGGTAGACGTTCTGCAGGCTGCGCGGGACCGGCCGCACGTGCGGGTCGACGGTGAAGGACAGCCCGATCGGGTGTCCGGGCGTCGGGTACGGGTCCTGGCCGACGACGAGCACCTTCACCCGGTCGAACGGCTCCTCGAAGGCGCGGAGCACGGCGGGACCGGCGGGCAGGTACGGACGACCGGCCTCGGTCTCGGCACGGAGCCAGGCGCCGATGCGGTGGACGTCGTCCTCGACGGGCGCGAGCGCTGCCGCCCAGCCCGGGTCGACCAGGTCGGCGAGGGGCTTCGGCTGCACGCTCAGGCGCCCATGGTGGCGACCGAGACGGACTCGTCGCCCGCCACCACCCGCCAGACGCTCCCCGTGCCCCGGACCTCGAGGGCGCCTTCGCCGACGACCAGCGTGGTGTCCTCGTCGACGGCCAGGCCCGCGGTGACGAACTCGGCCTCGGCGGCCGCGACCAGGCGGGCGAGGGTGCCGGCCTGGACCGCGTGGACGTCGATGGTCAGGTCGACGAGCCCGAGCCCTTCGCGGAGCTCGACCTCGTCGAGCCCCTCGGACGCGGCCTCGGGACACACCTCGACGCCGCCGATGCGGAAGCCGCCGACCAGGGCGCGGTCCGCGGCGATCATCGCGCCGGCGGAGTAGCCGAGGTAGGGCAGCCCGTCGGAGACGAGCAGGCGGATCTGGTCGACGAGCGGAGCGACGGCGTCCAGGTAGTCGGGGGTACGACCGCCGCCCACGACGAGGGCGTCGACGTCGCTGAGGACCGTGGTCTCGAAGACCGCGCCCGCCGCGACCTCGGTCACCAGCACCTCGGCGGCACGGGACCCTCCGAGGACCTCGGCGATGTCCGCGGTCGACGACGGCGAGGCCCCGTCCGCGGAGGCGACGGAGAGCAGTGCGATGCGCGGGACGGTCCGTCCCACGGCGGCCGAGCGGGCGGTGGCCTCGGCGGTGAAGGCCGCGGCGGCATCCGCGGCGACGAAGGGGCCGCCGCCGACGAGGTGGATGCTCACGACTCGGCCGTCACCGGTGCGAGGGCGCTCCACGGGAATGTGATCCAGCCGTCGACACGACGCCACACGTGGTCCGGCTCGAGGACGGTGCCGGGCTTCGAGTACAGGCAGGCGCTGCGGACGTCGGCGCCGGCGCTGCGGATGATGTCGACCACCAGGGCCAGGGTGCGTCCGGAGTCGGACACGTCGTCGACGACCAGGACCCGCTTGCCGGCGAGGCTCGGTGCGTCGAGGGCCGGAGCGAGCACGACCGGCTCCTCCAGGCGCTGCTCCACGTCCGTGTAGAACTCGACGTTGATCGAGCCGCACTGCTTGGTGCCGAGGGCGTAGGCGACGGCACCGGCGATGATGAGCCCACCACGGGCGACGGCCACGACGACCTCGGGCTCGAAGCCGGCGGACAGGACGTCCTTCGCGAGCAGCCGGGCTGCGTCGCCGAACTCGAGCCAGCCGAGCACCTCCGGTCCGCTCGTCACGGTCACGGTCGACGAGGCGGGAGACTCCGCGGGTTCGCTGCTGATCGGCATCCGCCCACGGTACCGGCAGGGATGCTCCGCCCGCGACCCGTGATCGCCGCCCGGGCGCTGCGGGCCCCGCGCCGTGGCCCGGCCGCTACGCCTTCGGGGTCAGCGGCCCGCGGGCGAGCTTGTGCTGCGCCGACTGCGCGACCGGCCGGACGGTCACCAGGTCCAGGTTGACGTGGGCCGGCAGTTCGACGGCGTGCACGATCGCCTCGGCCACGTCGTCGGCGACCAGTGGTGCCTCCACCCCGTCGTAGACCGCCGCGGCCGCGTCGCTGTCGCCGCCGAACCGCACCAGTGCGAACTCGTCGGTCTTCACCATGCCCGGCGCGATCTCGACGACCCGGATCGGTTCGCCGTTCAACTCGAGTCGGAGCACGCCGACCAGGGCGTGCTCGGCGTGCTTCGCGGCGACGTACCCGCCGCCGTTCTCGTAGGCGACGAAGCCCGCCGTGCTCGTCACGGTCACGACGTCCGCGCCGCCGGTCTCGCCGGCACGACGACGGAGTGCCGGCAGGAGGGCAGCGGTGACGCGCTTCGTGCCGAGGACGTTCACCTCGAACATCGCCCGCCAGTCGTCGACGTCGCTGTGCTCGACCGAGGCCGACCCGAACGCTCCCCCGGCGTTGTTGACGAGCACGTCCGCGCCGCCGAGCTCGTCCACCCGTGCGGCGAGCGCCGCGACGTCGGCGGAGTCCGTGACGTCGACGACCAGGGTGTCCGCGCCGGTCTCCGCGGCGAGCGCCTCGAGCCGGTCGGCTCGGCGGGCGACGGCGAGGACGTCCCACCCGTGTCGGCGGAACAGGCGGACGGTGGCGGCGCCGATGCCCGAGCTGGCTCCGGTGACGACGGCTCGACGTGTGGTCACGATGCTCCTCGCGGGTCGGGGACGGTGGGCGGCCCGGGGCAACGCTACCGACACCGGGGCAGCCGTCGGACGGTAACGTGCGGAGGATGACGACGGACGCCGCCCCTCCCGCGCCCTCTGCCCCGGCGGGCGCGCTCGACCCGGGTCGGATCCGGCGGCGGATCCCGATGTGGGACACGGCGCGCTTCCTGGCGGTGACGCTGGTGGTGATCGGGCACGCGATCCAGCGGCAGACCACGGGCAGTGAGCACGCGTTGGCGCTGTACACGTTCATCTACGCGTTCCACATGCCGGCGTTCGGGGTGATCAGCGGGTACTTCTCGTCGGCGGACACCCCGACGGCGAAGCGGATGCGGCGGACGTTCACGGACATCGTGGTGCCGTACATCATCATGCAGACGATCTGGACCGTGGTGCAGGCGGTGGTGGAGGGTGGCAAGGAGTTCAACCCGACGAAGCCGACGTGGACGCTCTGGTTCCTGTTGGCGTTGGGGATCTTCCGGCTGATCCTGCCGTACCTGGCGCAGCTGCGGGCACCGCTGGTGTGGGCGGTGGTGCTGAGCATCGGCGTCGGGTACTTCGACAACGTGGACTCGACGCTGTCCCTCGGCCGGGCGATCAGCCTGCTGCCGTTCTTCCTGCTCGGCTGGCAGGTGAAGCAGTGGGGGCTGTTCGACCGCTGGTACGAGGCTTCCCGGCGGACGGTGGTCCGCGTGCGGGTCCTCGCGGGTGTGGTGTTCCTGGCGTGGGCGGTGTCGTGCGCGCTGTGGATCCCGCAGTTCAAGGAGTTCGACCTGCACCACTGGTTCTTCTACGACGACTCGTACTCGGGACTCGGCGAGGACGCGTGGTGGGCCGGCGGGGTCCGTTTCGCGCTGATGCTGTTGGCGACGCTGTTGACGGCGTCGTTCCTGGTCCTCGTGCCGCGGCGGACGGTCTGGTTGACGCGGTTCGGTGCGGCGACGATGTACGTGTACCTGCTGCACACGTTCCTGCTCTACCCGATCCGCGAGTCGGGGGTGCTGGCGGGTGAGCACTCGGCGTGGCCGTTCGTGCTGCTGATGGTGCTGGTGGCGTGTGCGGTGAGCCTGTTCCTGGCACAGCCGTTCGTGCGGCGCGGGATGCGGTGGCTGCTCGAGCCGAAGGTCGACTGGTTGTTCCGCCGGGACCCGGCCTGAACGCGCTCAGATCCCGTCGAGGGACCGGCGCAGCTGCTGTTGGGCGGTGCCGAGGTCGCGGTAGTCCCCCACCCAGCGGCTGTGCGCGTCCGTGACGAGGTACCCGTGGCGGTGCCGGTCGACCTGTCCGGCGAGGACTCCGTCGACGCGGGCCAGCCAGAAGCCGTCCTCGGGGCTGGTCCACTGCACCGCGCGTGGGCCGCTCACCGGATGCCCTGTCGTTGCAGCCACAGCTCGAGGACCGCGAGGAGCCAGAGCACGGTCCCCCCGGCGCGGGTCCGGTGGCGGCGCGGGTCGGCGAGGAGTGCGTCGACGGCGGTGGCGCGGACGAGGCCGCGGTCCCGTGCCTCGGGTGCGAGCAGGGCGTCCCGCGCGACCGTGACGACGTCGTCGTCGAGGTTGCGGACGCCCGGCACCGGGAAGGAGCCCTTGGGCCGATCGACGACCTCCGGTGGGAGCAGGCGTCGGCCGATGGACTTCAGGACCCCCTTGCCGCCGTCGGCGGTCTTGAGTGCGGGCGGGCACGCGGCCACGAGTGCGACGAGGTCCTGGTCGAGGAACGGGACACGGGCCTCCAGACCGGAGGCCATGGTCATGCTGTCGACGCGTTTCACCGGGTCGTCGACCATGAGCAGGTGCGTGTCGAGCCGGAGGACCGCGTCGAGGGCGGTCTCGGCGCCAGGTGCGCCGAGGTGTTCCTGCAGGAGCAGGTGGCTGACGTCCGTGGCCGGAAGGGCGCCGGGTGCGAGGAGGGTGCGGGCGCTCGCGGCGGGGTCCACGAACGCGCCTGTGAACGCGGCGAGCGCGCCACCGCGTCGGACGTCCATCGCCGGGCGGTGGTAGGCGTAGCCGGCGAAGACCTCGTCGGCGCCCTGTCCGGACTGCACGACCCGCTCGGTCTCGGCGACGCGCTGGGACAGCAGGTGGAAGGCCGCGACGTCCTGGGTGGCCATCGGTTCCGGCATCGCGCCGACGGAGTCGACGAGTGCCGCGGGCAGGTCGGTGGCGGGGACGTGGATCCGGGTGTGGTCGGTGGCGAAGCGGTCGGCGACCAGGTCGGACCACGCGAACTCGTCGCCGTCCTCGCCGCCGGCGCCGTCGAAGCCGATGCTGTAGGTGCCCGTGGTGCCGCCGGCTTCGTCGGCGAGCATCGCGACCAGGAGGCTCGAGTCCAGTCCGCCGGACAGCAGGACCCCGACGGGGACGTCGGCGACGAGCCGCCTGCGGACGGCGGTGCGGAGGCTCTCCTCGATCGCGTCCTCCCAGTCACGGTCGCTCCAGTGGGCGCGTGCCGGGTCGCGTTCGTAGGCGGGTGACCAGAAGAGCCGGTCCTCGGTGGTGCCGGTGGTGTCGATGGTGCGGACGGTGGCGGCGGGGAGCTTCTGCACGCCGCGGAGGAGTGTGCGGGGTGCCGGCACGATGGAGTGCCAACTGAAGTAGTGGTGCAGTGCGACGGGGTCGAGGGCGGTGTCGACGTCCCCGCCGGCGAGGAGTGCCGGCAGGGTGGAGGCGATGCGGAGGCCGCCCTCCACCTCGGCGAAGTAGAGCGGTTTGACGCCGAGCCGGTCGCGGGCGATGACGACCCGGTGTCGGTCGCGATCGACGATGACGACGGCGAACATGCCCACGAGGTGGTCGACGAAGCGCTCACCCCAGCGGGCGTAGGCGGCGAGGATGACCTCGCTGTCGCTGGTGGTGCGGAACGGGTAGTCGGCGGCGAGTTCGCCGCGCAGTTCACGGTGGTTGTAGACGCACCCGTTGAAGACCATCGCGACGTCCTGCACGCCGGACTCCATCGGCTGCGCGGCACGGTCGGTGCGGTCGATGACGCTGAGCCGTCGGTGTCCGAGCACCGCCCAGCCGCCGTCCCAGAGTCCCCCGCCGTCCGGGCCGCGGTCCTGCATGCACGTCGTCATCCGTCGGACCGCGTCGATGTCCGCCCGTCCCCCGTCGAACCGCAGTTCGGCAGCCAGTCCACACATGTCGTGCCTTTCGTCCCGGCGGCCCACGGAACGCCGGGACGACAGGGCGGGAGGTCAGACGGGGACCGTTGCCGCGTGTGCCGGACACGGGCAGCGGCCCGGGGACCGGGTCAGCCGCGGAGCGTGTCGCTCGGGCGTTCCCCGAACCGCTCGGCGTAGTACCCGGCGAAGCGTCCGAGGTGCACGAACCCGAGCTGTCGGGCGACGGTGGCGACGCTGACCTCGCCGGGTCGGGCGTCGGCGAGGAGGGTGCGTGCTCGACGGAGTCTTGCCTCGCGCAGGGCCTCGAGCGGCGTGGGCAGGTCGTTCCGCCCGAAGGCCTGCTGGAGTCCGCGTTGGCTGAGGCCGGCGGCTGCGGCGAGGTCGGCCGTCGTGATCGGCTCGGTCAGGTGGGCTTCGATGTAGTCGAGCGCGCGGACGACGTTCGCCGGGTGGCCGGGGAAGCGTGGGAAGGCCGGGGCGGGCGCGAAGGCGTCGAGGACCCGGCGGCTCACCGCGTCCACCAGGCGTGCCCGGGTGAGGCGGTCGGCGCTCGGGTCGAGGAGGACCGGGGTCGACGCGGCGAGCGTGCGCTGCAGTGCGGCGAGTCCCTCGGGGTCCGGCGTCTGGGCGAACCGGAGCGGTTCCGCGTGCTCGCCGCTCCGTGCCAGGTGGAGCGCTTCGAGGGCCGGGCCGTCGATGTCGATCGTGTGCAGCGTGATGCTCGGCGGGGCCTCGATGGTGAAGGGGCGGCCGGTCGGGTAGACGGCGGGGGTGCCGGCGCTGACGACGAGTTCGGTGTCGGTGCCGCCGTCGATGGCCAGTTCGCCGTCGTGCGCCCAGGTGACGAGGTAGCGGCCCTGGGGCTCGATCCGGCCCCAGCGGCGAGCGCTGAGTGCCGAGCTGCGCAGGCGGAGACGCTCGTCGCCGACGGCACGCAGCCGGTACCCGAACGGCCGGTCCTCGTCCTGGGTGAGCCGCACGGCGTGCGCGTCGTGCACGCGCTCGTAGAAGTGGGTGGCCTCGTCGATGTCCCGGCCGGCCACGTCGTGCCGTCTGACGTGCGAGCGTCCGGGCTGCTCGGGCGGGTTCAGGGAGGGCATGACGGCGACACTGTAGGTCACGCGCCTTCCCTGTCGCGACACGAGCGGACCCGTCGTCCACTTCCCGCCGTGCCCGGACGTCCGTCCCCCTCGGCACTGCGCGTTACGTCCGACGACTCCCCCGCTGGTGCGCGCCCGGTCATCTGCGTAGCGTGACGGGCGACGGAAGAGGAGCCCCGATGACCACGAACGACGCAGCCGCCTGGCGGTTCGAGACCACGCAGGTGCACGCGGGTGCCGCACCGGACCCGACCACGGGTGCCCGTGCGACGCCGATCTACAAGACGACCTCGTACGTGTTCGAGAACTCGGACCACGCCCGCGACCTGTTCGCGCTGGCGCAGCCGGGCAACATCTACTCGCGGATCATGAACCCGACCAACGACGTCGTGGAGCAGCGGATCGCCGCGCTCGAGGGCGGCACCGGGGCGTTGCTCGTGTCGAGCGGCCAGGCGGCGGAGACCTACGCGGTGCTCAACATCGCGGGTGCCGGTGACCACATCGTGTCGTCGTCGTCGATCTACGGCGGCACCTACAACCTCTTCAAGTACACGCTGGCGAAGCTCGGCATCGAGACGACGTTCGTCGAGGACCAGGACGACCCGGAGGAGTGGCGTCGCGCGGTCCGTCCGAACACGAAGCTGTTCTTCGCCGAGACCATCGGCAACCCGCGCATCAACGTGCTCGACATCGAGACCGTCGCGGGCGTCGCGCACGAGTCCGGTGTGCCCCTGATCGTCGACAACACGATCGCGACGCCGTACCTGATCCGTCCGTTCGAGCACGGCGCGGACATCGTGGTGCACTCGGCGACGAAGTTCCTCGGCGGGCACGGCACCGTCATCGGCGGGATCATCGTCGACGGCGGGACGTTCGCGTGGTCCGAGCACGCCGAGCGGTTCCCGGAGTTCAGCACCCCGGACCCGTCGTACCACGGGGCGGTGTTCTCGCAGGCCGTCGGTGACGCGCTGGCGTACATCGTCAAGGCCCGCGTGCAACTGCTCCGCGACCTCGGTGCGTCGAACTCGGCGGACACCGCGTTCGCGCTCCTGCAGGGCATCGAGACGCTGAGCCTGCGGATGGAACGGCACGTCTCCAACGCGCAGGAGATCGCGGAGTGGCTCGACCGGCACCCGGACGTCGCGACGGTGGCGTACGCGGGGCTGCCGACGAGCCCGTGGTACCCGGCGGCGACGAAGTACGCGCCCCGTGGTGTCGGCGCCGTGCTGTCCTTCGAACTGAAGGGCGGCGTCGACGCGGGTCGTGCCCTGGTCGACGAGTTGCAGCTGTTCTCGCACCTGGCGAACATCGGCGACGTCCGCTCGCTCGTGATCCACCCGGCGTCCACCACCCACTCGCAGCTGACCCCCGAGCAGCAGCTCACCACCGGGGTCACGCCGGGCCTGGTGCGCCTGTCGGTGGGCATCGAGAACGTCGAGGACCTCAAGGCCGACCTCGAGGCCGGGCTCGCCGCGGCCCGCGCCGTCGCCCAGGCGGGCCTGCGCGCCTGACCCGTGCCGCGCCTCCCGGCTGAGGCACCCACGGGACGCAACGTGGGCGGCTCCTCGCAGCGGTGTTCCGTTGCGGGAAGCCGCCCACGTTGCGTCCCGCGAGGCCGCGACGCGCCGGACGTGACGTAACACGGCGGCGGCGAGCCGCGCCTCCAGGGAGGATGGACGCACGATGGACTGGCAGACGACCCCCGAGGACTCCGTGCCGTCCACCCTGGTGCCCGGCGCCGAACTCGGCACCCTCGGCAAGCCGCCGGTCACCGGTGCGTGGCGGCCGGGCGACCCGACCGGCGCACGGCGCTTCGAGGCGCTCGGCGAGCAGTTCGTCCGCGGCGGCCGGATCCCGTCGGTCCGCGTCGCGTACGAGACCTGGGGAACGCTCTCCCCCGCGAAGGACAACGTCGTCCTGGTGTTCCACGCCCTGACCGGCGACTCGCACGTCGCGGGCCCGCCGGGACCGGGTCACCGCACGGCGGGCTGGTGGGGTGACGTCGTCGGACCCGGCCGCGCCATCGACACCGACCGCTGGTTCGTCGTCGCGCCGAACATGCTCGGCGGTTGCCAGGGCACCACCGGCCCGTCCTCGGTCGCACCCGACGGCGTCGAGTGGGGCTCCCGGTTCCCGTTCGTCACGATCCGCGACCAGGTCGCCACGCAGCTGCGGTTGGCCGACCGACTCGGCATCGAGCGCTTCGCCGCCGTCGTCGGTGGGTCGATGGGCGGCATGCACGCCCTGGAGGCCGCCGTCACCGCCCCCGAACGCGTCGCCCGGCTCGCGGTCCTGGCGAGCACCGCGCAGACCACCGCGGACCAGATCGCCGCGAACTCCCTGCAGCGTGCCGCGATCCAGATGGACCCGGGGTTCGCCGGCGGCGACCACCACGACGCCGAACCCGGCGAGGGCCCGCACCGGGGCCTGGCGCTGGCGCGGCGGATGGCGATGATGACCTACCGGGCCTCGGACGAGCTCAACGGCCGGTTCGCCCGCTCGTGGCAGAGCGACGTCTCCCCGCTCGGCGACGACGGACGGTTCTCGGTGGAGAGCTACCTCGACTTCCACGGCAACAAGTTCACCCGACGGTTCGACGCGGCGTCCTACGTCGCCCTCACGCACGCGATGGACTCGCACGACGTCGGTGCCGGCCGCGGCGGAGTGGCTGCGGCGCTCGCCCGGGTGAGCGCTCGGACGCTCGTCGTCGGCATCTCCAGCGACCGGCTCTTCCCCGTCGAGGACCAGCACCGGATCGCCGCCGGAGTGCCCGACACGCTGGACGGCGACCGCGCCGCGGTGATCACGAGCGAGTTCGGTCACGACGGTTTCCTCATCGAACACGAGGCCGTCGGGGCGCACCTGCGGCGACTGCTCGACTGATCGGGGTGCATCGGTGTCCCCGGAAGACGGGACACCCGCAGACCGATCCGTCGACCCCCGCGCGCCGAAGACCCCACTACGGGTGTCGCCCGTGGAATGATGCAGAGTGCACGGTCTCGACCAGTGCTCGGTTTCCCAAGACCAACCAGCTTCCCGAACCAGGAACAGCCAGGACCAACGATGGAACTCCTCGCGCAGGAACGCGACCGCCTCCTCCGGTCGACGACCCGTGTCGTGGGCGTCGTCTGCGCGCTCGTCAGCGTCGTGGGCGTGGCCACGTCCCTCGCCGTCCCCGTGGCACAGCTCGTCCTCGGACTCGGCTGCATCGCCGTGATGGTCGGGGCGCTCCTCGCGTTCGGCGCCAACGGTTCGACCTGGTGGACGGCCACCACCGTCGTCGCCGGTCTCGGCGCCGTGACGATCCTCACCACGGCCGTGACGGCGGACGACCGCGGCGTGATCGCCAGCGCACTCGTCCCGCTGGCCGGCGGTGGACTCGCCTCCCTGCTCATGGCGCAGCGCGGACACCGGGTCGGACTCGGCCTCGCAGCCGGTGCCGGAGTCGTCTCCCTCGGGCTGATGAGCTGGGCCAGCGGCGCCGTCCTCAGCGCCCCGGTCAGCGGCGTGCTCCTCGGCTGGGTCCTCGTCGCCGTCGTCGCCGTCTGGATCAGCCGCAGCATCCCGCGCGTGGCTCGTCGCATCTACAGCATCGGCACCGCCCACCGCGCCGAACGCCAGGCCAGCGAGACCGAGGCGCAGCGACGACAGGGCGCCCGACTGCTGCACGACACCGTGCTCGCCACCCTCACCCTGCTGGCACACTCCGGCGTCGGCGTCTCCGAGCACGCGATGCGGGAGCAGGCCGCCGAGGACGCACGGCTCCTCCGCCACCTCCGCCTCGGCGCGACCCCGCAACCGCAGCAGTCCGGCGACTACTCCCTCACCCGGACCGAGGAGTCGCCGCTCGGCCAGACCCTCGAGTCCGTCAAGCAGCGCTTCGGCCGCATGGGTCTCGAGGTCGCCTGGCACGGCACCGGGCAGGTCCTGCTGCCGAAGCACGTGCTCGACGCGTTCCTGCTCGCGCTCGGCGAGTGCCTGGAGAACGTCCGACGCCACGCCGGCGTCCCCGAGGCGCACGTCACGATCGTGCACGACGAGGCGATGGTCCGCGCGATGGTCACCGACTCCGGCGTCGGCTTCGAACTCGACACCGTCAGCGCTGAACGGCTCGGCTTCAAGGAGAGCGTCGTGAACCGCCTCCGCGAGGTCGGCGGCGACGCCCGCCTGTTCTCGGCACCGGGCGCCGGCACCACCGTCGTCCTGGAGGCGCCCCGATGAGCGGCGTCCCGGAGGACACCATCACCCACGGACTGCCCGGCGAGCAGACCGCACCCCGCACCCGCCGGGAGGCCCGCGAACGCTACCGGGGCACCGAACGACGACAGGCGCGCGGTCTGCCCTCCACCTCGACCGGTGCCCGCTCGCTCCGACAGGCAGCCCAGCCCGGTGCCTCGCTCGGTGCCGGCCACCTCGGGCTCGGTGCCGCCGTGCTCACCGGACTCGAGGCGCTCGGTGGGATCGTCTTCTTCCTCGTGCACTGGGACGACTACACCAACCCGTGGCTGACCGCGGCCGCCTGGGCGCTGTTCGTCGTCGCCGCGAGCTGCGTGCTCGCCACGGTCCTCACGTACGGGGAACGACTCACCGGTGTCGCCTTCGGGCTGATCTGCGTCGTGCTCGCCTGCATCGTCACGCTCGACTTCATCGGGATGTGGGACCAGCACGACGTCGGCCACACCGCCACCGCGTCGATGGCGGCCGGGTTCGCGCTGCTGCCGATCACGACCCTCCGGCCCGCCCGTGAGGTCATCGCCGCGATCGTCGGCCTCGGCCTGGCGTTCGCCGTCTACGCCGTGGTGTCCACCCCGCTGACGACCGAGACCCTGCCCGGCATCGTCACCATGCTCGCGGTCACCGTCGTCCCGCCGTCCGTGGCGCTGTTCGTCGTGCACCGCTTCCGGCAGCTCGTGCAGCGCGAACTCGACCGGGTGCTCGTGCAGAGCAACGTCGGCGCCCCCCAGTTCGCCGTCGGGATGCTCGCCTCGGACGAACTCGCCCGCCTGGACCTCGCCGCCGAGAAGCTGCTCGACGCCGTCGCGAACGGCTCCGACCCGTTGCCGCTGTCCGACGCATCGGCCTCCGTCGCCGCGTCCCTCGCCACCGAGCTCCGCCTGCACCTGATCGAGGGCCGCCGCGAGACCTGGCTGTACCACGCGATCACGGAGTCCGACAACCTCGGCCGCTCCGTCGCCGTCACCGACCCGAGCGCCCTCGCGGGGCACCTGACCCCCGCCCAGCGCGACGGCCTGCTCCAGGCGCTGTGGCAGATGGTCGGCGACGGCCGCGCCCAGCAGCCCGGCGTGCCCGTCGTCTCGGTCACCCTCGGTCCCGTCGGCAGCGACGGCCACCCGGTCACCGACGACACCATGGACGTCCCGGTCGTCATCGAGTCGCGCGGAGTCCCCCGCCGTCGTCTCGGCCCGGCCGCGTGGACGGCCCTGCAGCGCATCGGGCCCTACACCGACAGCGTCCGCGACGGCGTGCTGCACGTCACGGCGCATTGCGTCGTCAACCGGCACCCGCAGATGTGACGCACCACGAGCCTCCCGGCAGCGACGCCGGCACGCAGCGAGTGCCGCTACCGGACAACATGGCCAGCCTCCCCGAACCCGGTCGCCGATCCTCCTAGGATCAGCAGGCCCGGGACGGACCCACCAGAAAGGACCATCGCGCATGGCGACTCCAGCAGAACCGATCAGACTCGCTCTCGTCGACGACCACCGGATGCTGCTCAGCGCCCTGACCGAGTGGATCCGGAACGCAGCCGATGACATCGCGATGGTCACCGCGGTCACCACCTGGCCGGAGCTGCTCACCAGTCCGGCCTTCCCCGTCGACGTCGTGCTGCTCGACCTGGACCTGAAGGACTCCATCCCGGTGTCCCTGAAGATCTCGACGCTGAAGACCGCCGGCGTGAAGACGGTCGTGATGAGCACGTACTCCGAGCCGAACGTGGTTCGTGAGGCCCTCGGTGCCGGAGCCCTCGGCTACCTCGTCAAGAGCGAGGACGCGGCGATGATCGTCGAGGCGATCCGTGCGGCGCAGCGCGGCGAGCAGTACGTCTCCGCCGAACTCGACCTGGCGATCAACAGTGGGGACGTCGGCGGCGTGCCGAAGCTCAGCGCCCAGGAGCGTCGTGTGATGGCGCTCTACGGCGGTGGCGAGCCCGTGAAGAGCGTGGCCTACCAGCTCGGCATCTCCGAGGAGACCGCGAAGAGCTACCTGAAGCGCATCCGCGAGAAGTACCGCGTCGCCGGGTTCGACGTCGGCACGAAGGTGGCGCTCCGGAAGCGGGCGATCACCGACGGCATCATCGTCCAGGACGGTTCCCCACACGGGTTGTAGGGGCCGGGTCGCCGGGCGAGCGGGCGGGCTCCACCGCGAGGTGCCGCAATTTGGGCATCTCACGCGTCGAGATGCCACGATGCGCGCACCGCGGCGGAGCGCACGCGGCCAGTTACGGCATGTGGCGATACGGCGAGGGTCGGTCAGCGCGCGCGGACACTGCTGTCCGTGAGACCCACCCGGCGCCGCGAGGTGCCGCGAGGTGCCGTCAGTGCGAGGACACGGACTCGCGGATCGGGCCGGTGCTGGCTCCCGCCGTCCGGACCGCCGCTGCGCGTCGGTTCGTTCGGTTCTCGACCGCGTAGCTGATCACCGCGACGAGGACACCGAGCAGCGCCAGACCGATGCCGAGCCAGCCCGGGGCGACGAAGCCGAAGCCGGCCGCGATGACCGCGCCGCCGAGCGCAGCGCCGAGCGAGTTGCCCAGGTTGAAGGCGGAGTGGTTGAGCGCTGCCGCGATGGTGCGGGCGTCACCGGCGACGTCCATCAGTCGGGACTGCACCGCCGGCGGGATCGCGGACGAGGTCGCACCGAGCAGGAACGCCCCGATGAACAGGCCGACGACCCACTGTGCGGTGAGGACCGTCACGAGCAGCGCGCCGATCAGGGCGAACAGCCCGACGAAGATGGTGGCCTTGACGCTGTGGTCCGCCAGGAATCCACCGAGCAAACCGCCGACGACCATGCCGAGCCCGACGACGACCAGCACGAGCGGCACCGAGGACTCCGACAACCCGGTCACGTTCTGCACCAGCGGCGAGATGTACGAGTAGACGGCGAAGAAGCCGCCGAAGCCGACCGCTCCCAGGCTCATCACGATCCAGACCTGCGGCACCCGGAAGGCCCGGAGCTCCCGCCCGATGGTCGCGTGCACGTCCCGACCGCTGCGCGGCACGAACACCGACACGGCGAGGAACGTCAGCGCGAACAGCGCGGCGACGACCCCGTAGGCGGTCCGCCAGCTGGCGACCTGACCGATCCAGGTGACCGCGGGGACACCGACGACGTTGGCGACCGACAGGCCGAGGAGCACGAGGGCGATGCCCTTGCCGCGCTTCCCCGGTCCCATGATGTCGCCGGCGACGATCGAGGCGATGCCGAAGTACGCACCGTGCGGGAGTCCGGCGACGAACCGGGCGACGAGGACCAGGCCGAACGAGGGCAGGACCGCGCTCGCGACCGTCGCGACGACGAACCCGACCAGCAGCACCATGAGCAGGCCCTTGCGCGGGAACCTGGCGGACATCGCCGCGATCGTCGGTGCACCGACCACGACCCCCAGGGCGTACGCGCTGACGATCCAACCGGCGTGGGCGACCCCGCCCTCCGGGTCGGCGGCGTACTGGCCGGGCAGCAGCGCCTCGGCGATGTTCGGCAGCAGGCCCATCGCGACGAACTCGGTGGTCCCGATGGCGAAGCCACCCAGCGCGAGAGCGAGGATGGCGAGCGTACGACGTGCCGGCGTGAGCTGGGACATGGGACCTGTTCTCGTGCGCGAGCACGGTGGGTACGAGCACGTGGGATCGGGTGCCGGATCAGTGTAGACCGCTCCAACACGGCGGCGAAAGACGAGTGGCCGAATCGATTCGACCGACATGCCGACACTGTCGCCGACTGGACGATGGAACGCGGCCGCGCCGACCGGGATTCCCGATCGGCGCGAAGGTCCCGTCACGACGAGCTGTCGGTGCTGGTACTGGTACTGGTACTGAGCGTCACCGCGGCCGGAGGTTGGCGAGCAGTCGGGCGAGCTCGTCCAGGTCGCGGGTGGGCCACTCCGCCAGGTTGGTGCGGAACTCGTCTCGCGCTCCGCTGCGGATCCTTTCCATCCTGGCGACGGCGTCATCGGTGGGGCTGATCACGACCGCGCGGCGATCCGCCGGGTCCTGACCCCTCGAGACCAGACCGAGCGACTCGAGTTGCCGGAGCTGCCTGCTGAGCACGCTCTTGTCGAACCCCAACGACTCCGCCAGCTCCCCCGCGCCGAGCGGACCGCGGCTGACGAGCTCCTGCAGCGTCCGGAAGCCGGACGGTTGCAGTGCCGGGTCGACGTCCGCTGCCTGCTGCCGGAGGCGCGCGCGGTACGCGCTGAACAGCGCCGCGAACTGGCGCTCCAGCACTCCGACGCGGACCTCCAGGCCGTCCGGGAACCCGTCGTCACCTGCGGTGGGCGGAGTCCCGGACGACGTCATCTCACGAGTTTCGAGCACGTGTCCCGGCGGAACCCTGGGAACCACCGGCCTCGATGACCGGGTGCGATCCGGTGACGGTACCGATGCCGGCGAAGTCCTCGGCGGACCCGGCCAGCGGCCCCTGGTCCGTGGAGCGCTCGGCGACGGTCTTCGTGGTCAGCGGCACGTTCGGCATGAAGACGATCGCCAGGACGAGCAGGACCGCGATCGGTGCCGCGATCAGGAACACGTCGGCGACCCCCTGCCCGTACGCCGACTCGATGATCTGGCGGACGCCCGACGGCAGCTTGCTCACGGCCGGGATGCTGCCAGAGGACAGCTCCTTCGCCACGGCCGCGCCCTTGGCGCCGAGCGCCGCGATGGCCTTGCCGAGTTCGGCCTGCTTGTCGCCGAGCAGGTCGGTGACGCGGTTGCCGAGAACGGTCCCGAGCACCGACACCCCGAGCGCACCACCGAGCGAGCGGAAGAACGCGACACCGGCAGAGGCCGCACCGATGTTCCGCGGCTCCGTCGTGTTCTGCACCACGAGGACGAGGTTCTGCATCACGAGACCGACGCCGGAACCCATCACGAACATGTACACGGCCACGACGAGGTAGGGGGTGTCGTACTCGATCGTCCCCATGAGGGCGAGACCCACCACGAGCGCGATCGACCCGATCAGCATGATCGGCTTCCACTTGCCGGTCTTCGTCACGAGACTGCCGCCGACGGTGGAGGCGATGAGCAGTCCGCCGATCATCGGGATCGTCAGCAGGCCGGACTGCGTCGGAGTGGCCCCGCGAGCCAGCTGCATGTACTGCGCCAGGTAGACCGTGGCGCCGAACATCGCGATGCCCACGGCGATCGACCCGATCACGGACATCGAGAAGGTCCGGCTCCGGAACAGCGTCATCGGGAGGATCGGCTCCGTCGCGCGGAGCTCGATGAACACCGTCGCGACGAGCAGGACGACTGCGCCGATCACCATGACGGCCGACGTCGGCGACACCCAGTCGAAGTTCTTCCCCGCCAGGGTGATCCAGATCAGCAGGAGCGAGACACCACCGGCGATCGTCGCGATGCCCAGGTAGTCGATCGACACCTTGCGCTTCGGCATCGCGCGGAGCTTCAGGGTGAGCTGCAGCAGGATGATCGCCGCGACCGCGAACGGGACTCCGACGAAGAAGTTCCACCGCCACCCGAGGCTGTCGGTCAGCAAGCCACCGAAGAGCGGTCCGCCGACGGTGCCGACGGCCATGACCGCACCGAAGTACCCGCCGTAGCGACCGCGCTCGCGGGGACTGATGATGTCGGCCAGGATGATCTGGCTCAGCGCGGTCAGGCCACCGGCACCGAGACCCTGCAGGACGCGGAACGTGATGAGCGTCCCGGGGTTCTGCGAGAAGCCGGCCAGGGCCGACCCGAGGACGAAGACCACCAGCGACAGCTGGATGAGCAGCTTCCGGTTGAAGAGGTCGGCGAGCTTGCCCCACACCGGGGTCGACACGGTCGTCGCCAGGAGTGTCGAGGTGACGACCCACGTGTAGGCACTCTCACCGCCGCCGAGGTCGCCGATGATCCGCGGCAGCGACGTGCTGACGACGGTCGAGGCGAGGATCGCGACGAACATGCCGAGCAGCAGACCGGACAGCGCTTCGAGCACCTGCCGTTGCGTCATCGCTGGTGCGTCGGATGAAGGCCCGTGGGCGGCCTCGGGTTCGGCTTGTGACATCTGGACTCCTCAGAACTCTCCGGCATGCCACGCTGCACCCGTTACTTGACCAGCGTCAATCATTGCACATGATTGACCGAAGTCAACGAACCGAGCGGCCGACATGAAGCGACCCCGGCGGTGGGTCACCGTCGGGGTCGGGGTCCGCTGAGGATCAGCGCTCGGCGTCGAGATCACTCACGGTTCAGGCTGCTCGCTGCTCCGGTGCGCGGGTGGCGATGCGCGCCTCCGGCAGTTCGTCGCGGTGCACCCAACCGGTGCCGCACTCGGTGCAGCTCGCCCAAGCGTGCTGTTCGTCATCGGAGACGTCGATCACGACCGAGGGGAGGTCGCAGTCCGGGCACCAACCGTCGTGCATCATGAGCGGGCTCCTTCCGTCGCGGGTGCCGGCGCTCGTGCGCCGGCCGATGCATCCAGCACACACCCGACCGCTGACATCGCTGGAACGTGGGCGGCGTGTCGCGCTGAGACCGCGCCGTCCGAGGGCACTCAGTGCTCGGGACCGTTCGAGGCCGAGGCGAGCGCCGCCTCGAGCCGCTCGAGCTTCCCGTCGATCTCCCCCGTGTGCCCGGGCCGGATGTCTGCCTTGAGCACGAGCGAGACCCGCGTCCCGAACGGCGCGACGGCGTCGGTGGCGGCCTTGACCACGGCGAACACCTCGTCCCACTCCCCCTCGAGCTCGGTGAACATCGACGAGGTGCGGTTCGGCAAGCCGGACTCACGGACGACCCGCACGGCTGCGGCGACGGCGTCGTGGACGGAGCCGTCCTCGGCTGCGGCGGGCCCACCGGACGGGGCGATGGAGAAGGCGACGATCATGCCCCCATCCTGCCCCGCCACGCGTCAACGCGCGACGTGGTCCGCTTGCGTCGCGTCGGCGGCCCGACGGGAGGCGCGTGGCTCGATCCCCTGCCGCCACAGCCGGACGAGCACGACGACCGCCCAGACCAGCACGGCGACCTCGAGGGCGTTCCGCACCGACAGGACGACGAGGATCCACGGCTGCACGGCGAGCACCTGGTCGTAGTAGCCCGGGTAGACGAGCTGCGTGAGGAAGGCCATCGGCAGCATCGCGGCGGCGACCGGCAGGAACCGCCAGGCACTCCCCCGTCCGGCGGCGAGCCCCCAGACCACCGGAACCGCGAACCACCCGATGTACTGCGGCGACCCGACCTTGTTCGTCGCGATGAGCGCCGCGACGAACAGCAGCGCCAGCACCGGGGCGACCTGGGTGCGGCGGGCCCCGGTCCGGACGGCGAGCAGCGCGAGCACGACGCCGACGACCACGACGGCCGCCATCAGCGGGGTGGAGAGTGCCGCGGCGACCGTCGTGCCGGCACCGGAGACCTCGAAGGTCAGGATCTCCCGGTCGTAGAAGACCGCAGCGCCGGGCACGTGGGCGGCGGCGGCCCAGAGGAACGGGGTGGCGAGCGGCGCCTCGATCTGCAGCCCACGACCGGTCTGTTCGCCGATGAACGAGAGCAGGTGCGTCGCACCGCCGAACAGCACGTCGACCAGGACGACGAGCCCGGTGACGGTGAACGCACCGGCGACGACCTCGACGCGACGCCCGCGGCGGAGGACGAACAGCACCCCGACCAGGGCGGCCGGCCACACCTTGATCCAAGCCGCGACGGTGAACACCGCGGAGGCGATCCCGGGTCGTGCGGCGACGAATGCCACGCCGACCAGTGCGACCGCGGTGGCGACGGTGTCGATCCGTCCGAGGCCGATCGGACCGAGGGCCAGCAGGAACACCAGCCACCACCAGACCACCCGGACGCCGAACGCCCGGAAGCGCCAGAGGACCGCGGCCGCGACCGCGTTCAACAGCACCATGAGCAGCAGCCATCCGGTGCCGATCGACGCGGTGCCGCCGAGGGCCGCGGCCGCCATCGGCACGATCGCCAGGATCGGGTACACCCACGCCGAGTCGATGCCGACCCAGAAGTGCGACGCCTGCCCCGACTCGATCCACCGTCGGTAGGTGATGGTGACGTCACCGATCGGCTGGTTCGGCACGACGAGCGTCAGGTACCAGAGGACCAGGTGCACCGTGACGAACGCCACCCCGAAGACGACGATCTCGGGCCACGGGTTCCTGCGCACCGGACGAGCGTACCGACCGGGCACAGATCCTCAGCCGATCCCGAGAGTGACGTGTCACCGTCCTCGGGTGACCTCCGCTCCGAACCGCCCGTCCCCCCGCCCCCGGCGCCGCCTCGTGGTCGTGCTCGTCGTGCTCGTCGTCGTCGCCGTGGTCGCGGTGGTCGCCGTCGCGATCGGCACCCGCGCGTACACCTCCGGTGAGAACGCCAAGGCGTCAGCGACACCGACGGTCGCCGCCAGCCGTGCTCCTTCCACGCTCGACGCGCAGGACCTGTCCGGCACCTGGACGGTCGGCGACGGGTCCGAGGCCGGCTACCGCGTCCACGAGGTCCTCAACGGATCGGACGTCACCGTCACCGGCCGCACGTCCGAGGTCACCGGGACAGCGACCGTCGACGGCACCACGATCAGCGCGGCGACGATCACCGTGCAGGTCGGCACCATCGCGACCGACTCGGCCCAGCGCGACTCGTACTTCCGCGACTCGGCCCTCGACACGCAGGCGTTCCCGACGGCGACGTTCACCCTGACCGAGCCGGTGTCCGACGCCGTCCCGACCGGCAGCGGCACGACCGAGGTCCGCGCGACCGGCACCCTCGAGTTGCACGGCGTCACCAAGCCGGTGACGGCGACGCTGCAGGTCGGACTCAGCGGCGACGGCGTCGACGTCTCGGGCACGGTCCCGATCACGTTCTCCGACTACTCGGTGCAGGCGCCGAACCTGGGCTTCGTGAAGGTCGACGACGCGGGGGCGGTCGAGTTCCTCGTGCACGCCTCGCCGTCGTCCTGACCGGTGACCGGGCGGGTCACGGCGCGACCGGCTGACAGTCGGGAGGCACGGCACCGGCCCGCCGGCGCGCCTCCCGTCCGACGGGCCGTCCCGCGGCCCCGTCAGTCGACCTGCGCGTCGCCCGTCACCGCGAGGTCGCGCACCACCCCGGGCAGCTGCTCGATGAGCGAGGTCATCGGGAACGGCCCACCACGCGAGGCCCGACGGGCAGCGACCCCGTGCACGACCGCTGCCGCCGCCGCCAGGTGCGCGAGGTCCTCCGGTCCGACCTCGGACGTGCCGGCGCGGGCGGCGACGAGCGCGCCGAGCACCCCGCCGAGCACGTCCCCGGCCCCCGCTGCCGCAAGCCAGGGGGTCGCCGACGACGCGACCAGCCGGACCCCGCCGTCGGGCGTGACGACGTGCGTGTCGGCGCCCTTGAGGAGCACAACGCTCCCGGTCCGTTCGGCGGCACGGAGTGCTGAGCCGCGTGGGTCGCCCTCGACCTCGTCCCGGGACACGCCAAGGAGCGACGCGAGTTCCCCGGCGTGCGGGGTGAGCACCGCGAGCGGGCCGAGGTCGACGAGCGGGATCGCCCCCGCGTCGACGACGACCGGCACACCGTCGTCGGAGGCGTGCGTGAAACCGGCGCGGGTCGTCTCGTCGAGCTCGTCGAGGGAACCGGCGGAGGTGCCCGACCCGAGGAGCCACGCCTGGACGCGACCGACGCCGGCGACGATCTCGGGCCGACGGGCGAGCACGAAGTCGGTGGCCCGCTCCGGGCCGACGTAGCGGACCATGCCGAGGCCGGTGTGCACGGCGGCGTCGACCCCCATCACGGCCGCACCCGGGTACTGCGCGGACCCGGTGGCGACGCCGAGGACCCCGCGTCGGTACTTCGAGGTGTCGCCGGTGGGGACGGTGATCCAGCGGGCGGCGTCGACGGGTCGGACGGAGACGAAGTCGTTCATCGTGCCCACGGTACGGTGACGGGCATGAGCCTGTCCCTGCCTGGTCGTGTCGTCGTCTTCGACTACGGCGAGGTGATCAGCCGGACCCCGCACGCCGCCCGTGCCGCACTGCTCGACGCGACCGGGCTCGACGCCGACACGCTGTTCCCGGTGTACCAGGAGCTCCGACACGACCTGGACCGCGGCGACCTGACGGTGCTGGAGTACTGGCGCGCGATCGCCGAGCGCATCGGTCGCACCTGGTCGGTGACCGAGGTGCACCGGCTGTGGGCGCTCGACTTCACCGGCTGGTTCGAGGTCGACCCCGAGGTCCTGGCCCTCGTCGAGGAGCTCCACGACGGCGGCACCCGGCTGGCGCTGCTCTCGAACGCGGGCTTCGACTTCGGCGACCCGTACCGACGCTCGCCGATGGGCTCGCTGTTCGAGGTAGTCGTGGTGAGCGCGGAGGAACACGTCCTGAAGCCGGACGCCTCGATCTACCGCGAGACCTGCACACGTCTGGGCATCGAGCCGAGTGCCATGGTCTTCGTCGACAACCGCGCGGAGAACGCCGCCGGCGCAGACGCCGTCGGCGCGGTGGGGGTGCACTTCACCTCGGCCGCCGGGTTGCGCCGGTCGCTCGAGGAGCTCGCGGCCAGCATCTGACGGGAGGCACGGCTCACCTCCTGACGCCTTCTCGCTTCCTCCGAGGAAGCGCCCGGTACCATCGAGGCATTGTGGACGACCCTCCTAGTTCTGACCATCACATGCCCGCCGCTCACACAGTGAGCTGCCCGACTCCGAGGTGTGCCTCGTGAGCCCCGTCGACATCGTCATGCTGATCGGCGGCATCCTGCTGACGCTCGGCACCGGCGTCTTCGTCGCCTCCGAGTTCGCGCTCGTGAACCTCGACCGCGCCGACGTCGAAGCCCGCCGAGACCGCGGTGAGACCGGTCTCAGCACCGTCATCGGTGCGCTCAAGGTCACCTCGACGCACCTGTCCAGCGCGCAGCTCGGCATCACGCTGACGACGCTGCTCACCGGCTACCTGCTCGAGCCGTCGATCGCCACGCTGCTCGAAGCGCCGTTCCTCGCGATGAACCTCGCCGAGGGCGTCGTCGAGACCGTGGGCTCGATCGTGGCGCTCGTCATCGCGACCCTGCTGTCGATGATCCTCGGCGAACTCGTGCCGAAGAACTTCGCGCTCGCCCTGCCGCTGCAGACCGCACGCCTGGTCGTGCCCCTGCAGGTCGGCTTCACGACGGTGTGCAAGCCCGCCGTCGCCCTGCTCAACGGCACCGCGAACGCCGTCCTCCGCGCGATCGGCATCGAACCGCAGGAGGAGCTCTCCGGCGCCCGCAGTGCCGAGGAGCTCACGTCACTGCTCCGCCGGTCCGCGTCCGAGGGCTCGCTCGAACAGGACACCGCAACGCTGCTCGAGCGCACGCTGTCCTTCTCCGAGCTCAACGCCAGCGACGTGATGACGCCGCGTCCGCGCCTGTCGACGATCCGCGTGTCCGACAGCGCCGAGGCGGTCATCGCCCTGGCGCGCAAGACCGGTTTCAGCCGCTTCCCCGTCATCGAGGAGGACGCGGACGACGTCGTCGGGCTCGTGCACGTCAAGCAGGCCGTCTCGGTCCCGCGTGAGAAGCGCGCCGAGGTGCCGGTCGGCGCCCTGATGACCGACGCCGAACGAGTGCCGGAGACCATGCCCGGCGACACCCTGCTCACCGAGGTCCGAGGTCGCGGCTACCAGATGGTCATCGTCGTCGACGAGTACGGCGGGACCGCCGGCGTCGTCACGCTCGAGGACCTGGTCGAGGAGATCGTCGGCGAGGTGTCCGACGAGCACGACCGGGCGCGCATCGACGTCGTCCGGAGCCGCGGCTGGCTGACCTTCCCGGGGCTGCTGCGCCCCGACGAGCTGGAGGACCGCGCGAGCGTCACCGTCCCCGAGGACGGCCCCTACGAGACCGTCGGCGGGTTCCTCATGCAGGAGCTCGGACGCCTGCCCGTGGTGGGTGACGAGGTCGCCATCGACTCCGGCGTCTTCCGCATCGAGCGGTTGGACGGCCGGCGCATCGACCGGATCCGGTACACGCCGAACCCGGTCGGCGAGGACACCCTGGGCAGCAGCGCCGGCAACGGCAACGGCAACGGCAACGGCACCACCACGACGGACCAGGAGGCCACCCGATGAGTTCCGACTGGTGGGGCATCTTCTGGCTGTTCGTGCTGCTCGGCGGCAACGCGTTCTTCGTCGCAGCCGAGTTCGCCGTGATCTCGGCCCGCCGCTCGCAGATCGAGCCGCGTGCGGAGCAGGGGTCGCGAGCCGCACAGATGACACTGTGGGCGATGGAGCACGCCACCCGGATGCTCGCGACCACACAGCTCGGCATCACGGTCTGCTCGCTGCTGATCCTCAACGTCTCCGAGCCGGCGATCCACCACCTGCTCGAGGTCCCGCTGCACCTGACGGGCTGGAGCGGCGAGGTCATCGGCGTCATCGCGTTCGTCTTCACGCTGCTGCTCGTGTCGTTCCTGCACGTGGTCTTCGGCGAGATGGTCCCGAAGAACATCTCGTTCTCGATGCCGGACCGGGCGGCGCTGCTGCTCGTCCCGACGCTCTGGTACATCGGCCACGGCCTGCACTGGGTCGTCGTCGGGCTCAACGAGGTCGCGAACGCGGTGCTGCGCCTGTTCAAGGTGGAGCCCAAGGACGAGGCCGTCAGCGCGTACACGGTGGAAGAGGTGCAGACCATCGTCGAGCAGTCCCGACGCGAGGGCACCCTCGCCGACGACTCCGGCACACTTCGGATGGCGTTCGAGTTCACCGAGAAGAAGGTCAAGGACGTCGCCGTGCCGATGTCCGGGCTCGTCACCCTCCACGAGGACGCGACGCCCGCCGACGTCGAACGGGCCGTCGCCCAGCGCGGCTTCTCGCGGTACGTCCTGGTCGACGACGCGGGCGACCCGACCGGGTACGTGCACGTCAAGGACGTCATCGACCTGCGGCCGGACGAGTTCGACGACCCGGTGCCGCCGAAGCGCATCCGCCAGCTCATCTCGCTCTACACGGAGATGGACCTGGAGGACGCGCTCGCGACGATGCGCGGGGCCGGACGCCACGTGGCGCGGGCCTTCGACGCGGACGGCCGGACGACGGGCGTGCTGTTCCTCGAGGACATCCTCGAGGAACTCATCGGCACCGTCGAGGACGCGACCCGGCGTCGCTGACCCGACGTCGTGATTCCACTCGTGGCAGCGTCAGTCGTGTCCCGGTCATCGGCGCTGGACTGTCGCTTCCGCGGTGAGGACGGCCGAGCCCGCCGCTGACGCGACGCCCTCACGGACGGGAGGCCCGGTACCAGCTGGTACCGGGCCTCCCGTCCGTCGGTGCTCCCCTACCAGCTGACGGGCAGGGGCTTGCCCTCCTCGTAACCGGCGGCGGACTGGATGCCGACCAGGGCACGGTCGGCGAACTCGGGCAGGCTCGTCGCGCCGGCGTAGGTGGCGGAGCTGCGGAGGCCCGTCGTGATCATGTCCAGCAGGTCCTCGACGCTCGGCCGCTCGGGATCGAGGTAGATCGTCGAGGACGAGATGCCCTCCGCGAAGAGCGCCTTGCGCGCCCGCTCGTACGGGTCGAGGCGCTCGAAGCGCTCCCGCACCGCCTTGGCGGACGCCATCCCCCAGCTCTCCTTGTACGCGCGTCCGGCGTCGTCGCGGCGGAGCACGCCGGGTGCCTCGAGTGTGCCGGCGAACCACGAGCCGATCATCACGGCCGACGCACCCGCGGCCAGGGCCAGCGCGACGTCGCGGGGGTAGCGGACGCCACCGTCGGCCCAGACGTGCGCGCCGAGCGAACGCGCGGCGGCGGCGGTCTCGAGGACGGCGGAGAACTGCGGACGACCGACCGCCGTCATCATGCGCGTGGTGCACATCGCCCCGGGACCGACCCCGACCTTGATGATGGACGCACCCGCGGCGACGAGGTGGGCCACGGCGTCGGCGGTGACGACGTTGCCGGCGACGAGCGGGATGCCGAGGTCGAGCGCGGACACCGCGCGCAGCGCGCGGATCATGCCCTCCTGGTGACCGTGCGCGGTGTCCAGGACCAGGACGTCGACACCGGCGTCCGCCAGCGCTGCGGCCTTCGCGGCGACGTCGCCGGTGATGCCGACGGCCGCGGCGACACGCAGTCGGCCGGAGGCGTCGACCGCGGGCCGGTAGATGTCGGAGCGGATGGCGCTCGTCGGGCTGACGGTGCCGACGACCTTGCCGTGTCGCATCACCGGCGCGAAGTCGACGCCGGCCGCGGTGAGCACGTCGTACACATGGCGGGAGGACCCGGCGTCCTCGGCGTCGATCGCGGTCGTCGCGCCGTGCAGCAGGTCGCCGAGGACCGCGTCCGCACCGGCGGTGGCGAGACGGGTCGCGGGCACGCAGCCGAGGTACTCCCCCGCCTCGTCGCGGACCACGACACCACGGCCGGCGACGGGCAGCAGCTGCTCGAGCGCCTCGGCGACGGTGGTGTCGGCGCCCAGGTCGAGCGCGGAGTCGAACGCGACCGGCTGTGCCTTCACCCAGCGGATCGCCGCGTCGAGGTCCTGCAGGTGCATGTCCTGCGGCAGCACGCCGAGGCCGCCCCGCCGAGCGAGGGTCGCGGCCAGTCGCGGACCGGTCACGGAGTTCATGTTCGCGCTGACGATCGGGATCGTCGCGCCGGTGCCGTCGTTCGTGGCCAGGTCCACGTCGAAGCGGCTCGTCACGCTCGACCGGCTGGGGACGAGGAAGACGTCGGAGTAGGTCAGGTCGTGGGTCGGCCGCGTCTCGTAGAACCTCATGACGGCCACTGTACGGCGGCCTGCGGAGGGCCGCCGGGGAGCGCCACGCGGACCGGGTCTGGAGGCTCGACTCACCCGCCGTCTCCCACCTCACGGCCACGGATGAGCGGCTAGGGTTGACGGCGTGCGGGACAGGGTTGCCCTGCACGACACACACGAGCATCAATCGACGGAGAGTGGGCGATCGGCTGTGTCGAGCCATCTGACCGGAACTGACGAGACCGCGGGCGAATTCGGCGCGAACGAGTGGCTGGTGGACGAGCTCTACGAGCAGTTCGTCGCCGACAAGAGCAGCGTCGACGAGTCCTGGTGGCCGGTCCTCGAGAGCTACCACCGCGCCCAGTTCAGCAGCACCGCCTCCACCACCTCGACCGACTCGACCGCCGCGACCGACTCGACCGCCGAAGCCCCCGCGCAGGCCGCTGCCGCCGCAGACGCCCCCGCCGAGCAGCCCTCCGCCGTCGCCGGGCCGTCCAGCACACAGCAGCCCGCGACCGGTGAGGCGAAGACCCCGCTCCAGGCCCGGACCACCTCGCGCCAGCCGACGCCGCCGCCCATCCCGGCCGAGGCGAACGACTCCGCCGACGAGCACGAGGAGACCCACGAGGACGTCGCCACCCCGCTGCGCGGCATGGCGAAGACCCTGGCGTCGAACATGGACGCCTCGCTGACCGTCCCGACCGCGACCAGCGTCCGGACGATCCCGGCGAAGCTGATGATCGACAACCGGATCGTCATCAACAACCACCTGCGCCGGGCCCGCGGCGGCAAGATCTCCTTCACGCACCTGATCGGCTGGGCCATGGTCCAGACGCTCAAGGAGTTCCCGAGCCAGAACGTCTCCTACGAGGAGCGCGACGGCAAGCCGTTCCTCGTCACCCCCGCGCACGTCAACCTCGGCATCGCGATCGACGTCCCGAAGAAGGACGGCACGCGCTCCCTGCTCGTCCCGAGCATCAAGCGGGCCGAGACCCTGACGTTCGGGCAGTTCCTCTCCGTCTACGAGGACGTCGTCAAGCGCGCCCGGGACAACAAGCTGACCCCGTCGGACTTCCAGGGCACGACGATCTCCCTGACGAACCCCGGCGGCATCGGCACCGAGCACTCCGTCCCGCGCCTGACCAAGGGCCAGGGCTGCATCGTCGGCGCCGGAGCGCTCGAGTACCCGGCGCAGTTCCAGGGCTCGGCACCGAAGACGCTGGTCGAGCTCGGCGTCGGCAAGACCATCACGCTGACCAGCACGTACGACCACCGCGTCATCCAGGGCGCCGGCTCCGGCGAGTTCCTCAAGAAGGTGCACGAGCGGCTGATCGGTCAGCACGGCTTCTACGACGACATCTTCGCCGCGCTCCGGATCCCGTACAAGCCGATCCAGTGGGCGAACGACATCAACGTCGACCTGGCGCACCGGGTGAACAAGACCGCACGCGTGCAGGAGCTCATCAACAGCTACCGCGTCCGCGGGCACCTGATGGCCGACATCGACCCGCTCGAGTACCGGCAACGCACGCACCCCGACCTCGAGATCGAGAGCCACGGGCTGACCTTCTGGGACCTCGACCGGGAGTTCGTCACGGGCGGGCTCGCCGGCACGACGACCGCCCCCCTGCGCGACGTCCTCGGGATCCTCCGCGACGCCTACTGCCGCACCGTCGGCATCGAGTACATGCACATCCAGGACCCGGAGCAGCGCCGCTGGGTGCAGGAGCGCATCGAGGTGCCCTACTCGAAGCCGTCGAAGGACGAGCAGTTGCGTGTCCTCGGCAAGCTCAACGAGGCCGAGGCGTTCGAGACCTTCCTGCAGACCAAGTACGTCGGCCAGAAGCGCTTCTCGCTCGAGGGCGGCGAGTCGACAATCGCCTTCCTCGACACCCTGATCCAGAACGCCGCCGGCGCCGGCCTCGACGAGGTCGCGATCGGGATGGCGCACCGCGGCCGCCTCAACGTCCTGACGAACATCGCCGGCAAGACGTACGGCCAGATCTTCCGTGAGTTCGAGGGCACCCAGCTGCCCGGCACCGTCTCCGGGCAGGGCTCGGGTGACGTCAAGTACCACGTGGGCACCGAGGGCGTGTTCCGCGCGTCCGACGGCACGGCCATCCCGGTGACGATCGCGGCGAACCCGTCCCACCTGGAGGCCGTCGACGGCGTGCTCGAGGGCATCGTCCGGGCCAAGCAGGACCGGAAGCCGGCGGGGACGTTCGGCACGCTGCCGGTGCTCGTGCACGGCGACGCGGCCATGGCCGGACAGGGCGTGGTCGTCGAGACGCTGCAGATGTCGCAGCTGCGCGGCTACCGCACCGGCGGCACCGTGCACCTGGTCATCAACAACCAGGTCGGCTTCACCACCCCGCCCGAGTCCGCGCGCACGTCCGTCTACTCGACGGACGTGGCGAAGACCATCCAGGCACCGGTCTTCCACGTGAACGGCGACGACCCGGAGGCCGTGTCCCGCGTCGCCGACCTGGCGTTCGCGTACCGCGAGGAGTTCCACCGCGACGTGGTGATCGACCTGGTCTGCTACCGCCGCCGCGGCCACAACGAGGGCGACGACCCCTCGATGACGCAGCCGCTGATGTACAACCTCATCGAGGCGAAGCGCTCCGTCCGCACGCTGTACACCGAGGCCCTCGTCGGCCGCGGCGACATCACGCAGCAGGAGTACGACGACGCGCACCGCGACTTCCAGGACCGCCTCGAGCGTGCGTTCGCCGAGACGCACGAGGCACAGACCGGAACCATGCCGATGGTCTCGGTCGACGACTCCGGTGCCGTGAACGGTCTCGAGCGTCCGACCTCCCAGCGTGACGACTCCGAACTCGAGGTGCGCGAGACGGCGATCTCGCAGGAGCTCGTCGAACTCATCGGCGACGCGCACGGCAACCCGCCGTCGGGCTTCTCGATCCACCCGAAGCTGCAGCAGCTGCTCACGAAGCGCCGCGAGATGACGCGTGCCGGCGGCGTCGACTGGGCGATGGCCGAACTCATGGCGATCGGTTCGGTCCTGGTCGAGGGCAAGCCCGTGCGGTTCGCCGGACAGGACGCCCGCCGTGGCACGTTCGTGCAGCGTCAGGCGGTCTTCCACGACCGCACGAACGGTCAGGAGTGGCTGCCGCTCGCCAACCTGACCGAGGACCAGGCACGCTTCTTCATCTACGACTCGCTCCTCAGCGAGTACGCGGCGATGGCGTTCGAGTACGGGTACTCGGTCGAGCGCCCAGAGGCCCTGGTGCTGTGGGAGGCGCAGTTCGGCGACTTCGCGAACGGTGCCCAGACCGTGATCGACGAGTTCATCTCCTCGGCGGAGCAGAAGTGGGGCCAGCGCTCCGGCCTGGTGCTGCTGCTCCCCCACGGCTACGAGGGTCAGGGACCGGACCACTCCTCCGGCCGCATCGAGCGCTACCTGCAGCTCTGCGCGCAGGACAACATGGTGGTGGCTCGCCCGTCGACCCCGGCGTCGTACTTCCACCTGCTCCGCCGACAGGCGTGGGCGAAGCCGCAGAAGCCGCTCGTGGTGTTCTCCCCGAAGGCGATGCTCCGCCTGCGCCAGGCGACGAGCGCCGTCGCCGACTTCACGTCCGGCTCGTTCCAGGAGGTGCTGGACGACGACCGCCTGCAGTCGCACGGCATCGACCGTCGTTCGGTGCGCCGCGTCGTCCTGCACTCGGGCAAGATCCACCACGACCTGCGGACCGAGGCCGAGAAGCGCGGCACGACCGACGTCGCACTCGTCCGGCTCGAGCAGCTCGCCCCGCTGCCGCTCGACCGGATCCTCGAGGTGCTCGCGAGCTACCCGGAGGCCGAAGTCGTCTTCGCGCAGGAGGAGCCCGAGAACCAGGGCGCCTGGCCGTTCGTGTGCATGAACCTCTCGCCGCACCTCGACGGTCGGCCGCTGTCCGTCTCGTCCCGTTCCGCGAGCGCGGCCCCGGCCACCGGTTCGTCGAAGCGCAGTGCGCAGGAGGCCGCCGACGTCATCGACCGCGCGCTGCGGTAGCCCTTCGCACACCCGCACGTACAACGCGCCCCGTTCCGACGGGGCGCGTTGTTCGTTGTCGGGGCGGGTCGGAGCGCAGGACAGGCGGATGCTACGGGGATCCCGTTTCGGGCGTGTGTCCAGATCGTGCACGATAACGCGCACGCTTTTGCTCTTGTCTGCGCGATTCCGTGCAGCAACACTGACTGGTGCACCGCCGCTTCCACCGGAAGCGTCCCATCTCTCCCAGTGACGTGAACGAGCAAGGACGACGACAGATGACATCGATGACCCGAGTGCCTCCCGCTCGCGACCGGATGACGGGGTACGTGTACATCGCGATCGCCGTCAGCACCCTGGGCGGACTCCTCTTCGGCTACGACATCGGTGTCTCCGGTGGCGCGGGCGGCTTCGTCGCAGGCGACTTCCACCTCGGCAGCTTCCTCGAAGGCGCGGTCGTCAGCGGATCGACACTCGGTGGGGCCATCGGCGCGCTGGCCGGCGGCCCGCTCGCCGACCGGTTCGGACGCCGGTGGACGCTCCTGCTCTCCGGGGTCCTCTTCAGCCTGGGGGCGTTGGTCTCAGCGGTCGCTCCGGACCTGTCGGTCCTGATGGCCGGGCGGATCGTCGTCGGTGTGGGTGTCGGCGCGGCCTCGGTCCTGGTGCCCGTGTACATCGCCGAGCTCGCACCGGCCCGTCTCCGCGGAGCGCTCGTGGCAGGCTTCCAGCTGCTCACCACCCTCGGGATCCTGGTCGGCTACGGCATCAACGCTGCCCTGGCATCGACGGAGGCATGGCGATGGTCGCTCGGTCTGGCCTCGGTGCCCGGCGTGCTGCTCGCGTTCGGCGTCCTGCTCATCCCGGAGTCTCCGCGGTGGCTCATCGTCCAGGGGCGCCGGGAAGCGGCACTGCAGGTCCTCCGACGCATCCGTGGACGCGATGACGTGTCACACGAGGTGGCGGAGATCGAGGCGGTCGACAACGAGGACGAGTCGGCCCAGCGCGGCCGCTGGCGTGACCTGTTCCGCGGGTGGGTCCGCCCGATGGTCGTCATCGGCATCCTGGTGGCCTTCTTCGCGAACGGCTGCGGGATCAACCTCATCGTCTACTTCGCCCCGCAGATCCTGCAGTCCATCGGGATGGGCGCGTCGGCGTCACTCCTCGCCACCGTGGGTCTCGGCGTGGTCAACGTCGTCTTCACCGGCGTCGGGATGGCACTCGTGGACCGTGTCGGCCGCCGACCCATGCTGCTGATCGGATCGATCGGCATGACCGGGTCGCTCGGTGCCCTCGCCGTGCTGCTCGCCCTCCCCGCGAGCGGCAGCACCGCAGCACTCTCCCTCGTCTGCCTGGCGGTCTACATCGTCGTGTACGCCGTCAGCCCAGGCCTCGTCGCCTACGTGGTGATCTCCGAGATCTTCCCGCTGCACGTCCGTGCCAAGGCGACGGCAGCCGCCACGTTCGTGATCTTCGTCACGAACCTGCTCATCGGACTGTTCTCGCTGCCGCTGCTCGACTCCATCGGCGCACCGGCGACGATGTCGATCTTCGCCGTGATCTGCCTGGTGTTCGTCGGCTTCTGCTTCCGCATGCCGGAGACGAAGGGGCGGACGCTCGAAGAGCTCGAGGAGCACTTCCGCGCGGGTTCCGTCCGGACCGGCGCCGATGACGAGAGCCACGTCAGAGCATGACTACGATCGAAGCACCTGCACACCACTCCTGGGGGTCGCCGATGCCGCAGACGCCGGCCGAGCGCCGTCAGGCGATCCTCGACCGGGTGCGCGACAGCGGGTACGTCAGAGCAGTCGACCTGACGTCAGCGCTGCACGTGGACTCGTCGACGATCCGTCGCGACATGGAACGCCTGGAACGGGCTGGCCTCATCCGGCGGTTGCACGGCGGCGCGCTCCCCGCGGACCCGGCCGACACGATCGACACGCCCTACGAGGTACGGCGTTCGCAGCACCTCGCCGAGAAGACCGCGATCGGTGTGACCGCGGCGGGCCTCGTGCGTGACGGTCAGTCCGTCCTGATCGACAACGGCTCCACGGCTTTCCAGGTCGCTGCAGCGCTCGGCGACCACCGGGACCTGACGGTCGTCACGAACGACCTGATGGTCGCGATGTGCCTGCGGAGCCAGGGAGTCCACCAGGTGCACGTCACCGGCGGGCTGCTGCTCGACACGGTGTTCACCCTGGTCGGCCCCGTGGCGACACAAGCGGTCGAGGGCCTGCACGTGGACTGGGCGTTCCTGGGTGCCGAAGGCGTCGATCCCGACGCGGGCATCACGAACATCAACGTCGTCGAGCTCCCCCTGAAACGCGCGATGATCGCCGCCGCGCGGAACATCGCGGTCGTCGCGGACAGCTCGAAACTCGGCCGGCGCTCGCTCGCGACCGTGTGCGCACTCGACGACGTGGATGCCGTGATCACCGATGACGGCATCCCGGTCGAGGACCGCGCCGCGTACGGCGACGTGCTCCGCTGCGTCCCGGTCCCCCGCTGACGCAGCGACCTCGCGGCACACCGCACCACCTCACCCATCTCAGAGACAACGAGGGAACCACCATGTCCAACGGCCCCGCCGAGACCTCCTCCTACATCGACGACATCCTGGAGCAGCCCGCGGCGCTCCACCGGCAGGCGGACGCTCCGCTGCCCGAGGCACTCCGCGACGTCGACCTCCGCGACCACGACCGGATCATCCTGACCGGGATGGGGTCGTCCGACTACGCCGCCGTCCCGATCGAACGTGCGCTCGCTTCCGCCGGCCTGCCGGTCGTCCGGATCGACGCCGGTCAACTCCTGGACGTCCCCCAGCGCGTCACGAACCGGACGCTGGTGTGGGCGACGTCCCAGTCAGGGCGGAGCGGCGAGGTCGCCGCCCTCGCGGACGTGCTCACCGGGTCCAGCAAGCCAGCGCTGACCATCGCCACGACCGACGACACGTCGAGTCCGCTCGCCGCGATGGCCGACATCGTGCTCGAACTGCACAGCGGCCCGGAAGCCACCGTCAGCACGAAGAGCTACCTCAACACCCTCGCAGCACAGCACCGCGCCCTCGCACGCATGACCGGCGGATCGGTCGACGACGTCGACGCGGACGTCCGCAGGATCGCCGACGAGGTCTCGGCCCTGTTGACCGAGTGGCCGAACGCCGACACGTTCGCACAGCAGGCCTGGGAGGCACCCCGCGCTCGCTTCGCCTACATCGGCATCGGGGACGACGCGGCGACGGCACTCACCGGCGCCCTCATCACGAAGGAGTCGAGCAAGGTCCCGGTGGAGGGCTTCGTCGGCGGCGCCTTCCGCCACGGCCCGTACGAACTGGCCGGCCCGGGGCTGACCGCGGTGCTGTTCGGCCAGGGTGCGGAGGCAGACCCCTTCCTGCCCGGGCTCGCCGGAGACCTCGTCCGCTCCGGTGCCACCGTCCTGACCGTCGGGCCTCGGGCGTACCCCGGGACCGAGCTGCTCGCCACCCCGGACCGGGACAGCGCGCTCTCCCGACTCACCGTCGGGTCGGTCCGCACCCAGCTGCTCACCCTCGCATTCGCGAAGGCCACCGGTGAGGTCGCCGGGCGCTTCCGCTTCGGCCAGAAAGTGACGGCCGCCCTGTGAACGTCCCGCGCCCCTGCCGTGTCGGGGTCGACCTGGGCGGTACCGGATCCCGCGCCATCGGCGTGGTCGACCGCGAGATCGTCAAGGCGCTCGACGTCCCCACCGCAGAGCTCGGTGCCGGGACAGAGGCGGAACGCGTCGATCGACTGGCTCGACTCATCGAGGACGTGGTGCCCGCGGGCGCAGAACTCACCGCGGTCGGGATCGGGGCAAGCGGACCCGTCGACGTCGTCACTGGCGTGGTCCACAACGGAGCGACGTTGCCCTGGTTCTCCGGTTTCCCCCTCGTCGCACGGCTCGAAGCCCGTCTGCGCGTGCCCGTCGGCATCGACAACGACGCAGTCGCCGCGGCGTTCGGTGAACGCGGCGGCGGTGCCGGGGAGCAGTCCGACCGGCTCCTCATGGTGACGCTCGGCACCGGCGTCGGTGTCGCCATGCTCGTCGACGGGCGCCCGGTCCGCGGCGCGGACGGCGCTCACCCGGAGGGCGGCCACATCCCGATCAGCAGTGCCCCTGAGCGCTGCTACTGCGGCCTCACCGGTTGCTTCGAGCAGGCTGCCTCGCGCACCACGTTGCAGCGCCGCCTCAGCGAGGCGATGCGCGGCAAGCCCATCGAGCGAGGGTTGATCGGCGAAGCGATGACGCGAGCACAGGACGACGACCGGGTGCGTGCGGTGTTCCACGAGTACGCGGTTTCCGTCGGGCGCGGGCTCGCGGCGCTGCACACGCTCTGGCAACCGCGGGTCACGGTGCTCGGAGGCAGCGCAGCGGTCTGTCTGCCGCTCATCCGCGATGACGTCCTCACGGCACTCGACCGGTCCGAGGACTACCGGGTGGACGTCGACCTGCGCGCGGCCACTCTCGGCGACAACGCCGGTGCCATCGGCGCGGCGCTCGCGATCGCGCCCGGCTCGGCGTAGACCGGCGGCGGGCAACGCGCTCTCGCGGAAGGTGCGCGTCGTCTGCGTGCCGGCGCTACCCGATCTTCGTGTACCGAACGCCGGCCTCGTGGTACCCGCGGCGCTGGTAGAAGCGGTGCGCGTTGTCGGTCGCAGCGGCACTGACGGCAGACAGCCGCCGCGCGCCCTGCTCGGCCGCCCACGTCTCGAACGTGCCGAGGAGTGCGGAACCGGTGCCGTGCCTCCTGAACGTGGGATCGACGACCAGCAGCAGGAGCTGCGCGGTCGGCTCGTCACCGGCGTAGGTCCACGTGACCTGCGCGCCAGCGACCGCGATCGGACGACCGTCGTCGCCACGGACCACCCAGGTTCGGTGGCCGGCCTCGGCGGTGAGCCGGTCGAGACGGGCCTGCATCGCGGCGGGCTCGACCCGGTGGCCGAGCAGGCGCAGCAGATCGGTCACCGCGGCGACGTCGGGTTCGGTCCAGGTGCTGATCGGCTCGGCGTCGGTCATGTCCGCACCCTACCCGTTCACGCCGCCGTCACCGCGGGTGTGACGACCCCGGCCGCGCTGGACCGGGCGTCAGTGGGCCGACTGCACCGCGCGGAGCCGGGCGAGGACCTCGTCGCGGAGTTGCTCCGGAGCGGTCTCGCGGCAGGCGCGCTTGACGGTCTCCATGAGCACCACGCCGACGCGGTGTTCCGTGAGGCAGTCCTCGCAGCCGTCCATGTGCTCGCGGATGTCCGCAGCGTCTTCGTGTCGCAGCTCGTCGTGGAGGAACTCCTCGAGTTCCGCCTTCGCCTTCGAGCAGTCACACCCGCTCATCGTCCGTCCTTCCGGGTCGTGCGGGTGCCGGCCGTCGTGGCCGCCCGCGTGCCTGCACCTCGGCCTCGTCCGCGCATCGTCGCCGTCGACGCTGCGTCCGGGACGACACCGGTCTCACGTGCGTGGTCGGCCAGCAGTCCGCGGAGCAGCCGGCGGCCACGGTGGAGGCGGCTCATGACCGTCCCCACGGGGGTCTTCATGATGTCGGCGATCTCCTGGTAGGAGAACCCTTCGACGTCGGCGAAGTAGACGGCCATCCGGAAGTCCTCCGGGATGGCCTGCAGCGCGTCCTTCACGGCGGAGGACGGCAGGTGGTCGATGGCGTCGGCCTCGGCGGAGCGCGCCGAGATCGACTGGGTCACGCTCTCCGCGCCGCCCAGCTGCCAGTCCTCGAGCTCGTCGATCGTGCCCTGGTACGGGTTCCGCTGGTTCTTGCGGTACGTGTTGATGAACGTGTTCGTCAGGATCCGGTAGAGCCACGCCTTGAGGTTCGTGC
Source organism: Curtobacterium sp. MCBD17_030 (assembly GCF_003224255.1). Taxonomy (NCBI): domain Bacteria; kingdom Bacillati; phylum Actinomycetota; class Actinomycetes; order Micrococcales; family Microbacteriaceae; genus Curtobacterium; species Curtobacterium sp. MCBD17_030. The sequence goes on along the minus strand of NZ_QKLI01000001.1, from coordinate 99,386 downwards.
CCTGGCGGAACTGTCGGAAGGCGGCGAACGCCTTCACGAAGGTCTCCTGCACGAGGTCGGAGGCGTCGGCCGGGTTGCGCGTCATCCGCATCGCCGCACCGTAGAGCTGGTCCATGAACGGCAGCGCCTGGTCCTCGAACAGACGACGCAGCTCGTGCTCGGACACGGTCTTCGCGTCGACGGGCTCGGGCGCTGCGTCGACGGTCCCTGCGTCCGAGCCGAGTCCGGCGAGGTCTTCGTCCTCGACGGCGTCGAGCTGCGCCTCGGTCTCGTCGACCAGGTCGTCCGGTGCGTGCTGCGGTTCGTCGGTCGTCATCGCCCGCCAGTCTAGGCGGACGGTGGTGTCCGGGCCATGTGGCTCGGCGAGCGTCGTGACGACCCGAGGCAGCAGTGCTGTGTCGGCCGTTCGTGACGGTGCGAGTGCGATCACCGTGCTCCTCCCGATGGGTTCAGTAGTCTTGTGAACCGATGGCAGCCACGACGCATTCCCACCCCTGGACCGCCCCGGTCGCGCGCGGCCCGCTGGCCGGCGACGTCGCTCTGCCCGGCTCGAAGTCGCTGACGAACCGGGAGCTCGTCCTCGCCGCCCTGGCCGACGGCCCGTCGACGATCCACCTGCCACTGCACTCGCGGGACTCGTCGCTGATGACGACCGCGCTCCGGCAGCTCGGCGTCGGGATCGACGAGGTCCGCCCCGCGGCCGGCGACCCGGAGAACCCGTACGGTCCCGACCTGCGGGTCACGCCCGGACCGATGCACGGCGACGTCCGGGTGGACTGCGGTCTCGCGGGCACCGTGATGCGCTTCCTGCCGCCGCTCGCCGCCCTGGCCGAGGGACCGGTCACGATCGACGGCGACCCCTACGCCCGGAAGCGTCCGATGGCCGCGGTGGTCCAGGCCCTGGTCGACCTCGGGGTGCAGGTCACCGACGACGGCGGCGGCGCGATGCCCTTCACCTTCGTCGGCACCGGCGCGGTCCGGGGCGGCGCGCTCGACATCGACGCGTCGGCGTCGTCCCAGTTCGTCTCCGGGCTGCTGCTCTCCGCGCCGCGTTTCACCGAGGGACTGCACCTCCGGCACACCGGCGAGCGACTGCCGAGCCTGCCGCACATCGCCATGACGGTCGAGGTCCTCCGCGCCCGCGGCGTGCAGGTCGACGAGCCGTCGGTCGGGGAGTGGGTCGTGCACCCCGGGCCGATCGCAGCGCGTGACGTCACGATCGAACCGGACCTCTCGAACGCGGCCCCCTTCGCCGTCGCCGCCCTCGTCGCCGGAGGCACGGTCCGGATCCGGACCTGGCCGACCGAGACGACGCAGGTCGGTGCCGACCTCGAGACGCTCCTGCCGCTGTGGGGCGCGACCGTGACGCGGGACGGTGACGACCTGGTGTTCGACGGCGGCGTCGGGATCCGGGGTGGGGCCTCCGTACCGGGCGTCGATCTGGACCTGACCCGCGGCGGCGAACTGGCCCCCGCGCTGGTCGCGCTCGCGGCCCTGGCCGACGGACCGAGCGAGGTCTCGGGCATCGGCCACCTGCGGGGCCACGAGACGGACCGGCTGGCCGCGCTCGCGGCGGACGTCAACGGTCTCGGAGGCGCGGTGACGGAACGACCGGAGGGCCTGCGGATCGAGCCGGCACGGCTCCACGGCGGCGACTGGGCCGCGTACGAGGACCACCGCATGGCCACCGCCGGAGCCGTCGTCGGCCTGGTGACTGCGGACGTGACCGTCGACGACATCGGCTCGACCGCGAAGACGCTGCCGCAGTTCCCCGAGCTGTGGGCCGACCTGCTGGCGACGAGCACCGCGCGGACGAGCGAAGGGGATCCGGCATGAGCTGGTGGGACGAGACCGACGGCGGCACCGACGAGGACGAGCCGTACGGCCAGTACGACGAGTCCAGCGTCCGTGTCCGCCCGAACCCGAAGGGCAACCGGCCGCGCACCAAGACCCGACCCTCGTACGACGACGCCCCGACCGGCTGGGTGACGAACGTCGACCGCGGTCGGTTCGGCGTCCTGGTGACCAGCGAGGACGGCGAGCACGTCGTCACCGCGACGAAGGCACGCGAGCTGGGTCGGAAGTCCGTCGTGACCGGTGACCACGTCTCGCTCGCGGGCAACGTCTCGGGTGACGAGGGCTCCCTGGCCCGCATCGTCCGGGTGGCCGAGCGCACCTCGCTGCTCCGACGCAGCGCCGACGACTCCGACGAGGTCGAGCGCGTCATCGTCGCGAACGCCGACCAGATGCTCATCGTCGTCGCCGCGGCCGACCCGGAGCCCCGGACCCGGCTCATCGACCGGTACCTGGTGGCGGCGTTCGACGCGGGGCTCGACCCGATCCTCTGCATCACGAAGACGGACCTCGCCGACCCGACGTCGTTCCTGGCGCACTTCGCCTGCCTCGACCTGCGCATCGTGACGAGCCGCGCGGACGACGTGCCGTTCGAGGCGTTGCACGAGCTGCTCGACGGCAAGGTCACCGTCACCGTCGGGCACTCCGGCGTCGGCAAGTCGACGCTCGTGAACGCCCTGACCGGGTCGACGCGGGCGATCGGCGTCGTGAACTCCGTCACCGGTCGTGGGCGGCACACGTCGTCGTCCTCGATCGCACTGCGGGTGCGGGACGGCGGCTGGATCATCGACACTCCGGGCGTCCGGTCGTTCGGTCTGGGCCACGTGCAGCCGGAGAACGTGTTCCGCGCGTTCGCCTCGCATGCGGTGACCGTGCAGGACTCCCCCGACGGCATCCCGCTCGACCAGGCGCACGACTGGGAGATCGTCGACCGGGTACAGAGCGGCGAACTCGGGACGACCGGCGTCGAGCGCCTCGACTCGTTCCGGGCCCTGCTGACGGGCATGGGCGCCGAGGACCCGGGCACGGCGTAGATCCCGCGCCGCCCCCTCGACTTCGCGTCGAGGGGGGCGTAGTCTCGCTCCTCGTGTCCGAAGTTGCAAAGTACAACTACGCGTCCCCGAACGCGTCGTCCTCCCCCACCGCTCCCACCGTGCACGGCCATGCGGCCCCACGCCCACCGCACCGCTCCCCCGGCGTGCTGCGCCCGCAGGGCCTCGGGCAGGTGCTGCGCTCGTTCGGCTCGCACATCCTCGTCCCGCTCTTCCTCGCGGTCGGGATGACCCTGGCCTACCTGGGTGCCTTCCACGCCCCCACCCCGCACGACCTCCCGGTCGGGATCGTCGGCACGACCCCGACCACGCAGGTCTTCGCGCAGACGGTGACCGACCAGTCCGACGGTGCCCTCGTCGCGCACGTCGTCGACGACAGCCGGGCCGCCGAGCAGCAGGTCCGGGACCGGGAGCTCGCCGCGGTCTACGCCCCGAGCGACGTCGACGCGACGCTCTACGTCTCGACCGCCGCCAGCGAGACCACGGCCTCGGCTGCGGAGGAGGTGTTCGTGCCGATCGCGTTCGAGCAACACCTGCCGTTCCACGTCGTCGACGTCGTCCCGACCGGTGCCGAGGACACCACCGGTCAGGGCCTGTTCTTCCTGCTGGTCGGCCTGAGCGTCGGCGGGTACTCGTCAGCGATCGCCGTCGCCGCCTTCGCCACGCGCCTGCGCCCGGTGTGGACCGCCGTCGTCGGACTCGTCACCGCGGGGGTCGTCGCGGGCATCGGCATCGTCGTCGCCGGCCCGGTGTACGGCGTGCTGACCACCCACCAGTGGCAGGTGTTCCTGTTCGCCTGGCTGTACGACGCGGTCGTCATCGCGCTCGGCGTCGGCCTGCACCCGCTCATCGGCCGGTGGACCACCCCGGTGCTGACGATGCTGTTCGTGATGCTCAACTTCACGTCCTCGGGCGGGATCTTCCAGCCGGCGTTCCAGCCCGGGTTCTTCGCGGGCCTCAACACCTTCTGGAGCGGTGCGGCCTGGCTGCAGGCCGCACAGGACCTGCAGTACTTCGCCGGCGCCTCGCTCGGTCGGAGCGGCCTGGTCCTGGGACTCTGGCTCGTCACCGCCGTGCTGCTCTGCGTCCTCGTCCACGGGCTCGTCGCCCGCCGGACCCGGATCGGCCGCGAGCGTGCGGTCACCCGGCTGGAGGAGGAAGAGGTCGTCGCGGCCTGACCGCCGCTACGCTCGGGTCGTGGACCTCAGCGCCGACCTGGACTTCGCCCGTTCCCTCGCCGACACCGCCGACGCGATCAGCCTGGACCGCTTCCGCGCCGCGGACCTGCACGTCACCGAGAAGGCCGACCACACCGCGGTCACCGACGCCGACCAGGCCGTCGAACGGGTGCTGCGCGATCGACTCACCGCGGAGCGACCGGACGACGCGTTCCTCGGCGAGGAGACCACGGCGGACAGCGGTGCCGAGGCCGTCAGTGCGGGTCATCGCCAATGGGTGGTCGACCCGATCGACGGCACCGCGAACTACCTGCGGGGTGTGCCGGTGTGGGCGACCCTGATCGCACTGGCGGTGGACGGACGTCCGGTCCTCGGCGTGGTGAGCGCCCCGGCGCTCGGCAGGCGCTGGTGGGCCGCCGAGGGTCTCGGCGCGCACTCGCTCGAGGGGCCGCTGCAGGTGTCGGGTGTCCGCACACTCGAGGACGCCAGCCTCAGCTACAACTCCCTGCAGCAGTGGGACGACGACGACCGGCTCGACTCCCTCGTGGCGCTGTCCCGGAAGGTCTGGCGCACCCGGGCCTACGGCGACATGTGGTCGTACATGATGGTCGCCGAGGGGGTACTCGACGTCGCGGGCGAGCCGGACCTCAAGCCGTGGGACATGGCGGCCCTCGTGCCCATCGTGGAGGAGGCCGGCGGGCGCTTCACCTCGCTCGACGGCGACCCGGGGCCGTGGCACGGCAGCGCCCTGGCCTCGAACGGCCTGGTCCACGACGCGGTCGTCGAGGTCGTCCGCCGCGACTGACGGACGGGAGGCCCGACCCGCTCAGTCCTGTCGGCGCGGCTCCGCGACGCGCCCGGCCGACCCCGTCCCGTCGTCCGCCCGCTCGTCGGAGGCGGGGCGGGCCTCCCCGCCGTCCCGCCGCGCGGCACGACGGCGGACCAGCAGGTCGGCGACCGCCAGCACGAGCGCCAGCGCGATGAGCGACACCGTGAAGGTCGTGCCACTGCGGAACGCGTCGTGGTACGCCTCGAGCCGGCCGCCGGACCCCGACCCGGCGGACTCGCTCCGGACGATCCCGTAGAAGATGCTCGTCGCCACCGCGGTGCCGATCGCCGTCCCGACGCGCTGCCCGAGCTGCTGCATCGAGCCGGCGACGCCGGACTGCTCGACCGGGACCTCGGCGAGCGTCAGGGTCTGGTTCGGCGAGACGACGAACCCGCCTCCGAGGCCGCCGACCAGGAACGCCCCGGCCATCGCCCACGGCGTGACCTCCGGCGGGGTGAGGACCGCGGCGAGCATGAGCAGCACGAAGCCGACGACGACGGCCCCGAGCCCGGCGACGACGAGTGCCCGACCGATGCGGTTCACGAGCCGGCCGCCGACGTAGGAGCCGACGGCGCTCGTGATCGCGAACGGGATGCTCACCATGCCGGCGAACACCGGGGCGAGCCCGAGACCCTCCTGCAGGTACAGCGTCACCATGAGGAACGACGCGGGCAGGGCCGCGAAGTAGACGGCGACGATCGCCAGGCCGTTCCGGTAGGACGAACGGCGGAACAGCTCGAAGTGGACGACCGGCGACTTCCCCCGGCGTTTGTACCCCTGTTCCCACAGCACGAACCCGACCAGGAAGACCGCGAAGACCACCAGCCAGAGCCACCGGGCGGCGGATCCACCGCCGCCGGACGTGGTCACGAACGGCAGCATCAACGCGATGATCGCGACTCCGAGCAGCAGGATCCCGACGATGTCGAGCTCGCGGTCCGCTGCCTTCCCTTGCGACCCGCGCGGGAGCAGCCGCCAGGCGAAGACCAGCGCGACGAGGCCGAGCGGCACGTTCATCCAGAACAGCAGCCGCCATCCGTCCTGCTCGCCGCCGAGCGCGATGAGCCCGCCGCCGATGGTCGGGCCGAGCGCTGTGGACACCCCGATGACCGCGCCGAACAGGCCGAAGGCCCGGCCGCGCTCCTCGCCGCGGAACAGCTGCTGGACCAGGCCGATCACCTGCGGCATCTGCGTCCCGGCGGCGAAGCCCTGCAGGATCCGGGTGACCGTGAGCACCTCGATCGTCGGTGCGAGCGCACAGAGCAGACTCGAGACGGTGAAGGCGACGAGCCCGATGACGAACAGCCGGCGTCGGTTGGTCAGGTCACCCAGACGTCCCGCCGGCACCAGGGCCAGCCCGAACGCGAGCGCGTACCCGGCGACGATGAGCTGCAGTGCTGAACTCGTGGCGTGCAGGGACTCCTCGATGGAGGGCAGCCCCACGTTGACCTTCGACAGGTCCAGGATCGTCAGCGCCGCCACCGCGACGCACACCCCGAACGCCCTCCATCGTTGCCGGTCCGACGTCCGGTCGCTCGTCTGTTCGCCCGTTCGGTCACTCATCGACCCGTTCGTACCCGGGACGTGCTCCGGGCAGACCCACGGTTCTGTACCCCGACCCGTATCACGGCGTCCGGACGGGGGTCCGCGGGTCCCCCCGGACTGGGGGCACGCGGATCGAGACCTTTCCCTGACGGACCGCTCAGCACGACCGATGAGGGGTTACCGTTCTCACGACGGAAGTCCAGGTGGATGCAACGGGATCCCTAGTCCCAGCGTGCACCGGACCACCGTCATTCGTCCGAAGACCCTAACCCGAGGGGTGATCAAGACGATGACATCATCGTTCCCGAGCGGAACCGAGCCCACCCAGGCTCGTCATCCGCGATCTGTCCACACGTCGACCCTGCCAGCGAAACGGGTCACCCACCCGTCGTCCGCCGGCACCACCCACCGCGGAGCCACCCACTCCGCTGCGGGCTCCCACGTCGCCGGCTTCCCCGCCGGCGCGTCTCGCTCCCCCGTGCCCGTCACTGGCCCTGGCGCCGGAGGCCGGTGAGTCCTGATGGAACTCACCGGTCGACGCACTGAGGTCGACCGGATCACGACCCTCGCCGTACTCCCTCGGGAGTCCGCGCTGGTCGTCGTCGGCGATCCCGGCTCCGGACGCACGAGCGTCCTCGACGTGGCCAGCAGCCGCGTCTCCCTCCCCGTCGTCCGCATCGGCGTGAACGGCAGCGAATCCCGCTGGCCGCTCGGTGGTGTGACGACGCTCTTCAGCGCACTCGACGACCCTCGGGCCGCCGCACACGTCACCCGGATCCTCGGCACCGTGCGCGACGCGGACCCCGCGCAGGTCATCGTCGTGGCGCACGAACTCCTCGACACGCTGCGCACCCTCCAGATGGCGCCGACCCTGGTCCTCATCGACGACCTCGACCGGATGGACGAGGCGAGCCAGACCCTCATCGCGTTCCTCGCCGGTCGACTCGTCGGCACGTCCCTGCGTGTCGTCGCCACGGTGACCAGCGTGCCGCCCGACAGCCCGCTCGCGGCCCTGCCGGCGCTGCGCCTGGAGGCCCTGCACCCGGACGAGGCGCTGCTGCTCGCCCGTGAGATGGCCGCCGACGACGCGAACGACGGCGTGCTGGCGGTCATCGCGGAGCAGACCGCCGGCAACCCCGGCGTGCTCCGCGAACAGCTCGGCATGCTTCGCCGTGAGCAGCTGCTCGGCGCGGAGCCCCTCGTGCTGCCGCTGCGCCCGACGCCGACCACGGACCGCGTCGCAGCGCCCGTGTTCGCGGCGGTCGCAGGACGCGATCTGGACGTCCTGGCCCGCCTCGCCCTGGTGCCGGTCACGAAGGCCGCCGGTCCGGAGTGGGACCGCGACGTCGTCGAGGACCTCGCGTCCGTCGGCCTCGTCACGGTCCGCGGTCAGTCGATCTCGGTCCGTTCCCCGCTCGTGCGTTCCTTCCTGCACTGGCGGATGACGGCCCGCGACCGTCGGGCAGCCCACGCCGAGCTCGCCGTGTCCGCCGCGACCCACGATCCGCGTTCGGCGTCGTGGCACCGGAGCTTCACGGACGACGTCCCGGACGCCGTCGCCCTGCTGCACGCCGCCCTGGCGTACGCGGCAGACGGCGACTCCGGTGCCGCCGTGATGCTCACCGAGCGCGCCCTGCACGTCGGCGCCCGTTCCGAGAGCGAGCACCTGGCGCTCCTCGCGGTCGCCGAGGTCCTGCTCGCACACCGGCTCCTCGGCTACGCGGCCCGGTACCTCGCCGTGATCGCTCCGTTCCGGTCCCGCCTCGACGACGTGCGCCGCCTCCGGCTGCACTACTCGGTGCAGTACCTCAACGGCGAAGCCGTGGAGGCCGACGAGCTCCTCCTCCCCGCCGACGCGAGCGACGCCGACGAGGCGGAGGCCGTCACGGGGCTCCTGGCCTTGGTCGCCAGCTTCCGGGCCGAGGCCTGGGAACTGGAGCACGCCCGTGACCTGCTGCACCGCGCGGAACCGTTCGAGTCGGCACTGCCTGCCGGAACGGAGCAGATCCTGCAGGCCGCTCGGCAGATGGTCGCCGCGGTCGACGGGCACCTGCCACCGGACCGGGACCTGCACGACGGACTCGCGATGACCAGCCTGCTGGCCCTCTCCGACCCGGCACTGCTCCTCCTCGCCCATGCGCTCAGCCTGTCCGAGCGGTACCGCAGCGCCCGCCGCGTGTTCGCGCTGGTCCTCGCCCGCTCCTCGCACACCGCACCGGTGTGGGTCGAGGCCTCCCGGTACCTGACCGCCGAGAACGAGGTGCGCTCGGGCAACTTCCGGCTCGCCCTCCGTGCGATCGACGCCTGGGAGACCGGGTCGAGCGTCGTCGAGCGACTGCGGGAGCCCTCGCGGGCGATCGCGATCGCCTGGCGGCACTTCCTCGAGGGACGCCCGATGGCGAGCCTCGAGGTGCTCGACCGGTGCCTGGCGCTCCGCTCGACGAGCGGGCTCTGGGGCGCGACGGCGAAGTTGCACGCGTTCCGCGGTCGGGTCCTGCTGTTCGAGGGCCGCGCTGAAGAGGCCGCCGTGGCACTCGAGACCGCCGACGCGATCGGACGGACCGTCCGGAACCCGACGGTGCTCCGGCACCTCGGGGACCTGATCGAGTCCTACGTCCGGCTCGGACGGACCGACGACGCGCGGACCATGACGGCCCGGCTCGCCGCCGACCACCGGGCACACCCGTCGCGTTGGGGCGCCCTCGTCCTGGCCCGGAGCCTGGCGCTCGTCAGCGACGACACCACCCGGGACGCCGCACGCCACCGTGCGCTCGAGTTGTTCGAGCCCACGGATTCGCAGTTCGAACGAGCCAGGACCCTCGCGGCACTCGCCTCGACGGGCACCGGTCCGGACCGTGCGCGACTCGGTGCCGCATCGGCGGCGGCGTACGAGGCAGCGGGGCTCCGTCGTCCGCTCGTCACGCCGCAGGGCGTCGCCGCGATGCCGCCGGCGGTCGGCTCGTCCGCGCTCCGGCAGTCGCAGTACGACTCGACGCCGTCGCCGACGACGCCGCGGAGCGCGCCGGACGGCACGCCGGTGCTGACCCTGCTCACGGCCGAGGAGCAGGCTGTGGTCCAGAAGGTCACGGAGGGCTACCGGAACCGCGAGATCGCCTCGTCCCTGTACATGTCGCAGCGGACGGTCGAGCTCCGGCTCACGCAGATCTACCGGAAGGTGGGGGCGCGCTCACGCTCACACCTGGTGGCGCTGCTGGGGTAGCCGCGACGGCACACAGGACGGGAGGCCCGGTACCAGCTGGTACCGGGCCTCCCGTCCGTCATGGTGCCGACTGGGTCGCCGGGTCCGGTCGTCGTACGGTCAGACGGTCGCCGCGCGGCGCGTCGGGCTGTGCCACACGCCGCTCGAGCCACCGCGGAACGCGAGGACGAGTGCGCGCAGGCACAGGTACGAGTCGAGCACCCGGAGGAGCGGGAACGTCAGCCCGTACAGGACGTACACGCCCCGACGTGACACCACCGCGACGACGATCGTGAGCAGGTAGTCGGGCAGCAGCACGCCGATCACGATCCCGGTGACCGGGTCGACGGCGAGCACCGCGTCCGGGAAGCCGGCGCCCATCCCGAGGGCCACCAGGATCGCGGCGGTCCCGGCGAGCGCCACCGCGGGCAGCAGCAGGAGCATCATCAGGCTCGACGTCAGGAGCTCGAGGACGAACAGTCCGGTGGCGAGCCCGAAGCGGCGGAGGCCGAACCGGTGGCGCCGGAGGGTCTGCCAGAAGCCGAGGTTCCAGCGACGGACCTGCTTGGCGTAGTCACGGAGGGTGTCGGGGTCCTGCGTGTAGGCGACGGCGGCGCCGGGGCGGAAGGCGACACGACCGAGGTCCTTCGCGTGCACCTCGAACGTCATGTTGAAGTCCTCGATGGCCAGCCCCTCGGCCGTGATGTCGATGTCGCGGAGGATCCGGGTGCGGTACATCGAGGCGAAGCCGGGGACGATGGCGACGACGTTCGCGGCGGGGGCGGCCTGGCCGAACTTCTGCAGGTACTGGACGGCGACGTAGACGCGTTCGCGGTAGGCGACGAGCAGGCGACCGAAGACGGTGGGGGCTCGGGGCTCCAGGATGGTGGTGGCACGTCCGGCGACGGCGACGACGTCGGGTGCGGAGAACTCGGGAAGTCCGGTGCTGAAGTAGTCGGTGGACAGGTGTGTGTCCGCGTCGAGCAGCATCATCACCTCGAATCGTTCGGGGATCGCGAAGTGCTCGATGGCGGCGGCGATCGCCCCGGCCTTGCCGCGGTTCGGCTGCAGGTCGTACACCTGCGCGCCGGCGGCACGGGCGATCTCGACGGTGCGGTCCGAGGACCCGTCGGAGACGACGAGGATCTGCTCGGGCGGCAGGTGTTCGGCGGCGGAGCGGATGGTCCGTTCGATGACGAGTTCCTCGTTGTGCGCGGCGACGAGGACGGCGACGTCCCCGGTCGTCGGTGGGCGGTAGCCGCGCGGGACAGGTGCCGGCATGCCGCGGCGGCGGGCGCGGCGACCGCGGCCGTCGGCGCCGATGCGGTGGAGGCGGGCGGTGACCACGCGGGTCGCGCCGACCGTGGTCCAGAGGATCGTGTTGACGCCGAGGACGAGCACGAGGGCGACGACGAACGTGAGCATGGGGCGACGCTAAGCCGCGCGGAGTGGGCCGCGCACCGCATTCCCGCAGCCGTGGCCGCATGCGGTTGCGGGAGTCCGCATGCGGTGCCGCAGTCGCCGCCACGGTGCTGCGGAGCACCGCAAGACCGGTCCGGGGGCGTTGCCGGAGGGGCGCTCGACCCGTGATGGTGGCAACGCACCGACCGTCGGCCCCGTCATCGGGGCAGGACCGCGTACCCGAGATCGGTACCCGACCGGCCGCACCCGGACCGCCGTCGTCCGTCCCCGCCTGATCCGGGGACGGACGACGGCCCGGACGAGGCCCACCTGATCCCGCGGTCCACCCGACGGCGGTCGGTGCCTGCCGGGACGACCCTCCCGGTTGTGTCCCGACCCGAGGGGAACCCGCATGTCCATCGCACCATCGCCGTCCGACGCCCTGTCGGTCCGCACGTCGCCGGTCGCTCCGGCGACGTCGGCCGTCCCGACGTCCCCGGACGTCCCCGCTTCCCTGCACCGCATCGTGCCGGGCACCGACGGCACCACCGCCGCTGGCGGTACCCGTGGTTTCGAGTTCGACGTGGCGATCGTGGGCCTCGGCTACGTCGGGCTGCCGACCGCCCTGGCGTACCACCACTCGGGCACCTCGGTGATCGGCGTGGACGTGTCGCAGCGTCGCCTGGAGACGATCCGGTCCCGCGGCGCCGACCTGCTCGAGGACGACCGGGTGCGTCTGGAGTCGGCGTTCCTGGCGGACGACTTCGTCCTCACCGACGACCCCTCGATGCTGGCACGTGCCGCGGCCGTGATCGTGTGCGTGCCGACGCCCGTCGACGAGTACCTGGTGCCGGACCTCACGATCCTCCGCGGCGCCGCGGCGACGGTCGTCGAGCACGCCGTCCCCGGGCAGCTCCTCATGCTGACGAGCACCACCTACGTCGGGTGCACCGACGACCTGCTCGTGCAACCCCTCACCGAGCGCGGGCTGCTGCCGGGCAAGGACGTGTTCGTCGCGTTCAGCCCGGAGCGCATCGACCCGGGCAACGCCTCGGTCGCGCACGAGGACGTCCCCCGCGTCCTCGGCGCCGCGACGCCGGAGTGTGCGGAGATCGCGGACGAGATGCTCGGCCGCTACGCCCGGGTGCACCGCGTGCCCTCGCTCGCCGCGGCGGAGATGACGAAGCTCCTCGAGAACACGTTCCGCGCCGTGAACATCGCGTTGGCGAACGAGTTCTCGGACATCTGCCGCACGATGGGCATCGACGTGGCGGACGTCGTCGACGCCGCGGCGACGAAGCCGTACGGGTTCATGGCGTTCATGCCGGGTCCGGGTGTCGGCGGACACTGCATCCCGTGCGACCCGCACTACCTGCTCTGGCAGCTCAAGGCGGACCGGCAGGCCGCGCCGATGATCACCCAGGCGATGGCCGAGATCGCGGCTCGTCCGGGTCGGGTCGTCGACCGCGCCCGTGAGGTCCTCTCGGACGCCGGCCGTGGTCTCCGCGGCGCGCGGGTGCTCGTCGTCGGCATCGCGTACAAGCGCGACGTCGCCGACCTCCGCGAGTCCCCCGCGCTCGAGATCCTCGAGGGCCTGATCGCCGCCGGTGCCGACGTCGGGTTCGCCGACCACCGCTTCGACTCCGTCCGCCTGCACGACGGCACCGTCCTCGACGACGTCGTCGACGAGGCCGCCTTCGGCGCGGACGTCGTGCTCCTGCACACCCGGCACAGTGACGCCGACCTGTCCTGGATCACCGGCGAGCAGCTCGTGATCGACACCACCTACCGGGCTGCGGACCTCACCGGCCGCATCCTCCTCTGAAAGGGAACGCCATGAAGTCCATCGTCACCGGAGGCGCCGGGTTCATCGGCAGCCACCTCGTCGAACGCCTGCTCACCGACGGCGACGACGTCGTCGTGCTCGACGACTTCTCCACCGGTCGTGCCGACAACCTGGCCGCCGTGGCCGGACACGACCGGCTGCGCGTCGTCGAGGGCAGCATCCTCGACCGTGCGCTCGTCACCGAACTGGTCGCCGGGTCGGACCGGGTGTTCCACCTGGCCGCCGCGGTCGGCGTGAAGCTCATCGTGGACCACCCGCTGCAGGGGCTCCGCACGAACATCCACGGCAGCGAGAACGTCCTGGACGCCTGTGTCGCCGCCGGCGCCAAGCTGCTCCTCGTCTCGACGAGCGAGATCTACGGCAAGAACACCGCCGACGCGCTGCACGAGACCGCCGACCGCGTCCTCGGTTCGCCGCTCGTGGCCCGATGGACGTACGCCGCGGCGAAGGGCATCGACGAGGCCTTCGCGCACGCCTACTTCAAGGAGTACGGCCTGCGCGTCGCCATCGCCCGTCCGTTCAACACGGTCGGCCCACGCCAGACCGGCCGCTACGGCATGGTCGTCCCGAACCTGGTCGGCCAGGCCGTCCGCGGCGAACCGCTGACCGTCTACGGCGACGGCGTCCAGTCGCGCTGCTTCTCCTTCGTCGGCGACGTGGTCCCCGCGATGGTCGCGCTCATCGAGCACGAGGAGGCCTACGGCGAGGCGTTCAACCTCGGCGGCGAGCGCGAGATCAGCATCGCCGAACTCGCGGAGCTCGTCATCGACATCACGGGCTCGGACAGCCGGATCACCTACGTCCCCTACGACGAGGCGTACGGCGAGGGCTACGAGGACATGCGTCGTCGTGTCCCGGACAACACCCGCGCGAAGGCCGCCGTCGGGTTCGCCCCGGTGACCCCTCTGGAGGCCGTGGTCCGGTTGGTCGCCGAGGACGTCCGGACCCGGACGGCCGACTCCTCCGCCGACGCCGACGCCGCCGCGGCCAGCGCGCCGGCGGGTGCGACGGCGGTGGTCTGAACATGTGCGGCATCATCGCGGCACGGGTGGCGGACGATGCCGCCCCGTACCTCCTGGACGGCCTGGAGCGCCTGGAGTACCGCGGGTACGACTCGGCCGGCATCGCCGTGCGTACCAGCACCGGCGGCACCGAGACGATCCGTTCGGTGTCCAGGGTCGGCGACCTGCGCACGTTGGTCGCCGCCCGTTCCGGAGACCCGTTCACGGGGATCGGCATCGGACACACCCGCTGGGCGACGCACGGCGCCGTCCGTGAGACGAACGCGCACCCGCACGCCGACTGCTCCGGCCGGATCAGCGTCGTGCACAACGGCATCATCGAGAACGGGGACCTGCTCCGCGGGCAGCTGAGCGCCCAGGGGCACGTGTTCGTGTCCGAGGTCGACTCGGAGGTCATCACGCACCTGGTCGAGCGTGCCCTGGCGGTCGACCCGGACCTGATGCTCGCGGTGCAGATCGCGACCGCACAGCTCGAGGGGTCCTGGGCCATCGTGGTCCTCGACGCACGGGACGGCCGGATGGTCGTCGCGGCCGACCGGTCCCCGCTCGTGGTGGCCCGTGCCACCCGCGGTGACTTCGTCGCGAGCGACATCGGAGCGATCGCCACCTGGGCCGAGACCTTCGTCGCACTCCGTGACGGTGACGTCGTCGAGCTCGGCGAGAGTTGGACCTGGTCGTCCCGCGGGGAGGTCGTGGCGGTGCCGTTCGCGACGCCGTCGCCGTTCGCCGCCGAGGCACTCGAGCTCGGCGACCACACCGACCACATGGCGAAGGAGATCGAGGAGCAGCCCACCGTCGTGGCGGAGATCCTCGACCGCATCGCCGGTCGTGTGGTCGACGGGAGCATGTGGCGCAGCCTCGGGCTCGCGCCGTTCGAGCGCGTCGCGGTGGTCGCGTGCGGCACGTCGTTGAACGCCGGGCAGGTCATCTCGACCGCGCTCCGCGGGCTCGGCGGCGTCCCCACCGACACCGTCGTCGCGAGCGAGGCCGACCAGGCCGTCCTGACACCGGGCACGCTGGTCGTCGCGATCAGCCAGTCCGGTGAGACCGCGGACGTGCTTCGTGCACTCGACCGGTTCGCGGACCGGTACCAGGTGCTCGCGCTGACGAACAACCTGCACTCCTCGCTCGCCCGACGAGCCGACGCGGTGCTCGACTGCCACGCCGGGCCCGAGATCGGCGTCGCCGCGACGAAGACGTTCACGGCGCAGGTCGTCGTCGGCGTCTCGGCGATGATCTCGGCGCTCGTGGCGTCCGACCGCATCGACCGGTCGCGGGCACTGGCGCTCGTCGGCGACATGCAGCGGCTCCCCGGCCTCCTCGCCGGTGCGGCCGAAGCGTCGCTCGACCGGATCCCGCTGCTCGTCTCGAGCGTGCGGGACGCTTCCGGGTTCCTGTTCCTGGGACGTGGGGCGGGCCTCCCGTTCGCCGCCGAGGGTGCACTGAAGCTCAAGGAGCTCTCCTACCGGTGGGCCGAGGCCTACCCGGCCGGTGAGCTGAAGCACGGTCCGCTCGCACTCGTCACCGACGGCACCCCCGTGGTCGTCGTCGACAACGGCGAGCACAAGATCCAGGCGAACGTCGCCGAGGTCCGAGCCCGCGGCGGTTTCGTCATCACCATCGGTGGCGTCGGCGCCGACGTGCCCGCACTCGGCCGCGACGCCGGCCGGCTGGTCTCGCGACGGACCGACGTGACCGACCAGGGCATGTCGCTCTGGGGGCCGCTCGAGTCCGTGGTCCCCCTCCAGATGCTCGCCCGCGAGCTCGCGCTGCAACTCGGTTGCGACGTGGACAAGCCCCGCAACCTCGCGAAGTCGGTGACGGTCGAATGACCAAGGACCAGTCGTTCAACCGCCTGACGGTGATCCTCGCCGTCCTGGCGACGGTGGCGATCGTCGTCACCGGCCTCCTCGGGGCAGCCCCGGCACGCGCTGCGACGGCCACGAAGCCCGTCACGGTCAGCCTGACCTTCGACGACGGCGACGCCGACCAGATGCTGGCTGCGCAGGCGCTGCAGCAGAACGGCCTGACCGGCACGTTCTACATCATCACGGGCTACCTCAACGCCCCCGGCTACATGCAGCAGTCGGACCTGGCGACCCTCGCAGCGGCCGGCAACGAGATCGGCGGGCACAGCGTCACCCACCCCGACATGTCCGCGCTGTCCCAGGCCGAGGCGCAGCGGCAGGCCTGCCAGTCCCGTGCCACGCTGTCGTCATGGGGCTACACGGTCCGGAGCTTCGCCTACCCGTTCGCGGAGTCGACCACGAAGACGCGTGACGCCGTCCGCGCCTGCGGGTACACCAGTGCGCGTGGCCTCGGGGACGTCCGGACACCGTACGACTGCGCCGGCTGCGTCACGACGGAGACCCTGCCGCCGCGGAACGCCATGCTGACCCGGGCACCGAGCCAGGTCGAGGCGAACTGGACCCTGGCCGACCTGCAGCAGCAGGTCACCCAGGCGAAGACCGACAAGGGCGGCTGGGTGCAGCTCACCTTCCACCACATCAGCGACGACACCTCGCTCGACCCGACGACCTCGCCGGCACTGTTCGCACAGTTCGCCCAGTGGCTCGCCGCCTACTCCGCGGACCCCGCGAACGCCACCACCGTGAAGACGGTCGGCGACGCCGTCGGCACCCCGGTGCAGCCGGTCGTGCAGTCCCCGGTCCCGGGACCCGCAGCCCCCGGTGTCAACGCGGTGCAGAACCCGTCCTTCCAGACGACCTCCACCACCAGCCCGAGCGGGCAGAAGTGCTGGCAGTACGGCGGGTACGGCTTGAACACGGCAGCGTTCAGCACCGTCACCCCGGGCCGCACCGGCACCACCACCAAGGCGACGTCGCTCACCGTGAGCGACCACGTCGACGGTGACGCCAAGTGGTTGCCGACGTTCGACCTCGGTGACTGTGCCCCCACCGTGGTCGCCGGCCACACGTACTCGCTCCGCGAGTACTACAAGTCGAACACCGTCACGCAGTTCACCGTCTACCTGCGCGACTCGACGACCGGCTCCTGGCACTACTGGACGTCGAGCCCCTGGTACGCCTCGGCCTCGACATGGACGCAGGCGGTGTGGACGACGGACCAGATCCCGGCCGGGTTCGACGGGATCAGCTTCGGCCTGAACCTGTTCTCGAACGGCACGCTGACAACCGACGACGTCGCCGCGTACGACACCGTCGGCGCCCCGCCACTCGCGACCACCACCACCACGACGAACAGCGCGACCACGAAGGCGAAGGCGAGCAGCAGCGTGAGCCGGATCGCCCCGGCCGTGGACGCCCTGACCGTCCGGTCCCGTGCGGTCCTGGGGCAGCTCGACACGTCGGGCATGCCCGGCCAGCTCGACACCCCGTCCACGCCTGCCGGATCGGCAACCGCCGCATCGTCGGCGCTGCCCGGCACGATCGCCCGGTGACGTGAGCACGACACCGGAGCCCCGACCCCGGGAGACCCGCACCCGCGGCTCCCGGGGCCGCGGTGCGCGTCCGCGCACGGCCGCGGCACTCGTCGGGACGCTCGCGCTCGCCGCGGTGCTCGCTGGCTGCGGCAGTCCCTCCGGCGGCGGCACGGTGGCCCGCACCTACCCGTGGCACACCAGGATCGTCTCCACCACCTTCTGGGTCGGCGAGGTCTTCGACCCGGACGCCGACGACGGCAGCCAGGTCTACTCCACCTACGACGACGACTGGCAGGGCAGCTACGGCGGCTGCGACGGTGCCATCGTCGAGCGTGTTTGCCAGACCGAACGACGCCGAGCCGCGAACGGGTACTTCCCGACGCACATGAAGCCGAAGGAGAACCCGTTCTACCTCGACGTCCCGTACGACGACGTCAACGACCGCACCGGGTTCCGCGACCGCGACCGGGTCGTCCCCTGGGCGGGCGACCCCGCCTACCGGAAGCACCGCGGCGACGACGGCTTCAGCTACCTCAAGAACCGGTGGGTGCAGCTGAGCAAGGACGGGCGGACCTGCTACGGCCAGGTCCAGGACGCCGGCCCGGGCACCTACCACGACAGCGCCTACGTCTTCGGCCCCGGCAACGAGCGACCGGTCAACAAGCGGTACAACGGTGCCGGGGTCGACGTCTCCCCCGCGCTGAACGGCTGTCTCGGGTACGCCGAGCTCGACGGCGAGGACGACCGGGTCAGCTGGCGGTTCGTCGAGGCCGACGAGGTCCCGAACGGACCGTGGCGCCGCATCGTCACGACCAGCCAGGTGTCGCAGTGAGCGCACCTGCGACGAGCACACTCCCGAGAGGTCTGCTCCCAGTGAACCGCTGAGGACGGTCTGCGACGATGTCGGCTTGACCTCCCTGCCCGCATCCGCCGTCTTCGGTGCCCTGCTCATCGGCGCCGTGCTCCCCCTCGTGCCGTTCCTCGGTCGGGTCGCCCGCCTGGCCGCGACGATCGTGCACGAGGTCGGGCACTGCGTCGTCGTCGTCCCCTTCGGCGGCCGCATCCGACGCATCGACCTGCACCCGGACGGCTCCGGGGAGGCCTGGGTCCAACTCGGACGGGTCCCCGACGGCCTCCGCTGGCTGGTGCGGCTGCTCAACCTCTTCGCCGGCTACAGCGCGCCGATCTGGGCCGGCGTGCTGCTCGTCACCGGCGCCGTCGTCGGTTCGCCGTGGCTGCCCGTCGCCGTGCTCGGCGTCGTCGGCCTGGTCGCCCTGCTGTTCGTCCGGAACTGGTTCGGGTTGCTCGTGGTGATCGGGTTCGACGCGCTCGCCGTCTGGGTCGCCGTCCGCCCGTCGGACCTCACCCTCCTCGTGGTGGCGGCCCTCGGTGCCGCGCTCCTCGTCGACGGGCTCCGCTCGCTCGTGCAGGTCGTCCGGTGGCTCCTCACCGGGTCGCGGGTGCAGACCGACTTCCACATCGCAGCGGCCGAGATGCACCTGCCCGCGGTCGTCTGGTTCGTGCTGTTCCTCGCCGTGAACGGGATCGCGGTGTGGGCTGCCCGCGGGCCGCTGCTCGCCGTCGGCGACACCGTCCTCACCGGCGTCCGAGCCCTCCTCGGCACCTAGCGGGCACGACGGAGGCCAGGACCTGCGACCCACTGGGACGTCGGCTTCCTGGCGGCCGTTCCCGTGGACAGCACGGTGACGGTCGGCGCCGAGAGCGACGACGTCCGGTGGTTCCCGGTCGACGCACTGCCCGCACCGCCCGCGCCCGGGTTCGCCGGACGACTCGCGGTCGTGCCGCGCGTCGCCGCCGGACGGACGGCGGCCGCACCGCTTCCCGCTCCGTAACCCGACGCCGCAATCGGCCCGCGACCACGCCGGGCCTGCGAGAGTACGGCGACGACCGGACGCGCGAGCGGCCGGACGACCCGGCACGGAGGTGGACGCATGACGGACGAACGACCCGGTTTCGCGACCGAGCAGGTGCACGGCGGCTTCATGCCCGACACCGCCCACGGGGCACGGGTGCCCGCGATCCACATGTCTTCCGGCTTCCTGTTCGACGACGCCGCCCAGGCCCGCGACCGGTTCACCGGGACCGACGACGGCTACACCTACACCCGGCTCGGCAACCCGACGAACGCCGACGTCGAGCGGCGTGTCGCCCTCCTCGAGCGGGGCGCCGACGCGATCCTCGTGAGCAGCGGTCAGGCGGCCGCGACGGTCGCGTTCCTCGGGCTCCTCGCCGCCGGGGACCACGTCGTCAGCGCCGCGAGCATCTACGAGGGCACCCGCGGCCTGCTGTTGCAGAACCTCGGCCGGCTCGGCATCCAGGTCGACTTCGTCACCGACGCACGAGACCTCCAGGCCTGGGCCGCAGCCGTCCGGCCCGAGACCAAGCTGTTCTTCGCCGAGTCGATCCCGAACCCGAAGAACGACGTGCTCGACATCACCGGCGTCGCCGAGGTGGCCCATCGCGCCGGTGTCCCGCTCGTCGTCGACAACACCCTCGCGACGCCGTACCTCGTGCAGCCCGTCGAGCACGGAGCCGACATCGTCATCCACTCCGCCTCCAAGTTCCTCTCCGGGCACGGGGCCGGCCTCGGCGGGGTCGTCGTGGACGGCGGCCGGTTCGACTGGACCGCGAACCCGGAGCGCTGGCCGCACCTCACCCAGCCCGACCGTGCCCTCGGCGGCGCCAGCTACGTCGACCGTGCCGGCACCGGTGCCTTCCTCGCCTACGCGCGCGACGTCGTCGCCTCTCGCATCGGACCGACCCCCTCGCCGTTCAACGCCTTCCTCCTCCGCCAGGGCATCGAGACGCTGTCGCTCCGCGTCGAGCGGCACGTGGCGAACGCGCTGACGGTCGCGACCTGGCTGGAGGCGCAGCCCGAGGTGACGAGTGTCGACCACGCGGGTCTGGCCTCCAGTCCGTACCACGACCTCGCCCAGCGCTACCTGCCGCGCGGAGCCGGTTCCGTCTTCGCGTTCACGCTCGCCGGCGGCGAGCCGGCCGCGCACGCGTTCATCGACGCGGTCGAGCTGTTCAGCCGGATGACCCACCTGGGCGACGTGCGGTCGCTGGTGCTGCACCCGGCGACGACGACGCACGCCGGGCGCACGGCCGCCGAGCGGGCGGCGCAGGGCATCGACGACGGGCTCGTGCGCCTGTCGATCGGCATCGAGGACGCCACCGACCTGCTCCGCGACCTCGAGCGTGGGTTCGCCGCGGTGCGCGCGGTCACGACGGACGGTCGGGTCGTCGGCCGGGAGGGGCACCCCGCGACCGGCACGGCGGTCACCGTCCTCGACGGGGCCCACTGATGGCGAGGATGCAGCACGTCGGGTACTTCTTCTCGCGCGGCTTCGGCCCGCAGGCATGGGGTCGAGCGGACTGGCACTGGGGCCACGACTGGACCAGACCGGAGATGTACCAGCAGGCCGTCCGTGCCCTCGAGGACGCCGGCCTCGACCTGGTCATCGCCGAGGACGCGATCTCGCTCGGCAACCCGACGACCCTCGACCTGCGGATCCGGCAGGCGTACGGCGGGCCGAAGCACGACCCGCTGCTGCTCGCGCCGTGGCTGTTCGCCGCGACACGGCACATCGGAATCGCCCCGACCGTGAACGCCGGCGTCACCCCGCCGTACCTGGCAGCCCGACAGCTGGCGACGCTCGCGCACCTGTCGTCGGACCGGCTCGGCGTCAACGTCGTCACCGACGTCGGCAGCGCTCGGCACGCCGGTCTCGAACCGCTGCCGCACGACGCCGCCTACGACCGCGCCGAGGAGTGGATCGGCCTGCTCCGTCGGCTCTGGCACTCGTGGGGGTCGGGACACCTGCAGTCCGAGTCGGACTGGCACTTCGCCGACGGGTCCGAACTCGACGCCTTCACCCACGAGGGCCGGTACTTCCGGACCGCGGGGCCGCTGAACGCCCTGCCGCTCGAGTCCGACCCGGTCGTGGTCTCCCCCGGTGGCTCCGGCCGCGGACTCGGCTTCGCGGGCGCGCACTCCGACGTGCAGCTCGCGCTCGCTCCCCTGTCGGCCGCTGCGGTCGCCGCCTACCGGACGAAGGTGCACGCCGCCGCCGCCGAGGTCGGACGCCGACCGGAGGACCTGCGCGTCCTGTTCGTGCTCAAGCCCGTCGTGGTTTCTTCACCGGAGGAGGCCGACCGCATCGTAGAAGCATCCCGGCACCCGACCGACGAGGACCTACGCACGGTCGCGCTCGCGTGGTCGAGCGACTCCGAGACCGACCTGCTCGCCCTCGACCTCGACGCGCCGATCCCCGCCGGCACCTTCGCCGACCACGTCTCGGCCGGAACCGTCCGGGGGCTCCTCGGGGACACCCCGGACGCACCCCTGCGCGAACTGCTCACGCGGAAGGCCCGCCTCGGCCGGGTCGCGGACCGCTCGGGCTTCGTCGGGACGGCGGAGGAGTTCGCGGACTTCATCGAGGAGCTCGGGTCGGACGCCGACAACGACGGGGTGATCCTGTCCGGTGACCTGCACCCGGCGCAGGTGTACCGGACGCTCGGCGACCTGGTGCCGGTGCTCCGCCAGCGCGGGATCCTCCGTCGCGAGTACGGCGCGGGCGGCCTACGGCAGAACCTGTTCGACTTCTGACTTCCGCACGACGCAACCCCGGCGTCGGGACGGCACGTCACAGCGTTGCGTCCTGACGCCGGGGTTGCGTCTTGCGAAGCTACTTCTTCTTCTTGCCGTCCTTCTTCTTGCTGTCCTTCTTCTTGCCGTCCTTCTTCTTGCTGTCCTTCTTCTTGCCGTCCTTCTTCTTGCCGTCCTTCTTCTTGCTGTCCTTCTCGGCGGACGGCTTCTCCGGCTGCAGCGGGGCGGGCTCGGACGCAGCGGCCGACTCGACACCGTCGACCGGCTCGACGACGACGGCCGAACCGGTGTCCACGAGCACGTCGACCGCCTGTTCGCTGACGACCGGTGCCAGGGCGTCCTCGACCCGCTCGACCAGGACCTCGGCACCGGACTCGGCGAGCCGCAGCAGCGCCTGCGCAGCGCGCAGTCGCGTCGTCGACTTCCGTGCCGACGCATCCGCCCGGGCACCCTCCAGGAACGTCCGGAGCGCACGCTCGGGCACCGACCGTCCACGTGGAGCGGAACGGTCCAGGCGGTCCAGCTCCCCCGCGATCCCGGCGACGTCGTCCTCGACGTGCTCGTGCCGGACCGACTCGAGCAACGCCGCGACCGCAGCCGCCGCACGTTCGACACCCGGAGTGTGCTGGTCCATCACGACGAGCATCTCGAACACCGCGCCGTAGGACATGGTCTCGAGACGCACCGGCTCGGCACCACGACCGCGCAGCACCAGCCGCGCGTCGGGCGTCGGCAGCCAAGCGACCACGGCCGCGACGGAGGCGACCGACCCCACGATGCGCTCGTACTCGGCCAGGCCCAGACGGCCCTGCTCCCGCAGACGGACTCGGATCGCGATCTCCTGCACGGTGTACCTCTCGTTCGGGACGGCGCCGACGGGGTGCGGCGCCGTGTCCCGGAGCGTAGCCCTCGCACCCGGCAGGACAGGATCGGACCCGTGCCGACACCGGTCCGGACATGCCGAAGGCCCTGCACCGTCCGGGAACGGTGCAGGGCCTTCGATGGCAACTCACGTGACAGCGGTCCGACGATCGGCAGGTGGTGGAGATGGGGGGAATCGAACCCCCGTCCATCGCTGCAATTCGACGTCTTCTACGGGCGTATCCGGATGTTCGTTCTGCTCGGCCCCGTCCGTTGCTACCGGCTTCTCGGACGACAGGCCCAGTCTCAGTGCAAGTCCCGCACGGCCCTGAGGCGCAACCGTGCAGCAAGTCCTCTGGATGACGCCGGAACTCAGGTTAGAAGACGATCACCTGGCCGACGGACTTCATGTGCTGGGCTGCTTACGCAGCGAGAGCGAAGTCAGTGCGCTTGGAATTGGCACTTGTTGTTTTCCACGGATCGTTGACGAGATGACCGTGGGTCCTCGGCCCGCTTCCCGTCGGCACACAGGCAATGTCGAAACCGATCATCCCCATGCGGGCCGTCGTGCGAACCGCTGTCACGCTGTTGAGTTGCCAAGCCTGGTGCCCGGACGAACCGGGCCAGGCAGCTGTTCAGTCTAGCGACTGAACGCGTCCCATGCTAGTCGAGCTGGCTGGTCACTCGCCGAGACGGTTGCGGGAGCGCATGGCCCGCTCGGCCTCGCGCTTGTCGGTCTTCTCGCGCAGGGCCTGGCGCTTGTCGAACTCGCGCTTGCCCTTCGCGACCGCGATCTCGACCTTGGCCCGACCGTCGTGGAAGTAGATCTTCATCGGCACGAGCGTGTAGCCACCCTGTGCCGTCTTGTGCGAGATCTTCACGATCTCCTGCTTGTGGAGCAGCAGCTTCCGCTTCCGACGGGGAGCATGGTTGTTCCACGTCCCCTCGGTGTACTCGGGAATGTGCACGGCGTCGAGCCACGCCTCCCCCGCGTCGACGAACGCGTACCCGTCGACGAGCGACGCCCGACCCTCGCGCAGCGACTTCACCTCGGTCCCGCTGAGCACCATGCCGGCCTCGTACGTGTCCTCGATGAGGTAGTCGTGGCGCGCACGACGGTTCGTCGCGACGACCTTCTCCCCGCGTTCCTTCGCCATGCCCGGCTCCTCTTCGTTCGGTGTGTCCGCGCTGCGCGCGAGCCGCCCAGCATATCGAACGCCGGGAGGCCCGCGCACCTTCCCGGGATCTCCCCGGTCTCGGTGTGCGGGCCTCCGACGTGACGACCTGTGTGATGGCCGGTGCTCGACTCAGACCTTCAGGTACCGACGGATCGCGATGGAGGCAGAGACAGCCGCCAGGACGACACCGATCACGATGACCGCCGGGACGACGACCGCCGCGTCATCCATCCCGATGAACGCCGTCCCGGAGAACCGCTTCGTCAGGTAGTTGCGGACGAAGAACCAGACCACGGCCGTGATCGCACCACCCGCGAGCACGGCTCCGACCGCGGCGGCGATCACCCCCTCGAGCACGAACGGCGTCTGGATGAACCGGTTCGAGGCTCCCACCAGCCGCATGATGCCGAGTTCCCGTCGTCTCGAGAACGCCGACAACCGGATCGTGGTGGCGATCAGGAGGACCGCCGCGACGAGCATCAGCCCCGCGATGCCGATCGCCGTGTACGACGAGGCGTTGAGCAGGTTGAAGATCGGCTGCAGGTACCCGCGCTGGTCGACGACGCTCTGCACGCCCGCGACCTTGGACAGGCTCTCGACCAGGACGTCGGCCTGCGACGGGTTCTTCAGGTTCACCCAGAACGTCTCGTTGAGGTACTCGGGCTTGACGAACTCCGTGGCGGGCGAGTCCTTGAACTGCTGCTTGAACCGTGTGTACGCGTCCTGCTGGTCCTCGAAGTACGCCTTCTCGATGTACGGCTTCAGCGTGGACGACTCGAGCTGCTGCTTGATCTGGGCACGCTGGTCGTCGGTCGCCTTCGCCCCGGTGCAGTTGCCCGTGGTGTCGGTGTCGGTGCAGAGGTAGACCGCGACCTGGGCCCGGTCGTACCAGTAGCCCTTCATCTGGTTGATCTGCATCTGGAGCAGGATCGCGGTGCCGACGAAGGTCAGCGAGATGAAGGTCACCAGGACGACGGAGACGACCATCGAGGCGTTCCGACGGAGGCCGGAACCGACCTCGGCCATGACGAGTCCGAGCCTCATCGGATGAGCCCCGGGATGGTCTGGATGCCGGTCGTGTTCGAGACGCCGCCACGCTGGATGGGCAGGGCCTGGGTCTGGTAGCCGCCGGCCTGCTCGTCACGGAGGACCGTGCCGCCGGAGAGCTCGATGACCCGCCGCTGCATCTGGTTCACGATGCTCGCGTCGTGCGTCGCCATCAGGATCGTCGTGCCTCCTTGGTTGATGCGTTCGAGCAGCGCCATGATGCCCGCCGACGTCGTCGGGTCGAGGTTGCCGGTCGGTTCGTCGGCCAGCAGGACGGCGGGCTTGTTCACGACGGCGCGGGCGATCGCCACGCGCTGCTGCTCGCCGCCGGAGAGCTCGTGCGGCATGCGGGTCGCCTTCCCGGAGAGCCCGACGAGCTTGAGCACGTCGGTGACGGACTCGCTGATGAAGCCCTTGCTCTTGCCGATCACCTGCAGCGAGAACGCGACGTTGTCGAAGACGTTCTTGTTCGGCAGCAGTCGGAAGTCCTGGAACACGACGCCGAGGTTGCGGCGGAAGTACGGGACCTTGCGGGACGAGAGCGCGCCGAGACGCTGTCCGAGGACGTGGATCTGCCCGCGGGAGGGCTTCTCCTCCTTGAGGACGAGCCGGAGGAAGCTCGACTTCCCGGAGCCGGACGCACCGACGAGGAAGACGAACTCACCCTTGAGGATCTCGAGGGTGACGTTGTCGAGAGCGGGACTCGGGTTGCCCGAGTACACCTTGGTGACCTGGTCGAATTTGATCATGACCGGATCAGGGTAGGTCGCGAACCGGTGTTCCCGCTCCAGGCGCGCGGCTCAGGACCCGCGGGGTCGCTCAGATCGGTGCCGGATCGGGCTCAGTCCTCGTCGGGACGCTTGCGCCACCGGATGCCCGCGTTGATGAAGCCGTCCAGGTCACCGTCGAAGACCGCCGACGGGTTGTTGACCTCGTACTCGGTGCGCAGGTCCTTGACCATCTGGTACGGCGCCAGGACGTAGTTGCGGATCTGGTCGCCCCAGCTGGCGGTGATCGTGCCGGCCAGTTCCTTCTTCTTCGCGCTCTCCTCTTCCTTCTTCAGGAGCAGGAGGCGCGACTGCAGTACGCGCATGGCGGCGGCACGGTTCTGGATCTGCGACTTCTCGTTCTGCATCGAGACGACGGTGCCGGTCGGCAGGTGGGTCAGGCGCACGGCGGAGTCGGTCGTGTTGACGGACTGCCCACCGGGGCCGGAGGAGCGGAACACGTCGACACGGATGTCGTTCTCGGGGATGTCGATGACCGCGGTCTCCGGCATCAGCGGGATGACCTCCACCGCGGCGAAGGACGTCTGGCGCTTGCCCGCGGCACCGAACGGCGACATCCGGACCAGGCGGTGCGTGCCGGCCTCGACCGACAGCGTGCCGAACGCGTGCGGGCCGTCG
The DNA here is from genome assembly GCF_003224255.1 of Curtobacterium sp. MCBD17_030. Lineage (NCBI taxonomy): Bacteria > Bacillati > Actinomycetota > Actinomycetes > Micrococcales > Microbacteriaceae > Curtobacterium > Curtobacterium sp. MCBD17_030. The sequence continues at coordinate 72,932 of NZ_QKLI01000001.1, read as the reverse complement.
ACCTCGAACGTGGCGGACTTGATGCCGGCCTCTTCCGCGTAGGAGGTGTCCATCACGGTGACCTTCTGGTCGTGCTGCTCGGCGTAGCGCAGGTACATGCGCATGAGCATCTCGGCGAAGTCCGCCGCGTCGACCCCACCGGCACCGGCACGGATCGTGATCACGGCCGGACGGTCGTCGTACTCGCCGTCGAGGAGCGTCTGGACCTCGAGCTCGCCCATGGTCTTCGTGATGGCCTTGAGTTCCTCGGCCGCCTCGTCGGCGGACTCCTGGTCCTCGGCCTCGTTCGCCATCTGGACCAGGACCTCGAGGTCGTCGAGGCGCTGTGCGGTGGCGGTGAGCTTCTTCAGCTCGGACTGTCGGTGCGCGAGCGCGCTGGTGACCTGCTGCGCATGGTCGGTGTCGTCCCAGAGGTCGGGCGCACCGGCCTGCTCGCTGAGTTCGGCGATCTCACGCTCCAGCCGATCGACGTCGACCACGGAGCGGATGTTCCCGAAGGTCACTCGGAGGGCGTTGACCTGCTCGCTGATGTCCAGTTCGACCATGGTCCCCGATCCTACCGGCCGGGCGTCCGGCTCGACGCCGGAGTCAGTGCCCGAGCGAGGGCTCCCGGCGCGCCAGACCCGCCGCACCGGCGCGCTCGACGGCGCCCGGCAGCGCCCGGAGGAAGGCGTCGACGTCCTGCTCGGTCGAGGTGCGCCCGAGGGTGATCCGGAGTGCACCGCGGGCGTCGTCCTCACCGAGGCCCATCGCGAGCAGCACGTGCGAGGCCTCCGGCACCCCGGCCTGACAGGCCGACCCGGTGGACACGGCGACCCCGGCCGCATCGAGCAGGAACAGCAACGAGTCCCCCTCGCAACCCGGGAACGTGAAGTGCGCGTTGTTCGGCAGCCGGTCGACCGGGTCCCCCATCAGCACCGCGGACGGCACCGCGGCCCGGACCCCGTCGACCAACCGGTCCCGCAGGTGCCGGACGTCGGCGTGCGGTGCGGCGGCGGCGACCCCGAAGGCCGCGGCGCCGGGGGCGTCCTGGGTGCCGCTCCGCACCTGGCGCTGCTGGCCGCCGCCGTGGATGAGCGGTTCGACGACCGCGCGCCGACCGAGCACGAGTGCGCCGACCCCGACCGGACCGCCGATCTTGTGCGCCGAGACGCTCAACGCATCGAGACCGGAGGCGGCGAAGTCCACCGGGACCTGCCCGTAGGCGGCGACCGCGTCGCTGTGCACCGGGACGCCGACCGCGTGCGCGAGCGCCACGATCCGCTCGACGGGCTGCATGGTGCCGACCTCGTTGTTCGCCCACAAGAACGTGACCAGGGCGACGTCGTCGGCTGAGGCGAGTCGGGCCTCCAGTCCGGCCAGGTCGACGCGACCCTGCGCGTCCAGCGGGACGACGTCGACGACGGCTCCCTCGTGGCGCTCCAGCCAGTCGACCGTGTCCACGGTGGCGTGGTGCTCCCCCGCCGGCACCACGATGCGGGGGCGCCGACGGTCGCGCTGCCGCGCCCAGAACAGCCCCTTCACCGCGAGGTTGATGCTCTCGGTCCCGCCCGAGGTGAAGACGACCTCCACCGGGTCGGCGCCGAGCGACGCGGCGACACGGGCACGGCCGTCCTCGAGCAACATCCGGGCGTGCTGGCCGGCACTGTGGATCGACGACGGGTTGCCGACCGTCGCCATCGCGTCGGTGAACGCGGCGAGCGCCGCGGGCAGGATCGGCGTCGTCGCGGCGTGGTCGAGGTAGACGGGCACGGGGTACCCCTTTCTGGAGCGTTTTCAGGATACCCGGTCGGCCTCGTACCCTGGGGGCGTGTACGAGACCGCGACCGAGACCACGCCCGGCTTCCGGGTCGACGACGGCGACCCCCGGATGACGGTGCGGTCCGCCTCGGCGACCGCGGTGACCGTGGTCGTCGACGGCCGGGGCGCCTTCCCCCTGGCACGCCAGGGCGACACCGACGAGTGGAGCGCCAGCACGCCCGGCGTGCGGGTCGGGGACACGTACCACCTGCTCGTGGACGGACCGTCGGGGCCGCGGCACGAGTTCGACGTGACGCGCCCGCTCCTCGACCCGTACGCACGCGGGATCGTCGCGACCGGCACCGACGAAGACGCCGGCGCCGACGGCACCCGCTGGACCAGCGTCGTCGTCGACGGCGACTTCGACTGGGGCGGCGTCACGAAGCCCGTCGTCCCCCTCGACCGGGCCGTCGTCTACGAGGCGAACGTCCGGACCTTCACGAGCGCGAACCCGGCGGTCCCCGAGGAGCTCCGCGGCACGTACGCCGGCATCGCGCACGAGAGCACCATCGCCCACCTGCAGCGCATCGGCGTGACGACGCTGGAGCTCCTGCCCGTGCAGGCGTTCGACACCGAGCGCTGGCTGCGCGAGGCCGGGCGCGAGAACGCGTGGGGCTACAACACGCTCGGCTTCTTCGCCCCGCACGGTGGCCACGCCTCCGCCGGGGCCCGGGCCGCGGGTGCCGACGGGGTGCTCCGCGAGTTCAAGGGCATGGTCCGACTGCTGCACGAGGCGGGGATCCAGGTGGTCCTCGACGTCGTCTACAACCACACCGCGGAAGAGGGTCTCGGCGGCCCCACGACCTCACTCCGCGGCATCGACGGTGCCGGCCGCTACCGCTGGTCGGACACGGACACCTACTACGACACGACGGGCTGCGGCAACACCCTCGACACCTCGGTGACGGCGACCGCCGACCTGGTCCTCGACAGCCTGCGGTACTGGGCGCGCGAGGTCCAGGTCGACGGCTTCCGCTTCGACCTGATGGCGTCGCTGGCCCGCGACGCCGACCACGTGTTCGACCCCGAGCACCCGCTGCTCGAGCGGATCCGGAACCACCCCGACCTGCAGGACACGCTCGTCATCGCGGAACCGTGGGACGTCGGGCCGGACGGGTGGCGTACCGGTTCCTTCGGTGCCCGCACCCTCGAGTGGAACGACGGGTTCCGCGACACGGTCCGGAAGTTCTGGCTCGAGGACATCGCCGACGAACGCCGCCGCGGTGCCCCGGACGCCGGGATCGGGGCGCTCGCCGGGGCCCTCACCGGTTCCCGCCACCTGTTCGGGGCGGAGCGCGGCCCGCTGTCCGGCGTCAACTTCGTGACCGCCCACGACGGCTTCACCCTGCACGACCTGGTGTCCTTCGACGCGAAGCACAACGAGGCGAACGGCGAGGAGAACCGCGACGGCTCGAACGACAACCGTTCGTTCAACCACGGCATCGAGGGCGACACGGCGGATCGGGGCGTCCGTGCAGCGCGCGGGCGGTCGATGCGGAACCTGATGGCGACCGTGCTGCTCTCCGCCGGCGTGCCGATGATCACCGCGGGTGACGAGCGCAGCCGGACCCAGAACGGCAACAACAACGCCTACGTCGTCTCCGACGACCTGACACCGGTCGACTGGTCGGACGACGAGGACGCCGAGTCCATGACCGAGGCGATGGCCGCCCTGACCCGGCTCCGTGCGGCGCACCCGGCACTCCGTCCGTCGCGCTTCGGCGTCCCCGGGCAGACCACCCCCTCGGCGTCGCGGATGACCTGGTACGGCCCGGACGGGCAGGCGATGACGGCCGAGGGCTGGGACCAGCCCATCCACCGTGCCCTGCAGTACTTCGTCGAGTCGACGCCGGAGCACGAGCCCTACGACCGCGTGCTGGTGGTCGTGCACGGCAGTGGACGGACCCGCGACCTGACGCTGCCGACGCGCGAGGACGTCTTCGCGTACCGGCTGGCCTGGTCCAGCGAGAAGCACCGCGACCACGACCGACACCGCCCCGCCGGCACCGTGTTCACGGCCTACGGCCCCGGCATCCACGTCTTCGAGGTCGTCTGACGGTCGGCCGGCTCGGCACCGGGTCGGGAGGCGCGACACGCTTCCCGGGGAACACGGACGGCCCAGCCGGGTAGCGTCTGCTCCGTGGCCTCCGTAGACCGACCCCGGCGTCCGAAGATCGGGCGCATCCCGATCACCGAACTCGCCCCGACGACGCCGAACGGCTTCCCGGGCAAGGGCTTCGACGGGGAGGTGATCACGTTCGGTGCGACCGTCTTCCGGGAGGGGCACGGCATCATCGGCGCGGACCTCGTCCTCGTCCGGCCCCTCGGCCAGAAGCCCGAGACGACGCAGGCGGTCGCCCAGCAGACCCCCGCACCGGCGGCGCTGCAGCCCGTGGAGCGCACCCTCCGCGTCCCGCTCACGCTGGTCGCCGCGGGCACCGATCGCTACGAGGCGACCGTGCAGGTCGAGGGCACCGGTGTCTGGGAGTGGCACGTCGAGGCGTACTCCGACGACTGGGCGACCTGGGTGCACGGTGCCCGACTGAAGATCGCCGCTGGCGTCGACACCGAGGCGACCCTGCTCGACGGTGCCGCACTGCTCGACCGTCAGGGCTCCGCCGTGGCCGCCCGTGCCGCGGCTCGCCTGCGGGACACCGACCTCGACGCGGCCGAACGCCTGGCCGCCGTGGACGACCCGCGCGTCATCGCCGAGATCGACGAGACACCGATCGACTCGCTGCGCACGAGCTCCGCCCTGCAGCTGCTCGACGTCGAGCGCACCCGTGCCGGTGTCGGCGCCTGGTACGAGTTCTTCCCCCGCAGCGAGGGCGCCAAGCGCAACCCGGACGGCTCGTGGAAGAGCGGCGACTTCCGGACCGCGGCCCGCCGTCTGCCCGCCGTCGCCCGCATGGGCTTCGAGATCGTCTACCTGCCGCCGATCCACCCGATCGGCCGGACCGCCCGCAAGGGCCCGAACAACACGTTGACCGCCGGACCGGGCGACCCGGGCAGCCCCTGGGCGATCGGCGGGCCGGAGGGTGGCCACGACGCCATCCACCCGGACCTCGGCACCGAGGACGACTTCCGCGCCTTCGTCGAGACCGCGAAGAACACCGGCATGGAGGTCGCACTCGACTTCGCTCTGCAGTGCTCCCCCGACCACCCCTGGGTCACCGAGCACCCGGAGTGGTTCACGGTCCGCGCCGACGGCTCCATCGCCACGGCCGAGAACCCGCCGAAGCGGTACCAGGACATCTACCCGATCCAGTTCGACACCGACCCCGAGGGGCTGGTCGCCGAGGTGCTCCGGGTCCTGCGCCACTGGATCGCGTTCGGCATCAAGGTGTTCCGCGTCGACAACCCGCACACCAAGCCGCTGTGGTTCTGGGAGCGCGTGATCCGTGAGGTCCGCGACGAGCACTCGGACGTCGTGTTCCTCGCCGAGGCGTTCACCCGCCCGGCGATGATGCGCGCTCTGGCCGAGACCGGTTTCCAGCAGTCGTACTCGTACTTCACCTGGCGGAACACGAAGGAGGAGATCGAGACGTACTTCGACGAGCTCTCCCACGAGACGAGCGCCTACCTGCGCCCGAACCTCTTCGTGAACACGCCGGACATCCTCACCGAGTTCCTGCAGTACGGCGGCCGTGCCGGCTACAAGGTGCGCGCCGCCCTCGCCGCGACCGGCGCCCCGACGTGGGGCATGTACGCCGGGTACGAGCTCTTCGAGGACGTCGCCCGCCCGGGCTCCGAGGAGAACATCGACAATGAGAAGTATGAGTACAAGCCCCGTGACTTCGCACTCGCCGAGGCGGAGGGCGCGAGCCTCGCCCCCTACGTGACGATGCTCAACCGTCTGCGGTCGGCGCACCCTGCGCTCCGGCAGCTGCGGAACACCACCGTGCACAGTGCCGAGGACGACGCCATCGTCGTGTACTCCAAGCACCTGCCCGGCCGGTTCACCCGGTCCGGTCGGGACGACACGGTGATCGTCGTGGCGAACGTCGACCCGCACTCCGCTCGTGAGACGACCGTGCACCTCGACCTCACCGCCCTCGGGCTCGAGCCCGGCACCGAGTTCGACGTCCGCGACGTCGTGACCGGTGCCCGCTGGACCTGGGGCTCCTCGAACTACGTGCGCCTGGATGCCTTCCAGGAGCCCGTGCACCTGCTCGTCGTGGAAGGACCGCACCGATGACCGATCCCAACAGCACCGGGCAGAACAGCGCAGCACTGGACGGCGCACCACAGCCGCCCCGTGGACCGGGCCTGCCGCCGGTCCCGCCGCCGCCGCCCGCGATCCCCCGTCAGGTCGTCCGCACCGAGCCGAACACCTCGGCACCGGGTGAGGACCTCCCGGGCGTTCCGGCCGCCGCACCCGAGACACCCTCACGCGACGTGCCGGAGTCGGCCACCCTCGCCGGCGGAGTGACGACGGACGCACCGGACGAGACGGAGGCGACCGCCGCCTCCCGGACGGACGGCGCGCCCGCCACGTCCCCCAGCACCACCGCCGCCACGACGGAACCGGTACCCGGTCCCGTCGACGAGTGGATCCGCCAGCAGGTCGCCGAGGGCCGGTGGTCCCAGCCGCACGACGTGCTCGGCCCGCACCCGGTCGACGGTGGCACGAGCGTCCGCGTGGTCCGCCACCTGGCGACCGCGGTCCGCATCGTCCGACCGGACGGCGACGACGTCGAACTCCGTCATGAGGGCGAGGGCGTCTGGGCCGGCGCGACCCGCGGCGAGCTCGGCCGCTACCGCGTCGAGGCCGACTACGAGGACGACGAGACCTGGACCACCGACGACGCGTACCGGTTCCCGCCGACGCTCGGCGAGCTCGACCTGCACCTGTTCGGCGAGGGCCGCGACGAGCAGCTCTGGCACCACCTCGGTGCGCACGTCCAGACCGTGGACGGCGTCGACGGCGTGGCGTTCGCCGTGTGGGCTCCGCGTGCCACCGCGGTCCGCGTGATCGGCGACTTCGAGGGCTGGGAGGGCCGCACCACCGCGATGCGCCGTCTGAACGACCTCGGCGTGTGGGAGTTGTTCTGGCCCGGTGCCCTCGAGGGGCAGCGCTACAAGTTCCAGATCCTCACCGACAGCGGTTGGGTGGAGCGGGCCGACCCGTTCGCCCGCCGGACCGAGGTCCCGCCGCTCACCGCCTCCGTGATCACGAGCGCACACCACACCTGGTCGGAGGGTGACGAGCGGTGGATGGCCGCGCGTGCCACCACGACCACCCACGACGCACCGATGAGCGTCTACGAGGTGCACCTCGGCTCGTGGCGTCCGGGGTTGAGCTACCGCGAGGTCGCGGACGACCTCATCGGGCACGTCCAGTACACGGGCTTCACCCATGTCCAGTTCCTGCCGCTCGCCGAGCACCCGTTCGGCGGGTCGTGGGGCTACCAGGTCACCGGCTACTACTCACCGACGGCACGGTTCGGCTCCCCCGACGACCTGCGGTACCTCATCGACCGACTGCACTCGGCCGGCATCGGCGTGATCATGGACTGGGTCCCCGGCCACTTCCCGAAGGACGAGTGGGCGCTGGCGAAGTTCGACGGCTACGCGCTGTTCGAACACCCGGACCCCCGCCGCGGCGAGCAGCTCGACTGGGGAACCTACGTGTTCGACTTCGGGCAGCCGCAGGTGCGCAACTTCCTCGTCGCCAACGCGCTGTACTGGCTCGAGGAGTTCCACATCGACGGCCTCCGGGTCGACGCGGTGGCCTCGATGCTGTACCTCGACTACTCCCGCACCGAGTGGCTGCCGAACATCCACGGCGGCCGCGAGAACCTCGAGGCGATCTCGCTCCTGCAGGAGACGAACGCGACCGCCTACAAGCGCTACCCCGGCATCGTGATGATCGCCGAGGAGTCGACCTCGTGGCCCGGCGTCACCCGGCCGACGAGCGCCGGCGGGCTCGGCTTCGGGCAGAAGTGGAACATGGGCTGGATGCACGACACGCTGCAGTACGTCGAGCGTGACCCGGCCTTCCGCTCGTACCACCACGACGAGATCACGTTCTCGTTCGTCTACGCGTTCAGCGAGCAGTTCACCCTGCCGATCAGCCACGACGAGGTCGTGCACGGCAAGGGCTCGCTCTACGGCAAGATGCCCGGCGACGAGTGGCAGAAGCTGGCCAACGTGCGCGCCTACCTGGCGTTCATGTGGGCGCACCCCGGCAAGCAGCTGCTCTTCATGGGCCAGGAGTTCGCGCAGCCCTCGGAGTGGAGCGAGGCGAACGGCCTCGACTGGTGGCTCCTCGACGACCCGGGCCACCGCGGCGTGCAGGACCTGGTCGCCGAGCTGAACCGCGTCTACAAGGAGAACCCGGCGCTCTGGACGTTCGACGCCAGCGCGGAGGGCTTCGAGTGGCTCGAGAGCGGTGACGCGCCGCACTCGACGCTCGGGTTCCTCCGCAAGGCGGGTGACGAGAAGCTGGCGGTCTTCGTCAACTTCTCCGGCGTCCCCGTCGAGCACCGCTTCGGGCTGCCGACGGCGGGCACCTGGAACGAGGTGCTCAACACCGATGCGTCGGCGTACGGCGGTTCTGGTGTCGGCAACCTCGGCTCGGTCGAGGCCGAGGACGTCCCGTGGGCGGGCCGCCCCGCCTCCGCGAACCTGGTCGTGCCGCCGCTCGGCGCGGTCTGGCTGCGACTGGCCGAGTAACGCACACCTCCCCCGCGGGGGCACACGGAACGGACGGGAGGCCCGGTACCAGCTGGTACCGGGCCTCCCGTCTGTCCTGTGTCGCGTCGAGCGCGCCGCGGCTCAGTAGAGCGCGTTGGCGAGTCGCCGTCGCGCCGCGACGACGCGCGGGTCCTCGGCACCGATCAGCTCGAAGTACTCGACCAGCCGCACGCGGAGGGCTTCACGGTCCTCACCGAAGACCGTCGGGACGAGGTCGAGGAGACGTCCGAAGGCGTCCTCGACGTGCCCTCCGCTGATGTCGAGGTCGGCGACCGCGAGCTGCGCCGCCACGTCCGACGGACCGGCGCCGGCTGCTGCCCGGATCTCGTCCGCCGTCTTGCCGGCGAGACGGTCGAGCAGCGAGACCTGCGCCAGACCGGCGACGGCCATCTGGTCGTGCGGATCCTGCAGGATCGCGGTGCGGTACTCGCTGATCGCGGTGGCGTAGTCGCCGGCCTCGATCGCGTCGTACGCGGCCTGGTGGTGCGGCGGCAGCGGCTCCGGTTCCGGCTCGCCCTGCTCGGCGTCGTCCGCCTCGATCGCGCCGTCGACCTGGACCCGGCCGGCGATGCCGTTCTGCTCCGCCGCCTGCAGGACCTGCTCGAACACGTCGCGGACGTCAGCCTCGGGCAGTGCGCCGACGAAGAGCCCGAGCGGGCGGCCACCGATCACCGCGGCGACCGTCGGGATCGACTGCGCCTGGAACGCCTGGACGAGCTGCGGGTTGGTGTCCGCGTCGACCTTGGCGAGGACGACGCGACCCGCGTACTCCTCGGTCAGTCGTTCGAGGACCGGCGAGAGCTGCTTGCACGGGCCGCACCACTCGGCCCAGATGTCGACGATGACCGGGACGACGGTGGAGAGCTGGACGATGTCCTGGAAGCTCTGATCCGTGACGTCCATCACGAGGGACGGGACGCTCAGTACGCCGTCACCAGCGGCTCCGGCTGCCTGAGCACCGGCGGCAGGCCCGCTCGGGGCTGCCGCGGCCGGGACACCGGGGCCCTGCGGCGGACGCTGCGCCCGGTCGACGAGGGACGAAAGGTCGACCGCTCCACGCAAGCTGGACGGGGTCGGGGGGACGTTGGTCATTGCACCTCACTCGCTGCGATCAGGCCCTGAGTGAACCCGAGGAGTTCTATCTTGTCGTCCGAGCCCACGGGGGGCACGGAGAAGAGCAACTGGACGCCGTACGTGGCCGTCACGCCCTTGGTGCTGGAGTCCACACCCGACAGCGCCTTGACAGCACCCTCGGGGTTGACCTCGGCACCGTCCGCCGTCGGGGTGACCTTCTCGACCTCGTTGAGGTCGACGGACACGAGCGCACCGGCGGTGTTCGTCGCGAGGGCCAGGGCGGTGTCCTCGGGCACCTCGGACGAGTACTCGATCTTCGCGGTGTCCGGCAGCCCCTTCGCCTTCTCGTCCTTGTAGGACTTGCCGATGCGCGATCGCAGGTCGTCCCCGTCGCTGTCGAACAGGTCGGCCGACTCGCTCTCGGTGTCCTTCGAGAGGATGTCGCCGTACGCCGCGGCGACGGCGTTCGGCGCCAGCGCCAGGAGCTTCGTGTCCGGAGCGAGCTGAGCGGCACCGACGGAGGTCGGCGCGAGCGACGGCAACTGTGCATCGGCCTCGAGCGAGACCGCGTACTCGACCTTGTAGTCGGAACGGGCGTCCTGCTGCACGAGGGTCAGCGCCTGCGGGGCCGTCTTCTTGTCGGTGCAGTCCGCGGCGACCACGGCGAACACGGTCCGCGGCCAGGTGTCGGTCTGCTGCGGCAGCGCGACGCACACGTCGTCGGCGTCCACGGCGGGCAGGGCCTGCGCCTTGTCGTCACTGTCGCGGATGGTGTAGTTCGCCTTGCGGATCTCGAGCGCCGGACCGGTGAAGCGGGTGGCGGCGAGGTCGGCGTCCTTGTCGGCGTCGGCCTTCTCGGCGACCTCCGCCACGCGGGACACGATGCGGCCGATCTGCTGCTTCGTCGCGGCGGTCGAGGTGTCCGCGGCAGCGGCACCGGTCGCCGTGGCGGTCGGTGTCGGGGTGACGTCCGCGCCACCGCCGGTCGGCCAGTACTCCGAGGAGCAGCCGCTCAGCACGAGTGCACCGGCGACGAGGACCGGCACGGCGATGATCGCGCGGCGACCACGTCGGCTGCGGGCCGGCACCTGGGCTCCGGCCGCGGCGGCTCGACGGGAGGCACGCACGCGCGGCGGGCGCCCGCCCCCGCTCCGACGACGCGGGCCACGGGACCGGCGCTGGTGCAGGAAGGCCCAGACGAGCAGCACCAGGCCGCCGAGCACGAAGACCCCTCCGGCGGTCAGCAGCGGACCCACGGAGGGCGTGGCGGTGTCGCGCGGCCACGTCACGGAGATGTCCGAGGGTGCGGCGTCCGAGCCGTCGCCCATCACCACGAGCGACACGTCGGCCGGCAGCCGGACGGTGAACTGACGGGCATCGTCGTACTCCTGGTACCAGAGGTCGCTGCCCTTCGGGTCGGGCAGGTCGGAGCCGGATCCGGTGGTGCGGGACTGCAGGGAGGCGTCCTCGGCGTCGTAGCGGAGGGTGGTGTGTTCGGCGTCACCGATCCACGCGTCGACGTCCGACGTCTTGCCGTAGGCGGCGAACACCTTGCCGGAGCCCGAGACGTTGACGCGCTGGTAGCCGGGGTTCGCGTTGAGGACGCTGCCGGGCAGCACGGTCACGGGAGCGGCGTTCGTCCCGCTCGTCGCCGCGACGATCGAGGTGGGTGGCGCGAACACGGTCCGCTGCCCGACTCCCAGGCCGACGAGGAGCACCCCGATGACGAAGCTGACGATCGCCAGGACGAATCGCACGGATCTCTCTCCCTCCGCGCCGGGGTGGGTGGATCGGCGCAGGACAACGGCCCAGGGTACCCAGGACAGCTGGGAGGCGCATCCCCGGGTCCGCCGCATGCCTCAGGAGCCGACGCGGACGCACCACTACAATCGGGGTCCGGACTGCACGGGGTGGTCCGGGACGACCACAGGGAGCGACACGTGGCGAACGACGAGGCAGAGTTCGGGACCGAGCTGCGGGGCTACCGCAAGGACGAGGTCGAACGGGCTCTGAACGACCTCCGCCGCGAACTGATCAAGTCGAACACCGACCGGGCCGAGGCGGCGAAGGAGATCCGTCTCCTGCAGTCCCGTGTCTCGGACCTGCAGGGCGAGCTCGACGAGGCCGGCACCCCCACCTACAGCGGCCTCGGCACCCGGCTCGAGTCCACCCTCCGCGTCGCGGAGGAGCAGTCCACCCGACTGATCAGCCAGGCCGACATCGACGCCCAGCGGCTCCGCGCCACCAGCCGCACCGAGGCCGAGCGCACCCTGCGCGAAGCCCGCGACGAAGCCCAGGTCACGCTCGAGGACGCCCGCACCCGTGCGACCAACGAGCTCTCCCGCGCCCGTGCCGAGTCCGCCGACACCGTCGAGCGCGCCCGCTCCGAGGCCGGCATCCTCGTGCAGGACGCCCGCAACGAAGCCGCCGCCATCCGTGGAGCCGCCGTCACCGAGGCCGCCGAGGTCCGCTCGGTCGCCATCCGCGAGACCAACGCCCTCCGCGCCCAGGTCGAGCACGAGGTCGCCGAACTCCGCGAGGTCGCCCAGCGTGAGTCCGCCGATGCCCGTCGTGCCGCCGCCGACCTCGACCGCGAGACCGAGCACCGCCGCAGCGTCTTCGAGGCCGACCAGGCCCGTCGCCTCGAGGACCTCGACCGCGAGGAGCGCACCCGCCGTGAGCAGCTGGAACGCACGCTGACCGAAGCCCGCACAGCATGGGAGCGCGAGCACGGTGAGGCGCGCCGCGCCCTCGAACTCGAACTCGAGACCCGTCGGGCGGAACTGGCCGCGGAGGTCGACCAGCGCCGGGCCGGACTCGCCGCCGAGATCGACGACCGTCGGAGTGCCCTCGACGAGGAGCTGGCCGCCGCCCGCGCCGAGTGGGACCGCGAGCTCGCCGTCGCCCGAACCGACTTCGAGCAGGAGATCGCGGCCGCGCGTGCCCAGCTCCGGGTCGACTCCGAGCAGACCGCGGCCGAGAACGCCCGCCGGGTGCAGGAGACCACCGACCGGATCGAGCGCGAGACCGCCGAGCACGTCGCCCGCATCGAACGTGAGCGCGCCGCCGCCACCGCCGAGGCCGAGCGCGCCGCCCGGGAACACGAGAACGAACTCGCCGCCCGTCGGGAACGCGAGCACGCCGAGGTCGACACCGAGATCGCCGACCGTCGCACGGCGGAACTCGACGACCTGTTGGCCGAGCGCACCGCCCTCCGCCAGGAGATCGACACGGCCCGCGCCGGTCTCGCCCAGGAACGCGACGAGGTGCGTGCCGAGATCGCCCGCGAACGTGACGACGCCCGCGCGGCCCTCGAGACCGAACTCGCCGCGCGCCGCGACGACGCCGAGCAGGAGTACCTCGACCGGCACCGTGCCACGGTCACCGAGACGCAGAAGTACCTGGATGAGGCGAACCTCCAGCTCGCCGAGGCCACCCGCCGCGCCACCACGGCACGTGAGACCGCCGACCGCCTCGAGCGGGAAGCCACGGACCTCGCCCGCCGACAGGAGACCGCCGCGCAGGAGCACGCCGCCGACCTGGTGCGCGAGGCACAGGAGCGTGCGCACCGCCTCGTCGCAGACGCCGAGGACCGGACCGCCGAGCTCTTGGCCGATGCGGAGGACCGGCTCGGGGCGATCCGGACCGAGCGGGAAGCCGTGGCGGGGTACCTGGAGAACCTCCGTGGCGTCCTGAGCCATGCAGCTGGCGTCATCGACGAGCAGGCGCCGGCGCAGGGCGACCGGTCGGACTCCGACGAGCGGGACGACAGGGTCCGCTGACGACGCCGTCCGCGGCGTCGGCCCCGTCCTCGGACGGGGCCGGGCTACGGGCGCTGGTCGTCCGCGGGCCAGTGGGTCGGCAGCGGAGCGCTGCCCGGGACGACGAGATCGGCGATCGCGTCAAGGACGATCCGCACGTACTTCTCCCCCACCCACAGGTGCTTCGCCCCCGCAACGGGAACGACCCGGACCGTCGGGGCGATCGCGAACCGTCGGGCTGCCTCGTCGGGCTGCAGGAAGTCGTCGTGCTCGGGGACGAGGGCGACCACCGGCACCTCGACCGCGGCCCAACGCGCGAGTTCCTCGTCGGAGGTCCGGTGCAACGGCGGCGACAGCAGGACCACACCGGCGACGTGCCCCGCCTCGACGTGCTCGAGGGCGTGCTTGAGGACGACCTCCGTGCCGAACGACCAGCCGACCAACCACGGCGTCGGCAGCCGCCGCTCGTCGACGTCGTGCACGGCGGCACGGAGGTCGAACCCCTCGGACACGCCGTCGCCGAAGACACCCTCCGAGGTACCGCGGGGCGAGGTCACCGATCGGAAGTTGAAGCGCAGCACCGCGATGTCGGCCAGCGCGGGCAGGCGCGCGGCGGCCTTCTTCAGGACGTGTGAGTCCATGAAGCCCTGCGCAGTCGGCAGCGGGTGCAGGGCAACGACGGTTCCCCGCGCGGGCCGGTCGAGCGGTTCTGCCAACTCGCCGACGAGGGTCAGGTGGTCGTCGGTGACGAGCTCGATGTCGGTACGAGTGGCGGGAAGGACCGTGCCGGACCGGATCTCGGCGCTGTCTGCGGTGGGTGCAGGCTCGGACGTCATGCGATGCTCCAGCAGTGGTGGTGCCAGTGCCGCCGCGCTGCCAGGTCGGCTGCGTCGCCGAGGACGCCGTCCGCACGCCAGACCACGACGTGTGCGACGCCGGGCTCGATCGTCAGGCCGCAGCCCGGGCAGAGGTACTCCTTCTGCGCAGACGCTGCCGAGATCGGCTGGACCGACCACTCGCGACCACGCCGGTGTTCGGTGCGCCGCCAGCCGTTGAGCATGCGGTTGAAGCCGGAGTCCTCCGGCTCGACGTCATGACCACGACCGCGAGGGCTCCGCGGCCGGTTGCTCCGCGGCACCCCGATCGCCGATCAGTACCAGTTGTACGAGACGCTGTGCGCCCAGGCGCCACAGGGAGTGCCGTAGACACCGGTGATGTAGTTGAGACCCCAGGTGATCTGCGTGGCCGGGTTGGTCTGCCAGTCGGCACCGGCGGATGCCATCTTGCTGCCCGGCAGCGACTGCGGGATGCCGTACGCGCCACTCGGGTTGTAGGCGTTGACCCGCCAGCCGGACTCCTTGTTCCACAGGGAGACGAGGCAGCTGTACTGGTCGTTGCCCCAACCGCGAGCGGCGACCATCTGCTGGCCGATGGCCTGGGCGCTGCCCGGGTCCGGCGTGGCCACGGGCGCGACCGGCGTGCTGGCGACCGGCTTCTGGGCGGACGTCGACGTCGTCGCCGCGTCAGTGTCGGTCGCGTCGGTGTCCGGCGACGCGGTGGGGCTCGGCGTCGGTACCGGCTTCGGCGCCGGCTTGGTCACGTCGAAGCCGTCACGCGCTGCGTCGAAGTCGCCGTACGTGCCGTGCGCCGAGAACTGCTGCGGCACCGAGATCGGTGCCGGTGCCAGCACGGGCGCGGCCGACGCGGCGTCCGTCTGCATCGGGTTGAAGAGCGACCCGCCGACGAAGGCAGACACCGCGAAGAAGGAGAGCACGGGGATCGTCGAGCGCTGCCGGACGAAGCCCCCGAAGGACCGCGGCGCCGACGGCTTGACCGGGGCGACCGCGCGGCTGCGTGCACGACGCACGACACGCGGTGCGGTGAGGGTCGGCGCGACGGCGGTACGGGCCGCGGAGGCGTCCGAGACACGGTTCGCCGCAACGGACACCGGCGCGATGACGGGAGCGACGTGCTGCTGCGCCTGTGGTGCGTTCACCGGACGGGCGACCGAGGTCTCCGTCGTGCGGATTCGGTTCTTCGCCGCTCGGCGCTCACTGACGATCGCGAGATCGTCCGGTGCGCGGGTTCCGCGGTCGGATCGGTTGTCTGCCGTGTGCCTGCCCATGAGTGTGTCCAGGATAACGGAACGATCACGGAAAGCGAAGCACCTGACCCAGGTGAGTCGGTCCGGTGCGGACGGGAGGCCCGGTGCAGGTCCTCGAGGCGGCCTCAGCGAACGGCGAGCATGACCTCGATGACGGCGTCGAGCAGTGCGTCGACCTGCGCTTCGCGGTACCCGCCGTGCTTCGGACGGAACACGACGGATCGCACCTCGGTCAGGCTCAGCGGCTTGCCGTCCTTGAAGTACCCGTGCAGCCGACGGGAGAACGCGTCGACGTCCTTCGGGTGGTACCCGGTCGTCAGGAAGTTGACCCGCTGGAACCGCTGCGCGTCGGGACGTCCCAGTCGCGCGACGACGTCCGAGGCCTTCCCCCGCGCCTCCGCGTACCAGGCCTTCTGGCCGACGTCCGCGATCTCGCGCTCACGCTCACGGGCGGCGAAGGCGTCCTCCAGTCGCTCGAGCGCGGCGTCGACGTGCACGGTCGAGTAGCCGCCCTTCTTCATCGAGAAGGCCGTCGCACGGATCTTGGCGGCCTCGATCCCCGGGGCGCTGTCGTTGGCGGTGTACGCGCGACGAGCGTCTTCGAGGAAGTGATCGACCTCGTCGGAGTCGTAGCCGAGGACCGAGCGGGGGGCAGTCGGGAACGTCGATGGCACGGCGCCATTGTGCCAGGCTCCGACCAGTGCGCCACCTGGACGCGCGGGGCCGTCCGCTCAGGAGGAGCGACGGGGCGAGCAGACCGTCAGTGGTTGACGACGAGGTACATCAGGTACGCGATGGCCGCGGACGGCAGGATGCTGTCGATCCGGTCGAGCAGTCCCCCGTGGCCGGGCAGGAACGACGAGATGTCCTTGATGCCCAGGTCTCGCTTGATCATCGACTCGGTGAGGTCGCCGAGGGTGGCGGACCCGGAGATCAACACCCCGAGGATGATCCCGGTCCACCAGGGCAGACCGAGCATGAGCCAGGTGACCAGGATGCCGACGACGATGCTCGCACCGACCGAGCCGCCGAAGCCCTCCCAGGTCTTCTTCGGGCTGATCCGCGGAGCCATCGGGTGCTTGCCGAGGTTGATGCCGGTGGCGTACGCCCCGGTGTCCACGGCGACGACCACGAGGATGAACCCGACGACCCAGAGCTGCCCCTGTTCCTGCGCCGACAGCAGCACCACGCAGGCGCCGAGCAGGGTCACGTACGCCTGGACGAACAGGCCGTTCGTCAGGTCCCGCGCCACGCTCGCCGCCGGCGGCTTCGTGCGCGACACCGCGACCTCGACGAGACGCCAGAGCGAGATGAACACCACACCGCCGAGCAGCGTGAACAGCGCCCAGATCTGCCCGCCCAGGAACGCCGCCGGCACCGTGGCGATCGCGACCGCGACGCTCGGGATCCGGGGGACGTCACGACCGGCGAACCGCATCGCGCTCGCCAGTTCGTAGACGCCGAGCCCGAGCAGGAACGCGGCCACGACCATGAACGACGGCGTGTACAGCAGCAGCGACCCGAGCATGACCACCGCGAACGCCAGGGCGATCGCGATGGCTGCCGGCAGGTTCCGCCCGGTCCGCGCCGTCAGTGCCTCGTTCCGCGCACCGAACTCCGCTCGGCGCTGACGGATCTGCGCCTCGAAGTCGTTCCGGGCCGCCCTCGCCCGCGCGTCGAAGTCCTGTCGGAACCCCGACGTGCGGCGGTCATCAGATGTGGGGCGGTCGTCGCCCTGGTCGGGACGGCGCATCAGACCTCGAGGAGTTCGGCTTCCTTCTTCTTCAGCGCCTCGTCGATCTGGTCGACGTGCTTCTTCGTCAGGACGTCGAGCTCCTTGTCGCTGCGGGCGATGTCGTCGTCGGACACCTCGCCCTTCAGCGCGTCGAGGTCGTCCTTCGCCTTGCGGCGGATGTTGCGCAGGACGACCTTGTGGTCCTCACCCTTGCTCTTGACGATCTTCACGAACTCCTTGCGGCGCTCGGCCGAGAGCTCGGGGATCGTCACGCGGACGATCTCGCCGTCGTTGGTCGGGCTCGCACCGAGGTTCGGGAAGGTCGCGATGGCACGTTCGATCTCCTTGAGCGCCGTCTTGTCGTACGGCGTCACGATGAGCGTGCGGGCTTCCGGCGTCTGCAGGGACGCGAGCTGCGCGAGGGGGGTCGGGGACCCGTAGTACTCGACCGGGATCTTCTGGAAGAGCGCGGCGTTGATGCGTCCGGTGCGCACGGTGCCGAAGTCGTCCTTCGCCACGTCGACGGCCTTCGCCATCTTCTCGGTCGCATCGGTCATGACGTCACTGATCACGGTGGTTCTCCTTCGGTACGGGTCGAGTCTAGTCAGTCGGCGGCGGTGCGCCGGTCAGTTGCTGACGACGGTGCCGATGCGCTCGCCCTGGATCGCGGCGCGGACGTTGCCCTCGCCCTCCATGCCGAAGACGTGCATCGGCATGCCGTTGTCCATGCAGAGCGAGAACGCCGTTGCGTCGACGACCTTGAGGCCCTTGAGCAGCGCGTCCTGGTAGGTGACGTGGTGCAACTTCTCGGCGGTCGGGTCCTTCTTGGGGTCCGCGGAGTACACGCCGTCGACGCCGTTCTTGGCCACGAGCACCTCGTCGGCACCGATCTCGAGCGCACGCTGCGCCGCGACGGTGTCGGTCGAGAAGTACGGCAGGCCCGCGCCCGCGCCGAAGATGACCACACGGCCCTTCTCGAGGTGACGCTCGGCACGCCGCGGGATGTACTGCTCGGCAACCTGGGTCATGCTGATCGCCGACTGCACGCGCGTGGCGGCGCCGGCCTGCTCGAGGAAGTCCTGCAGCGCGAGGGCGTTCATGACGGTGCCGAGCATCCCCATGTAGTCGGCGCGACCGCGGTCCATGCCGCGCTGCGACAGCTCGGCGCCGCGGAAGAAGTTGCCACCGCCGACGACGATCGCGACCTCGACCTCTCGGGCGGCGCTGGCGATCTGCTTCGCGATGGTGCTGATGACGTCCGGGTTGACGCCCAGGGATCCGGCACCGAACGCCTCTCCCGACAGCTTCAGCAGGACTCGTCGGCGTCCGGTCTTCTCGTCGGTCATGTCGGGGCACCCTTCGTCGTGGTCTCGTGGAAATGTACTCGGTGCGCGGGGGCGCACGACAACGGGGCCAGGAACCGGTTGGTTCCTGGCCCCGTCATGGGTTCGTTACGCGCCGACCTTGACGCGGGCGAAGCCCTGGATCGTGATGCCGGCGTTCTCGGCGGCCTTCGCGACGGAGATCTTGTTGTCCTTCGCGTAGTCCTGGTCGAGGAGCGAGATGCCCTTGATGAAGGCGTTGACGCGGCCCTCGACGATCTTCGGGAGCGCAGCCTCGGGCTTGCCCTCTTCGCGCGTGATCGCCTCGACGGTCGCGCGCTCCTTCTGGATGGCCTCGGTCGGGACCTCGGCGCGCGTCAGGTACGACGGGTTCGCGAACGCGACGTGCTGCGCGATCGAACGCGCCTCGGCGGCGTTGTCACCCTCGTACGCGACGACGACGGCGATCTGCGGCGGCAGGTCCTGGCTCGTCTTGTGCAGGTAGATCTCGAAGGCCGAGCCCTCGACACGGCGGACCGTGCGGACCTCGAGCTTCTCGCCGAGTGCGGCGGCGTTCTCGTTGACGACCTCGAGCACCGTCTTGCCGTCGAGCGGCGCGGCGTTCGCGGAGGCGACGTCGGTGGCCCCGGCAGCGGCGACCGCTCCGAGCACCTTGTCGGCCAGGGTCGTGAACTTCTCGTTCTTGGCGACGAAGTCGGTCTCGCTGGCGAGCTCGACGACGGTGGCGGCACCGTTGTCGGCCGATGCCACGACGACACCTTCCGAGGTCGCACGGTCGTCGCGCTTGGCGACCGCCTTCGCGCCCTTGATGCGGAGCAGTTCGACGGCCTTGTCGTAGTCGCCGTCAGCCTCGACGAGGGCGTTCTTGGCGTCCATCATGCCGGCGCCGAGGTCCTCGCGGAGCTTCTTCACGTCAGCAGCGGTGAAGTTTGCCATTGCCTGGAGTCCTTTCTGGACTGTGCGTGTGTGGAGAGTGGGGAGCGGAGCAGGGGCGCCGGACCGGTGACGGTCCGGCGCCCCGGGTGCTCACTCGGCGGGGGTGGCCTCCGCAGCGGCGGCGGCCTCGGCCGTCGGCTCGGCGTTCTTGTCGGCGTCGGCGATCGGCTCGCCGATCTCCTTCGCCGCGGCCTGTGCGTCGGCGTCGTTCTCCTGGACGGTCGCGCCCTCCGGAGCGGCGTCGGCGGCCGGGGTCGCGCTGTCGCCACCGAGGAGCTCCTGCTCCCACTCGGCGAGCGGCTCGGCGGCTGCGTCGTCGTCGCCACCGTTGTGACGGGCCTTCAGACCCTCGGCCGCCGCGTCGGCGACGATGCGGGTGAGGAGACCGACGGAGCGGATCGCGTCGTCGTTGCCCGGGATCGGGTACGTGATCTCGTCCGGGTCGCAGTTGGTGTCGAGGATGCCGATGATCGGGATCCCGAGCTTCTGCGCCTCGTCGACGGCGAGGTGCTCCTTCTTGGTGTCGACGATCCAGAGCGCGCTCGGGGTCCGCGTGAGGTTGCGGATACCACCGAGGGTCTTGTGGAGCTTGTCCAGCTCGCGCTTCTTGATGAGGAGCTCCTTCTTGGTGAAGCCCTTCGTCGTGTCGTCGAAGTCGATCTCCTCGAGCTCCTTCATGCGCGCGAGGCGCTTGGAGACCGTCTGGAAGTTCGTGAGCAGACCGCCGAGCCAACGCTGGTTGACGTACGGCTGGCCGACGCGGGTCGCCTGCTCGGCGATGGAGCCCTGCGCCTGCTTCTTGGTGCCCACGAAGAGGATCGTGCCACCGTGCGAGACCGTCTCCTTGACGAAGTCGTACGCGCGGTCGATGAAGGCCAGCGACTGCTGCAGGTCGATGATGTGGATGCCGGAGCGCTCAGCGAGGATGAATCGCTTCACCTTCGGGTTCCACCGACGGGTCTGGTGTCCGAAGTGGACGCCGCTGTCGAGCAGCTGGCGGATGGTGACGACGGCCATGTGCCGTCCTCCTTCTGTCTTCTCGGCGCACGGCATGACCGTGCACCTGGTGCGGTTGTGTCGACCACGACCGGAGGTCATGGTCCCTGGTGCCCTGACACACAGCCGCCCGCTCGCGAGAGCGGGACCGATGACCGTGTGTACTGCGTGGACACGCGAAGTCAGCGCGCTCGGCGCGCTGCTGGGGAAATGCTAACAGAAGGGAGGCCCGGATCACGCGAGCCGAGCGGCTGACCTGATCCGGGCCTCCCGGACGGGGACGGAGCGGATCAGGACTTGGCGCTCACGGCGTCGCCCTCGGCGCTGATGCCCATCTCCTCGAGGGAGCGGCCCTTCGTCTCGGGGATCTTCGCGATGACGAAGAAGAGCGAGAGCAGGGCGAACAGCGCGTAGATGCCGTACGTGACCGTGAGGTTGAAGCCGGAGAGCACCGGGAACGAGATCGTGACGATGAAGTTCGCGATCCAGTTGGCGGCCGAGCCGACGCCGAGCGCTGTGGCTCGGATGCGGTTCGGGAACATCTCACCGAGCAGGACCCACATGAGCGGACCCCAGGTGGCGCCGAACGACACGACGAACAGGTTCGCGAAGACCAGCGCGATGACGCCCCACGCTCCGGGGAGCTGCGGTTCGCCGTTCACGATCGAGGCCTGCGAGAAGGCGATCGCCACCATCGTCAACGACACGAACATGCCCGCGGAACCCGCGATGAGCAGCGGCTTCCGACCGACCTTGTCGACCAGGAAGATCGCGATGAAGGTGACGGCGACGTTGACCACCGAGGTGATCGTCGAGATGAGGAAGGACTGCTCCTCCTTGAACCCGACCGCCTGCCAGAGCGTCGTCGAGTAGTAGAAGATCACGTTGATGCCGACGAACTGCTGCAGCACGGCCAGGATGATGCCGACCCAGACGATCGGCTGGAGCCCGAAGCGGTTGCCCCGGATGGAGCCCTTCTTCTCGTTGGCTTCCTTCTTGATGCCGTCCTGGATCTCCTCCAGGCTCGTGTTCACCGTGTCGCGCGGGACGATCTTGCCCATCACCTCGCGCGCGTCGTCGCTCCGGCCCTTCGTGAGCAGGTAGCGCGGCGACTCCGGCAGGGTGATCGCGAGGACGCCGTAGACGATCGACGGGATCACACCGACCAGGAACATCCAGCGCCAGGCGGCGAGGCCCAGGACCTCTGAGGACGCACTGCCAGCGGTCACGGCGAACAGCTGGTCGGAGAGCAGCGCGGCGAAGATGCCGAGCGTGATGGCGAGCTGCTGGAACGACGCCAGACGCCCGCGGATGGCCTTCGGTGAGACCTCGGAGATGTACGCCGGTGCGATGACCGAGGCGGTGCCGATGCCGAGGCCACCGACGAGGCGCCAGATGACGAGGTCCCAGGTCGCGAATGCGAACGCGCTGCCGATCGAGGACACGAAGAACAGGACGGCGGCCCAGAACATGATCTTGGTGCGGCCGAAGCGGTCGGCGAGGCGGCCGGCGAAGTAGGCGCCGAAGGCGCAGCCGATGAGGGCCGAGGCGACCGCGAAGCCGCTGGCGGCGTCGGAGAGGTCGAACTCACCCTTGATCGCGTCGACGGCACCGTTGATCACGGATGAGTCGAAGCCGAAGAGGAAGCCACCGACCGCCGCCGCGATGGCGAACAGTGTGACCTTCCCCTTGAACGCACGGTCGTCGCCGTGTCCGGTGGTCGTGGTCGACACGATGCTCCTGGGTTCCCGCCGCCGTGCCGGGTGCTGCACGGTGCCCCGGCGGTCGGCTGGATCGCCGTCCGAGCGGCGTTGCGGTGTCCGGAGCGGCCCCGACAGTACCCCTTCCGCGACTGCTCAGCACATCAGGTGTGGTGCAGTCCGACCTGTCCTGCACCGGACGGGAGGCCCGGGTCGCCCTCCACAGACCGCGTCCGGTCGGCCCCGTGGCCGCGTCGGACGCGGGAACGTGGACGCGCAGGTCGGGATGCGGGAAGGGCGGAAGCGGGAGGACGGGATGCGGGAGGTCGGGATGCGACGGTGCGAGGCGGCATGGCAGGTGGGGGTCCGTGCGGGTCCGGTGCCTCCGGGGAGGGCCGTGCTGGTGGTACTGGCGGTGCTGGTGACAGCGGTGCTGATCGTCCTGCTGGTGCTCGTCGCCGGCACCGGCGCCGCATCGGACCCGGCGCAGCACGCGGCCCCCGGGTCACCGGCACCGTGGTCGTGGCCGACGACGACCCGGGTCGTCCTCCGGCCGTGGGACGCTCCCGCCACCGACTACGGGCCGGGCCACCGCGGGCTCGACGTCCCGGCCCCACCCGGCACCCCGGCGACGGCACCAGCGGACGGCATGGTGGCGTTCGCCGGGCAGGTCGGCGGACGGACGGTCGTCACGATCGACCACGGCGGCGGGCTGGTGAGCACACTCGACCCGGTCGAGCCGTCGGTGTCAGCGGGGACGCTCGTCCGTCGGGGCGATCGAGTCGGGACGGTCGGCGCCGGGCACTGCCCGCTGACGACGTCGTGCCTGCACCTCGGTGCCCGGGTCGACGGCGCGTACGTCGACCCGTTGCCGCTGCTGCCGAGCCCCGCGTGGCCGGTGCTGCTGCCGGACCGTCAGGCGCGGGGGTGAGCGGTGCGGTAGACCTCGCGGAGCCGGGCCGACGAGACGTGGGTGTAGATCTGCGTCGTGCCGAGGCTCGCGTGCCCGAGGAGCTCTTGCACCGCACGGAGGTCCGCTCCCCCGTCGAGCAGATGCGTCGCCGCGGTGTGCCGGAAGGTGTGCGGTCCGCTCGGGCCCTCACCGGGCAGCGCCTCGAGGAGCCGGGCGGCGACACGGTAGGCGCTCCGGGTGCCGAGTCGGGCCCCCCGGTCGCCGAGGAACAGGGCGGTGCCCGCCGGACCGGCTGCGTGTGAGGCTCCGACCGCGCCCGCGGCTCCGGCTGCCGCTGCGGCGAGCACCGGGCGTCCGCGGTCGAGCCACGCTTCGAGGGCGTCGTGTGCCGGGACACCGAACGGCACGACCCGCTCCTTGCCGCCCTTGCCCAGCACGCGGACGGTCAGCCGGGTCCGGTCGACGTCCCCGAGGTCGAGCCCCACGAGTTCGCTCACCCGGATGCCGGCGGCGTAGAGCAGTTCGACGACGGCGCGGTCGCGGAGCGCTGCCGGATCGTCATCCGCGGCACGGACGGCGAGCCCGTCGAGCATCGAGCGCACCTGGTCCTGCGCGACGACCCGGGGCAGGTGCGCAGCGCCCTTCGGAGCCCGGAGCCGGACGCCCGGGTCCACCGTCAGGACACCGGTCTCGCTCGCCCACCGGGTGAAGGCCCGGACCGAAGCGCTGCGTCGGGCGATCGTCGACCGCGCGAGGCCGCGTTCCGTCGCTGCCCAGAGCCAGTCCCGGAGCACCTCGAGCGTGAGACCCGCCGCCGAGACGACCTGGCGCTCGGCCGCGAACGCCACGAGGTCGTCGAGGTCGGCGCGGTACGCCCGGACGGTCTGCTCGCTGAGGCCCCGACCGTGCCGACAGTGGTCCAGGAACACCCGGACGACGTCGCCGAGCATGCCGCGCTGTCGCTCCCGGTCGCCCTCGGTGTCCCGCATGACGCCAGGGTAGGCGCGCCGGGCGGGCTCGCGCATCGACGCGCCCGCGCCGAACTCGTCCCGCCGCCCGCGTCACGAGGTCGTCCATCCACCGGGGCCGTGCTGCACCAGACCCTGCAGCTCCGCCAGCGCCAGGGCGTCCGTGGTGTCGACGAGGGACAACCCCGATCGCCGAGCCACCTCGTCCGCCGGTGTCGGCCGACGCGGAGCGAGGGCGTCGACCACGCGGAGCACCTCCGGGTCGATCCGCGCGCCCGCGATCGGGACCTCGGCCCCGGCGACGATCCGGTCCCCGGAGCACAGGCGCACCGCCGTCTCCGCCGGGTCGCGGGGCTGCACCACGAGCTCGGCACGCCGGTCCGCGATCAGTCGGTGACATCCGACCGACGCGGACGACGAGTACGGGCCGGGCACGGCGAACACCGGCCGTCCGAGCTGTCCGGCGTGGTTCGCGGTGTTGAGCGCCCCGGATCGGGCTCCGGCCTCGACGATCACGGTCGTGGTCGCGAGGGCCGCGATCAACCGGTTGCGGGCGAGGAACCGCCAGCGCGAGGGTCGGGTCCCCGGCGGACACTCGGCGAGCAGGGCGCCGTGCTCGGCGACAGCCCGCAGCATCGCCGTGTTCGCGGCCGGGTAGAGCTGGTCGATCCCGCCGGCGAGCACAGCGACCGTCGGCGCTCCGGCGGCCATCGCGACCCGGTGTGCGACGGCGTCGATGCCGTGGGCACCTCCGGACACGATCACGCAGCCGACGTCGGCCGCGGCGGACGTGATCTCGGCCGCTGCCTCGGCGCCGAGGACCGTGTTCGCCCGGGACCCGACGACCGCCACCGAGGGCCGTTCGGCGGTGCACGGTGCACCGCGTCGCCAGAGGACGAGGGGGGCGTGCGGTCCGAGGTCGTCGACGCCCGCGGGCCAGTCCGGGTCGCCGGGGACGACGAGCGCGCACCCGATGACGGACGCTGCCGACAGCACGGCGTCGACGTCGAGCCGCAGGAGCCGTGGCCGCCACCGGGCGATCGCCGGGACGAGCGCCGCGGCCGCCGACTCGACCAGCCGGTCGCGGACCTCGTCCTCGTCGCAGGCTCCGACAGCGGAGCCCACGGAGTCCACGGAGTCCACGGAGCCCCGGGCTCCCGCATCCGTGCCGGTACCCACACCCGCGCCAGCAACAGCACCGGCACCAGCACCGGCACCGGCACCGGCACCGACCAGCAGCTCCGCCAACTCTGCAGGCCCGGAGTCGAGGGCAGCGAGGGCGGCCCGGATCGACCGGCCAGCCCCGAGTCGCGCGACGAGTTGTCCTGCATCGGCGTCCCCCGGTTCGACGACGGTCGACCACGCAACACGGGCGAGGACCTCGTCGCGCTCGCCGGACCGATGGGCCGAGGCGCCCCGGAGCCGGTCGAGGGCGGCATCCCGATCCCGCTGCGACCGCGAGTCCGCAACGCCGCTCACAGCGCGGTCCGCAACGCCAGCGCCCGTTCGACGTGCCGCCGCTCCGGTCGGTCGTCCCCGTCGAGGTCGGCCATCGTCCACGCCAGCCGCATCACCCGGTCCCACCCCCGCATGGTCAACGTCCCGAGGTCGAGCCCCCGGTCGAGCAGGTCCGTCGCACCGGGGGCCGCGCGGCCGTCTTCGCGCAACCACGACCCGGTCACCTCAGCGTTCCGGGTCCAGCCGGTCCCCCGCAACCGGTCCCCCATCCGGCTCCGGGCGTCGAGCACAACCCCTCGCGCGGCGGTGGTGGTCGGCGTCGCTCCCTCGTCGGCCCGGAGCATGCCGGTCGTCACCCGCGGGACCGCGACGCGGATGTCGATCCGGTCGAGCAGCGGTCCGGAGAGCCGCCCCAGGTAGCGGCGGACCGCACTCGGCACGCACGAGCAGGCGGCGCCGCCGGTGGACCCGGCGTTGCCGCACGGGCACGGGTTCGCGGCCAACACGAGTTGGCAGCGCGCGGGGAACTCCGCCGACCCTCCTGCACGGTGGACCGTGATGCGTCCGGCTTCTAGCGGCTGTCGGAGCGCGTCGAGCACGGCCCGTGGGAACTCGGTGGCCTCGTCGAGGAACAGCACGCCGCGGGTGGCTCGCGACACCGCACCGGGCCGGAGCTGCCCGGTCCCCCCGCCGATCAGGGCGGCGGCCGAGGCGGAGTGGTGCGGGGCCTCCCACGGCGGTCGCAGTGTCCACGAGCGCTCCCCGTGGCCGGCGACGGAGCGGACTGCCGCGACCTCGAGCGCGGCGTCCGGGTCCAGGTCGGGCAGCAGGGCCGGAAGCCGTTCGGCGAGCATCGTCTTGCCGGCGCCCGGTGGTCCCAGCAGCAGCACGTGATGCCCGCCGGCCGCCGCGGCGATGACCGCACGCACGCCGATCGCGTTGCCGACCACGTCCGCGAGCTCCAGCGACGGGAGCGTGTCGTCCGGGACTGGTGGCGGCAGGACGGGGTCGGCGAAGCCCGCCGGCAGGTCGGCCCCCGCGTCGATCGCCGCCGAGCGGAGCGAGTCCACTGCGGTGAGCGCGATGTCCGGCACGACCCGCGCCTCGGTGAGGTTGCCCACCGGCAGTACGACACGTTCGATCCCGGCGGCGCGCGCGGCCAGGACCACCGGGATGATCCCCGGCACTGGTCGCACCCGCCCGTCCAGTCCGAGTTCCCCGACGTAGACCACACGGCGGTCGGCCCCGGGAGCGGTACCGGCGGCGGCGAGGACGGCCATCGCGATCGCCAGATCGAACCCGGACCCGCGCTTCGGAACGCTCGCCGGGGTGAGGTTGACCGTGATCCGCCGTGAGGGCAGCGGGCAGTCCGCCATCGCGGCTGCCGACCGCACTCGTTCGCGGGCTTCCCCGAGCGAGGTGTCCGGCAACCCGATGATGCTGAACGCGGGCAGCTGGCTGGTGAGGTGCGCCTCCACCTCGACGAGGCTGCCCTGCACCCCGACCAGCGCGACCGCCGAGGTCCGTCCGATGTCGCTCACCCGAGTGCCTCGACGTGTTCGATCGCCACGTGGTCCGCGACCATGGTCACGGCGATGCAGTCGATCCGGATCGCTCGCGCCGTCTGGTCGCGGTGCGCGTGGAACCATGCGGGGACGAGCTGTCGGATCCGTGCGAGCTTGCGAGGCGTCACGGCCTCGAACGGGTGTCCGGCGCTCTGCCCGGTACGGCTCTTCACCTCGATGAAGACGATCGTGTCGTCCTCTCGCGCAACGATGTCCACTTCTCCGCGCGCACATCGCCAGTTCCGGTCGATGATCGAGAACCCGTGGCGCTCGAGCCATTCCACGGCGTGGTCTTCTCCGGCATTGCCCGTCGCACGGCGCGGATCAGCACCGGGACGGCAGCGGTCGGCATCCGGTCGGTCTGCACGCTTCGTCATGGACCAACGATGAACCGGGTCAGGAATCGATCGAGTCGGCACCGCAAATCTGTGGACAGAGGAGCGGAACGACCGTCCTGTGCAGGAACAATTGCATGGACATGTCGCGCACCATGACAAAAGCCGGACAATCCCTCACGGAATGTCCGGCTCCTGCCGTGACCAGCGACCCAACGCCGGTCGGATGCTCAGTGAGCGGCTGCGTACGCTTCCTGCACCTGCGTCGAGATACGACCACGAGAAGAAACCTCGTACCCGTTCTCCTTCGCCCACTCCCGGATCTTGCCGAGTTCCTCGGAGTTCCCGCGCTTCGGGGCCGACGGGCTCTTGCCCGTTGAACCGGTGCGACGACCAGCGGTCTTGCGGGCCGCGGCGATGTAGTCCGAGATCGCATCCCGGAACTTGTCGACGTTGTCGTTCGACAAGTCGATCTCGTACGACGAACCGTCGAACGCGAACTCGACCGTGCGGCCATCGCCAGCGGCGATCGGCGAATCGTCGAGATCGTCGACGAGCTGGACAGTGACCTTCTGCGCCATTTCTCACTCCTTCAGAGTCGGGATTGCAACTCAGAGTATCGCAGCACAATGCCGAAGGGTCACATTCCCCGGCGAGCCCTACTCGTCGAGTGCGAGTTCCTTCGGGAGTTCGAGTTCACGCGCAGTGAGTTCTTCGACGTTCACGTCCTTGAACGTCAACACCCGGACCGACTTCACGAAGCGGTCGGATCGGTAGACGTCCCAGACCCACACGTCGTTCATCGTCAATTCGAAGTAGAAGTCATGCTCGGTGTCCCGGCGGACGAGTTCGACCTCGTTCGCCAGGTAGAACCGCCGCTCGGTCTCGACCACGTACCGGAACTGCCCCACGACGTCGCGGTACTCGCGGTACAGGGCCAGTTCGACCTCGCGGTCGTAGTCGTCGAATTCTTCGTCATCCATGGCCCGCCCAGTCTAGAGCGACCACGGCCTCCTGACCGCCCGACCGTGCAGAACCGCGCGAGCACGCACGACCCGCACCCGTCGGCACAGGAGCACCGTCACGCTCAGCCGCCGACCGCGCCCAGTTCCTCGAACCCGTCGAGCGCGACACTCGACGCCGCATGCAACCAGGTCTTCCGGTGCAGCTCGTGCGGGCCGACCGCGCGGATGGCGTCGTAGTGCGCACTCGACCCGTAGCCCTTGTTCGAGGCCCACGCGTAGTGCGGCGCCTCGTCGTGGGCCGCGATCATCAGGTCGTCGCGCGCGACCTTGGCCACGACGGACGCCGCTGCGACGGAAGCACAGTCACGGTCGGCCTTCACACGCACCTGGACGTCGAGCGACCGGTGTTCGGCCGGCAGCGCACGGGTGAGCCAGTCGAACGACCCGTCGAGGACGACCACGGCACCCTCGAGCGGGACGCCGTCCTGCACGAGCGCCCCGATCGCACTGGCTCCGGCCAGACCGAGCGCGGCGACGATGCCCTGCTCGTCGACGACCTGGGCCGACGCCATCCCGACCGCGGTCCGCGCCCAGCGTGTCACCACTGGGACCAGCGCCTCCCGCCGGGCCTGGCTGAGCAGCTTGGAATCGGCGAGGCCCTGCGGCACCCGTCGTACGTCGAGCGTGACGGCGGCGACGCCGACCCCGACCGGACCGGCGATCGCTCCCCTGCCGACCTCGTCGACGCCGATGACGGTGACCCGTCCCGCGGCGAGGAGCGACTTCTCGAGCCGGAGCGAGGGCCGGACCTGGCTCACTCGTCCCGCTCCTCCACGCCGGCGAAGACCTCGGGGTGGTCGTCGAGCCAGGTCCAGCGGTTGGTCGGCCACGAGATCACGAAAGCCCGACCGGTGACGTCGGACAGTGGCACGAACCCCTTCGACGGGGTGTCGCCGTTGTACCGGGAGTCACGCGAGTTGTTGCGGTTGTCGCCCATCACCCAGATGGTGCCCTTCGGCACGGTGACCGAGAAGTCGGTCTGCGACGCACGGGTGTCGCCCGCAGGCAGCTTGAGGTACGGCTCGGTGAGCGGGACCCCGTTGACGGACATCTGCCCGAGGTCGTTGCAGCAGCTCACGGTGTCGCCCGGCAGCCCGATGACCCGCTTGATGAGGTGGTCATCGCTGTCGCCGGTGCCCAGTCCGACCTGCGTGAGCAGCCAGTCGGCCGCCTTGCCGATCGAGGTCGTCGGCTGGACGTTCGGCAGGGTCTCTCCGGTGAGCCACCCGCCCGGGTCCTTGAACACGACGACGTCTCCGCGCTGCAGCTTGACGGCCCCGGGGACCAGTTCGTTGACGATCACGCGGTCGTTGACCTGCAGCGTGTTCTGCATCGACTCGGACGGGATGTAGAACGACCGGATCAGGAACGTCTTGACCAGGAAGGAGACCAGGAGGGCCGCGATGAAGATGATGACGAGGTCCCGCAGGAAGGTCAGGACCCCGTTGCGCGGCTTCTTCGCCGTTCGGGGCCGACGGGCTCCACCCTCTGTCGTGTCCGTCATTTCCGCTCTCGTCGACCTGTTCCCGGCACTGCTCCCGAGATGGTTCTGCCCCGGTGGCGACGGACTCCAGGAACGAACGAGCCCCCCGCCGATGCACAACCGTACATGGGCGAGGGGCTCGCAGAGGAACCGGCTTCCCGGCGCTCCCTGTGAAGGCGATCAGTTGTCGCGCTTCTCCTTGATCTTGCGGCGGGCCGCCTTGCCGCGGAGTTCGCGGAGGTAGTAGAGCTTCGCGCGACGGACGTCACCGCGGGTGACGATCTCGACGTGGTCGATGATCGGGGAGTGCACGGGGAACATGCGCTCGACGCCGACCTGGAAGCTCACCTTGCGGACCGTGAAGGTCTCGCCGATGCCGTGGCCCTGGCGGCCGATGACGACGCCCTGGAATACCTGGACACGCGAGCGCGTGCCTTCGACGATGTTGACGTGGACCTTGACGGTGTCGCCGGGGCGGAAGTCAGGGTGGTCGGTGCGCAGGGCACCGGCGGTCACGTGGTCGAGGAGCTGCATGATGGTGTCACTTCCTGCGGACGCACACGGGTCGCCGCGGATCGATTTCGGAAAGAACGAGACGTGCCCGGTGTCGGCGACTCCCCCGTGGCAGAGTCCAGCCAGGGCACGATCGATCATCATGCCACAACAAGTGCACTGCGGCCAACCGGCAGGATGGTCCCATGATCGAACTCCGCACCCCCGCCGAACTCGACGGACTGCGCGTCGCGGGCCGCTTCGTCGCCGACGTCCTGGACGCCCTGCTCGAGACCGTGGACGTCGGTGTGAACCTGCTCGACCTGGACCGCGTCGCCGCGCGCATGATCGCCGAGCGCGGCGCGGAGAGCTGCTACGTCGACTACCACCCGTCGTTCGGCAAGTCGCCCTTCGGCAAGAACCTCTGCACCTCGGTGAACGACGCCGCCCTGCACGGTCTGCCGTACGACCTCGTGCTGCAGGACGGCGACCTGGTCAGCCTGGACTTCGCGGCGAGCGTCGACGGCTGGGTGGCGGACTCCGCCGTCACGGTCCAGGTCGGCACCCCGCGCGACGAGGACCAGCGACTCATCGCGACCGTCGAGCAGTGCCTGGCCGCGGGCATCGCGCAGGCGGCACCCGGCAACAAGCTCGGTGACGTCTCGGCCGCGATCGGTTCGGTCGCCCGCGGTGCCGGCTACGACGTGAACCTGCAGTTCGGTGGCCACGGCGTCGGACACACCATGCACGGCGACCCGCACGTCCCGAACGACGGGCGGCCCGGCCGCGGCCTGAAGCTCCGCCCCGGCCTGGTCGTCGCCATCGAACCCTGGCTCATGCGGGGCACGGACGAGCTCTACCAGGACGAGGACGGCTGGACCCTCCGCAGCGTCGACGGCTCGCGCGCGGCGCACGTCGAGCACACGGTCGCGGTGACCGAGCAGGGCCCCGAGGTCCTGACGCTCCGTCGCGCCCAGCGCGACGCCTGACCCGGGACCACAGACGTCACGGGAGGCCCGTCACCAGCTGGTGACGGGCCTCCCGTGGTGTCCGTGGTCGGTGCGCGACCCGCTCAGTCCGGCAGCAGGTCCGGCCGGACGCGTCGCGTCCGTTCCACCTGCTGGTCGTGCCGCCACGCGGCGACCCGGCCGTGGTGCCCGCTGAGCAGGACGTCGGGTACGTCGAGACCACGCCAGGACGCCGGCTTCGTGTACGAGGGGTACTCGAGCAGGCCGTCCTCGTGGGACTCCTCGACCAGGGACTCGGGGTTGCCGACCACACCGGGGACCAGCCGGCCGACGGCCTCGATCATGGCCATCGCCGCGACCTCACCGCCGTTCAGGACGTAGTCCCCGAGCGAGAGCTCGACGACGGTGCTGCGGGTCGCGGCCCACTCGAACACCCGGGCGTCGATCCCCTCGTACCGTCCGCAGGCGAAGACGAGGTGCTCGTGCTCGGCGAGGGACCGCGCGATGGTCTGGCGGAACGGCGCGCCCGCGGGCGTCGGGACGACGAGGGTGGAGGAGCCGTCGGACCGCAGGATCGAGGACAGCGCCTCGGCCCACGGTTCGGGCTTCATGACCATGCCGGCGCCGCCGCCGTACGGGGTGTCGTCGACCGTCCGGTGGCGGTCGGTCGTCCACGACCGCAGGTCGTGGACGTGCAGGTCGAGCAGGCCGCCCTGCCGTGCCTTGCCGAGCAGGGAGACGTCGAGCACCCCGAAGAACTCCGGGAAGATCGTGACGATGTCGATCCGCACGGATCAGTCCTCGGTGTCGGGAGCCGGCGCTTCGGGAGCCGGCTCGGACGGCGTCACCGTCTCGGGACGGCTCAGGTCCTCGGGGTCCTCGAACAGACCCGTCGGGGGCGTCACCGTGACGGTGCCGGCTTCCAGGTCGACCGCGGGGACGATCGCCGCGACGAAGGGCACGAGGACCTCTCCGCGGGACTCGGTGTCCACCGCGAGCAGGTCCTGGGCCGGCATGTGGTCGACCCGAGCGACGGTGCCGACCTGCACGCCGTCGCGGAGCACCTTCAGGCCGACCAGCTGGTGGTCGTACCAGGCGTCGTCCTCGCCGGTCTCTTCCTCGGTGTCCTGCTCGACCCAGAGGATGGCGCGCGCGAGGGTCTCGGCGGCGCTCCGGTCGGCGATGCCCTCGAAGAAGGCGACCGGGTGCGAGTTGTACCAGCGCAACTCATCGAGCGCGATGGTCTTCCCCGACCAGGGAGAGTCGTCGGGGACCTGGAGCGTGAAGACCGCTCCCGGCGTGAACCGACGATCCGGGTCGTCGGTGTAGAGCTCGAGCTTGATGCCGCCCTTGAGCCCGTGCGCCTTCGTGATGCGACCCACCCGGAGCTGGGTCGTCTCCCTAGGAATCGCTGTCCACCACGTCGACCCGCACGCGCTTGCCGTCGGCCAGGGCCGTGACGAGCGTGCGGAGCGCCTTCGCAGTGCGACCGGCGCGACCGATCACGCGGCCGAGGTCCTCGGGGTGCACACGCACCTCGAGGACCTCGCCACGCGCAGAGGTGGAGCTGGCGACGCGCACGTCGTCAGGGTGATCGACGATCCCCTTGACGAGGTGCGTCAGCGCGGATTCGAGCAAGGACTACGCCTCGGTCGTCTCGTCGGCGGTCTCGGCTGCGGCCGGAGCGGCGGGGGCCGTCTTCTCCGACTTGGGCTTGAGGACGGCCTTCTTGGAGCTGTCGACCGTGAAGGCCGGCTTCGGCTCGCGGACCTTGACCTTGGACTCGGTGTCCTTCTCGCCCTTGAACTTGGCCCAGTCACCGGTCAGCTTGAGGAGCGCGGCGACCTGCTCGGTCGGCTGCGCACCGACGCTGAGCCAGTACTGCGCACGCTCGGACTGCACCTCGATGAACGAGGGCTCCTCGGTGGGGTGGTACTTGCCGATCTCCTCGATCACGCGACCGTCGCGCTTGGTGCGCGAGTCGGCGACGACGATGCGGTAGTAGGGCGCTCGGATCTTGCCGAGGCGCTTGAGACGGATCTTGACAGCCACAATGACTCCTGTTGCGTACGTGTTGTGGTTGAACCGGAACCGCGGGCGTGGGGGCACACACGGTGGAAGCTCGATGAGATCGTGATCCGCTGGATAGAGGGTCGAGCGGACACGATTCGACCGTTCATTCTTGCAGATTCCGGAGCGGGAAGCGAGCCACGTCTCGCGGCGCGTCGGCGGACCGCTACGGCGCCAGGCGTCGGACGGCCTCGAGGGCCTCGCTCGTGGCCCGGACCGCATCGACGCTGCGGGCGTCCCGTGCTCCGCCGACGACCGCGTACGGGACGTCTGCGGCCTGGAGGCCCGTGGCCAACTCGTCCCGCGCCTCCTGTCCGGCACACACCACGACGACGTCGGCCGGCACCGCGACGTCGTTGCCGGACTCGTCCCGGATCCAGAGCCGGCCGGGCTCGATCCGCAGGTACTCCTGCACCCCGCCGACCATGCGGACCCCGGCGTCCCGGAGCCGTCCGAGCGCGACCCAGCGTGAGGTGAGGCCGATCCCCTGCCCGAACTTCCCGGTCCGGCGGAGCACCGTGACCTGGGACCCGGGCCGCACGGTACGGTGCGCGGTGGGCTGGCGCTGCGGCCGGTCCCCGACGAGTTCGTCGGAGACCGGCACCTGCCAGCGCGCGCCGAACTCGGTGGCGCGGACCGCCTCGTCCGGGGACTCGGTGAGGAACGCCGCGGTGTCGACGCCGATCCCGCCGCCGCCGATCACCGCGACCGTCCCGTCGGGCACGCCGTCGCGGAGGGCCTGCTCGTAGGTCAGGACGTGCGGCAGGTCCGCTCCGGGGAGGTCGACCACGCGCGGGGTCACCCCCGACGCGAGCACGACGGCGTCGCTGTCCCCGAGGTCCGTCAGGGTGGCGGCGCGACCCAGGTGGATCGTCGCGCCCCGTTCCACCAGTTCGGCGCGCGCGGCCTGCACGGGGCCGGCGTAGTCCTCTTTCCCCGGGATCTCGGCGGCGAGTCCGAACTGTCCGCCGAGGACGTCCGACGCTTCCCAGAGCCGGACGTCGTGTCCACGCCGAGCAGCGTCGACGGCGGCGGCGAGCCCAGCCGGTCCCCCGCCGACGACGTCCACACGCTTCGGCGCGGTCGTCGGACGGAGCGGGAACTGCACCTCGCGCGCGGCCCGCGGGTTCACCAGGCACGACACCGGCGCGCCGACGACGGACCGGTCGAGGCACGCCTGGTTGCACCCGATGCAGGTGTTCACGAGGTCGAACCGTCCGGCCAGGGAGCGTTCGACGAGCCCCGCGTCGGCGAGGAACGGCCGGGCGAGCGCCACCGCGTCGATCCGACCGTCGGCGAGGACCGCTTCGCCGTCACGCAGGTCCGTCATCCGGTTCGACGCGATCACCCGCACCTCCGGGTGGTCGGAGGCCCGGACCACGTCCGCGATCCGCGCCGCCTGCTCGATCCACGCGCCGTGTGGCACGGACGCCTGGATCGTCGGGGTCCGCGACTCGTGCCAGCCGATGCCGACCGAGATCGCGTCGAGTCCGAGCGGCAGCAGTTCGCGCACCAGGGCGTCGACGTCCGCGTCGGTGGAGGACCCCGGCATCAAGTCGGCGCCGGAGAGTCGGACCGTGACGGCGAGGTCGGGCACCGCGGCGCGGACGGCCCGGACGACCTCGACCGCGAAACGACGCCGACGCTCGGGGGTCCCGCCCCACTCGTCGTCGCGCAGGTTCGTCAGCGGCGACTGGAACTGGTTGACGAGGTACCCCTCGGAGGCCATGATCTCGACGCCGTCGAAGCCGATCGCCGCGGCGGTCCGGGCGGCCGTCGCGAAGTCCTCGATCGTCCGCCGGACCTCGTCCGCGGTCAGTTCCTCCGGCAGCACGCCCCGCGCGGCCGCCCAGGGCAGCGCCGAGGGGGCCACGGCGCGCTGCGGTCGACCGGAGCGGTCCGTCAGACCGCCGACGAGCGCGTAGCGGCCGGCATGGAACAACTGCGCCAGGACGGTGCCGCCCTCGTCGTGCACGGCCGCGACCGCCCGGCGGAAGCGTTCGTCCGCACCGCCGACCCCGAACACGGCGAAGTCCGGGCCGCCGCGGGCCTCGTCGCTCACCGCGATCCCCCCGGTGATGATGCACGCGGCACCGCCGGCAGCACGCTCCCGGTAGAACTCGGCCATCGCGACCCCGCCGTCGTCCAGGACCTCGAGTCCGGTGTGCATCGACCCCATCACCACCCGGTTGGACAGGTGCAGGGGGCCGAGCGTCCAGGGCGAGGCCACGGTGCGGAGCTCGGCGGGCACGTCGGCAACGGGCGGAACGACAGCGGTCACGCAACGAACACTAGGCGAACGTGCCCGCTCACCGGCAGACCGGACACGCCGGGCTCTCCGTCGTTCCCGCGGGGCGGACGGGCAGGATGGCCCCATGGACATCCGGTTCTCCGAATCCGCCCCGTCGACGATCGGCGTCGAGTGGGAGTTGCCCCTCGTCGACCGTGCGACGGGTGACCTCACACCGCGCGCCCCGGCGGTGCTCGCCGCCGTCCGGGAACGCCTGGACGATCCGGACCGGGTGACGGAGGAGCTCCTCACGAACACGGTCGAGGTCGTCACCGACGTGCACCGCAGCGTCGGTGGCGCCACCCGCGAGCTCTCCGGGATCATCGGCCAGGTCATCGACGCCGCCGAGCCCCTCGGTGCGCAGGTGATGTGCTCCGGCACCCACCCGTTCGCCGTGTGGGACCAGCAGGAGATCACGCCGGACAGCGAGCACTACACGGAACTCATCGACCGCACCCGCTGGTGGGGTCGGCAGATGCTCATCTGGGGCGTGCACGTGCACGTCGGCATCGACGACCGTGACAAGGCCGTCCCGATCATGAACGCGATGCTCGGCTACGTCCCGCACCTGCAGGCGTTCACGGCCTCGAGCCCGTTCTGGGCGGGGACCGACACCGGGTACGCCTCGAACCGGGCCCTGATGTTCCAGCAGCTGCCCACCGGTGGGCTCCCGCCGCAGCTCGGGGCGTGGGCGAACTTCGAGGAGGTCGTCGGCGACCTCGTGCACACCGGCGTCATCGACGGCGTGAAGGACCTGCGGTGGGACATCCGTCCCTCGCCGGGCTGGGGCACGCTCGAGAACCGCGTCTCGGACGGCATCTCCACGCTCCACGAGGTCGGCGCGGTCACGGCCCTCGTGCAGTGCCTGGTCACCGAGAGCTCGGACCGGATCGACGCCGGCGAGACCCTGCAGGCGATGCAGCCCTGGTTCGTCCGCGAGAACAAGTGGCGTGCGGCCCGCTACGGCATGGATGCCGAGATCATCACGAACGTCGCCGGCGACGAACGGCTGGTCACCGACGAGGTCCACGACCTGGTCACCCGCCTGGACCCGATCGCCGAACGGCTCGGCTGTCAGGAGGAACTGCACCACCTCGACACGATGATCGAGCGCGGTGCTTCGTACCAGCGTCAGTTGGCGGTCGCTCAGGCGAACGGCGGAGACCTCCGCGCGGTCGTCCAGCACCTGGTCGGCGAACTCCGCGACTCGCTCTGAACCGTCGCGACGCGACCACGGACGGACGGGAGGCCCGGTACCAGCTGGTACCCCTCACTCGCAGGCTCGGTCGGCGCGCCCCGCGTGCCGCTGGCGCGTCACGCTGAGCGGGGCGCGCCCGTCCGTCAGGTGGTCGGGTCAGCGTCCGAGGAACTTCTGCAACGAGGCGAGCTCTTCCTCGGATGGCACCCCACCGTTCTTGCCGGCGCCCATGCCGAGCCCGAGGCCCGCGCCCTTCGGCGCCTGCTGCGGCGCGGGGGCGGTACCGGAGGCGAGCGCAGCGCGCTTCGCCGGGTTGCCGACCTTCTTCTTCTTGCCCTGCGGCTGCTGCTTCTTGCCGCCGTGCATGCCCGGGATCGGGCCCATGCCGGGCATCTGCGGCACCCCGCCACGGGCGACGGTCTTCATCATCTTCGCGGCCTGCTCGAAGCGGTTCACGAGCGCGTTGACCTCGGTCACCGTGGAGCCGGCACCGCGCGCGATCCGCAGGCGCCGGGACCCGTTGAGGAGCTTCGGCAGTTCGCGCTCCTGCGGGGTCATCGACTGGATGATCGCCTCGGTACGCACGATCTCGCGCTCGTCGAAGTTGTCGAGCGCTTCCCGCATGCCCTTCGCGCCGGGGAGCATGCCGAGCATGCCCTTGATCGAACCGGCCTTCCGCAGCTGCTGCATCTGCTGCAGGAAGTCGTTCAGCGTGAAGTTGTCGGTCGCGATCTTCTCGGCGACCGCACGGGCCTCGTCCTCGTCGAAGGCGGACTGCGCCTGCTCGATGAGGGACAGGATGTCACCGAGGTCGAGGATCCGGCTCGCCATCCGGTCCGGGT
This sequence comes from Curtobacterium sp. MCBD17_030, assembly GCF_003224255.1. Taxonomy (NCBI): domain Bacteria; kingdom Bacillati; phylum Actinomycetota; class Actinomycetes; order Micrococcales; family Microbacteriaceae; genus Curtobacterium; species Curtobacterium sp. MCBD17_030. The sequence goes on along the minus strand of NZ_QKLI01000001.1, from coordinate 35,177 downwards.
GGAACGGCTCGAAGTCGTCGAGGCCTTCACCCGTGGACGCGAACATGATCGGACGCCCGGTGATCGAGGCGACCGACAGGGCTGCACCACCGCGGGCGTCACCGTCGAGCTTGGACAGGACGACGCCGGTGAAGTCGACGCCCTCCTGGAAGGCGCGGGCCGTCGTGACGGCATCCTGACCGATCATCGCGTCGATGACGAAGAGGACCTCGTCCGGGTCGACGGCCTTGCGGATGTTCGCGGCCTGCTTCATGAGCTCCGCGTCGACACCGAGGCGACCGGCGGTGTCCACGATGACGGTGTCGTACTGCTGGTCGACCGCGGCCTTGATCGCGTTCTTGGCGACCTTGACCGGGTCGCCGACGCCGTTGCCGGGCTCCGGGGCGAAGACGTGCACGCCGGCCTGCTCGCCGACGACCTGCAGCTGCTGCACCGCGTTCGGACGCTGGAGGTCCGCCGCGACGAGCATCGGGGTGTGGCCGTCCTTCTTGAGCCACTTGCCGAGCTTGCCCGCCAGGGTCGTCTTGCCGGCGCCCTGCAGGCCGGCGAGCATGATGACCGTCGGCGGACGCTTGGCGAACTCCAGGCGTCGCTGCTGCCCGCCGAGGATGCCGACGAGTTCCTCGTTGACGATCTGGACGACCTGCTGCGCCGGGTTGAGCGCCTTGTTGACCTCGTCCGAGAGCGCCCGCTCGCGCACCGAGGCGGTGAAGGACTTCACGACCTCCAGCGCGACGTCCGCGTCGAGCAGCGCCCGCCGGATCTCGCGGACGGTGCCGTCCACGTCGGACGGCGTCAGCCGTCCCTTGCTCCGCAGGTTGCGGAAGGTCTCGGTGAGCCGATCGGAGAGTGAACCGAATTGCGCCATGATCCGACCATCCTACCGTCCGTGGCATGCGGCCCGGGAGGCGCGGCAAGCCGTCGACCGGTCCGGCCCCGCCGCAGACGGACGGGAGGCTCCCCACCAGCTGGTGGGGAGCCTCCCGTCCGTCGTCGTGCCGTGCGTCAGACGCGCGAACCGCCACCGCGGACGCGGCGGAGGATCCAGCCGATGACGGCGAGGACGATGAGCACCAGGCCGATGAACAGCAGGACCTTCAGCGCGGCGCTGACGATGCCGGTCACCAGCAGGACGACGCCGACGATCAAGGCGATGATGAGCAGTGCAGGCATGTGGGGGTTCCTCTCCCGGTCGGTCACGTACCAGGCGGACGGTACACGCCCACCGTGCCCGACGACCGGGGCAGGCTGCCTCGAGGGGCGCGGAGGCTCAGCCGACGAGGTTCTGCACGAAGACGTGCGGGGTGAAGCCCGTGAGGTCGTTGATGCCCTCGCCCTGCCCGATGAGCTTGATCGGGATGCCCGTCTTCTCCTGCACGCTGAGCACGAACCCGGCCTTCGCCGACCCGTCGAGCTTCGTGATGACGAGACCGGTCACGCCGGCGCCCTCGATGAAGGCCTGCGCCTGCGCCAGGCCGTTCTGGCCGGTCGTCGCGTCGAGGACGAGCAGGACCTCGGCGATCTCGGTCTGCTTCTCGACGACGCGCTTGATCTTGCCGAGCTCGTCCATCAACCCGGCCTTGGTGTGCAGTCGGCCGGCGGTGTCGATGACGACGATCTCGATGCCCTGCCGGATCGCCTGCTCGACGGTCTGGTACGCGACCGAGGCCGGGTCCTGCCCGGGCTGCGAGGGCCGGACGACGTCGACGCCGGCGCGCTGGGCCCACGTCGCGACCTGCTCGACGGCCGCGGCTCGGAACGTGTCGGCCGCGCCGACCAGGACCGTGCGGTCGTAGGTGCGGAGGAACTTCGCGAACTTGCCGATGGTCGTGGTCTTGCCGACGCCGTTCACCCCGACGACGAGCACCACGGCCGGTCGGGCGCTGAGCTTCAGCGTGGTGTCGAGCTTCGACAGGCGCTCTTCGAGGACCTCGCGGAGCATGCGGTTGAGGTCGGCGGGGTCGGTGGTGCCGTACCGGTCGACCCGGGCGCGGAGGTCCTCGATGATCTCCTCGGAGATGTCCGGACCGAAGTCGGCGCCGATGAGTGCGGTCTCCAGGTCCTCCCACGTCGTCTCGTCGATGGTCTTCCGCTGGAAGAGACCCCGGAGCCGGGAGGACAGTGACCAACTACTCGCCATGTTCCCAGCTTAGAGGGGCCCGGGTGAGCGCGACCTTCGGTAGTGTCGGAGACGCGAAGGGGAGTATTCCCTCTCGGCGACCCCGTCAGTACGGCCCGGAACGACCCGGACCCGGGGCGTCGGTCGCGGCCCAGCTCGGAACCGACCTCGTCGGACACCGGACAGGACCGCGGCGGAAGAGACCTTCAGGCTCTGGCGTACCCGTTTTCCGGACCACTTCCGTGGTCGGAGCTCGTCGATGGACGATGTGGTGCGCCCCTGACCTGGAGGTTCCAGTGGACGTTCCCCTGTACGTGTGGCTCATCACGATCGCAGGCATCCTCGCCTTGCTCGTGTTCGACTTCTTCTCGCACGTGCGCACCCCGCACGTGCCGCACATCCGCGAATCGGCCTTCTGGTCCGTGGTCTACATCGCGCTCGCCATCCTGTTCGGCGTCGGCGTCTGGGTGTTCGGCGGCGGACAGGCCGGCGGTGAGTACTTCGCCGGGTGGTTGACCGAGAAGGCGTTGTCCGTCGACAACCTCTTCGTCTTCCTCATCATCATGACGACCTTCGCGGTGCCGAAGGAGTTCCAACAGAAGGTCCTGCTGGTGGGTGTCGCGATCGCCCTCGTCGCCCGCGGTGTCTTCATCGCCCTCGGCGTCACGATCATCGAGAACTTCTCGTGGGTCTTCTACCTGTTCGGTCTCCTGCTGTTCTGGCTCGCCTGGTCGCAGGCGAAGGGGGGCGACGAGCACGGTGCTGAGGACGGCGACTCGAAGCTCATCCGCCTGCTCCGCCGCGTCATCCCGACCTCGGACCACTTCGACGGCGACCGCATGACCACGCGGGTGAACGGCAAGCGCCTCTTCACCCCGATGCTCCTCGTGATGGTCTCGATCGGCCTGACGGACGTGCTCTTCGCGCTCGACTCGATCCCCGCGATCTTCGGGCTCACGCAGGACGCGTTCATCGTGTTCACCGCGAACGCGTTCTCGCTGCTCGGGCTGCGCCAGCTGTACTTCCTCATCGCCGGGCTGCTCGAACGCCTCATCTACCTCGGTCAGGGTCTCGCCGTCATCCTCGCCTTCATCGGCGTGAAGCTCGTCTTCCACGCGCTGCACGTCAACGAGGTGCCGTTCATCAACGGCGGCCAGCACGTCGAGTGGGCGCCGGAGATCCCGATCTGGTTCTCGCTCGGGTTCATCCTGCTGACGATCACCGTGGCCACGGTGGCGAGCCTCGTGGTGTCGAAGCGCCGTCAGCAGCGCGGCCTCACCCCGACGGGCGACAAGCCGGTCGAGGCCGACGTGAAGTAGGCGTCCGCACCGCACGACGGGAGGCCCGGTACCAGCTGGTACCGGGCCTCCCGTCCGTCGTGGGTCAGGCGGTCAGGCGGTCAGGCGGTCACGCGGTCAGGCGACCGCCGGCTCCGACCTCGGCTCCGTGCCCGGCTCCGGTCGCTGCACCCGCTGGCCGACGACCGCCGAGACGCCGTCCTGCCGCATCGACACCCCGTAGAGCGCGTCCGCGATCTCCATGGTTCGTTTCTGGTGCGTGATGACGATGAGCTGCGACGCCTCGCGCAGGCGGCCGAACACGGTCAGCAGACGGCCGAGGTTGGCGTCGTCGAGGGCCGCTTCGACTTCGTCCATGATGTAGAACGGGCTCGGCCGGGCGGTGAAGATCGCCACGAGGAGCGCCACCGCAGCCAGGGACCGCTCACCACCGGACAGCAGCGTCAACCGGTCGATCTTCTTGCCGGCGGGCTTCACCTGCACGTCGATGCCCGTGGTCAGCATGTCGTCGGGGTTCGTCAGCGAGATCGAGCCCGATCCGCCCGGGAACAGGATCGGGAACACGACGTCGAACGCGGCCCGGGTGTCCTCGAACGCCGACGCGAAGATCGTCTGCATTTTGCCATCGAGTTCCTCGATGATCGTGAGCAGGTCGGTGCGCGTCTGCTGCAGGTCCTCGAGCTGCTCGGACAGGAACGCGTGCCGCTGCTCGAGTGCCTGGAACTCCTCGAGCGCCAGCGGGTTCACCTTGCCGAGCCGCCCGAGGTCGCGTTCGGCGGCAGCGAGCCGGCGTTCCTGCTCCTCGCGGACGTAGGGGGTCGTCGGGACGTCCGCCGGGTCGACGTGGGGCGCCTCGAACTCCGGGAGCGCGGCGCCACCGGGCAGGGTCGACTCGGCGTCGACGAGCGCGGTGTCGGCGTCGGCCTCCGTGTCCGGGGCGGCTTCCGAGTCCTCGGCCTCGGCCTGCGCTCCGGCCGCCGCAGCCGCACGGGCAGCCTCTCGGTGGCGTCGTGCCAGGACACGGGGGTCCACCAACACGTCGACCGGCACGGGCACGTCCGGCCCGTACTCGGCGACCAGGACGGACTCCCCCAACCCGAGCTCGCTCTGCGCCCGGTCCAGGACCCCGGTGACGTGCAGCCGCTTCTCGTAGATCTCCATCTCGAGGGAGTGCACGCCGTCCGTGAGGGTCTGCAGCCGGTCGCGCAGCTCGCGCTCCTCGTTCCGGATCGTCTGCAGTTCGGAGTTGCGACGGGAGCGCTCGGACTCCTCGGTCGCGAGCTGCACCCGCGCCTCGGCGAGCGACCGGTCGACGGCGGCCAGCACGACCGGCAGGTCCGCGAGCACCCCTTCGGCCGACGCGATCTGGGCGCGGCGGATGACCGCGAGCCGCGCCGCTTCCTCCGCCGCGGCCCGCTCGGCCTCGAGCTGCCGTTCCAGCTGGTCGGCACGTCGGCGCTCGGCGCGCGCCCGTTCCCGGGCGGTCTCGACCTGCAGCCGGTGCTCGATCTCCGCGGCCCGGGCGGCGTCCACCGCGTCCTGCGCCGCCGGCCGTGCCGAGGCGTCGACGACCGGCCTCGGCCGGTCGGTGAAGTGCCGGAGCGCCGCTTCCGCCTCTGCCAGCGCCGCCTCGGTCACGGCCGTCGTGCCGTCGGTCTCGGCCAGCGCGGCCCGCAGACGCTCGACCTCGGCGGCCGTGTTCTCCGCGCGGGCCCGGGCCGACGCACTGGCCCGGTCGTACTCGGCACTCGCGCGGGCGTGTTCACGCGTGGCACGGTCGGCCTCGTCCACGGCACGTCGCGCCGCCTCGACCGCCGTGCGCGCGGCCTGGAGGCCCGTGGCCGCGTCCTCCGCCTCCGTCACGACCGTCCGTCGTCGCGTCACGGCGGCGTCCCGGTCGGCGACGAGCTCGATGCGGGAGGTGGTCCGTGCCCCGCCCCCGGTCACCCGGGCAGCACGGACCAGGTCACCGGACCGCGTCACGACGATGGAGTCCGGGGCGGCGGCGAGCACGGCCTCCAGGTCGACGTCGTCGGTGTCCGCGACCAGCGTGTCGGCCAGCAGGGCGGTGAGGGCCGGCGGTCCGTCCACCAGGTCGAGTGCCCGCCGGACGGACGACGGCAGCACGGCCGGCAGTCGGGACCCGGAGCCGGCGACGTCGGCGACGACCACGTCGATGCGGCCGAGGTCGGCGGACCGGGCGTGCTCGACGGCGCCGAGTGCGCCTGCGCGGTCGTCAGCGAGGACGGCGTCGGCCAACCCGTCGAGCGCCGTCGCGACGGCCGCCTCGAACCCGGGCGTGACGGTGAGGCGGTCGGCAAGACGACCGACGATGCCGTCGCGGCCGGCGTCGATGACCGCCTGGGACCCGTCGCGCACGTCGATCGACAGCGCCAGGGCCGCGATCCGGGCGTCGAGCGCGTCCCGTTCCCGCTCGAGCGCGTGCAGGCGATCACGGTGGCCGTCACGGTCACCCTGGGCGTGGTCCAGCTGCTCGCGCGCGGCGGTGAGCGTCGCGGACAGGGCGTCCTCGTCCGTGTCGAGGGAGGGGTCACGGCCGACGTCCTCGAGCGCAGTGGCCGCCTCCTCGGCGCGGGCGACGGCCTCGGTCAGCGAACGCTCCCGACGCTCTCGGTCGCCCGCCGCCGCGGAGCGCTTCGACCGGGCGACCTCGACCGCACTGGCCAGACGCTGCCCGTCGAGGTCGTGCTGCGCGACGAGGGCGGCCTGCGCGGCGATCTGCTCGTCGAGGGCGTCGAGCGCGGCACGGGCGGCACGGACCTGGTCGCCGACCCTCGTCGTGCCGCCCTGCATGTCGCGGGCCCGCTCGTCGAGCCGGTCGGCCTCGGCGCGGACACCGGCGACCCGCTCCGGGGTGATCGTCGGACCCTGCTGCGGCGCCTCGGCCTGCTGCGCCAGGAACATCAGGCGCTGGTTGGCCAGCATCGACAGGCTGCGGAGGCGCTCCTGGACGCTCTCGAGCCGGTGCACCACGGTCCGGGCGCGGTCCACGTCGTCGCCGACCATGCTCGCCTCCACCTGCTGCTGACGCTGCCGGATCTGGTCGAGCCGCTCCTGCAGGACGCCTCGTTCGGACTTCCGACCGGTCTCGACCGCCAGGTGGTCACGGAGTTCGCGGCGGAGGCGCACCACGTCGTCCGCCAGGAGCCGCGCCTTGGCGTCGCGTGCGACCGCCGCGACGGACTGCGCCTTGCGGGCCACCTCGGCCTGACGACCGAGCGGCTTGAGCTGGCGACGGATCTCCCCCGCCAGGTCGGACAGCCGGGTGAGGTTGGTCTGCATCGCCTCCAGCTTGCGGAGCGTCTTCTCCTTGCGGCGACGGTGCTTGAGGATGCCCGCGGCCTCCTCGATGAAGCCGCGTCGGTCCTCCGGGGTGGCGTGCAGCACCTTGTCCAGCTGACCCTGCCCGACGATGACGTGCATCTCGCGGCCGAGGCCGGTGTCACTCAGCAGCTCCTGCACGTCGAGCAGCCGGCAGTTCTCGCCGTTGATGGCGTACTCACTGCCGCCGTTGCGGAACAGCGTGCGGGAGATCGTCACCTCGGCGTACTCGATCGGCAGCAGACCGTCCGCGTTGTCGATCGTCAGCGTGACCTGTGCCCGACCGAGCGGCCCGCGGGTGGCGGTCCCGGCGAAGATGACGTCCTCCATCTTGCCGCCGCGCAGGGTCTTCGCGCCCTGCTCCCCCATCACCCAGGCCAGAGCGTCGACCACGTTCGACTTGCCGGAACCGTTCGGACCGACGATGCACGTGACGCCGGGCTCGAAGGCGAAGGTGGTCGGCTGCGCGAAGGACTTGAACCCCTTGATGGTCAGGCTCTTCAGGTACATGCGGTCTCCGGGTCCTCGGCTGGCGTCAGGTTAACGCAGCCGCGCCCGGGGTCTCGGTTGGCACACGGGGCAACGGTGGCTGGAGCGGTTCATCCACGGCTCACGCACGATCGGCGTCCCGCACCGCGGGCACGGCTCGCCCTGCTGCCCGTACACCGCCAGGCGCTGCGAGAAGTAGCCGGACTGCCCGTTCACGTTGACGTACTGGGCGTCGAAGCTCGTGCCGCCGTCCTCGAGCGCACGCCGCAGCACCGCCCGGACCTCGTCGAGGAGCCCTCGGAGGGTGGCTCGTGGCAGCCGGCCGGCGGGGCGGTCGAAGTGGAGCTTCGCGGCCCACAGCGACTCGTCCGCGTAGATGTTCCCGATGCCGCTGATGACGCCCTGGTCGAGGAGGACCCGTTTGATGCCGCTCGAGCGCTTCCGTGCGGCGGCGAGGAACCGGTCGTCGTCGAATGCGGGGTCGAGCGGGTCGCGGGCGATGTGTGACACCTGGAACGGGATCCGGCGACGCCAGGCCGCGTCCGGGTCGGTCGTGTCCACGGCACCGGCGAGCCCCGCGGGAGCGCCGTCGATCGTCGGCAGCATGCGGTCGATCGCCATCGACCCGAAGGTGCGCTGGTCGACGAACTCGAGCTGCACGGGAGCTTCCGGAGCGCCGTCGCGGTCCGTGCCGGGAGGCTGCACGTCGAGGACGATGCGCCGGTGTCGGGCTGCGGGCCGGTCGCGGCCGAGGAGGATCTGGCCGCTCATGCCGAGGTGTGCGACGAGAGCCTCGGGGGGCCGGGCTGCGGGGTGCTGGGCTGCGGGGTGTCCGGCGCCGGTGCGGGCGGCTCCGGGGCGCTCGGCCTCGGGGTCGTCCTCGAGCGGGAACCACATGAACTTGCCGCGGCGGACTGCGGCGGCGATCGTCCGGCCGGTCAGCCGGTGCGCGAAGTCCTCGGCCGGGCCGTCGTGCCGGGTCAGGGCGCGCTCGTCGAGCACCTGCACGTCCAGCACCCGAGCGCCGGTCACCGCGGGTTCGAGGCCGGCGCGGACGACCTCGACCTCGGGGAGTTCGGGCACCTGGTCAGGCTCCGGCGGTCCGACCGGACAGTCGCGTCCAGGCGTCCAGCGCGGCCGACATCTCGGCGGTCTTCTTGCTCGTCCCGGTACCGGTGGCGATGTCCTCGCCCTGCAGCACGACGGTGGCGTGGAAGGTCTTGTCGTGGTCCGGGCCCGCCTCGGTGATCCGGTAGGCCGGGTTGCCGAGGGTCAGCGCGGACGCCAGCTCTTGCAGGCTCGTCTTCGGGTCCATCGCCGCACCGAACCGCGCGGGGTCGACGAGCAGCGGCGCCACGAGACGCAGCACCAGGTCCGTCGCGGAGTCCGCACCCGCGGACAGGTAGGTCGCACCGATCACGGCTTCGACGGTGTCGGCGAGGATCGAGGACTTGTCCCGACCGCCCGTCTGCTCCTCGCCCTTGCCGAGCCGGAGGTACGCGCCGAGGCCGATGAGTCGGCCGATCTCCGCCAGGGCGACCGTCGACACGAGGCTTGCACGCCGCTTGGCGAGCTCACCCTCGTCGAGCTCCGGGTAGTCCCGGAAGAGCTTGACGGTCACGGCCTGGCCGAGGATGGAATCGCCGAGGAACTCCAGCCGCTCGTTGTGCCGGATCCCGCCGTGCTCGTACGCGTACGAGCGGTGGGTCAGCGCGAGCTGGAGGAGCTCGAGGTCCACAGGGACCCCGAGGAGGTCACGAAGACGAACGACGTCCGGCCCCACGGGGCTGGACCCCGCGGCGCCGGACGTCGCAGTCATGAGTGCGGTCCGATCAGACGTCGGCGACCTTGCGGCCCTTGTACTCCATGTACAGAGGGGTGCCGGCGGAGTCCTCGACGACCTTCGCACGGTGCGGGAGGCTGTAGACGACCTTGCCGTTCTCGATCGTCTTCACGAGCTGGACCGGTGCGGCCTTCCACTGCGATCGACGGGCGTGCGTGTTCGCACGGGACTGCTTGCGCTTGGGGACGGCCATGGTGGTTCTCTTTCGCTTGGTCGGTGGTCAGTCGCGGATGGTGGCGGTCACTCGGCCTGGTCGGCCGGCGTCCGCTCCTCGTCCGCGGTGGTCTGGTCAGCGTCGTGGTGCCCGCTGGTGTTCTGGTGCTCGTTGCTGTCGTCGTGCTCGTCGTTGTCGTCGGGCTCGTCGTTGTCGAACTGGATCCCGCCGAGCGCGGCCCAACGGGGATCGGCGGCCGACGGAGCCGGCTGTTCGCCGACGTCTGCCAGACGCTCACCCGTCACCGGGTCGAGTCCTGGGCAGTCCGGTCGGCAGACCGGGGTGAACGGCAGCGACAGCACCACCGCGTCTCGGACCACCGGTTCACAATCCACGTGGTCGTCGTGAACCTGGTAGTCGAATTCCTCCGAGGCATCATACGCGAACACTTCGGCGAATTCGACATCGACGGGCTCGCTGATGTCGATGAGGCAGCGCGAGCACTCCCCCGTCGCTTCAGCCCGGGCGTGTCCGGAGACCAGGATGCCCTCGTGCAGACCCTCGAGCTTCACGTCGAGGTGCATCTGGTCGCCCTCACGCACGGCGATCAGACCGGCACCGAGCGTGCTCGGCACGACGATGTCGACCGAGACCTCGCGCATGTCGCCCGCCCGTTGCGCAAGGTCACGCACACGCAGGGCATAGGGGCTGTTCACGGAGGAATACACGATCAACCAGCCTAGCGCGCCCGAGCCGAGGAGTCGAGCGCCCGACGCGTGTCGCGGACCGTGGCGAGGGTCGTCGACGGCGGCGCGGTGTCAGTGCCGGTCGTCGAGCGCTCGCGCCACGACCCGGGGCACGTACGGCGTGACGTCCCCGCCCAGGCCGGAGACCTGCCGGATGAGCGAGCTCGACACGTGCGAACGGGCGGCGTCCGGCAGCAGGAACACCGTCTCGACACCGGCGAGGTGGCGGTTCATGATCGCCATCGGCGTCTCGTACGCCACGTCCTCGCCGGAGCGCACGCCCTTCACCAGGATCTTCGACCCGACCTGTCGGCAGTAGTCGACGAGCAGCCCCGACGTCCACTCCCCGACCACGACGGTGCCGGGCACGCCGACCTCGGTCAGGGACTCCTCGATGAGCCGCACGCGGTCGCCGGCGTCGAACAGTGCGGACTTCTTGTCGGGGTTGTGCACGACGAGCACGTGCACCTCGTCGAACAACTCGGCGGCACGGGCGATGACGTCCAGGTGCCCCAGCGTCACGGGGTCGAAGGAACCGGGCACGACGGCGATCTTCGTCATGCAGGCGACCATACCGGCGCCCGGTCCTGGCCGGCTCGGCCCTGGCCGCCACGGTGCTTGCGAGCAGCGGTCAGTTCTTGCCGAGGAACGCCGCGTCGGACTCGTCGAGGCGTCGTGCGAGGGCGTCCCGCAGCGCCGGGCTCCCGCTGAGGTCCGGGTCGTGCTCCAGGAGCCGCTCGGCCTCTTCCCGGGCGTCGATGATCACGTCGGCGTGCTGCACCACCCGCAGCAGGGTCAGCGACGACCGGCCGCCGGACTGCCGTTCGCCGAGCACGTCGCCCTCGCGGCGGAGCTCCAGGTCCACCCGGGCAAGTTCGAACCCGTCATCGGAAGCGGCGACCGCGTCCACACGCTCACGCGAGACCGTCTCGGCCTCGGCGTGGGTGACGAGCAGGCAGACGCCGGCGTACTGCCCGCGGCCGATGCGTCCGCGGAGCTGGTGCAGCTGCGAGACGCCGAACCGGTCGGCGTCGAGCACCGCCATCATCGATGCGTTCGGGACGTCCACGCCGACCTCGATCACCGTGGTGGCGACGAGGACGTCGACGGACCCGTCGGCGAAGGACGTCATCACCCGGTCCTTCTCATCAGCCGTCATCCGCCCGTGCAGCACCTCGATCCGTCGACCCTCGAGCACCGGCATCGCACGCATCCGTTCGGCGGTCGCCAGGACCGTCGCGGGCTTCCGGGCCGGTGTGCCGTCCGGGTCGCCGCCGTCGGCGGCCGGCTCGGGGGCGCCGTCGTCTTCACCGTGGGCGTCGTCGATCGCCGGGCAGACGACGAACGCCTGCCGGCCGTCGGCCAGCTCCTCGGCCATCCGTGTCCAGATCCGGGACTCCCACCCCGGGTGCTCCGCCAGTCCGACCGTGAAGGTCTCCACCCCGGCGCGACCGGAGGGCATCCCCTGGATGGTCGAGACGTCGAGGTCGCCGAACACCGTCATCGCCACCGTTCGCGGGATCGGCGTCGCGGTGAGCACCAGCACGTGCGGCGGGGTCGCGCCCTTCGTCCGCAGGGCTTCGCGCTGCTCGACGCCGAAACGGTGCTGCTCGTCGACGACGACCAGACCGAGCTCGGCGAAGTCCACGCGGTCACCGAGCAGCGCGTGCGTCCCGACGACGAGCCGGGACCCGCCCGAGGCCGCCGCCAGCAGTGCACGTCGGCGTTCGTCGGTGGACTGCGAACCGGTCAGGATCACCGGTCGGAGCTCCGCGGCGAGGTCGGGGCCCAGGAACTTCACGATCGACCGGAGGTGCTGCGCCGCCAGGACCTCCGTCGGGGCGATCAGGGCGGACTGGCCGCCCGACTCGGCGACGGTGAGCATCGCCCGGATCGCGACGAGGGTCTTGCCCGAACCGACCTCGCCCTGCACCAGTCGGTGCATCGGCCAGGTGCCCGCCATGTCCTGCGCGATCTCCGCACCGACCGCCCGCTGGTCGTCGGTGAGCGTGAACGGCAGGGTCGCGTCGAACCGCTCGAGGATCCCGCCCGGTGCGGCCGTCCGTGACACCGAGGCCGTCGCGCGGGCCGCGATCCGGCGCTGGACCAGCGCGGTCTGCAGCACGAAGGCCTCGCGGTAGCGCAGGGCGTCCTGGGCGCGCTTGAAGTCCGCCACCTTCTCGGGCCGGTGCAGCATCTCGAGTGCCTTCCGGAACGGCACCAGGTCGAGACGGGTGCGCACCGAGGCGGGGATCGGGTCGGCGACGTCCGGCAGGGTGTCGAGCACGATCCCCATCGCCTTCGCGATCTGCCACGACGACAGCGACGCGGTCGCCGGGTAGATCGGGATCGGCTGTCGCGACCACCGGATCGCCTCTTCCGACTCGGGGTCCGCCGTGGCCCGCGGGTCGTCGCGGTCGAACAACTCGTAGTCCGGGTGCGCCAGCTGCCGAGCGCCGCGGTAGTCGCCCACCTTGCCGGCGAACACCCCGCGGGCGCCGGGGACGAGGTCCTTCGTGCGCCACCCCTGGTTGAAGAACGTCAGCGTCAACAGGCCCTTGCCGTCCCCGATCTTCGCCTCGAGGATCGAGCCGCGCCGCGCCCGCATCGTGCGCTCGCGGACCTCGACCACCTCGGCCACGATCGTCACCGGCTCGCCGATGGCCAGCGAGTCCAGGGCGGTCAACGCGCCGCGCTCGGCGTACCGCCGGGGGGCGTGCTCCAGGAACTCGCCGACCGTGCGGTGCCCGAAGGCCTTCTCGATCGCCTTCGCGGTCCGCCCGCCGAGGACGTTCGCCAGCTTCACGTCGAGCGGTGCCGTGCCCCACTGCACGTCAGGGGTCGGCACGTCGGCGGGGCCGTCGGGGGTCGTCGGAGCGGTGTCGGCGCGGGAGGTGACCACACGCCAACGGTACCCGGGACGACCGACCCGTCACGGGCCTCCCGGACGCCTGTGGAGAACACCGGAGGGCTGCTGACGGCCCGCTACGGTGACTACATGACCCGCATCATCGCCGGTGCCGCCGGCTCCACGACGCTCCGGGTGCCGAAGTCCGGCACCCGGCCGACGAGCGACCGCGTGCGCGAAGCGCTCTTCTCGTCGCTGGAGGCGCGCGGGCTGATCGACGACACCTCGGTTGCCGACCTCTACGCCGGGACCGGTGCCCTCGGGCTCGAAGCGGCGTCACGAGGTGCGGTGGAGGTGTCCCTCGTCGACCGGGCGGCGCCCGCCGCGGCCGCCTGCCGCGACAACGCCAAGGCGGTGCAGAAGCGTGTCCCCGGCGTCCGCATCGCCGTGCACGCGCAGCCCGCGCTCGGGTACCTGCGGACCACGGCGAAGACCTTCGACCTGGTGTTCATCGACCCGCCGTACGAGGTCCCGGAGTCCGAGCTCACCGACGTCCTCGACGCGCTGGTGTCCCGGCTGACGGCCGAGGCGGTCGTCGTCGTCGAGCGGGGCACGCGGTCGTCGGAACCGACGTGGCCGGCCGGGCTGACGCCGTTCAGCAAACGGTCATGGGGCGACACCGTCGCGTGGGAGGCCGTTGCCGACTCCGCCGGCTGATCCGCGCCGACCGCCTACTGCGCAGTCGGGCGCGCGGCCGTCAGCCCGCCGCGCCGTCCCAGTCGGCGTAGGGGTCCCAGCCCGTCGTGGGGACCGGCTCCCCACCGCGCACGAGGTCGACACCGTGGCCCCTGTCACCGCCGTGGTCGTCGTCCGCGACTCGAGCGCGGACGAGTCCGATCCGTCGGAACCCGCCCGGGAGGCCCGCCCCCGCCGGGAAGGTCGCCAACAGTCCGTGGTCCTCACCGCCGCGCAGCGCGACCGGGTCCAGCGCCGGCTCGACGTCGAGTTCCAGCGTCACCCCGCTCGCGCGGGCCAGCCGGCCGGCGTCGATCGCCAGGCCGTCCGAGAGGTCGAGCATCGCGGTCGCACCGGCGGCGGCGGCGAGCGGTCCGTCGGTGATCGGCGGGACCGGACGGCGCTGCCGGGCGACGTCAGGATCAGCGTCCGCACCGTTCGCCCGCACCCGACCGGCGTCCGGCTCACCTGCGTCGTCGACCCCGTCGCGGAACAGACGGGCGAGTCCTCGGGCAGCGGGCCCGAGTTCGCCCGAGACCGCGAGCACGTCGCCGGGGCGGGCGCCCGAGCGGACGACCGGGGCGCGTCCGCCGAGGTCGCCGAACGCGGTCACGGTCAACGAGAACGTCGCCGAGGTCGACAGGTCGCCGCCGACGACACCGATGCCCGGAGCGAGCGTCTCGATCGCGAGCCGGAACCCGTCGGCGATGCCCTCGAGCACCGTCACCGGCGTCTCCTGCGGGGCGGCGATGGCGACGACGAGGCCCGAGGGTGCCGCGCCCATCGCGGCCACGTCGGACAGGTTCGTGGCGGCGGCCTTCCAGCCGACGTCCTCGGGTGAGGACCACGCCCACCGGAAGTCCGGACCGTGCACCATCATGTCCGTCGTCACGACGAACCGACCGTCGGGAGCGGCGACCACCGCGCAGTCGTCCCCGGGGCCGAGCAGCGGCGAACCGGGCGGCAGACGCCGGGTCACGCGGTCGAGCACCGCCAGTTCACCGAGCGCTCCCACCGTCTCCGCCGGGGTGCCGGGGCTGTGCTCGTGCGTCGCGTCCACACGAGAACGGTAGCCTGGACGTCGATGGACACCGCACCCCGCCGCCCCCGGAACGCCCGCCGTCGGCTGGGTAGCGCGTTGGGCGGTGTGGCCCTCGCCGCCGCCGTCGTGGTGGGACTCACCGGCTGCACGAACGCGGTCGCCATGCAGGCCGCGCCCTCCGCGAACGCCGCCGCCTGCGCCGGTGCGCAGGTCCGGCTGCCCGCCACCCTGAACGGGACGCTCCCGCTGCGCAACACCTCCGCGCAGGCGACCGCCGCGTGGGGCTCCCCCGCCGCGGTGCTCTACCACTGCGGCGTGGCCGTGCCGACGGTCTCCGACCTGCCGTGCTTCGCACAGGGCTCGGTCGACTGGATCCGCGACGCCCGGGGGCAGAACGTGGTCTACACGACGTTCGGGCGCTCCCCCGCGGTGCAGGTCGTCATCGACACGAAGCGGGCCACGCCGGATGCCCTGCAGGACCTGGGCGACGCCGTGTCGACGCTGCCGGAGGACGGGCACCGCTGCCTCGACCCGCAGGACGTCGGCTAGGACGCTCAGCACCCTGGCACGGCCGACGTCCCGCCCCGCCGAGATCCCTGTAGCCGACGTCCCGGCAGCCGACGTCCCAGAGCGTCAGCGGACCGCGATGCGTCCCAGCTCGATGAGCTCGGCGACCAGCTCCGGGTAGGCCAGGCCCGA
Organism: Curtobacterium sp. MCBD17_030; assembly: GCF_003224255.1. Taxonomy (NCBI): domain Bacteria; kingdom Bacillati; phylum Actinomycetota; class Actinomycetes; order Micrococcales; family Microbacteriaceae; genus Curtobacterium; species Curtobacterium sp. MCBD17_030. The sequence goes on along the minus strand of NZ_QKLI01000001.1, from coordinate 19,862 downwards.
CGCCGCCCAGCAGCGCGGGTACATCGAGAACGGCGTGAAGCCCGGCATCGTGTTGACCTCGTTGACCACGAAGCCGTCGTCCGTCAGGAAGCAGTCCACGCGGGCCAGTCCCGCGCCACCGATCGCCTCGAACGCACGGGCGCCGATCGACCGGATCTCGTCGGTCTCGGACTCGCTCAGCGGGGCCGGGCAGAGCAGCTGCTCGTCGCCGCCCAGGTACTTGGCGGTGAAGTCGTAGAAGCCGTCCGCAGCGACGACGATCTCACCCGGCAGGCTCGTGCGCGGGGTGCCGTCACGGCCCTCCAGGACGGCGACCTCGACCTCCCGACCGATCACCCGGGGCTCGACGATGACCTTGCTGTCGTGCTCGAACGCCAGGTCCATCGCGGCCCCGAGCTGTGCGGGGTCGTCGACGCGTGAGACACCCATGCTCGACCCCGCACGGGCGGGCTTCACGAAGAGCGGGAACCCGTGCGCGGCGACCGACTCGGCGACGTCGACGGGGTCCGACTGCCACTGTCGGCGGAGCACGGTCGTCCAGGGCGCGACCCGCAGTCCGGCGTGTTCGAGGACGGCCTTCGCGACGTGCTTGTCCATCGCCAGGGCACTGGCGAGCACGCCGTCGCCGACGTACGGCAGGCCGGCGGTCTCCAGGAGGCCCTGGATCGTGCCGTCCTCACCGAACGGGCCGTGCAGGATCGGGAACACCACGTCGACCGACCCGAGGGACTCCACCGACCCGTCGGGCAGCTCGACGAACAGCTCCCGGGAGTCGCCGGAGACCGGGAAGCGGACGCGGGTGCCGTTGTCCGGCACCGTCGGCAGCTCCTGGCCGAGCAGCGCCCAGTCCGACGGGTCGTCGGGCTGCAGGGTGAACGCGCCGTCCTTGGTGATGCCGATCGGCAGCAGGTCGTACCGGTCGCGGTCGACGACGTCCATGATCCCGCCCGCGGTGACGCAGCTGATCTCGTGCTCGCTCGATCGCCCACCGAACAGCACGGCTACGGTGGTCCGCTCGGCGTCGGTCGACACCGTGGGCACGGCTGCGTCGATCGGTTCGGGTGCGGGCGCGGTGCTGCTCATGGACGCTCCAAGCGGTGGGTACCGGGACCGGTCACTCGCCCTGGGGCTCGTCGGTCTCCGTGAGGTGCGGCGCGATGTTGCGCGGATCGAGCCTACCGGCGAGGACTTCGCCGACCTGCCCGACGATGGGCATGTCGACACCGTTCGCCCGGGCCAGTTCGAGGATCGGCGCGACCGAGGCCAGGCCCTCCGCGGTCTGGTTCATCTGACGGACGACCTCGTCGAAGCGGTACCCCTGCCCGAGCAGCCGGCCCGCGGTGTTGTTCCGCGAGAGCGGCGACTGGCACGTGGCGATGAGGTCACCGAGGCCCGCGAGCCCGGACAGCGTCGACGGCTGCGCGCCGAGGGACACCGCGAACTCGGTCATCTCGGCGAGACCGCGGGTGATGATCGAGGCCTTGGTGTTCTCGCCGTAGCCGACGCCGTCGACGATGCCGATGGCGACCGCGATGAGGTTCTTGAGGACCCCGCCGAACTCGGTGCCGATGACGTCCGTGTTGATGAACGAGCGGAAGTAGGGGTTCGTCGCGACCGCGGCGACGGCGGTCGCGGTGTCCACGCTCGAGGACGAGACCACGGCGGCGGTCGGCTGTCGGCGGGCGATCTCGAGCGCCAGGTTCGGCCCGCTGGCCACGGCGATGCGGTCCTGGTCGATGCCGAGCCCCTCGAGGAGCACCTCGCTCATCCGCAGCCCGCTGGCCTTCTCGACGCCCTTCATCAGGCTGACGACCGGCACGTCGGCCGGCAGGAGCTCCCGGATCGCGGCGAGGTTCGAGCGGAGGGTCTGCGACGGCACCGAGACGTACACCTGCTCGGCGCCGGCGAGCACTGCGGCGAGGGACGTCGAGGCGGTCAGGGTCCGCGGCAGGTTGATGCCGGGCAGGTACTCCGAGTTCCGCTTCGTCTCGGTGATCTCCCGTGCGATCTCGGGTCGCCGGGCCCAGAGGACGGTCTCGGCGCCGCCCTCGGCGAGCACCTTCGCGAACGTGGTGCCCCAGCTGCCCGCGCCGATGACGGCCACGCGTGGTTTGTCCGTCGACTGCATGACGACGCGGATCGCGGCGGTGTCGACGGCGCCACGTGCGGCGACGGAGGGGTCCGGGCGGTCGTCGTGCGGTCGGAGACCGGGGGCGGTCCCCCGGGCGGCTGCGTCACTCAAACTTGCCGGTCTCCTTCTGGCGGTTGGCGCTCGGGTCCCAGCGCTGCTCCGGAGCACGCTCACCACGGAGCTGCTCGACGAGCTTGGTGATCTCGGCCATCAGCGCGTCGGTGACCTGCTGCAGGAGCGCCTGGTCGATCGGCTTGCCGCGGTACGCGGACAGGTCCATCGGCTCGCCGAACAGGATGTCGACGTTCGCCTTCCGGAACAGGTTGAGGCGCTTGGAGTACCGCGGCAGGATCCGCTGCGTGCCCCAGTGGGCCATCGGGATGAGCGGCACGTCGTTCTCGAGCGCGATCCGTGCCGCGCCGGTCTTGCCGCGCATCGGCCACAGGTCCGGGTCACGGGTGAGCGTGCCCTCCGGGTAGACGATGACCGCCCCGCCGTTCCGGACGAGTCCGCCACCGCCCTGCAGTGGGTTGCTGGAGCGGGTCCGCCCGGAGCGTTCGACGGGGATCTGTCCCATGCCGGACATCAGCTTGCCGACGACGGGCACGTCGAAGATCGACGCCTTCGCCAGGAACAGCGGTGGTCGGCGGCTCACCCAGACGGCGGTGCCGACCACCAGCGGGTCGATGTTCGTGTAGTGGTTCGGCGCGAGCACGAACGCCCCGTCCGCCGGCAGGCGGTTCGGGCCGTGCCAGCGGTACGCCGCGACCGCACGGAACAGCGGGATCACGAAGACCGAGGTGATCCGGAACGCGACGTTCAGGTCACCACGCTTCCAGCGCCTCCCGGGGTTCGGGAGGCCCGTGGTGACCTGCTCCACCGCACCGGCGCGGGCGTCGGCCGGCTCGGCGCTCATTCCGCGAAGTCGAAGTCCGCGCCGAGCTTGCGGAGCTTCGGGATGAAGTGCTCGTAGCCACGGCTGATGATGCCGACGTTCGTGATCCGCGACTCACCCTCGGCGGTCAGCGCCGCGATGAGGTGGCTGAAGCCACCGCGGAGGTCGGGGACACGGACGTTCGCACCGTGCAGCTTCGTCGGGCCGGTGATGACCGCGGCCTGCTCGAAGGGACGACGGGCGACACGGCGGTCGTGACCCGGCAGGCCCTCCTTGTGCACGACGATGTCGGCACCCATCTCGTTGAGCGCGTCGGTGAAGCCGAAGCGGTTCTCGTAGACGGTCTCGTGCACGACGCTCTGACCCTCGGCCTGCGTGAGCGCGACGACGAGGGGCTGCTGCCAGTCGGTCATGAAGCCGGGGTGCACGTCGGTCTCGATGACGACGGGCTTGAGGACGTCCAGCTCGCGGTAGAACCGGATGCCGTCCTCCTGGATGTCGAACCCGCCGCCGACCTTCCGGAAGACGTTGAGGAACGTCATGAGCTCCTGCTGCTTGGCACCCTCGACGAAGATGTCGCCGTTGGTGGCCAGCGCGGCGGAGGCCCAGCTCGCGGCCTCGTTGCGGTCGTTGATCGCACGGTGCGTGTACCCGCGGAGCGACTTGACGCCCTCGATGAAGATCGTGCGGCTGGGCTCGACCGTGACGATCGCACCCATCTTCTGCAGGATCGCGATGAGGTCCATGATCTCGGGCTCGATCGCGGCGTTCCGCAGCTCGGTGGTGCCCTCGGCGAGCACGGACGAGAGCAGGACCTGCTCGGTCGCGCCGACGCTCGGGTAGGGCAGCTCGATGTTCGCGCCCTTGAGACCGTTCGGGGCCGTGATGTGGATGCCCGAGACCTGCTTGTCGACGACGGCACCCATGGCACGGAGTGCGTCGAGGTGGAAGTCGATCGGACGGTCGCCGATGCGGCAGCCCCCGAGGTCGGGGATGAACGCCTCGCCCAGCTTGTGCAGCAGCGGGCCGCAGAAGAGGATCGGGATCCGGCTCGACCCGGCGTGCGCGTCGATCTCGGCGAAGTGCGCCGTCTCGACCCGCGACGGGTCGAGGATGAGCTCGCCCCGTGCGGGGTCGGTCACGCGCACACCGTGCACCTCGAGCAGGCCGCGGACGACCTTGACGTCGGAGATGTCCGGGACGTCCTTGAGGATCGACGGGGTGTCACCGAGGAGCGCCGCGACCATGGCCTTGGTCGCGAGGTTCTTCGCACCACGGACCTCGATGCGTCCCACGAGGGGCTTGCCCCCGCGGATGACGATCTCGTCCGACTTGAGACCGACGCGCGCCCCTGCAGCTGCTGCGTCCTGTACGAGAGAGTTCACTACTTCACCGGCAATGTCTTCGGCCGCCAACTGGAGCGGCAGTGTTCGAACTCCGTGATCGAGGTCTCGTCACGGAGGGTGAGCCCGATGTCGTCGAGCCCTTCCATCAACCGCCAACGAGTGTAAGCGTCGATCTCGAAAGCCACGTCCACGTCGCCGATCGACACGCGCTGTGTCGCGAGGTCGACCGTTGCCTCGATCCCCGGCTGGGCTTCGATCGCCGCCCACATCCGCTCGATCTCGGGCTCCGACACCATCGCGGTGACCAGTCCCTGCTTGCCGGCGTTGCCTTTGAAGATGTCCGCGAAACGGGGTGACACGACCACGCGGAAGCCGAAGTCACGGAGGGCCCAGACCGCGTGCTCGCGGGACGAACCGGTGCCGAAGTCCGGTCCGGCGACCAGCACGCGGGCGCCCTGGTACGCGGGCTGGTTGAGCACGAACTCGGGGTCCTGGCGCCAGCCCGAGAACAGGGCGTCCTCGAACCCGGTCTTCGTGACCCGCTTCAGGTACACGGCGGGGATGATCTGGTCGGTGTCGACGTTCGACCGCTTCAGCGGTGCGGCGATCCCGGTGACGGTGCCGATCTTGTCCATCAGTGGTTCCCTCCAGCGGTCGCCGGCACGGCCAGGCGAGCGTCGTCGTCTTCCAGGTCCCACGGGCTCGACAGCGTCCCGCGGACGGCGGTCGCGGCGGCGACCAGCGGCGAGACCAGGTGGGTCCGTCCGCCCTTGCCCTGCCGACCCTCGAAGTTGCGGTTCGAGGTGGAGGCGCAGCGCTCCCCCGGCGCGAGCTGGTCGGGGTTCATGCCGAGACACATCGAGCAGCCGGCGAACCGCCACTCGGCGCCGAAGTCGGTGAACACCTTGTCGAGCCCCTCGGCCTCGGCCTCGAGCCGGACCCGTGCGGAGCCGGGGACGACCATGACGCGGACGCCCGGCGCCTTCTCGCGGCCCTGGATCACGGACGCGAAGGCCCGGAGGTCCTCGATGCGGGAGTTCGTGCAGGAACCCATGAAGACCGCGTCGACCGCGATGTCCTTCATCGGCGTGCCCGCCTGGATGTCCATGTACTCGAGCGCACGGGACGCGGCGGCGCGGTCGTTCGGGTCCGCGTAGTCCGCAGGGTCCGGCACGGACTCGGACAGCGAGACACCCTGACCGGGGTTGGTGCCCCACGTGACGAAGGGCTCGAGCGTGTCGGCGTCGATGAAGACCTCGGCGTCGAACACGGCGTCGTCGTCCGTCGCCAGGGTCTCCCAGTACGCCACGGCGTCGTCCCAGTCGGAGCCGGTCGGCGCGTGGTCGCGGCCCTGCACGTAGTCGTAGGTGGTCTGGTCGGGAGCGACCATGCCGGCGCGGGCACCCGCTTCGATCGACATGTTGCAGATCGTCATCCGGCCCTCCATCGAGAGCGCCCGGATGGCCGAGCCGCGGTACTCGAGCACGTAGCCCTGGCCGCCACCGGTGCCGATCTGCGCGATCACGGCGAGGATGACGTCCTTCGCGGTGACGCCCGGGCGCAGCGTGCCCTCGACCGTGACGGCCATCGTCTTGAAGGGCTTCAGCGGCAGGGTCTGCGTGGCCAGGACGTGCTCGACCTCGCTGGTGCCGATGCCGAACGCCATCGCGCCGAAGGCACCGTGGGTCGAGGTGTGCGAGTCCCCACAGACGACCGTGATGCCGGGCATCGTCAGTCCGAGCTGCGGACCGACGACGTGCACGATGCCCTGCTCCTTGTCGCCGAGCGAGTGCAGGCGGACACCGAACTCCTCGCAGTTGCGGCGGAGGGTCTCGATCTGGGTGCGGCTCGTCGGGTCCGCGATCGGGCGGTCGATGGCGAGCGTCGGGGTGTTGTGGTCCTCGGTCGCGATCGTCAGGTCGAGCCGCCGCACCGGGCGGCCGGCCTGCCGCAGGCCGTCGAACGCCTGCGGGCTCGTGACCTCGTGCACGAGGTGGAGGTCGATGTACAGGAGGTCGGGGTTGCCGTCCTCTCCCTTGACGACGACGTGGTCGTCCCACACCTTCTCGGCGAGCGTCCTGCCCATGCCCGTGCCTCCTCGTTCGCGTTCCGATGCCGCTGTCACGGCACCGTGCAAGCACTCTAGCAGCTTGGTATACCAATCGCAGGCTCCCGCCGGGCGGCCCATCCCTCCTCGACGACACCCGTCGCGGTGAGAGGATGGCCTGGACATGACGACAGCTCCGCACTCGACCCGCACCACCAACCTCGAGGGCGCGGCCCGCGCCGCGATCGCGGGCGGCGTCCCGCTCGCGCTGCTCATCGGACTCGGGCTGCCGCAGTACGCCGCGTTCGCGATGTTCGCCGGCTTCACCGCGATCTTCGGCGCGACCGAGCCCTACCGGCAGCGTGCCGTGACCACCGGGGTCGCCGGCGCCCTGCAGGTCGTGTGCATGGCCGCGGGCATCGCGGTGTCACTCCTCGGAGCGCCGCTGTGGTTGCAGGGCGCGGGGCTCGTCCTGGTGCTCGTCGTCGCGGTCGCCACGCTCAGCGCACTCCGGACCATCCCCGCGCAGCCGATCTTCCCGGTCTTCGCGTTCGTCGTGTCCGCCCTCGTCCCGGTGCGCACGGGCGACCTGCCGCTCGTCGCCACGATCATCCTCGGCTCGGTCGTCTGGGCGTGGCTGGTCGCGATGTCCGGAGCCGCCTTCCGTCGCGTCCTGCACCCGCACGCGCCGCACCGGTTCCGTCCGCTCGCCGCCCGGAAGCACCGGTCCCTCGCGGTCCTCGGCACCTCGGCGCTCTGGGAGACCATCGCGCTCAACGTCCTCGGCGCGCTCGTCGCCGGCGCCGTCGCCGAGGTCCTGCCCGGTCTCGGACACCCCTACTGGGCGGTGATCGCCGTGGTGTCGACGCTGCCCGCGCTCCGGCAGCGCCACACGGTCTCCCGCGCCGTGCAGCGTGTCGTCGGCACCGTCGGCGGCACCGTCGTCGCGGTCGGCATCCTGCTGCTCGAGCCCTCGGCCTGGTGCATCGTCGTGATCGCCGTGGTCGGGCAGTTCATGGCGGAGGTCTTCGTCGCCCGGAACTACGCCGTCTGTCTGCTCTTCCTCACGCCCCTCGCCCTCGCGGTGTCGTGGCTGAGCCTCCCCGAGGCGCCCGGGCTCCTCGCCCTCGACCGGATCGGGCAGACACTGCTGGGGGTCGTCGTCAGCATCGCCCTGCTCCTCGTGGGGCGGGTCGTCGAGCGACGGCGCGGTCGCGCGCTGGGCGCGACCAGCAGCATCCGGACCGTCTGAGGGACGCGCGCGGTGCGGACGAGCCGCAGCGGGCCTCCCGTCCGGATCGCGCGTGCCAGCCGGGAAGCCCGCCCCTGTCGGCCGCGTCCGGCACCCTGGATGCATGGACGAGACCTACACACTGCTCCCGACGGCCCCGCCGCTCGACGACTACCTGCGCCTGCGTCGCGACTCCGGCTTGACGCCCGTCACCGCGGAGCAGGGCGCACCGGCCGTCGTCGGCGCCTGGTCGGCTTGTCACGTCGTCGACGGAGCGGGCACGCCCGTCGCGATGGGACGGGTGATCGGCGACGGCGGGTGGTACTTCCACGTCGTCGACATCGCCACCGACCCGACACACCAGCGCCAGGGGCTCGGTCGAGCCGTGGTGGAGTGGCTCCTGGCCGACATCGGCGACCGCGCGCCCGCAGGGGCGTACGTCTCGCTCATCGGTGACCCGCCCGGACAGCGGCTGTACCGGTCGCTCGGGTTCGACGACGTGGCGCCGAGCCTCGGCATGGCGATGGTGCTCGGCGCCGGGGGCTGAACCGACCCTCAGGACGGCGTGATGTTCCAGGCGTCGATGACCGGTCGACCGTGCTCGTACCCGAGCGTGCTGACCGTGGCCGTGCCGAGCTTCAGCACCGCGCCGTCCTGCGGAGCCAGCCGGATCCACGCGGCGCCGAGTGCACGCAGCACGTGCCCGTGCGCGACGAAGATGGCGTCCTGCCCCTCGGCCAGGACGGGTCGGGCGCGGTTGATCACGCGCTCGACGCGGACGCGTACCTCGGCGGCGTTCTCACCGGGTGTGTCGCCGGCCGGGACCCCGTCGGTCCAGAGGTCCCACGGCCCGTGCCGCTGGACCTTGATCTGCGGCGTCGTCAGCCCCTCGTACGCGCCGTAGTCCCACTCGTACAGGTCCTCGTCGAGTTCCGGGTCGACGCCGACGATGCGGGCGGTCTCGCGGGCGCGGGCGAGCGGACTGGAGAGTGCCAGCGCGAAGTCACGGTCCGCCAGGAACCGACCGGCGCGCTCGGCCTGGGCCACACCGTTCTCCGTCAGCGGGATGTCGGTGCGGCCGGTGTGCTGCCCGCTCTTCGACCACTCCGTCTCTCCGTGGCGGACGAGGACGAGTTCGCCGGGGCGTTCCGAGGTCATGGGTTCCTTCCGAGCTGGAGGCCGAGCGCAGCGGCGCCGACCGAGACGACGAGCATCCCGAGGCCGTTCAGGACGGCGAGCCGGGTCTTGCCGGATCGGAGGAGCTGCACGGTCTCGACGCTCGCCGTCGAGAACGTCGTGTACCCACCCATCATGCCCGTCCCCACCACAGCGACCATCGGGGCAGCGATCGCACCGGACTCCCCGAGGCCCGTCACGAACCCGAGGACGAGTGATCCGGTGACGTTGATCAGCAGCGTGCCGATGGGGAAACGCGTCACCCGGGCCTTGAGGAACCCGTCGAGGACGAACCGGAGCGCTGCGCCGACACCGCCGCCGACCGCGACGAGCAGGAGGGTGAGGGCGGTCATCGCGCTGCTCGCTTCGTGAGCGCGCCCGCGACCGCGAGCCCGGCGACCACCGCCGCGAGCCCGAGCACGACCGACAGCAGCGCGTACCCGCTGCCGGCAGCCCAGCGTCCGACGTCGAGCAGCCGTGCGGTGTCGTCGGCCAGCGTGCTGTACGTCGTGAACCCGCCGAGCACACCGGTGCCGACGAACAGCCGCAGTGCCCGACGTCGTCCGACGTCCGGCCCCCGGCGGGCGAGGGCGTCGAGCAGCAGGCCGAGGCAGAACGCGCCGACGACGTTGATCGCGAGGACCGTCCAGCTGATGCCGTCGACGGCCGGCAGCGCCTGGGCGAGCACGGCCCGGACCGCGGTGCCGATCGCGCCGCCGAGCGCCACGAGGGCGATGAGGGACCAGCGGGTGTGTGGCGGACGGACGGACGGAGGTCGTTCGGTCATCCGTCGCTCTCCTGTTCCACGTCACGCTGCACCCCGGCCGCGGCGGTCCTGCCCCGCGAGACTCCGAGGGAACGACGAAGGCCCCCACCCGGTCGGGTGAGGGCCTTCGAGCGTGGTGACCCCAGCGGGATTCGAACCCGCGTTACCGCCGTGAGAGGGCAGCGTACTAGGCCGCTATACGATGGGGCCGCGGCGATGTCCCGGATCGGGACGCGTGTCGGTTCGGCTTGTCACTCGTGGTGACCCCAGCGGGATTCGAACCCGCGTTACCGCCGTGAGAGGGCGGCGTACTAGGCCACTGTACGATGGGGCCGTTCCGACAACTCGACAAGTATGGCACAGGGTGTGAGCGAGCGCCAAAACGCCCGGGTCCGCGCCGGTGTGTCGCCATGCCGACCAGGGCACACGGAGGGTCGGCATACGGTGGGTCGATGACGGTGCGCATCGGCCTGTCCGGCTGGCAGTACGACTCGTGGCGTGGCGACTTCTACCCCGCCGCGCTCGCCAAGCGGCGCTGGCTCGAGCACGTCGGCACGCACTTCCCGACGGTCGAGGTCAACGGCTCCTTCTACTCGCTGCAGCGTCCGTCGCGGTACCGGGCCTGGCGTGCAGCGGTCTCCGAGGACTTCCGCTTCGCGCTGAAGGGCGGCAGGTACCTGACGCACATGCTCCGGCTGCGGAACGTCGACACGGCGCTGGCGAACTTCTTCGCCTCCGGGCCGCTGGAGCTCGGTCCGACCCTCGGTCCGGTGCTCTGGCAACTTCCCGAGCACGTCGTCCCGACGCCTGACGTGCTCGACGCTTTCCTCGCCCTGCTGCCCGCCACCCACGGCGAGGCCGCCGCCCTCGCCGCCGGGCACGACGCGAAGGTCGTCGAGCCGTCGACCACGGCGGAGGACCCGGCACTGCCGGTCCACCACGTGCTGGAGGTCCGCTCCCCCGACGCCACCACCCCAGACCACCTCGCCGTCCTCCGCACACACCGCACCGCGCTCGTCGATTCGCACGCGGGCGACTTCCCCCGCCTGGTCCACGACACCGACGCGCCGCTCCGCGTACCTCCGGCTCCACGGCGCGCCGCACACGTACCACGACGGCTACGGCCGGGAGGCCCTGCTCACCTGGGCGGACACGGTCCGGCACCACGTCACCGCCGGACGCGACGTCTGGGTCTACTTCGACAACGACGCGGAACGCCACGCCCCGTGGGACGCACTCGAGCTCGGCGGACTGCTCGGGCTACCGACCCTCAGACGGTGAACGACTCCCCCGGTGCGAGCACGACGACCTCGCCCGCGGGCTCGACGACCTGCCGGATCCGGTCCGTGTGCCCCGCGAACCCGATGTCGGACAGCGTGGCCTCGTGGATCGGGATCGCCCGTCGTGGGGCGACGGCGAGCAGGTGGTCCATCAGCTCACCGATCTTCAGCCAGGGCGCCCCGACCGGTGCCGCGAACACCTCCACGGGTGCTCCGGGGTCGATGTAGGCGTCACCCGGGTGGAACAGCGTGCTGTTGACGAACACCCCGGTGTTGTCGACAACCGGCACGGACGAGTGGATCAGCTGGTGCCGCGTGCCGTGGAACGACAGGGTGAAGGCCCCGACGGTCCGGGTGTCACCATCCGTCACGACGTCCACCTCGACGGCCGCCGCCAGCGCCGACGCGACCCCGGCCGGGCCGAACACCGGGATGCCCGGGTTCCGGTCCAGGATCCGGTCGAGCTGCTCGGCCGTGCCGTGGTCCGGGTGCTCGTGGGTCACGACGACGGCGACGACACCGCTCACCTCGACCGGGCGCGTGTAGGCGCCGGGGTCGATGACCAGGCGGTCGCCGTCCTGCTCGACGACGAGACAGGCGTGCTCGAGCTTCGTGACCAGCATTCGACCGAGGCTACGCCGGCCACCCCGACGCCGACCAGCCGAAGCCGACCCCCGGATGCCGGTCACGGGACGCCCGCCACCGGTTGCTCGATGCGGGACGCTCGCCCGCCGGGCGACCCGGTCACCGGCACGGCCGCGTGGTCGTCTGCCGCACCACCAGCCGCACGGCGGACGGCGCGAGGGGCCCCGGGGACGCACCCTGGGCCTCCAGGACGACCGCCCGTGCGGCCACGCGACCCTGCGCCTCCGGGTCCTGCGCGACCGTCGTGAGGCCGAGGACCTCGCCGTACTCGTGCCCGTCGACGCCGGTGACGGACACGTCCCGCGGCACGTCGAGCCCGAGCCGGTGTGCGGCGACCACGACGCCGAGCGCCATCTCGTCCGAGGCGCAGACCACCGCGGTCGGCCGGTCCGGGGCCGCGACGTCGAGCAGCGCGGTCCCCGCCGCGACCCCGCCGGCGAACGAGAACCGACCGTCGGCGTACCAGTCGCGACGGACCGCGGCACCAGCGCGCGCCATGGCCTCGGTGAACCCGTCCCGGCGTCGGTGGGGCACGGCGACGCTGAGGCCGGCCTCGTCCTGCCCGCCGACGTAGGCGACCTCGCGGTGTCCCAGTCCGGTGAGGTGGACGACCGCCAGGGCAGCCACCTCGTGGTCGTCGACACCGACGTTCCGTAGGTCGTGCGCCGGCCCGCCGATCACGATCGTCGGCAGCTCGCTGACCTGCAGCTCGCGACGTTCGGTCTCGTCGAGGACCAGCGACATCAGCACCAGCGCATCGACGCGCTGTCGCAGCATCGCGCGCCGGAACGCCCGATGCCGATCACCCCCCGGTCCGCCGAGGTTGTAGAGGACGAGGTCGTAGCCGGCGGCTCGGAGTTCAGCGTCGACGCCGCCCAGGGCCTTGGCCGTGAACCAGCGGTCGATCACTGGCAGGACGACACCGACTGCGCGCTGGCGACCGGTGGCCAGGCCCGCCGCCGCCGAGCTCGGGACGTACCCGAGCTCGTCGGCGACCCGGCGGACCTGGTCGATCGTCGTCCCTGCCACCGTCGGCAGACCGCGGAGCGCTCGCGAGACCGTCGCCTTCGACAGCCCGGTCGCCTGCGCGATCTCCTGGATCCCCACGGGATCGTCCCGGGAGGCCCGTCAGCGCCCGGCCGCGCGCGTCGCGACCGCCGGCTGGTCCGGCTGGGCAGCGGTGTCGGTCCGCCGGAGCACCCGTCGTCGCCACCGGTCCAGGAAGACGATGGCCACGACGGTCCCGAGCAGCGTGAGGGCCCACCCGAGCGCGGGCCGCCCGGTGAGCTCGCAGAAGACGGTGACGCCGAAGAACAGCAGCCCGAAGCACCCGACGAACCCGATGGCCTCCTCGATCCGTGACGTGGGCCGGAGCGGTGCGCGCTGTGCCACGGTCAGCCCTTCACGCCACCGGCGGTGAGACCGGCCACGATGCGTCGCTGGAACACGAGCACCAGGATGACGAGCGGGATCGTGACGATCGTGCCCGCCGCCATCACCGCGGTGTACGGCTCCTGGTGCGGCTGCGACCCGGCGAAGGACGCGATCGCGACCGTGACCGGCTGGGTGGCGTCGCTCGAGAGCTGGGACGAGATGAGGTACTCGTTCCAGGACGAGATGAACGCCAGGATCGCGGTCGTGAACACGGCCGGTGCGGCCAGCGGCAGGATGATCCGTCGGAACGCCTGGACGCGGGTGCAACCGTCGATGCGGGCGGCCTCCTCGAGGTCCCACGGCATCTCCCGGAAGAACGACGCCAGCGTGTAGACCGTCAGTGGCAGCACGAACGAGATGCTCGGCAGGATCAGCGCCTGGTAGCTGCCCATCCACCCGATGTCGGTGAACAGCTGGAACAGCGGCGAGATCAGCGCGACGCCCGGGAACATCGACGCGGCGAGGATCGCGCCGGCGATCAGGGACTTGCCGCGGAACTCGAGCCGGGCCAGCGCGTAGGCGGCGGTCGTGCCGACGAGCAGGGCGATGATCGTGACGACGGCACCGATGAACACACTGTTGAGCAGCGCGCGTCCGAGGTGGTTGCCGAGCGCCGTCGAGAACGCCGTCGCGTAGTTGTCGAGCGTCACATGGGTGAAGAACGGCGTCGGGTCGAACGTGTAGCCGACGTCGCGGAAGGACGTGACGATCATCCAGTAGAACGGCAGGAGGCACCACAAGGCGATGACGGCGGCCTGGATGCCGGTGCGGAGCTTCGGCCCCGCGTGGCGCTTCACCCGGACATCGCCGCGTGCGCCAGCACGTTCGGCGGGAATGTGGAGACGGTCTGCTGCGAGGGTCACTTGAGCTCGCCCTTCTGCTGTGCTGCCTGGGTCTGCACGACGTTCGCGCCGAGGAACCGGACGAAGATGAACGCGACGACGAAGATGACCACGAACGTGATGGTGGACAGTGCCGAGGCGGAGTTGAAGCCCTGCCGGATCTGGTCGACGACCAGCACGGACAGCGAGACGGTGGCGTTCCCGGAACCACCACCACCACCGGTCATGATCGCGATGAGGTCGTAGATCCGGAGGGCGTCGAGCACGCGGAACAGGATCGCGACCATCAGCGCCGGCTTCACGAGCGGCAGGGTGATGTTGACGAACCGCTGCATGGTCGAGGCGCCGTCCATCTTCCCGGCCTCGTAGACCTCGTCCGGGATCAGCTGCAACCCGGCGAGGATGAGCAGCGCCATGAACGGCGTGGTCTTCCAGGTGTCGGCGATGATGATGGCGAAGCGGGAGGCCCACTCGTCGGAGAACCAGAGGACCTGGTGGCCGATGACGTGGTTGAGCACACCGTTCGCGTCGAAGATGAAGTACCAGAGCTTCGCGGTGACGGCGGTCGGGATGGCCCACGGGATGAGGATCGCGGCACGGACGAGGGCGCGGCCCTTGAAGTCGCGGTTCATGATGATGGCCATCCAGAGCCCGATGACGGTCTCGAGCGCCACGGTCACGACCGTGAAGAAGAACGTGTTGCCGAACGCCGTCCAGAACTGGGAGCCGAGGTTGCCGGGCGGGCAGGCGGCGGTGCCGCACTGCTGTCCGAGCCAGTGCACGTAGTTCGTGACGCCGGCGAAGCCGCCCTCGACGAACAGGCCGGTGGCCTTGTCCAGTCCCTGGTCGAGTTGGAACGACTGGATGACCGCACTGACGACCGGGTAGCCGATGACGATCGCCAGGAGCACGAGCGTGGGGCCGATGAGGTACACGGCCCACCGACCGTGGTCGGCGTTGAGCCCGCCCTTGCGCCGCTTCGGCGGCTCCATCCCCTGGGGTTCGGGGATCGCTGCGGGGATCTCGGTTGCTGCTGACACGTCACGGCCTCCTTGCCGGTGTCGGGAACGCACAGAGGGAGGACGGGAGGACCGTGGTCGCGTGACCACGACCCTCCCGTCAGCGGGCGGCCTGAGCCGCCCTCGGTGTCAGTTGCCGCCGTCGGTCGCCGACGTGAGGGCCGCCTGCATGTCCTGCATGGCGGCGTCGACGGACTTGGACCCCTTGAGCGCGGCGTAGGTGTTGTCCTGGATCGCCTTGGTCACGGCCGGGTAGAACGGCGTCACCGGACGCGGCTCCGCGGACTTGATCGACTCGAGGAGCGTCGGGAGGTACGGCAGCTTCGCCGTGAGCTCCTCGTCCGTGTACAGGTCACCGACGACCGGGGCGAGCGAGCCCTGGGTCGCGAAGAACTTCTGCGTGTCGTTGGAGATGAGGAACTCGAGGAAGTCGTGCGCGGTGGCCTTGTGCTTCGAGTAGACGCTGATCGCGGCGTTGTGACCACCGAGGGTCGAGGCGCCGACGCCGTCGGCCCCCGGGATCGGGGCGATGCCGAAGGTGTCCTTCACCTTGCTGGAGCCGTCGGTCTTCGCGAGGCTGTACACGTACGGCCAGTTGCGCAGGAACAGGAGCTTGCCGTCCTCGAACGCCTGACGGCCCTGCTCCTCCTGGTAGGTGATCGCTTCCTTCGGGATGTTGCCGTTCTCGAAGGCGTCGACGAGCTTCTGCAGGCCGGCCTTCGCGTCGGAGGTGTCGACGTCCGGCTTGCCGCTGCCGTTGAGGACCGCGCCGCCCGCGCCGTTGATCGCCTCGGAGGCGTTGACGGTCAGCCCCTCGTACTTCGCGAACTGCCCCGCGTAGCAGCCGATGCCGGCGTCCTTCGCGATCGAGCAGTCCTGCATCATCTCGTCCCACGTCGTCGGCGGGGTCTTCACGAGGTCCTTGCGGTAGTACAGCAGGGCGCCGTCGGAGGTCTGTGGTGCCGCGTAGAGCGTGTCGTTGTACGTCGCGGTCTTGACCGTCGACGGCAGGAGCTTCGACGTGTCGATCGCCATGTCGCCGGTGAGCGGCGTGAGCCAGCTCTTCGCGGCGAACTCGGCGGTCCACACCACGTCGACGTCGACCACGTCGTAGTTGTCGTCCTTCGCCTGGAAGTGCTGCACCAGGTCGTCGTGCTGCTGGTCTGCCTGGTCGGACTGCTCCTTGAAGGTGACCTTCTCGTCCGGGTGGGCCTTGTTCCACTTGGCGATCAGCGGGCGGACGACGTTCGAGTTGTCCTTGCCCTGCACGTAGGTGATCGGCCCGCGGCTGTCCTGGCCGCCCTTCGCGTCGTCCGAGGCCGAACTCCCGCTCGAGCAGCTCGCGAGCAGCAGGCCGACGACCGCGATCCCTGCGATCGAGGCCACGCGGCCCTTCGCACGTGTGTTCTTCACAGCGTTGTCTCCTCATCGAGATCACCAGGAGCGTCGCCGGACCGTGCCCGGCGACGCTGCACTGGAGCAGGCGACGCTGCCTGCTGAGCGAGGACGCTACGCCCCGGACGGGGGTCGTGCAACCGGTTGCACCAGCACCGTGACCGGAGCGTTACACAGCCGTCGAAGTGCTCCAGCCACCTGCGGCTGCCGGCGCATCAGGCGCCTGTCGGCGGCAGGGTCTCCTGCGCCAGGTGCGCCTGCTGGGCACGCTCGCTGTCGGCGATGAAGCGCTCGGCACCCTCACGGGGCATCGAGGACTGGCCGCCGCAGTACGCGCACTGCAGCACGTACCGTCCGTGCCCGAACGGGAACACCGGCACGAAGAACAGCGTGAACCAGGTCCGCAGTCGGTGCAGGCGCTGCGCTGCGGTCGACCCGCAGAGGGTGCAGGCGAAGAACAGCACCCCGGCGAGGGCGGAACGTGTGCGGCTGCCGAAGATGATCATGGGGCCCCCTGCTCGTGGCGCGCCCGAACGGTGTCCGGGCGTGGCGGCGCGGTGTCCACCCTCGTCCGACGACGATAGCCCACAGTCGGGGAGCCGGAGCCGGTGCGCGCGACCCCGAGCGGGCCGCCCCGAGACGACGAAAGCCCCCGGTCTCCCGGGGGCTTTCGTGTGTCCAACTGCTGGGGTACCTGGACTCGAACCAAGAACGACGGTACCAGAAACCGCTGTGTTGCCAATTACACCATACCCCAAAGGCCTTGCAGCCCTGCGCCCCGTTGTCCGGGGCACGATCAACTACTGTACAGCATCCCGGAGGTCTCCGAGACCACCGACCAGGTCACGGTGCACGGCCGCCGCGGTCGACGCACCGTGTCCGGCCGCGACGATGAGCTGCTCGGGCCCCGGCGGGGTGACGTCCCCGACCGCGTACAGTCCGGGGAGGTTCGACCGACCGAGCCGGTCCACCCGCACGAAGCCCAGCTCGTCGCGGTCGAGGTCCGCGTCGACCCAGTCCAGGTCCGCGTGCCACTCCGGCCGGACGAAGGCACCCGAACGCGGTACCACGTCCCCGTCCGCCAGCCGCACCCCGGTCATGCCGCTCCGGTCCCCCACCAGGTCCGCCACCGGACGCTCGTCGATGCCGATGCCGGCCGCGGCCAGGCGTGCCCGGCCGGTCTCGGACAGCGGAGCCACCCCGTTCGTGAAGACGACGAGGTCGTCGGTCCACGACCCGACGAGCAGAGCGCGGTCGACGACGTCCTCGGTCTCACCGATGAACGCCAGCGGCGCTCCGGCCTTGTCGTACCCGTCGCACTCCACGCAGCTGTGGACATCGGTGCCGTAGAACGCCCGGAGCGACGGCAGCGCGGGGAACGACTCACGGAGGCCCGTGGCGATCACCACGGCGCGGGCGGTGGCCGCCACCTCGGCGCCACGCCAGGTGCCGTGCACGTTCCAGGCGCCGTCGGTTTGCCAGACCCGGTCGACGACGGCCTGCGTGACCGTCGCCTCCGGGTACCCGGCGACCTCGTCCCGCCCGAGCTTCCGCAGCTCGAGGGGCGAGATGCCGTCCCGCGTGATGAACCCGTGCGACCGGAGGGTCGCGGCGTTCCGCGGGCGGTTCGCGTCGAGGAGCAGCACCGTGCGTCTCGCGCGCACCAGGTTCAGCGCAGCGCTGAGCCCCGCGGGACCCGCGCCGATGACGACGACGTCGACCACGGACGTCAGCGTGCCGCGAGGGAACGGAGCCGCGCGAGCGTGGACTGCTTGCCGAGGATCTCCATCGACTCGAAGAGCGGCGGGCTGATCCGACGACCGGACACCGCCACGCGCAGCGGACCGAACGCCACCCGGGGCTTCAGCTCGAGGCCGTCGATGAGCGCCGTCCGGAGCGACTGCTCGATGGCGGCCGTCGACCAGTCGTCGAGCTGCTCGAGAGCGGTGATGCCGGCCTGGAGGACCGGGGCCGGGTCGCCCTTGAGGGATCCGAGGGCGTCGTCCTCGACCACCAGGTCGTCGTCGGAGGTGAACAGGAAGCCGAGCATCGCGGGTGCCTCGCTGAGCAGCTGCATGCGCTCCTGGACCAGCGGGGCCGCGAGCTCGAGCACGCGCTCCTGCTCGGCCGTAGCCGGCTCGTCGAGGAACTCCGTGAGGTAGGGCTGGAGCCGGCCGCGGAAGTCGGCGGGATCGAGCAGGCGGATGTGGTCGCCGTTGATCGACTCGGCCTTCTTGTGGTCGAAGCGCGCCGGGTTCGGGTTCACGTCCGTGACCTCGAACGCCGCGATCATCTCGGCGATCGAGAAGACGTCGCGGTCGGGGCCGATCGACCACCCGAGCAGCGCCAGGTAGTTCACGAGTCCTTCGGGCACCATGCCGTTCGACCGGTGGTGGAACAGGTTCGACTCGGGATCCCGCTTCGAGAGCTTCTTGTTGCCCTCCCCCATCACGTACGGCAGGTGGCCGAACTGCGGGATGAACCGAGCGAGACCGATCTCGTGGAGCGCCTCGTACAGCGCGATCTGCCGCGGCGTCGACGACAGCAGGTCCTCGCCACGGAGGACGTGGGTGATCCCCATCAGAGCGTCGTCGAGGGGGTTCGTGAACGTGTAGAGCGGCTTGCCGTTCGGACGCACCACGACGAAGTCCGGGAAGGACCCCTGTGGGAAGGTGATGTCACCGCGGACCAGGTCCTGGAAGCTGAGATCGCGGTCCGGTACGCGCAGGCGCAGCGCCGGCGCGCGGCCCTCGTCCCGGAACGCCTGGCGCTGGGCGTCCGTGAGGTCGCGCTCGTGGTTGTCGTAGCCCTGCTTCGGGTCACGACCGTTCGCGAGGTTGCGGGCTTCCATCTCCTCCGGAGTGACGTACGACTCGTAGACGTGCCCCGCTGCGGTGAGCTGCGCGATGCCGTCCGCGTAGATGTCGGCCCGCTCGGACTGACGGTACGGGCCGTGGGGTCCGCCGACCTCGACGCCCTCGTCCCAGTCCAGCTGCAGCCAGCGCAGTGCCTCGATGATCTGCGCGTAGGACTCCTCGCTGTCCCGGGCGGCGTCGGTGTCCTCGATGCGGAACACGAGCTTGCCACCCGTGTGGCGGGCGTAGGCCCAGTTGAACAGGGCGGTGCGGACCAGGCCGACGTGCGGCGTCCCGGTGGGCGACGGGCAGAACCGGACGCGGACGTCGGAACCGGTGGCAGAAGAGAATGGCGCTGTCATGACGCCCTGATCCTACCGCGACCGCCCGCCCGACTGGCGGGCGGCAATGGACAGCAGGGTGGAATGCAGAAAACCCCTGACATGGGGAGCGGATGCTCCCCGTGTCAGGGGTTTTCATGAAAAGAAGTCCGGCGGCGTCCTACTCTCCCACAAGGTCCCCCTTGCAGTACCATCGGCGCTGAGAGGCTTAGCTTCCGGGTTCGGAATGTGACCGGGCGTTTCCCTCTCGCTATGACCACCGGAACACCATCGACCCGATCAATTCCGGATCAAACAGGTTCCAGCCATCCCCCACCAACGGGTTGGTGCCTGCAACCCGAAAACGGATTATCGACACCCCACACCGGTGGGGTAGCTGAACTATTCAGTTTGATTCCCGATCGTCTGTCGGGAACCACAAAGTGGACGCGAGCCCCGACCCCCGAAAGGGCCAGGAAA